>NZ_LOHS01000090.1 GCF_001642995.1 Streptomyces jeddahensis
GGCTGGGGGCGGGCCCCGGCAGCAGCGGCCTGGGCGGCGGCCCCACGAGCGGCCCCGGCGGCGGGCACGGCCCGAGCGGCTCGGTGCGGGCCCGGCTGGTGATGCTCGCGGTCGCCAGCCCGACCGAGCCCGTGCACCGCATGGCGGCGGAGCGGGCGGCGGGCATCCTCGCGGTCGTGCTCATGCAGGCCCGCCAGGAGGAGGAGCTGGCGGCCCGCGGCCGCGGCGACTTCCTCACCGACCTCGCGGAGGGCCGCATCGCCGCCGATGATGCTCCGGCGCAGGCCGGGGTCCTGGGCTTCAAGCCCGGCGAGGCACCCCTGCTGCCGGTCGTGATGCGTTTCCCGGACGGGCCCGCCGGGCTCTCACCGGGCGGCGGCTGGGCCGTCCTGGCGCGTGCCGTCGCGGAGGAGCTGGCGTCGGTGGGCGTGCCGGTGCTGCTGGGCGTACGCCCGGTCGAGGGGCGGGTGCCGCTGCTGCTCGCGCTGCGTTCGGAGTCCGAGCGCACGGCGGTCGCGGACCGGGTCGCGGTGGCGCTGCGGGCCGGCGTGGAACGCGCGGGCATGCAGCGGGCCGGCGGGCAGCCACCGGTCGTGGTGGTCGGCGTCGCAGGCGGCTGGGCGGCGGCCTCGGCGGGGCTGCGGCATGCCGCGGAGACGGCGACGGCGGCGCAGGGCCTGCCCGACCGGCCGTGGTACGACGCGCAGCGCCTGGACATCGACCTGCTGCTGTGGCGCCTGCGCGACCACCCGGACCTCGCGGCCTTCGTCGACCGCGCGATCGGCCCGCTGCGCGACCACGACCGCCGCTCGAAGCCGCCGCTCCTGCCGACCCTGGAGACGTATCTGGCCCATGCGGGCCGCAAGGCGGAGACGGCCCGCGAGCTGCACCTCAACCGGCAGACGCTCTACAACCGCCTGGCCCGGATCAGCGAACTCCTCGGCACGGACCTGGACGACCCGCAGACGGTGCTGACCCTGAGCCTGGCGCTGCGGGCGCGGAGGCATGCGCCGTGACCGCGTCAGGACCGGATCGTCGACGGACGCCGCTCACCTACGTCGGCGGCGTCCCTCTCAACGTTGTCAGCGTCCCCCTCTACGTCATCAGGGTCCTCGTCAACTCGTCGTAGACACTGAGGACTTGAGCGACCGCTTCGTCCTCCGTCGGCCAGGTGGCCGCCTGCGCCTCACCCAGGTCCCTGAGCCACTCCCTGCGCCCGGGGTCGTCGAGAAGGCGTACGACCGCGTCCGCGAGCGCCTCCGCGTCGTCGGGCGGAACGAGCTCCGCGGCGTCCCCGACCAGGTCGGGCACGCCGCCCACGGCCGTCGCGACGAGCGGCACGCGCGCGTGGAGCGCCTCCTGGGCGAGGACCGAGCGGGCCTCCCAGGGGCTGGGCAGCAGCGCGAGGTCGGCGGCCGCGAGCAGTTCCGGCACGTCGTCGCGGCGGCCGAGGAGGCGTACGGGCAGCCCTTCGTCCTCGATACGCCGCTGCAGCGCACCCCGCAACGGTCCCTCTCCGGCGATGAGCACGAGCGGTACGGGGTCGAGGTGCCGCCACGCGCGCGTGGCGTCCAGCAGCGTCTCGTAGCCCCGGTGCTGTTCGAGGGCTCCGACGGCCATGAGCAACGGGCGGTCGACGGCGCCCAGTTCGGCGCGCACCTTGTGCCGCGGCGGCCGGTCGGCGTCGTCGTCCGTACCCGCCGAGCTCCCGGCCCCGCGCGGCCCGGGGAACGCAACGGCCGCGAGCCGCGCGTCACGCGCACCGCGGCGGCGGGCCCGGTCGACCAGGTCAGACGTCGTGCCGAGCACGACCGACGCGGACCGGGCGACCCGGCGTTCGAGCAGGCGCAGCAGGTGGGCGCGCGCCCCCTCGGCGTGCGTGCGCGTGTGCCAGGTGACGACGAGCGGGGTACGGCGCCCGCTGAGGGCGAGCGCGGCACGGACGGCCGCGTTCAGCCCGTGCGCGTGCACCAGGTCGGCATCCGCGCAGGCCAGGCGGAGCGCCGCCACGGATGCCGGGTCGCTGCGGCGCGGAACGGGGATGTGGTGGGCGCCCACGTCCCGGAAGCCGAGCGCCGACGCGACCTCGGTGGGCGCGCACACGGTGACCCGCACGCCCCGTGCGACGAGGCCCGCGGCCAGTGAGCGGACGTGGGCGCTGCTGCCCCCGCTGCCTCCGCCGAGCACTTGCACGGTGCGCAGCGGTGCGTGGCCGTGCGGTGTGTGGCTGCTCACTGTGGCCGGGCTCCTGGGGCGGCGTGGGGCTGCGGTGGTGCGTCGTACAGCCTGGTGTGGCGGGGTGCTGGATCGTCGACGTACAGCCTCAAGGATGCCAGCCCGTACGGACGTTCCGGCACCGACCGATGACCGTCACCGTGTCGGAGCGGGCAACACGCCGCCATCGGGTCACCCAATCAGGCGACACGCTGGCCGTTTTGGTCGGACAACCGCATCAACCCACTACTGCAGGCCCCCGCTGACACACCGCCGGATCGTCTCTCCCGCCTGCTGCGCCAGCGCGCTCACCGTGTCGCCGTACACCGCCGCCGCGACCAGCCCGGCCGCGTGCGCCGCAAGCCCCGCGCGGCCGTTGCCCGCGACGATCGCCGCGCCCAACGCCGCGCCCAGCGCATGCGCACCGGTGTCGCCGACCATCGTGCGCTCGGCGACGTCGTCGGGGAGCACGGCGGTGGCTGCCCCCATGGACGCGGCGGACAGCATCCCGGCCGGCCCTTTCCGCAGCAGTCCCGGTGCGCCCAGGGCGAGCACCGCGGCAGCGGCCCTTCCCGGCCGTACGTCCACGAGGTTGACGAGATGCGCGGTGCCGGCGATCACCACGCCCGCCAGGAGCCGGTCCACGGGCCGCTCCTTGAGCAGCGCCCCGGCGGCGAGCCCGGCCGCCGAGATGCCGAACAGCTTGACCGCCCCGCTGGTCACCTCACCGTCGCGCAGCGCCGACAGATGCGCACGGAAACCCCGCCTGGGGTCACCAGCACCGGCGACGTCGTCGTACGCCCCGCACGCCCCGGCCGCCAGCACGGCCAACGCGGCGGCGCCCCGCGTACGGGCGGGCAGCGCGCCGACAGCGGCCCCCGCGGCGACCGCGGGCCCGGCGGCCAGATGCACGGTGCGCCCGGCGTAGTTCGGGCGCTCCCACCGCGAGGCGCCGCCGGGCGAGCGCCGCCGCAACTCCCCGTACACGACACGCGTGACGCCCGCGGCGAGTCCGAACGCGGCGGCTCTGCTGGACAACAGTCCGATCATGCCCGCCACCTTACGGAGACGGGCGTGGCGCCTGGCCGAAGGCCCAGAAGAGGGCCCGCGGAAGGGCCGACTAGCCGTCCGCACGCGCCGTCGCCAGCAGCTCCTCCGCGTGCGCCCGTGCCGTCTCGGAGTCCTCCTGGCCGGCCAGCATGCGCGACAGTTCGCGGATGCGCTCCTCGCCTTCGAGGATCTTGACCCCGGACCGGGTCACGGAACCGTCGTTCGTCTTCTCCACGAGCAGCTGGCGATCCGCGAAGGCCGCCACCTGGGGCAGATGTGTGACCACCACGACCTGCGCCGACTTGGCGAGCCGGGCCAGCCGACGGCCGATCTCGACCGCGGCCTTGCCGCCGACACCCGCGTCGACCTCGTCGAAGAGGTACGTCGGCACGGGGTCGGTGCCCGCGAAGACGACCTCGACCGCGAGCATCACGCGCGACAGCTCACCACCCGATGCGCCCTTGGCGATGGGCCGCGGCGGCGCCCCCGGGTGCGGGGCGAGCAGCAGTTCGACCTCGTCGACGCCCGTGGGCCCGTATGCGACGGTCCGCCCGCCCACCTCGACGCCGTCGCCGCCCTCGGCCACCTCGGTCTGCCGGATGTCGAGCGTCACGCGCGCGTGCGGCATCGCGAGCGAGGCGAGCTCGGCGGTGACCGCCGCACCGAACCGCTCGGCGGCGTCCGTGCGGGCGTCCGTCAAAGCCTGGGCAAGCCCGGCGAGTTCGTCACGCAGAGCGTCCCGCTCGGCCGTCAGCTCGCCGATCCGCTCGTCGTCGCCGTCGAGTTCGGTGAGCCGGGCGGCACTCTGCTCGGCCCACGCGAGGACGGCGTCGATGTTCTCGCCGTACTTGCGGGTCAGCTGGTTGAGGGCGGCCCGACGCTCCTCCACGGCGGCCAGCCGCAGCGGATCGGCGTCGAGGTCGTCGGCGTACCCGGCGAGCTCCCCCGCCACATCGCCCAGCAGGATCCCGATCTCGCCGATGCGCTCGGCGAGCCCGGCGAGGGCGGGGTCGTGGGACCGTACGGCCTCCAGCGCCCGGTGTGCGCCCGCGACGAGCGTCGACGCGTCGACACCCTCCGGGTCCTCGGGATTGCCCGCGAGCGCGGCATGCGCGGCCGTGGCGGCGGAGGCCAGGGCCTCGGCATGGCCCAGCCGCTCCGCCTCGGCGGCGAGCTCGGCGTCCTCGCCCGCGCGCGGCTCGACGCCCGCGATCTCGTCGAGGCCGAAGCGCAGCATGTCGGCTTCCTGCGCACGCTCCCGCGCGCGCGTGGTGATCTCGTCGAGCTCCGCGGTGACGGCACGCAGCCGCCGGTACGCCGCCGTGTACTTGGCGAGCGGAACGGCGACCGCATCGCCCGCGTACCGGTCGAGCGCCTGGCGCTGCCGGGACAGCTTGAGCAGCCCCTGCTGGTCGGTCTGGCCGTGCACGGCGACAAGCTCGTCGGAGAGCTCGGCCAGCACACCCACGGGCACGGACCGCCCGCCGAGATGCGCCCGTGACCGCCCCTCCGCGGAGACGGTACGGCTGATCAGCAGCGCACCGTCGTCGAGCTCGGCCCCCGCCTCCTCCGCGCGGACGAGAGCGGACGACTCCGCGGGTACGGTGATCCGCCCCTCGACCACCGCCGACTTGGCACCGATCCGCACGAGCGCCGGGTCGGCGCGCCCGCCCAGCAGCAGGCCGAGACTGGTGACCACCATCGTCTTGCCCGCCCCGGTCTCGCCCGTCACGGCGGTGAAACCGGGCGACAGCTCGACGACAGCATCGTCGATGACTCCGAGCGACCGTATCCGCATCTCCTCCAACACGGACACGACCTTACGAGGTCAGCCCCTGCCTGTGCGACGGCCCCCGCCCCGCTTCCAAGAACCCGCAGGTAACGAGGGCCCACATCACCCGCCGGAGGGGCCCGTCCCTTGCGTTGTGGGCAGCCGTTCCCCTGCTGTGCGCGGCCGTCCCGCCCTGCTGTGGGCAGCCGTCCCGCCCCGCTGTGGGCAATCGTTCCGCAGGGCGGAACGGGTGGGCACAGCCCCACGACGGCGGGCGCCCTGAGAAAGTACGGCGCCCCAGGAACACGTACCGCCGCCCGCAGGGCTAATGCGGCGCCCCGCGCCACCCCGAAACCGGCAACGCGAACTTCGCGACCAACCGGTCCGTGAAGGAGGCGTGATGCAGCCGAGCCAACCGCACCGGCACAGCCCCCCGACTCACCACAACCCGCGCCCCCGGCGGAAGCTCCAGCGTCCGCCGCCCATCACACCACAACACCCCGTGCGGGGTGTGCGGCTGCACCTCGACAGCCAGCACCGAATCCGGCGACGTCACCAACGGCTTCGCGAACAGCGCATGCGCACTGATCGGCACCATCAGCAGCGCCTCCACCTCCGGCCACACCACGGGCCCGCCGGCCGAGAACGCGTACGCCGTCGACCCGGTGGGCGTGGCGCACACGATGCCGTCGCAGCCGAAGCCGGTCACCGGCCGGCCGTCGATCTCGAGCACGACCTCGAGCATCCGCTCCGCCGACATCTTCTGCACGGCGGCCTCGTTGAGCGCCCAGTCGGTGTGCACGACGGCGCCGTTGCTGTGCACGACGACGTCGACGGTCATGCGCTCCTCGACCTCGTAGTCCTTCGAGACCACCCGGTCGACGACCTTCTCGAGGTCGTCCCGCTCGGCCTCCGCGAGAAACCCGACGCGGCCGAGGTTGACGCCCAGCATCGGCACGCCCGAGGCGCGGGCGAACTCCGCTCCGCGCAGCAGCGTCCCGTCGCCGCCGAGCACGATCAGCAGCTCACAGCCGTCGAGGGCCTCGGGCGTGGCCTCCGGCACCAGTTCGACGGAGGGCGGCAACGGCAGGTCGACGGCCTCCGACTCCAGGACCCGTACGCCCAGGCCGCACCGCTGCAACCCCTTCACGACGAGTTCGGCGCTGCGGATGGCCGCGGGCCGCCCCGTGTGGGCGAGCAGGAACACCGTACGTCCGGTCTGAGTCACCGCGGCCCCTCCGCCACTGCTCGGTCGACATCGGCCGGGTCGAGCTCGGGCGCCCCGGCGCGCAGCCACAGAAAGTACTCGACGTTCCCCGAAGGACCCGGCAGCGGGCTCGCCGTGACGCCCCGCACGCCGAGCCCCAGCTTGGCGGCCTGCTGTGCAACGCCGCGTACCGCCTCGGCCCGCAGCTCGGGGCTGCGTACGACGCCTCCGCTGCCCAGCCGCTCCTTGCCGACCTCGAACTGCGGCTTGACCATCAGCACCAGGTCCGCGTCGGGCGCCGCGCACCGCACCAGGGCGGGCAGCACCAGGCCGAGCGGGATGAAGGACAGGTCACCGACCACCAGGTCCACGGGCTCTCCATCGATCGCCTCCAGCGTCAACTCGCGTACGTTCGTACGATCCTTGACGATGACGCGTTCATCGCTCTGGAGTGACCAGGCCAGTTGTCCGTAGCCGACGTCGACGGCGACGACCTGCGCCGCCCCGGCCCGCAGCAGTACGTCGGTGAAGCCGCCCGTCGACGCACCGGCGTCCAGCGCGCGCCGCCCCTCCACCTCCAGGCCGAGCGGGACGAAGGCCTTCAGCGCACCCGCGAGCTTGTGGCCGCCGCGCGAGACGTAGTCGGGGTCGCTGTCGTCCTTCGCGACGACGATGGCCGCGGCGGTCTCCACTTGCGTGGCGGGCTTGGTCGCGGTGTTGCCGCCGACCGTCACGCGCCCGGCGGCGATCAGCTGGCTCGCGTGCTCGCGCGAGCGGGCGAGCTTGCGGCGGACCAGCTCGGCGTCGAGGCGGCGGCGTGCGACTCCTGCCACGTTCGGTTCAGCTCCTGTCTCCGTAGGTTCCGTAGGCGCTCGGGGGCCCTGGCGGCCGCGAGGGTGCCCGGGATCCCGGCGGGCCCGGAGGGCCGGGCGGCCCCGGAGGGCCGGGACGTGTGTCGAGCGCGGTCAGCGCGTCGCGCAGCCCGCGATGTACATCCTCGTACACCTCGATGTGCCCGTCCGTGGCGAGGTCGTCGGCGTCGGCCAGCCGCTCCAGCTGCGCGTCGACGTCGGCGTTGCCGGTGGGGGTGCGGGGGACGCCGAGGGGGGCGGGACCGGCAGGCTCGTATGCCTCCGCGCTCTCCGCGAGACTCGGCTCATCGGCCCCGTAAGCCTCATCAGTCACATGAGCCTCGGCAGCGAAGGCCTCCTGGGCCTCGCTGGCGTCTCCCGGCCCGGAAACCCCGGGCCCCGGCACTGAGTCGTTCATGCCCTGACGCTACCGCGAAGCGCTGGGGTACCGTCGTTCGCGATGGCCACGAAAGAGGAGTGCCTCAGCGCGCTCGAGAAGCTCTCCGACAATATGGCGGGCGCCGATGGTGCCGTACGCAAGGCTGCGGAGCTCGACCGCTCGCTGAGCTGCCATATCACCGACCTCGACATCACCTTCACCGGCCGCCTCAAGGGCGGCCGGATCGAGGTGCTGGACACGCTGCAGGGCCCGCCGCGGGACAAGGCCCAGATCCGGCTCGCCATGACGGGCGACGACCTGGTGGCCCTCGTCAACGGCGAGCTGAACTTCGCGAAGGCCTGGGGCTCCGGCCGGGTGAGGCTGGAGGCGGGACTGTTCGACCTGTTCCGCCTCAGGAGCCTGTTGTAACCGCACCTGCGCTCACCGCGGCCGACCGCCGCTTCCGCGCCGCCGGCACCACCAGCGGCGTGCCGGTCTCCGGGTCGTCGATGACCTGGCACCGCATGCCGAACACACGCTCGACAAGGTCCGCCGTCACGATGTCCGACGGCGCGCCCTCCGCGATGACCTCGCCGCCGCGCAGGGCGATGAGGTGGGTGGCGTACCGGGCCGCGTGGTTCAGGTCGTGCAGGACCGCGACCAGCGTCCGCCCCTGCTCCTCGTGAAGCTCCGCGCAGAGATCCAGTACGTCGATCTGGTGCTGGATGTCCAGGTATGTCGTCGGCTCGTCCAGGAGCAGCAGAGGCGTCTGCTGGGCGAGGGCCATGGCGATCCAGACGCGCTGGCGCTGACCGCCGGACAGTTCGTCCACATAGCGGTCCGCGAGGTCGGCGACACCGGTCGACTCCATCGACTCGCGCACGATCCGCTCGTCCTCGGACGACCACTGGCGCAGCAGTCCCTGGTGCGGGTAGCGCCCGCGCCCCACGAGGTCGCCGACCGTGATCCCGTCCGGCGCGATCGAGGACTGCGGCAGCAGACCGAGCGTACGGGCCACCTTCTTCGCGGGCATCGACTGGATGACCTGCCCGTCGAGCAGCACCCGGCCGTGCGTCGGCTTCAGCATCCGTGACAGCGCGCGCAGCAGCGTGGACTTGCCGCAGGCGTTCGGCCCGACGATGACGGTGAACGAGTTGTCGGGTATCTCGACCGACAGCTTCTCCGCGATGACGCGCTGGTCGTAGCCGATGGTGACGTCGTCGGCGATGAGCCGGTTCACAGAGGCACTCCTAGAGGTGGTCTTCGAGTCGGTGGCGGGTGGGCCGGGGCGCCGACTGCCCGGCTGACTGCTGCCCGGACGGCTGCGCCCTCGTCATACCCGTCCCGCCTTCCGCTCCGTGACGAGCAGCCACAGCAGATAGACGCCGCCCAGCACTCCGGTGACCACGCCGACGGGCAGCTGGTCCGCGCCGAAGGCCCGCTGTGAGGCCCAGTCCGCGACGATCAGCAGAGTCGCGCCCATGCAGAGCGAGGGCACCAGGTTGGGTCCCGGCGAGCGGGTCAGCCGCCGGGCGAGCTGCGGCGCGGTGAGGGCCACGAAGCTGACCGGTCCAGCTGCCGCGGTGGCCCCCGCGGTGAGCAGCACGGCCGACACCATCAGCAGCAGCCGTACGCGTTCAACGCGCACCCCGAGGGCGTACGACACGTCGTCGCCCATCTCCATCATCCGCAGCCCGCGCGCGTTCCCCAGCACCAGCGGTACGAGGACGGCGCACATGACGAGCAGCGGCCAGACCTGGGACCAGTCGCGGCCGTTGAGGGAGCCGGTCATCCACACGACCGCGCGGGCCGCGTCGACGAGGTCGGCCTTGGTGAGGAGGTAGCCGTTGACCGCCGTGACGATGGCGGACACGCCGATGCCGACCAGCACCAGCCGGTAGCCGTGCACGCCCCGCTTCCAGGCGAGCAGATAGATCGCCAGGCCGGTCGCCAGGCCGCCGACCAGGGCGCCGAGGGCGACCTGGGTCGCGCTGCCGGAGAACAGCACGATCATGACGAGCGCCCCGGCGGTCGCGCCCTGCCCGAGCCCGAGGACGTCCGGACTGCCCAGCGGATTGCGGGAGATGGACTGGAACAGCGCCCCGCCGAGCCCGAGCGAGGCCCCGACCAGCAGGCCGACCAGGACCCGCGGCAGCCGCAGCTCGTTGACGATGAACTCCTGGCCCGCGTCGCCGTTCCCGGCCAGCGTCCTGAGGACGTCGGCGGCCGGGATCGGGAAGTCGCCCGTGCCGATCAGTACGACACTCGCGGCGAGCGCCGCCACGAGCAGCAGGACGACGACGGTGAACGCCCTCACGTCCAGGCGGACCGAGAGTCCGCCCGGGGTGCGGAAGGCACGACTGCGCACGGCGGGCTTGTTCTGGCGCGACGCGGGCTTGTTCTGGCGCGACGCGGGCTTGTTCTGGCGCGACGCGGGCTTGCTCATAACCTTCACAGCTGCGCCGTCCTCCGCCGTCGTACGAGATAGATGAAGACCGGGCCGCCGAGGACCGCGGTGACGATGCCGACCTGGAGTTCCGCCGGCCGGGCGACCATCCGTCCGATGACGTCGGCGCCGAGCAGGAGCACAGGAGACAGGACGGTCGCGTACGGCAGGATCCAGCGCAGGTCGGGCCCGGTGAAGGACCGGACGACGTGCGGGACCATCAGCCCGACGAAGACGATCGGCCCGCAGGCGGCGGTCGCGGCCCCGCACAGCACGGTGGCCGCGGCCATGGACAGTGCCCGAGTGCGGTTGAGGTTGGCGCCGAGTGCGCGGGCGGTGTCGTCACCCATGGCCACGGCGTTCAGCGGCCGGGCGAGGAACAGCGCGACGACCGTGCCGACGAGGAGGAAGGGCAGGACCTGCGTGATGGTCGAGTCGGTGGCCGAGGCCAGCGAACCGACCGTCCAGAAGCGCATCTTGCCGAGCGCCGCGTTGTCCATGATCATCACGGCCTGCAGATAGCCGTAGAGCGCGGCACTGATCGCGGTGCCCGCCAGCGCGAGTCGCACCGGCGTCGCGCCCCGGCTGCCGCCGAGGAACCAGACCAGCGCCCCTACCGCTGCGGCGCCGAGGAACGCGAACCAGACGTAGCCGCTCAGCGAGGTGACGCCGAAGTACGTGATGGCGGTGACCACCGCGGCGGACGCGCCCGCGTTGATGCCGAGCAGTCCCGGGTCGGCCAGCGGGTTCCGGGTGAGCGCCTGGAGGACGGCGCCGGACAGGCCGAGCGCGGCACCGGCGAGCAGACCGAGGACGGTGCGTGACAGCCGCTCGCCGACCACCACGTCCCCGTACGTCCCGGTGTCGTGGAACAGGCCGTGCCAGACCTGGTCCAGCGGCAGCTGCTTCGCGCCGATCGCGATGCTCGCCACCGCGACGAGCGCGAGGATCACAACGGACACCAGGAGCCCGACGGCGCGTATCGCCCGGCGGTTGGGGGGCGCGGGGGCGGTCTCCGCGCGCTGTTCGGGAGGACTGTCGACCAACACCCGGTTAGGTTAGCCTACCCTGCTATCTCGTCTCGATCCTCTGTCCCCTCCCAACTCGCCTCTCCCGGCTCAGCCTCCGCGATCGGGCGCTCTCAACGAGCGTCTCTCAGAGCCCCAGCCGCGCCAGCGCCTTCTCCCCGTCCAACCGGCAGGCGCCGTCCCCGGCCACCGTCCAGGCAGCCGCGCACAGCGCCCGCAGCCCGTCGAGGGCCTCGCCGTCACCGTCCAGCTCCAATCGCTCCTCCCCCGCCGTCGCCGTCCAGCCACCGCAGCGGAACCCTCGACCGTCCGCGACGACCTCGGGCTGCCCGGTGAGCAGCCCCCGCAGGTCGGCGTCCACATACGTCGGCCGGTGCTCCGGCACGGCGGCCAGCAGCTGGGCGCCGTCCGTCACGCCGGTCAGCACGAGGAGCGAGTCCACGCCGCCGTTGAACGCGCCTTCGATGTCCGTGTCCAGCCGGTCCCCCACGACGAGCGGCCGCTCGGCCCCCGTCCGCAGGATCGTCTCCCGGTGCATGGGCGGCAGTGGCTTGCCGGCCACCTGTGGCTCCGCGCCCGTGGCGATCCGTACGACCTCCACCGCCGCTCCGTTGCCCGGCGCGATGCCCCGCGCACTCGGGATGGTGAAATCCGTGTTGGACGCGAACCACGGCACCCCTCGCGCGATCGCGTAGCAGGCCTCCGCGAACCGTCCCCAGGGCAGCTCAGGCCCGCCGTACCCCTGCACCACCGCCACCGGATCGTCGTCCGCGGACTCCACCGGCTCGAGACCCCGCTCGCGCAGCCCGACCCGCAGCCCGTCCCCACCGACCACCAGCACACGCGCGCCCTGAGGAACCTGATCGCTAATGAGCCGGGCCACGGCCTGCGCCGAGGTGATGACGTCCGAAGCCGCCGCCGGAATCCCGAGCTCCGTCAGATGCGCGGCCACGGCGTCCGGCGTACGCAGCGCGTTGTTGGTCACGTACGCCAAATGCATCCCGCCGTCACGCGCAAGGCTGAGCGACTCCACGGCGTGCACGATCGCGTGCCCGCCCGCGTACACCACTCCGTCCAGGTCGAGCAGCGCCGTGTCGTAGGCCTCGTTCAGCGCCCTCTCGCTGCTCTCAGGGCGCGTCCTGGGGGCCGGGACGGTCTGGCTCATTACGCATCGCTCCTCGTTCGATCCCACTCCCCCGATCATCCCGCATGACACTGACACACTTACGATGCAGCAATGAACACTGCAGGCCACGCGGCACCTCCAGGGACGGGCGGCCTCGACCTGATCCCCTTCCGGGGCGTGCGGTACGTCCCGGAGCGGGTCCGCAGCCTGGCCGCCGTCACCTCGCCGCCGTACGACGTGGTCGTCCGGCCCGACGGCCTGCACCACCTCGAGTCCGCCGACCCGCACAACATCGTCCGGCTGATCCTCCCGCAGAACGGCCCGGAGACCCGCAACGAGCGGGCTGCCGACACTCTCGCCCGCTGGTTGTCGGAGGGCGTCCTGGCCCCCGACCCGGAGCCCGGCCTGTACGTCTACGAGCAGCGCAGCGGCGACGTGCTGCAGCGCGGGGTCATCGGCGCGCTGCGCCTCTCGGAAGCAGCGGAGGGCATCGTCCTCCCGCACGAGGAGGTGATGCCGCACATCGTCGCGGACCGCGCGGCCCTGATGCGTGCGACGGCCGCGAATCTGGAGCCGCTGCTGCTGACGTACCGCGGCAACGGCACCGCGGAGGGCCTTGCCGCCGAGGGCGTCGCCGCGGAGGGCCCGAGCGGCATCGGCGGGAACGGCGGTACCTCCGCCGTCGTCGAGCGGACCGTCCTGCGCCCGCCGCTGCTCGCCACGACCACCGAGGACGGCGTCAGCCACCGCCTTTGGTCGGTGACCGACGCGGCCGACGTGGACGAGATCCGGTCGGATCTGGCCCACCACCAGGCCGTGATCGCGGACGGCCACCACCGCTGGGCGACGTACCTGCGTCTGCGCGCCGAACACCCGTCGCCCGGCCCCTGGGACTTCGGCCTGGTCCTCCTGGTGGACACCGCACGCTATCCGCTGCGCGTCAGGGCGATCCACCGCCTCCTGCACCGCCTGCCGCTCGCCGATGCCCTGACCGCCCTCAAGGCCCAGTCGGGCGCTGTCCGCGTGCGCACGGTCGAGGGCCCTTTGCCGGACGCACTCGAAGAGCTGGCCGAGGCCGCGAGCGAGGGCAACGCGTTCCTCCTCGCCGGCGAGGGCACGGGGCTGACGGCGGGCGGCGGGAGCGGCCGCTTCCATCTGGTCGACCGCCTGTCTCCCGCGCTCCTCGATACGACGGTCCCGAGCGACCGCCCCCGAGCCTGGCGCGCCCTCGACGCGGCGGTCCTGCACTCCACTCTGCTCGACCACGTCTGGCGGATCCCGGACACACCGGAACACATCGCGTACATACACGACACGGCAGCCACGGTCGCCAAGGCGGAACGCGACGGCGGAACGGCCGTCCTGATGCATCCGGTCCACGAGGACGTCGTACGCGACCTCGCCCAGCAGGGTGTCACCATGCCGCGCAAGTCCACGTCCTTCGGCCCGAAACCGGCGACCGGTCTCGTGCTGCGCAGCTTGGTGCACTGAGCGGCTCGCACCACGGAAGCGAGCAACAAACACGTAAGGGCGGGACCCCGGTGAAGGTCCCGCCCTTACGTGTTGCTGCGTGCTGCGCGCGGTCACTGCGTACTGCGCGCTCCGTCAGGCCTCGGCGTTCGCGCTGCCCGCCGTCTTCTCGCCGTCCTCGTCAGCCGCGGACACGGGCGAGGTCTCGGGCGTCGGCTCGGACACCGGCTGGGGCGTGGCCTCGGCCGGGGACTCGTCCGGCTCAGGTTCACCCTCGCCCTCGTACTCGGTCTCCGACTCGTCGAGAGCGTCGACGAACTCGACACCGTCCAGCTCCGCCAGCCGGTCGGAGGCGTCCGTGCTGCCGTCCTTGTCGGACTCGACGGCCTTCGCGAACCACTCGCGTGCCTCGGACTCGCGGCCGGCCGCGAGCAGCGCGTCGGCGTACGCGTACCGCAGACGCGCTGTCCAGGGCTGCACGGAGTTGGACGCCAGCTCGGGGCTCTGCAGTGTGACGATGGCCGCGTCGAGCTGCCCCATGTCGCGCCGCGCCCCGGCTGCCACGAGCCGCATCTCGACCTGACCGGCCTTGTCGAGCTTGTTCACCTCGGGCGCACCGGCCATGTCGAGCGCCTTCTCGGGCCGCCCGAGACCGCGCTCGCAGTCGGCCATCACGGGCCACAGCTCCACGTGTCCGGTCATCCGGCGCGCGGCCCGGAACTCGGCGAGGGCCTCGCTGTACTTCTGATTCGCGTACGCGGCGAAGCCGGCGGCCTCGCGCACGGCGGCGACGCGCGAGGCGAGCCGCAGCGCGACCTTCGAGTACGCGTAGGCACCCTCGGGGTCCTCGTCGATGAGCCGGGCCACCATCACGAGATTCCTGGCGACGTCTTCGGCAAGCGTCTTGGGCAGGCTCTGCAGCTCCTGCCGTACGTCCTTGTCGATCTCCTCGCCCGTGACGTCCTCGGGGATCGGCAGCCGCTTGATGGGCTCGCGTTCGCGGTCACCCCTGTCGCGGTCCCGGCCGCGTTCGTCACGGAAGCGGCCGCCGCCACGCCGGTCGTCTCGGCGGTCGTCACGGCGGTCGTCTCTGCCGCGGAAGCCACCGGGGCGGCCCCTGCTGTCGTCCCGACGCGGGCCACGTCCGCGGTCGTCACGGCCACGTTCGTCGCGGGCACGTTCGTCGCGTCCGCGGTAGCCGCCTCCGCGGCTGTCGTCGCGGCGGAACCCACCACGGTCGCCGCGCTCGCCGCGCTCGCCGTCACGTCGATCATCGCGACGGTCATCACGCCGATCGTCGTAGCGAGCGCCACCGCGGAAGCCACCTCGGGCGTCACGACGGCCGTAGCCCCCGCGATCAGCGTCGCGCCGGTCGTCACGGCGGAAACCCCCACGATCCCCGCGGTCGCCCTCACGACGGTCGTCCCGCCGATCGTCACGACGGAATCCACCCCGGTCGGCGCGCTCGCCGTCACGCCGGTCATCGCGACGGAAGCCCTGACGGTCGCCGTCCCTGCGGAAGCCGCCGTCACGGTCGTCACGACGCTCCTCCCGACGCGGCCCGCCAGGCCGGTCGTCACGGCGGAACGCAGGACGTCCGCCGCGGTCGCGGTCACGGTCGTCGCGCCCGCGGTAACCGCCTCCGCGGCTGTCGTCGCGGCGGAACCCACCACGGTCGCCGCGCTCGCCGTCACGCCGATCATCGCGACGGTCATCACGGCGGAAACCACCACGGTCGCCGCGCTCGCCTTCGCGCCGGTCATCGCGGCGGTCATCGCGACGGAAACCACCACGGTCGTCCTCGCGCCGGAACCCGCCGCGTCGGTCGTCCCTGCGGTCATCACGGCGATCGTCACGGCGGTCATCGCGGCGGAACCCACCACGGTCACCGCGGTCGCCCTCACGGCGGTCGTCGCGGCGATCGCCCCTGCGGTCGTCGCTCCGCTCGCCGAAGCGCCGGCCGCCACGATCACGGTCGTCACGACGGCCCTGGCCCCCGCGATCGCCGTAGCCACCGCGATCGCTGTCGCGGCGCTCCCCGCGGTATCCGCCGCGGTCACCACTGTCCCGGCGGCGCTGGTCGCGCTCCGGTCGATCGTCGGGAGAGTTGGGGGACATCGGTGGCTCCTGTCTGCGGTACCGCATTCATTCTTGCGCACCCGGCTACTAAGTGCGCGCTTGGGAAAAACAAAAAAGGACCTCTGGTCCCAGCATGAACGCTGGGACCAGAGGTCCTCCAAAGATTGTTCGGCGGCGTCCTACTCTCCCACAGGGTCCCCCCTGCAGTACCAT
>NZ_LOHS01000091.1 GCF_001642995.1 Streptomyces jeddahensis
CCGTGGCCCCCATGGGGCGCGGCGGGCGCTGCCGTGTCACGCGTGACGCCTCGTGCTACATGATCGGGTCGGGCTCGCGGGCCAGGTCCGCGGCGCCGACCAGGCCGGCCTTGTTGCCGAGCTGGGCGGCGATGACGTCGGCCACGGGCCGCCAGTTGCCGCCGACCAGCCAGCGCTTGTACGACTTGCGGATCGGGTCGAGGACCAGCTCGCCCTCGTCCGAGAGCCCGCCGCCGACGATGAACGCCGACGGGTCGAAGAGCGATGCCAGGTCGGCGAGGCCCGCTCCGGCCCAGCGGGCCAGCTCGCGGTACGAGTCGACGGCGACGGGGTCGCCTTGGCGGGCGGCCATCGAGATGTGCTTGCCCTCGATGCCGTCGGGCGTGCCGTCGCCCATGGAGAGCAGGATCTGCGCGTTCTCGGGGGTGGCGTTGGCCCGCTGCTTCGCGTACCGCACGAGGGCGCGCCCCGATGCGTACTGCTCCCAGCAGCCCTGGCTGCCGCAGCCGCACAGCAGGCCGTCGGGCACCATGCGGATGTGCCCGAACTCGGCGGCCACGCCGAAGTGGCCGCGTCGCAGCTTGTTGCCGATGATGATGCCGCCGCCGAGGCCGGTGCCCAGGGTGATGCAGATGACGTTGCGGTGGCCCTTGCCCGCGCCGAACTTGTACTCGCCCCAGGCGGCCGCGTTGGCGTCGTTCTCGACGACGACCGGGAGGCCTACGCGGTCCTCCACCTCGGCCTTCAGCGGCTCCTGCCGCCAGTCGATGTTGGGTGCGAAGTACACGGTGGAGCGCTGGCGGTTGACGTACCCCGCCGCGCCGATGCCCACGCCGACGATCTCGTGGCCTGCCCGCGCGCCCTCCACGGCGGAGGCGATGGCGTCCACGATGGCCTGCGGTGTGGTGGGGGTCGGCACCTTGAAGGTCGAGAGGATGTTGCCTTCCTCATCGACCACGCCGGCCGCGATCTTCGTGCCGCCGATGTCGACGCCGATGGTGAGTCCCATGTGTCCCTCAGTTTTCGGTCGAGCCCCGCTAAGGCCCACCGTACCGCCTGCTGGGGACGCTCTCAGTCCAGGTCGATGTGTTCCCCGGGACCCGGTCCGTCGTCCTTGGGGCCGGGGCCGCGGGTCCACCGCCGTTCCTGTGCCTCGACGGCGGAGCGGTAGGCGGCGAGGAGCTCGGAGCCGGCGGCCGCCAGGTGGTCGAAGACCTCCGGATTGCGCTCGATCACGGGCTCGACGGCGGCCTTGGCCTGCTGCACGAACTGGTTGACCATCTGCTGCGCCGCACCTCCCGCGGCCGCGCCGAACAGCGGCGACTGGAGGCCGGAGAGCTTGTCCGCCACGGCGTCGACGAGTTTGCGCAGCTCCTCGGCTGCCGAACCGGGCTGGGCCCCCTGCGAGGCGCGGCGGCGCGCCTTCTCGGCCTCGAGGTCCTCGGCGCAGGCCTTCGCCCAGGCGTCGGCGTCGAACGGTCCGGCGGCCTGCGCGTCCTCGCCCGGGACGTGCGCCTCGTCGGCGGGTCCGGAGTCGGGGTGGTCGGTGGCGTCACTCATGAGGACAGACTCCTGCAGGGACCGGGGCTGGTGTCTTCGACGTTACCCGAACGGCGGTGCGCCCTTCACCGTACCGGGCCACAGATCCGGGTCCGGGGCGAAACGGATGCGCAGCTCGCCGTCGCGCAGGCCCGCCCCGTCCACGGTGCAGCGGCGCAGCGCCGACGGCAGCGGGACGATCCGGCGGAACCGCCCGGCGGTGACGACGAGTTCGTCGCCCCGGCGGATCAGCTCGAGCTCGTCCCGGGCACCGCCGGGGAGCGGGATGTGCCAGACCAGCACGCCGTCGTCGGCGAGACGGTCGGCGACGGGCCATTCCACCGGGGCGGGGGCGGCCGAGGGCGGGGGCGCGTCGAGGGCCGCCAGGTCGTCGGCGCCGCGTGGGTCCCGGCCCAGGTGCGCCACTTCGCGGACCGTGTACGCGCCGTCCCACTCGGCGAGCACCTTGCGCTGCTGGGCGGCGAGGCCGCCGAGCCACGGGTCGGCGGACGCCTCGGGCAGCACGCGGTTGGCGATCAGCGCGTCCGTGCGCAGCCCGTGCAGGGCGAGGCCGGTGGCGGCGGTACGCACGGCGTCGGCGCCCGCGGGGCCCGGCTCGGCGACCAGCCGTACCGTCGTGGCCGGGTCCTCGATGACGGCCTGGACGCCTGCGAGTTCGAGGTCCCACCGGGCGGCCGTCTCGTACAGCCAGGCGCCGGGCATGGGGACGCCGGCGATGCGGCCGAGCATCGGGCGCAGCGCGCGGGCGGCCTGCCGTTCCGGGGGCAGCAGCCGGCGCAGATAGCGGCGCAGCTGTTCCGGCAGCGCGAGGACGTCGACGGCCTCCGGGGTCGGGGGCAGGTCCACGACCAGCAGGTCGTACGGGGCCGCTGCCGCGTCGCGCAGGGCGCGCAGCAGGGCCAGTTCGGCGCTGCCGGGGAGGGGCGTGAGCTCCTCGTCGTCGAGGCGGGCGGCGCCCAGCAGGTCCAGCGCCGGGGCGGCGCGGTCCTGGAAGGTGAGCAGGTCGTCCCGGAACCCCTCCGCCGGGTCGGGCCGCACCGCCGTGAGGCCCGGCTCCGGCTGGACCGGGTCCGCGCCGGTGGGCACGCCGAGTGCGGCGCCCAGGGTGTCGGTGCGGTCGGCGGAGATCACGAGGGTGCGGGTGCCCTGGCGGGCGGCCTGGAGTGCGGTGGCCGCCGCGAGGGTGGTGCGGCCGGCGCCGCCGGGGCCGGTCAGGAGGATGGTGCGCATGGGCTCCCTAGCGGGGCTTAGGTACTGGAAGCGGCACCCGCCGTCGTGGGTTGTGCTCACCCGTTCCGCCCTGGGGTACCGCCCAGGCCCTTAAGGCACTGGGGGAGGAACGATTGCCCACAACGAGTCACGCGGAGCGACTGCCCACAACGGGAGCAACGGCTGCTGGCTACTTCGACTCGACGCGCTTCTTCAGGCCTGCCAGGGCGCGGTCGATGATGACCTTCTCCGCCTTGCGCTTGATCATGCCGAGCATGGGGATCTTGACATCGACGGTCAGCTGGTAGGTGACCTCGGTGGCGCCCGGGCCCGCGGGCTTGAGGATGTACGAGCCGTCCAGGGAGCGCAGCATCTGGGACTTGACGAGGGTCCAGCTGACCTCGTTCTCGCCCGTCCAGGTGTACGCCAGCGTCTGATCGTCCTTGATCGCGCCCGCGTCCATGACGAGGCGCACCTGCTCGGCGCGGCCCTTGTCGTCGGTGGCCAGGACCTCGGCCTCCTTCACCTCGCCCGTCCAGTCCGGGTAGCGGGCGAAGTCGGCGATCACCGCCATGACGTCGGCCGGTGCCGCCTCGATGGTGATGCTCGAGCTGGTGTATTCCGCCATCGCCGTGGCTCCTCCAGTTACGGTCCGCTCAGGGCAGGTGTCCATGCAGCGTGAAGGCTACCGCGCACACGTCCGCATGCCGTCACCCGTCCTCGCGTCTCGCGTCCCGCACACCCCGCCGAGCCCTCACCACTCCAGGGCGAAGGGCCGGCCGGAGCCCGCGAAGTGCCCGACGTTCACGCACTCCGTGGCCCCGATGCGCATGCGGCGCACCAGCGGCTGGTGGACGTGGCCGAACAGCGAGTAGCGGGGCCGGGTGCGCCGGATCGCGTCCAGGAGGGCGCGGCTGCCGCGCTCGAAGCGGCGCGCCACCGTGTCGTAGACGAGCTCGGGGACCTCCGGCGGGATGTGCGTGCACAGCACGTCGACCTCGCCGACGGCCTCGATCTTGGCGGCGTACTCCTCGTCGCTGATCTCGTAGGGCGTACGCATCGGGGTGCGCAGGCCGCCGCCGACGAAGCCGAAGACCAGGCCGCCGATCTCGACGCGCTCGCCGTCGAGCACGGTGGTGCCGGGTCCCGCGTACTCGGGCCAGAGGTCCGGCATGTCGACGTTGCCGTAGGTGGCGTACGTCGGGGTGGGGAAGGCCGCGAACATCTCGGCGTACTGCTTGCGTACCGCCTTCTCGATGGCCGTCGCACGGTCCGTGCCGATGCCGGCCCACAGCGCGGCGCCGAAGGCGCGGGCCTCCTCGAAGCGGCGGGCGGTGCGCAGTTCGACGATGCGGTCGGCGTTCTCCCGGCCGAAGAGATCGGGGAAGATGCCGCGGGAGTGGTCGGCGTAGTCGAGGAAGAGGACGAGGTCTCCGAGGCAGACCAGCGCGTCGGCGCCGTCGCCGGCTCTCGCCAGGTCGCGGGCGTTGCCGTGCACATCGCTGACCACGTGGATTCTGGTCCTGCTGTAATCGATGTGTGTAGCTGCCATGGTGATCACCCTAGAGCTGCCGGTCAAACGTGGGTAGAGGGGCCCGGACCTGCGGTAACTTCCCAGTCGGGAATTGCTTGGACTACTGTGCCCGAAGCATCGCCATGCACATGTGACGCAGCGAACATCTGGCCCTGACCCCCTATCGGAGAGGCCGTACCGATCGGTAACGTCCGGGCAGTCCAGTTGTGCTCAGGGTTTCAACTACTGACTCCCGATGAGCACGCCCTGCCCGAGCCTTGGACCGCACCGTCGCATACGCACACCGTCGTGGCGCCAGTGCCCTATGAGGAGCAGCAGTCTTGCGCGAGTTCAGCCTTCCGGCCCTGTACGAGGTCCCTGCGGACGGCAACCTGACCGACATCGTCCGCAGAAACGCCGCACAGCATCCGGACGTCGCCGTCATCGCCCGCAAGGTCGACGGCGTCTGGCAGGACGTCACCGCCGCGGCCTTCCTCGCCGAGGTACAGGCCGCCGCCAAGGGCCTGATCGCCTCCGGAGTACGTCCGGGCGACCGCGTGGGGCTGATGTCCCGCACGCGCTACGAGTGGACGCTCCTGGACTTCGCGATCTGGAGCGCGGGCGCGGTCACCGTGCCGGTGTACGAGACCAGTTCGCCGGAGCAGGTGCAGTGGATCCTCGGTGACTCGGGCGCGGTCGCCTGCATCGTGGAGCTCGACACGCACGCGGCCGCCGTGGAGTCCGTACGCGACCGGCTGCCCGCACTCGGCCCGGTCTGGCAGATCGAGGCCGGCGCCGTCGACGTGCTGCGGCGCGTCGGCAAGGACGTCGACGACGCGACCGTCGAGGAGCGCAGCTCCATCGCCAAGGCGGACGACCCGGCGACCATCGTCTACACCTCGGGCACAACGGGCCGCCCGAAGGGCTGTGTGCTGACGCACCGCAGCTTCTTCGCGGAGTGCGGCAACCTCGTCGAGCGGATGCGGCCGCTGTTCCGTACCGGCGAGTGCTCGGTGCTGCTGTTCCTGCCGCTGGCCCATGTCTTCGGGCGGCTGGTGCAGGTGGCGCCGATGATGGCGCCGATCAAGCTCGGCTGCGTGCCGGACATCAAGAACCTGACCGACGAACTGGCCTCGTTCCGGCCGACGTTGATCCTCGGCGTGCCGCGCGTCTTCGAGAAGGTCTACAACTCGGCGCGGGCCAAGGCGCAGGCGGACGGCAAGGGCAAGATCTTCGACAAGGCCGCGGACACGGCCATCGCGTACAGCCGGGCCCTCGACACCCCGTCGGGCCCGTCGCTCGGCCTGAAGATCAAGCACAAGACCTTCGACAAGCTCGTCTACAGCAAGCTGCGCGCCGTGCTCGGCGGGCGCGGGGAGTACGCGATCTCGGGCGGCGCGCCGCTGGGTGAGCGCCTCGGCCACTTCTTCCGCGGCATCGGCTTCACGGTCCTGGAGGGCTACGGCCTCACGGAGTCCTGCGCGGCCACGGCCTTCAACCCCTGGGACCGGGCGAAGATCGGCACGGTCGGGCAGCCGCTGCCCGGGTCTGTCGTGCGGATCGCGGACGACGGCGAGGTCCTGCTGCACGGTGAGCACCTGTTCAAGGAGTACTGGAACAACCCGGGCGCGACCGAGGAGGCGCTGGCCGACGGGTGGTTCCACACCGGCGACATCGGCACGCTCGACGAGGACGGCTACCTCAGCATCACCGGCCGCAAGAAGGAGATCATCGTCACCGCGGGCGGCAAGAACGTGGCCCCGGCGGTGATCGAGGACCGTATCCGGGCGCACGCGCTCGTCGCCGAGTGCATGGTCGTCGGCGACGGCCGCCCGTTCGTGGGCGCGCTCGTCACCATCGACGAGGAGTTCCTGGGCCGCTGGGCCGAGGACCACGGCAAGCCGGCCGGCTCCACAGCGGCGTCCCTGCGCGATGATCCCGACCTCGTCGCGGCCATCCAGAGCGCCGTGGACGACGGCAACGCGGCCGTCTCCAAGGCCGAGTCCGTACGCAAGTTCCGCATCCTCGCGACGCAGTTCACCGAGGACTCCGGGCATCTGACCCCGTCGCTGAAGCTGAAGCGGAATGTGGTGGCGAAGGACTTCGCGGACGAGATCGAGGCGATCTATCGCGGGTAGCCCCTCGTTGTGGGCAGGCGTTCCGCAGGGCGGAACGGGTGGGCACAACGCCACGACGGCGGTGCGCCTGCATCGAACAGGGCCCCCTCGCGGGGGCCCTGTTCGCTTTCCCCTACAGCAGCGCCTCAAGCCGCTCCGCCAGTAGATCCCACCGCCACCGCTCCTCGACCCACTCCCGGCCCCGCTCGCCCATCCGCTTGCGCAGTTCCGGATCGGCGAGCAGGGTGACGATCCGCTCGGCGGAGGCGCCGGGGTCGCCGCCAGGGACGACCCACCCGGTCTCCCCGTCGAGCACCGCGTCCGGCGCCCCGCCGGAGTCCCCCGCGACGACGGGAAGCCCGGTCGCGGACGCCTCCAGGTACACGATCCCGAGCCCCTCGACGTCGAGACCGCCGCGCCGCGTACGGCACGGCATGGCGAACACGTCACCGGCGCCGTAGTGGGCGGGGAGCTCCTCCCAGGGCACGGCCCCGGTGAGCCGTACGGACCGGGTGACCCCGGTCTCCTCCGCGAGGCGCCGCAGCTCCTTCTCGTACGGCCCGCCGCCCACGACGAGCAGCACGGCATCCGGCTCCTTCGCCAGGATCTGCGGCATCGCGCGGATGAGGGTGTCCTGCCCCTTGCGCGGCACGAGGCGCGAGACGCAGACCACGACAGGCCGGTCGGTCAGGCCCAGCCGGGCGCGGACCGCGTCCCCGCCGGAGCCGGGGTGGAAGGTCTTCTCGTCGACGCCCGGTGGCAGCTGGACCATGCGCGCGGCCGCCTCGGGCGACAGCGCGGCGGCGATCCGGGAGCGCGTGTACTCGCCGAGGTAGGTGAGGGTGTCCGTCGAGTCGCCGATCCGGCGCAGCAGCCCGCGGGATGCGGGCAGCTGGGCCCAGCCGGCCTCGTGGCCGTGCGTGGTGGCCACAAGACGTTCGGCCCCGGCGCGGCGCAGCGCGGGCGCCATCAGCCCGAGCGGCGCGGCCGCCCCGAACCACACCGACGTACAGCCGTGCTCCCGCAGCAGCGACACGGCGCGCCGCGTCACCCGCGGCGTCGGCAGCAGCATGGTCGTACGGTCGCGTACGACGGTGAAGGGCTGCTCGGCGTCGAAGGCCGCCGTGGCCTCGACGCCCTCGCGGCTCCGCTTCCAGGTGGAGGCGTAGACGACGACCCGCTCCGGGTCCAGCCGCAGCGCCATGTTGTGCAGAAATGCCTGGATACCGCCGGGCCTGGGCGGAAAGTCGTTGGTCACGATCAGCGTCTTGTGCATCGTGGCGACAGTACCGAACGGTCGAGCATCATGGCTCTTGCACAGGTCGCCCCGGCATCATGACTGCTCAGGCGCCGGAGAACACGGACGAGGTGGGCATGGCTGGAGCACGTTGGACCCGGATCCCGGCGTACGTCTGGATCCTGACGGCCTGGGGGCTCAGCCGGACGCTCCTGCTGCTCTACGTCTTCAAGGTGTTCGTCTTCCCCGGCCCCGATGTGACGAGCGACATCTCGGTCATCTACCAGGGCTGGTACGAGGTGCTGCGCACCGGCACCTTCCCGCTCGACGACGTCACCTGGCAGTACCCGCCGGCCGCCGCGCTCGCCGTCCTCTCCCCCGCCCTGCTGCCCTCCCTCGACTACGCGTCGGCCTTCTTCGTGCTGGCTTTCCTGGCCGACGCGCTGGTGCTGGCCCTGCTGCTCTACGCCGGCGGGCGGCCGGGCAAGACGCTGCGCGGCGCCTGGGTGTGGGTCGCGGGTGTGGCCCTGCTCGGGCCCACCGCGTACGCCCGCTACGACCTGATGGTGACGGCCGTCGCGGTCGCGGCCCTGCTGGCGGGCGCGCGGCGGCCCCGCATGATGGGCGCGCTCGCGGGGTTCGGTGCGCTGCTGAAGGTGTGGCCGGTGCTGGTCCTGGTCGGTGCGGTGCGCGAGGCCCCGGCCGGCGGCGTGGGGCGCTTCAGGTGGCCTCGCGCCTGGACGTCGGCGGCCGTCACCGGCGGCCTGATCGCGCTCGTGTTCATCGCCGCCATGCCCGGCGCGCTGGCGTTTCTGACCTTCCAGCGGGACCGCGGCACCGAGGTCGAGTCGCTCGGCGCGCTGGTCTTCCACACGGCGCGGCATTTCGGCTGGTCGGGGCAGGTGCTGCTCAACTACGGGTCGGTGGAGTTCCTGGGCCCGTACGTGCCGCTGGTGAGCATGCTCGCGCAGGTGCTGTCGGTGCTGGCCCTCGGCTGGCTGGTGCTGTGGCGGCTGCGCGCCCGCGTCTGGTCGCCGGCCACGCCCGCGGACGCGGCCTTCGTGGCCGTCCTGCTGTTCACGGTCACCAGCCGGGTCATCAGCCCGCAGTACATGGTGTGGCTGGTGGGTCTCGCCGCCGTGTGCCTGGTCTTCCGCGGCAGCCGCATGACGGTGCCGGCCTGGCTGGTGCTGGCCGCGACGCTGGTCACGCTGCTGGAGTTCCCCGTGTGGTTCTCGCACGTGGTGGCCAGCGATGCGCTGGGCGTCACGCTGCTCTACGTACGCAACGGGCTGCTGGTGGCGGCGACCGCCACCGCCGCCGTGCGCTTGTGGCGGCACACGGTGTCGCGGGCGCCGTCCCCGGAGGCGCGCCCGCTGCCCGCTCAGGCGGCCCGGGACCAGGAGGTCCTCCGGCCGTCCTGAACCGCGTGTCCGCTGACGTGACGCGTTGGCGCACCCGCCGTCGTGGTGTTGTGCCCACCCGTTCCGACCTGCGGAACGATTGCCCACAACAGTAGGCCCGCAGCCGCCCACCGGGACGTACGGCTAGGCGCCAGACCGAGGACGTACATCCCGGCGCGGCCCCGACCCACCCACCGGCCGTGGGCGAACCACCCACCGGCCGGCAGACGCACGCGGCCAGGCGGCCCACCGGGCAGACCGCGCACCGTCACGCACCCACCTCGGCCCGCAGGTAGTCACGCCACCGCGCGGTGAAACCCGCCGGCGTGATCTCGAGCACGTCCCGCAGGGCGTCCTCGACCGCGCCCCGCCGCTCCTTGTGCGCACCCACGGCACGGTAGAACGCGTTCAGCTTCTCCTCGCCCCAGTCGCGGGCGATCATCCGGCAGGCGAGCCACCCGCCCTCGTACGCCTCCGCGAGGCGCTGCGCGTCGCCTCCGAAGCGGAAGTCCTCGTCGTCGGGCAGCGCGCCCGGCAGCCGCCCGGCCCGCACCGCACGTGCCAGTTCGGGCGCGGCCTGCTCGGCGGTGCGTCCCGTGCCGCGGTAGCCGACCCAGTCGGCGTAGCCCTCGGAGAGCCACAGCGGGGTCGCGGCCGAGGTGTGCG
This sequence comes from Streptomyces jeddahensis, assembly GCF_001642995.1. Lineage (GTDB taxonomy): Bacteria > Actinomycetota > Actinomycetes > Streptomycetales > Streptomycetaceae > Streptomyces > Streptomyces jeddahensis. Next base: position 9,706 of record NZ_LOHS01000091.1, read on the forward strand.
CACGGGTGGCCACATGGGTCGTCTCGTGGGTGAGGACGACCTGGCGGCCGAACGCGCTGAGCACGCCGAACGCCTCGGGGTTGATCACGATACGGTCGGCCGGCGCCTTGCCGGCGCCACCCACCTCGCCCGTGGTGACGGCCGCTATGCCGCGGTACCCGGACGCCGGCGCCCCGAGCAGCTCCCCCATGCCGTCCAGCGACCTCGGCACCAGGACGACGACGCGCCCCGCCCATGCGCCGCCCCAGGCGTCCTGCACGGCGGGCACCGCACGGTCGGCGAGGCCCGCGTACCGCCTCAGCACCTTCTCGTCCTGCGCCACGCCGAGGACGAGGCTGTGTGCGCCCCGTACGACCCGGACGGGACCCTGCTCCCACAGCTGCTCGGCGGTGTCCTTCGCGGGCCGGTCGGAGGTGACGTACCAGCGGCCGTCGCGGTGCTCGAGGCGGAGGGTGCGGGCCGCGTCCACCGCTCCGCGGTCGTAGCCGTCGAGTCGGTAGCGCAGGTCGACGGCCGCCGTGGCACGGGAGCCGGAGCGGTCGAAGCGGGTCAGCCGGTACTCCCAGGAGGACAGCGGTACGTCCTCGAGGTTCTCGAACTCGGCGCGCCCGACGCCGTCTTGGCCTGTGGCCAGATACGCCGTCTCGTCCCGGTCCAGCACCGCGTCCGCGCGCCGGTCGAGGAGACGCTGCACCTCGGCGGCGGCCGTGTCGCGCGCCACGGGCCCGCCGCATCCGGCGAGCCCGCAGACGAGGGCGAACAGCGCGCACCACAGCACCACCATCCGGGAACCACGCCGTCGACCAGCCACCTTTCCGATCGTACGGGGCGGCATGGGGTGGATCGGACCCCCGTGACGCCGGAAGCCAGGCTCAGACCCGGGTCACCGAGGAGACCGGCATCATCCCCACGGGGTCGTAGCGCACAGGTGCGCCGGGGTAAGGCGCGTGAATCACCTGACCGTTGCCCACGTACATCCCGATGTGGCTCGCGTCCGAGCGATAGGTCACGAGGTCGCCTGGCCGGGCGTCGGCGAGGGACACCTGCCGGCCCGCGTACCGCTGCTCCTGCGAGGTGCGCGGCAGCGCGACGCCCGCCTGCGCGTACGACCACTGCATGAGGCCCGAGCAGTCGAAGCCCGACGGCCCGTTGGCGCCCCACACATAGGGCAGTCCGATGGCCGAGCGGGCGGCGGCGACGGCGGCCGCGGCCCGCGCCGACGGCGGCAGGGCGGAGCCGATCAGATCCGCGAGCGGGGTGCGATCGCTGCGCGAGACCCTGTCGTAGGCCTCACGCTCCGCGGCCGGCAGCGCGTTGAGCAGCCGCCTGGCCTCGGCGAGCTTGTGCTCGACGGTGCGCTTGTGGCGGGCCACGTCCTTGCGGCTCTTCTGCAGCTCCGCGAGCCGGGCTGCGGCTTCCGTGCGCTCCTGGGCGAGGGCGCGCTGGGCCTCCTGGAGGTCCTCGAGCCGGCCGGTCTGCCGGGCGCTCACGCGGTCAAGGGTCGCCGCCTTGTCGAGATAGCCGTCCGGGTCGGAGGAGAGGAGGAGCTGGACGGAGGGATCGATGCCGCCCGAGCGGTACTGCGCCCCGGCGAGCGCCCCGAGCGCCCCCCGCATGGTGTTGATGCGCTCCTGTCCGCGGGCGATCCGGTCCTGGGCGTTCTTCACCTCGGTGCGCAGCATGTCCATGCGCTCGTCCGCGGTGTTGTACGCCTCGGTGGCCTTCTCCGCCTGCTCGTACAGCCGGTCCACCTCGGCGCCGACGTCCGCCGGGTTCTCCCGGGGTGCGGCGCCAGCCGGTGCGGCGGTGAGCGCCGCCGCCGCGGTGGCGGCTGCGGTGGACAGGACGGTGACGGTGGCTCCGCGCCCGCTCCGGCCGAGGCCGGAGTGTGCGCGGCGGCGATGGGACCCCACGGGTGACCGCTCTCCCTTCCGCTGACGAACCCCCGGTTCCGGGGGAAACGACGGCAGACAGTAGCCCGGCGATTACACGGAGACAAAAGGCCGGCGGCTGTTCGAACAGCGCGACGCCCCGCCGGACACGCAGGTCACCGACGGGGCGTGGGATGAGCGGACGGTGCCGGAATTCCCCCGATCGGGGGTCTCGGCCACGGACGGCTCAGATGCGGACGACTCGGCTACGGACGGCTCAGACCCGCACGCCGAACTGGAACGGCATGTTGTTGATCGACTCGTAGCGGACGACCGCGCCGGGCTTGGGGGCGTGCAGGATCTGGCCGTTGCCCGCGTAGAAGCCGACGTGGTGCAGGTCGCTGTAGAAGAAGACCAGGTCGCCGACCCTGAGGTCGCTCTGCGAGTAGATCCGGGTGCCGATGTTGGCCTGCGCCTGCGAGGTGCGGGGTATGGAGACGCCGGCCTGGGCGTACGCCCAGGAGGTGAGGCCGGAGCAGTCGAAGGAGCTGGGACCGCTGGCGCCGTAGACGTAGGGCGAGCCGAGCTTGCTCTGGGCGGCGGAGTAGGCCGAGGCGGCACGGCCGGAGGCCGCCTGGCCGCCCCCGAGGGCGCTGCGGGCGCTGGCGCGGTTGGCGCGCTCTTCCTCGGCGGCCAGGGCCGCCTTCTCCGCGGCGGTCAGAGAGTTGAGTACCTTCTGCGCCTCGGCGAGCTTGCTCTGGATCTGCTCCTTGTTCTCGCGGAGCTCCTTGCGGGTCGTCGCGAGGTCGGCGAGCTTGTCGGCGGCTTCCTGTCGCTGCTGGGCGAGCGAGCGCTGCTTCTCCTGGATCTTGCGGAGCGCCTCGACCTGCTGGCTGCTCAACTGGTCGAGCGTGGACGCCTTGTCGAGGTAGTCGTCCGGGTCGGAGGAGAGGAAGAGCTGGACGGACGGGTCGATGCCGCCCGAGCGGTACTGGGCGCTGGCGAGCGTACCGAGGCCGTCCCGCAGCTCGTTGAGCTCGTCCTGGCCGCGTGCGACCTTGTCCTGCAGATTGTCGATCTGCTTCTCGAGCTTCTGCTGCTTCTCCTTGGCGCCGTTGTACTCCTCGGTCGCGTGCTCGGCCTCTTCGTAGAGCTTGTCGACCTTGGCCTTGACCTCGTCCTTGCTGGGCTTGGCGCTCGGCGCGGCGTTGGCCGCCTGCGAGGTGAGTGCCACGGCTGCGGCGGCGGTTGCGGTGAGCACAGTCACACGGGTGCGGCTCGGCTGCTTGGGTCGACGGTGGGACGCCACGGGGGCGAGCTCCTCTTCCTCCAGCCGCCTACCGAACGAGGTGGGCGGTGCCCCTCCGCCGTCGCTCCCGATAAGCGATCACCCGAGCGGAGGTTCGAGGCCAGACCCTAGTGACCCGACTGTGATCAGTTCAAATCATCCTCATAAAAAACACCGTCACCCAGCGCATTCTTTGCCCTGAACTCACGTGCGGTGATGTCCGCTTGACGCTACGTTGCGTGAAGACTTCGCCAATTCGGGCATTACGCCCAGAGGTTACGCATGAGACATGCGCGGCCTATGTCTCCTATGGGAACAGGACTCGCTTACTCCGCTTAGCCGCGCGAAAAGCGCTTCAGGAGCACCGCGGAGGCGACCGGCCGAGCCCCCACCTTCGCGACGCCGTCGGCCACTTCGCGGTCGGTCGAGACGACCACCACGGGCCGCCCCGGCGGCTCGGCGCGCACCAGCTGGCGGATCAGCTCGTCGGCCGTCACGCCGGGCTTGGAGAACAACACCCGGACCCCGCGCGGCGGCGCGAGCAGCACGGGCGCGGCGAGCTCGGCCCCGTCGAAGACGCAGGTGACCTCGGCACCGGTCTGCGCGGCGAGCAGCGAGAGCTGCCCGAGCAGCCGCAACCGCTGCTTCTCGAGCGGCATCTGCGGATAGCCGGTCTTGGTGACGTTGTAGCCGTCCACGACGAGGTGCACCTGGGGCAGCGCGAGCAGCTGGTCGAGGACGGCCGGGTCGCTGTCCGACAGCGCGCGGGCCGCGATGTCCTTCGGGGTCATCCGGCCCGGCTCCACCGCGTCCACGGTCTCGGCCGGCCGTACGGAGACGGGCGGCAGGGCCAGTTCGCGGCGCAGCCCCTGGGCGGCGTCCAGGACGGTGTCGAGCAGCAGCCGTACGCGCATGTCCTCGACGCTGCGGCCCTCGCGCGCCGCCCGGCGGCTCGCCTCCAGCGCCGCCTCGGTCTCCGAGAGCCGCGCCTTGAGCCGCCGCGCCTCGCTCTCCGCGGCGGACAACTGCGCCTGGCCCTCGGTCCGTACGGCGTCGGCCTCGGCCCGTGCCTTGCGCAGTGCGGCCTCGCCGCGCTTGACGTCGCTGAGGGCCGCGCGCAGCTTGCGCTGCAGCGCGTCGGCCTCCTTCTTGGCCGACTCCAGCTCCGTGCGCAGCCGTTCCGTGTCGATCCTGGTCTGGTCGCGGGCCGCAGTGAGCTCCTCGCGCAGCCGCTCCAGCTCGGCGCGGGTCTCCTCGTCGGCGCGCTCGGCGTGCGCCCGCTGGGCCTCCTCGCCCGCGGCGGTCACCAGCTTCACCCAGCCCGCGGGACGCAGCACATAGGCCGCGGCCGCGACGTCCAGGGGGTCCGCGGCCGGGGGCGGTGCGCCCGAGTCGAGCGCACCGGCGAGTTCGGGCTGGGCCTCGCGCAGCCGCTCCGCGATGCGCTGGCGGAAGATCGGGTCCGTCTCCACGGCCGCCGCCATCGCGTTGGCCGCGAACTTGGCGCGCCGGCTGGGCGTGAAGCGTGCGTACTGTCTGAGCTGCGCGGGCAGTTCAGTGAAGGTCAGCCCGCCGAAGCCGTCCGACACGATCTGGACGACCCGGCGGCGCACGCCGTCGGGCAGCGGGCGGTCGAGCACCTCAGCGGTGCCGTCGGCCGGCTCCCCGCCTGTGGTCTCCACCATCCGTCACCCCAAATGCTTGTGCGGGGCCCGCTCCAGTCAGGAGCCGGCTCCCGGCCTGTCGACGAGTTCCACCTGGTCCACCGCGTTGCACCAGCGGCAGCGCACCGACTCGATGGTCTCACTGACCACCTCGCGCTCCTCGACGGTCGGTTCCCCGGCCAGATCGAGATGCACGTACTCGACGACCTTCGACGAACGGGTCACGTCGAACCGCGTGAGATTGCCGCAGAGCGTGCAGCGCCAGCGGGTCTGGGCCGTCGGCAGGGGAACCGTCATCGTGCCGTCGCTTTCCTTCGAGCTTCAGTGTTCAAGGCTCGCCTCGGGAGCACGGGTGCGCCTGTATCCATGGTGCGTCCGTTTACCTGGTGCGGATGGCACGTAACCCTACGGCCTGCCGGGTACCCCGTGCTCGGGCCCCGGTCGCGGCGAGGCGGTCCGCACGGCTTGGTCCCGTTACGTCATGCTCTGACCGTGATGGGAAAACGGCGTGGTGGCCTGCGCACGGCGATTCACCGGGCGCTGGGGGTACCTCCCATGCCCTCAAGGCAATGGGGGAGGGGCCGGACCGCCCCCGTGACCTACGGCGTGATGGTCCTGTGCTGCCTGATCTTCGTCACCGGACCGGCCGCCGCACTGAACCCCGTGTACGGCACCGGACAGGAGCTGATCACCGCCCAGGTGGCGTACTTCGAGCGCTGGGGCGTGGTGCCCGCGGAGCTGTTCAGCGGGGCGCCGCGGGCAGCTATGACCCCCGCCACGGCGCTGTTCGTGCACGGCAGCTGGCTGCACCTGATGGGGAACATGCTCTTCCTGTACGTCTTCGGCGTGATGGCCGAGGAGCACATGGGCCACATCGAGTTCGCGCTGTTCTATGTGGGCTGCGGCTATCTGGCGCTGCTCGGCTACGCCGCCGCGCACGCGGGCTCGCAGCAGACGCTGGTGGGCGCGTCAGGGGCGATCTCCGCGGTCCTCGGCGCGTTCCTGTTCCTGTTCCCCCGGGCCCGCGTCACCAGCCTGTTCCCGTTCCTGTTCTTCCTGCCGCTGCGCTTCCCGGCCTGGGTGGTCCTGCCCTTCTGGGTGGCGCTGCAGTGGATGGCGATGAGCCGCCCGAGCCAGGGCCCGGGCGTCGCGTACCTGGCCCACCTCGTGGGCTTCTCGCTGGGCTTCCTCTATGCGTGGGCGCGGTACGGGCGGCGGGAGAAGGCGTACGGCAGGGCTACAGTGAAACCCCAGCCCGCGGCCACTGAGGGAGACAGCAAACCGTGATCACCGCGATCGTGCTCATCAAGACCAGCGTGGACCGGATCCCGGAGATCGCCGAATCCATCGCCGCGCTGGACAACGTCAGCGAGGTCTTCTCGGTGACGGGCACCTACGACCTGATCGCCATGGTCCGGGTCAAGGACCACGACGACCTGGCGGACGTGATCCCCGGCCGGATCAGCAAGATCCCGGGCGTGGAGGCCACGGACACGCATGTCGCGTTCCGTACGTACTCGCAGCACGACCTGGAGGCGGCGTTCGCGATCGGCCTCGACTCGTAACCCCGTACCGCAGTGCGGGACGCCGGGACGACGCGGAGATGAAGAGTTCTTCATCTCCGGCTCATCCCCGCGGCGCGTCGGGGCACGCAGGATCGCCTCATGGTCTTCTCCCACCGCATGGCCGCCCTGGCCGCCGTCGTGGCGATACCCCTGGGCATCGCCGCGACCAGCTACGCCCTGACGGACAGCCCCGACACACCCCGGGTACCGCCCAAGGTGGAGCTGGACAGCGGCTCGCCGTCGGCCACCCCCACCACCCCGGAGCCGACACCGAGCGACGAGGTCGTGTCCCGGCCACCGGTCAGCGACAACCCCACGGACGACGATGACGACGACGGCGGCACGGGAGGCCGGGACGACGACGGACCCGGCGACGACGACGGACCGGGCGACGACGGCTGAGCCCGGGCGGCGGGTCTCCGCCCGGGTCCGCATCCTGCTGTGGCTGCTGCTCATGATGGCCGTGGCCTTCGCCGCCGTCGCCGCGACCACCCGCTCGATCCTGCTGCGCGACGTCGACCACCGGGTGGACCAGCTGCTCGCGCAGGAGACCGGCGAGTTCGCCCATTTCGAGGAGCGCGGCGTCGACCCGGAGACCGGCCGGCCGTTCACCGATCCGGCGCGGCTGCTGCGGGTCTTCCTGGAACGGCAGTACGCCGACCCGGACGAGGAGCTGATCGGCCTGGTGGGCCGGCCGGGCACGGACCCCGCACAGCTCACCCAGCCGCGCGAGATCGACGTCAGGCGGCCCCTGCACGAGGACTCCGACGCCGGGCGCCGTATCTTCGAGTCGCCGGAGGCCTCCGGCACCCTGCACCGCGCCGCGGGCGAGATCCGCTGGGCCAAGGTCGTCGTCGCCCGGCACGGCGGCGAACCGGAGGCCGCCTTCGTCGTCGCCTTCCATCCGGCAGGCGAACAGGCGGGCGCGGACGAGGTGTTCCGCATCCTGCTCGCCATCTCCGGCGTCGCCCTGCTGATGACGACGGGCATCGGGTGGGTCGTCGCGGGGCGCATCCTCAAGCCGGTACGGCTGGTGCGCACCGCGGCCGCGCAGCTCACCGAGCAGGACTTGACCCGGCGTATCCCGGTCCGCGGCCGCGACGACGTCGCCGCGCTCGCCGAGACGTTCAACGCGATGCTCGACCGGCTGGAGCGCGCCTTCGCCGCCCAGCGCCAGTTCGTCGACGACGCCGGGCACGAGCTGCGTACCCCGATCACCATCGTGCGCGGCCATCTCGAGCTGATGGGGGACGACCCCGCCGAGCGCGAGGAGACCCTGCGCCTTGTCACCGACGAACTGGACCGGATGAGCCGGATCGTCGAGGACCTGCTGCTCCTCGCCAAGGCCGAGCGCCCCGACTTCGTCAGGCCCGAACCGGTGCAGCTCGCCGAGCTCACCGCGGACGTCTACGTCAAGGCCCGCACCCTGGGCGACCGCCGCTGGGAGCTGGCCGAGACCGCCGACCGGGAGGTGCGCCTCGACCCGCAGCGCATCACGCAGGCGATGGTGCAGCTGGCGCAGAACGCCGTGCAGCACACCGGCCCGGGCCAGCCGATACGCATCGGCTCACGCGGCACGGACCGCGGTGTCGAGCTGTACGTCGCGGACTCGGGGCCCGGCGTGCGCCCCGAGGACGCCGAGGTGATCTTCGAACGGTTCCGCCGCGGCACGGCCCGCCGCGGCACCCGCTCCTCCGGGGCCGGTCTTGGCCTGGCCATCGTCAAGGCGATCGCGGAGGGCCACCGGGGACGGGTACGGCTGCGCGACACGGAGGGCGGCGGCGCCACGTTCGTGCTCGTACTGGAGGAGGAACGCCCATGGGCATGATCGGGGACGGAACGTGAACCGCATACTCATCGTCGAGGACGAGGAGCGCATCGCCTCCTTCGTGGAGAAGGGTCTGCGCGCCAACGGCTTCACCACGACGGTCGTCGCCGACGGCGACACGGCCTACGAGTACGCACTGACGGGCGGCTTCGACCTGGTGGTCCTGGACATCGGGCTGCCGGGCCGGGACGGCTTCACGGTGCTGCGCGAACTGCGCGAGGCCCGGGTGACGGTGCCGGTGATCGTGCTGACCGCCCGGGACTCCGTACGGGACACGGTGGCGGGCCTGGAGGGCGGCGCGGACGACTGGATGACCAAGCCGTTCCGCTTCGAGGAACTCCTTGCGCGCGTGCGGCTGCGCCTGCGCACCGCCGCCAGGGCACCCGAGGTCACCGTGTTGCGCAGCGGCACGCTGTCGCTGGACCTGCGCACCCGCCGGGCGCGGGCCGGGGAGCGGACGGTGGATCTGACGGCTCGTGAGTTCGTGCTCCTGGAACTGTTCCTGCGCCACCCCGGGCAGGTGCTCTCGCGCGAGCAGATCCTGTCGCACGTGTGGGGATACGACTTCGACCCGGGCTCCAACATCGTCGACGTGTACGTGCGGGCGCTGCGCAAGAAACTGGGGGCGCAGCAGGTGGAGACGGTGCGCGGGATGGGCTACCGACTGGCGGGCTGACTGCCGGCCTTGCGGGAGTCATACGGCGTTGCGGGTGTCATGAAATTCCCTTCATGTACGGCTCATCAAGGACTCACCGCATCAGTGAACGCTCGATGGCGTGACCCTGAACCTGCGGAACACCGCGACACTCTGCGTCGCGCTGTCCCTCTGCGCCCTGCTGCTGGTGCCCGGGAACTTCCCCGGGCTCAGCGGTGACGCCCGCCTGACGCTCGCCGTCTTCGCCCTCGCGACCTGCGCCTGGATCGGCACGACGGTCGACGACACATACATCGCGCTGGGCGCGGGACTCGCACTGACGGCCACCGGCGTGATCAGCAGCGAGACGCTGTTCGGGACGCTCGGCGACGCGACGGTGTGGCTGCTGATCTGCGCCTTCGTCCTCGCCGCGGCCGTGGCGCGCAGCGGGCTCGCGGGGCGGGCCGCGGCCTTCCTCGTCGGCGGGGCGCGCAGCGTGCGGCAGTTGGTGCACCTGACCACCGCGGCGCTGGTCGTCACCGCCTTCGCGGTACCGGCCACCTCGGGCCGGGCCGCGCTCGCGCTGCCGGTCTTCCTCGCGCTCGCCAAGGCCCTGGCGGACCGCAAGCGCCTGGTCGTGATGCTGGCGCTGCTGTTCCCGACCGTGATCCTGCTGTCCGCGGTCGCCACGCTGATCGGTGCGGGAGCGCATCTGATCACCGTGTCGGTGCTGTGGGAGGCGACCGGCGAGCGGATCGGCTTCACGCAGTGGCTGCTCCTCGGCCTGCCGCTGGCGGTCGTCTCGTCCCATCTGGCGGCGGAGGCGGTGCTGCTGACGACGACCAGGCGCGCCGACCGGCGCGGCCCGGTCAAGATCACCGCCGAACAGATCCAGGAGCACAGCGACGACCCGGTCACCGGTCCCTGGACGCCCGCCGAGACCCGCTGTCTCCTGCTGCTCGGCACGGTCGTCGCCCTGTGGTGCAGCGAGCCGCTGCACCAGGTACCGCCCGCCGTCGTGGCCCTGATCGGAGCGGTGGTCGCGGCCTCTCCGGCGCTCGGCACCGTACGCCTGAAGGACGCCCTGAAGACCGTGCCGTGGTCGCTGCTGCTGTTCATGGCGGCGACGATGGCGATGGGCGTGGCACTCGCCGATTCGGGGGCGGCGACGTGGCTGGTGGGCGGCGTCCCGCTCGATGTGTCGCCCTGGCTCTTCCTCGCCGTCGTCACGGCGGTCAGCACGGCGGCGCATCTGATCCTGCAGTCCCGCTCGGCACGCTCGTCCGTACTCGTCCCGCTGGTGGTCGCCGCCGCGGCAGCCGCCGGCGTCAACCCGGTCGCTGCGGCTCTCGCCTCCACGGCCGCGGCGGGCTTCTGCCACACGCTCCCCGCCTCCGCGAAGCCGGTCGCCCTGTTCGCCGACCTTCCCGGTACGCCCACCTACACCCCGCGCGACCTGCTGCGCCTGTCCGCCGTGCTGGCCCCGCTCACCGCCGCGCTCGTCCTGCTCTTCGCCCTCGCCGTGTGGCCGCTGCTCGGCGTCCCCGTCCGCTGACCTCACCCAAGGAGCCCCGATGCTCACTCGTATCGCCGTCGCCCCCAGCGGCTTCAAGGAGTCCCTGTCCGCGCCTGACGCCGCCAAGGCCATTGCCGAGGGCGTTCGCCGCGTCGTCCCCGACGCCGACGTCGACCTGATCCCGCTGGTGGACGGCGGCGAGGGCACGGCCGCCGCGCTGGCCGCGGCCCGTGGCGGCCGGCTCGTCTCGCTGCCCGCGACGGGCCCGGTCGGCGAGCCGGTCGGCACCCACTTCGCGCTCCTCGACGCCCACACAGCGGTCGTCGAGATGGCGGCGGTCGCGGGTCTGTCCCTGGTCCCGCGCGGCCTGCGCGACCCGGGCGCCACCACGACGTACGGCGTCGGCGAGCTGATCCGCGCCGCGCTCGACGCGGGAGCACGCCGCATCCTCGTCGGCTGCGGCGATTCGGGTACGTCGGACGGGGGCGCCGGTGCCCTCCAGGCGCTCGGCGCGAGGCTGCTGGACGCGAACGGCTGGGAACTGCCGCCCGGAGGCGCCGCGTTGAACCGGCTCCACCGCATCGACCCGTCACACCTCGACCCACGCCTGCACGAAACCGAACTGCTCGTCGCCTGCAACCCGTTCAACGTGCTGTGCGGCGAGCGCGGAGTCGCCCGCGTCTTCGGCCCGCAGAAGGGCGCGACGCCCGCCCAGGTGGAGGAACTGTCAGCCGCCCTGGAGCGCTGGGCGGACATCCTCACCCGCGACCTCGACGTGCGCACCGACCTGCACCGCGGGCCCGGCACGGGCGCCTCCGGCGGCCTGGGGGCCGGACTCGCCGCCCTCGGCGCCCGTCTGCTCCCCCGCTTCGACGTCCTCCTGGACCACCTCGACCTGGACACCCGCCTTGCACGCGCCGACCTGGTCGTCACCGCCGAGGGAGCACTGGACCACCAGACACCCCTCGGCAAGATCCCGGCCGAAGTGGCCCGGCGGGCCAAGCGGTTCGGACGCCCGGTCCTCGCCCTGGCCGGCACGATCGGCGAGGGCGCCCACCAGGTCCGGTCCTCGGGCGTGGACGCGTACAGCTCGATCCTGCCCGCGCCGGTCACGCTGCACGAGGCGCTCGGCCGCGGCGGCGAGTTCCTCACCGACGCGACGGAACGCGCCCTGCGCATGATCCTTCTCGGCGCCCGGCTGCCGTACCGCCCGGACCTCGTGCCTCAGGCAGAGGTGTCAGGAACGCAACGCCCGTCCTCGGTCCGGTAGTTCCACCGGGCACCGTCCCGGACGAGCTCCTTGACGGCCCGCACGAACCGCTCGACGTGCTCGTCCGGCGTGCCCGCGCCGAAGCTCACCCGGATGGCGTTGAGCGACTTCTCACCGGGGGCGGCCTCGGGCGCACCGCACTCCCCCTGCGCCTGCGGCTCGCTGCCGAGCAGAGTGCGTACGAGCGGGTGGGCGCAGAACAGCCCGTCCCGTACACCGATCCCGTACTCCGCGGACAGCGCGGCCGCGAAGTGCGAGCTGTTCCACCCTTCGACCACGAAAGAGATGACCCCCACCCGGGGCGCGTCATCACCGAACAGCGAGAGCACCCGCACCTCGGGCACCTCGGCGAGCCCCGCCCGCACGGCCGCGACCAGCTGCTGCTCCCGCGCGACCAGCCCATCGAACCCGGCCTCGGTGAGCGCCTTGCACGCCGACGCGATCGCATAGGCACCGATCACATTGGGGGAACCGGCCTCGTGGCGCGCGGCGGTGGTGTGCCACTCCACGTCCACCCCACCGTCCGCGCGCCGCGCGACCTTCCGGCTGGCGCCACCACCCGCGAGATACGGCTCCGCGTCCTGCAGCCAGTCGGCGCGCCCGGCGAGGACACCCGACCCGAACGGCGCGTACAGCTTGTGCCCGGAGAAGGCCACCCAGTCGACGTCCAACTCCCCTATCGACACGGGGTGATGGGGGGCGAGCTGGGCTGCGTCGAGCACGATCCGCGCACCGTGCGCATGCGCGGCGGCCGCCAGCTCCCGAACGGGCCACAGCTCACCGGTCACGTTGGACGCCCCGGTGACACAGACCAGCGCCGGCCCGTAGGGATCACGGTCCGCCAACGCCTGCTCCAGCGTCCGCACGGCCTGCTCCGGCGTACGAGGCGCGTCGAGATACGTCACCCGCGCATCGCGCCACGGCAGCAGCGACGCGTGGTGCTCGGTCTCGAAGACGAAGACCTGGCACCCCTCGGGCAGCGCGGCGGCCAGCAGATTGAGCGAATCGGTGGTCGACCGGGTGAAGACGACCTGGTCCCCGTCCCGGCAGCCGAGGAACTCCGCGACGGTCCGCCGCGCGTTCTCGAAGAGGTCCGTCGACAGCTGCGACAGGTACCCGGCGCCGCGGTGCACGCTCCCGTAGTACGGCGCGTACGCCGCCACGTCGTCCCACACCCGCTGCAGTGCCGGGGCGCTCGCGGCGTAGTCGAGGGCGGCGTACGTGACCTCGCCGCCGGTGACGAGCGGGACGAGGACATCACGCCCCAGAACGGGCAGCGGGGTGCAAACGGACTGGTCGGCGGCAGCGGTGGAGACAGACATGGTGAACTCCCGTGAAAACAAAGCGAATCGACTGCGCAAGCAGGCATGACAGCTCAAGCGCAGAAGAAGGGTGAAAGGTGAAAAAGGGTGTCGGAGAAGGGGCCTGACGCCCTATCGCATTCGCTTGCTCACGAGACAGCTCCTCGAGGACCAGGACCCCAGGAACCGAACAAGGGGTCCGCGCTTGCCGCAGACCCCTCTGCCTGCGGCCAGGTCTTCACCCGGGGCACCCCGCCACGGACGGAGGGTTGCCGGACAGCGGGCCGGGGCCTGGTCGCTGTCGCTCATGACCTGTCGAGAACTATGCCAGATGATCGCGGCGCCGCAACCGCTGTCCGCATCGCGGACAGCGGTTGCACCGTCTTACGGTGCGCGATGCTGCCGCACAGGTACGACGTGGGGGCACCCGCCGTCGTGGGTTGTGCCCACCCGTTCCGCCCTGCGGAACGATTGCCCACAACGCGAACGGCTCGCGCCGCCACAACGGTCAACCCGCAGGCGCCCTCCGGCCGAAGGGGACGTGGCGGGATGTGCGCCCGCAGCGGCTGGCGCAAAGTGTGGGCCAACCCGACGACGTACGGCTCGGCGCCAGACCGAGGACGTACATCCCGGCGCGGCCCCGACCCAGCCACCGGCAGGTGGCGAACCGGAGCGGACCCGCGGACGCGTACGCCCCGACCCACCCACCGACAGGCGGCGCACCAGCCACCCACCAGCCGCGGGCCGGGACCCCCGCTCAGCCCACCACCAGGCGACCCGGCCCTACGAGTTACTCGCAGCCACCCACCGCTCCAGCACCCTCCGAGCCGCCCCAGAGTCGATCGACTCGGCGGCCCGCTCCATCCCGGCACGGATCTGCTCCACCAGCGACCCCTCGCCGGGCGAGAAGGCGACCAGCGCCGCCGCCGAGTTGAGCAGCACGGCGTCCCGTACGGGCCCGGGCTCGCCGGCCAGCAGCCGGCGGGCCACATCGGCGTTGTGGGACGGGTCCCCGCCCCGCAGCGCCTCGACCGGCACCAGCTCGATCCCGACGTCCCGCGGATCAAAGCTCTCCTCGCGCACCGCCCCGTCCCGTACGACCCACACCCGCGAGGTGGAGGTCGTCGTCAGCTCGTCGAGCCCGTCGTCGCCGCGGAACACCAGCGCGGACGAGCCGCGCTCGGCGAGGACGCCGGCCATGAGCCCCGCCATCCGGGTGTCGAAGCAGCCGATCGCGGACGCGGTGACCCGGGCGGGGTTGGTCAGCGGACCGAGGAGGTTGAACGAGGTCGCGATGCCCAAATCCCGCCGGACCGCCCCGACGAACCGCATCGCGGGATGGAACTTGGCCGCGAAACAGAAGGTGATCCCGGCCTCCTCCACCACCTGCGCCACACGCTCGGGCGACAGGTCGAGGTTGATGCCCAGCTTCTCCAGCACATCGGAGGACCCGCTCGCCGAGGACGCGGCCCGGTTGCCGTGCTTGATCACCCTGGCCCCGGCCCCCGCGATCACGATGGCGGACATCGTCGAGATGTTGACCGTCTTGGCCCGGTCGCCGCCCGTACCGACGATGTCGACGGCAGGCCCGGGGATGTCGAGCGGCTGCGCGTGCGCGTACATCGCCTCGACGAGGCCGGTGATCTCCTCGACGGTCTCTCCCTTGGCCCGCAGCGCCACCATGAAGCCCGCGATCTGGGCGTCCGTGGCCTCGCCGCTCATGATGCGGTCCATGGCCCACGCCGTGTCGCCGGAGCTCAGGTCCTGCCGGGCGAGCAGTGCGCTCAGCACCTCGGGCCAGGAACGGCCCGCCGCGGTGTCGCCTCCTGCGGGGGTCACAGCGCTCATATGCCGCTCCTGGGGCTCAGCCCGGGCGGACGCTCGTACACGGAGACCCCCGCCGACCGGACATCACGTACAGGGCTCCGCACGAGGCCCCGCCCTGGGTCTCGTATACGGATGGAACCCACCCTATCCAGGCCATGGCACGGCAAAGAGCCCCGTCCAAGCAATGGACGGGGCTCCTGCCGTGGCGACCCTCAGGTCTTCAGCTGTGTGATCAGTGGTGGCCGTGGCCGCTCGTGATCTCCTTGAACTCCTCGACGGTGGGCTTGGGGATCTGGTGGCCCTCGCCGTAGTAGTTCTTCGACAGCTTGGCCCGCAGCTTCTCCGAGGCCGGGATCTTGCGCTCCACGCCGTGCTCGTCGACCTTCGGGCCGATCTCGACGGGCTCGTACTGCTCGTGCGCCGTGAGCGTGTGCAGCTGCTCCTGGCTGAGCGGCTCGTGGATCTCGATGAACTCACCGTGCGGCAGGCGCTTGATGATGCCGGACTCGCGTCCGTGCAGCACCTTGTCGCGGTCGCGGCGCTGCAGACCGAGACAGATCCGCTTGGTGACGACGAACGCGATGACCGGTGCGACGAAGAACGCGATCCGGACGAACCAGGTGACGGCGTTGATCGACAGGTGGAAGTGCGTGGCGAACAGGTCGTTGCCACCACCGATCAGCATCACGCAGTACCAGGTGATCCACGCGACGCCGACGGCCGTACGCGTCGGGGCGTTGCGCGGGCGGTCCAGGATGTGGTGCTCGCGCTTGTCGCCGGTGACCCAGGACTCGATGAACGGGTAGACCGCGATCGCGACCAGCACCAACGGGAAGATCATCAGCGGGATGAAGACACCCAGGACGAGCGTGTGGCCCGCGAAGTCGATCTCCCAGCCCGGCATGGCACGGATCAGGCCCTCGGAGAAGCCCATGTACCAGTCGGGCTGCGCACCGGTGGACACCTGGTCGGGACGGTACGGACCCAGGGACCAGATCGGGTTGATCTGCACCAGCGCCGCGATGACCGCGATGACGCCGAAGACCAGGAAGAAGAAGCCTCCGGCCTTGGCCATGTAGACCGGCATCAGCGGCATGCCCACGACGTTGTTGTTGGTCCGTCCGGGACCCGCGAACTGCGTGTGCTTGTGGTAGAAGACCAGGATCAGGTGGGCCACCACCAGGCCGAGCATGATGCCCGGCAGCAGGAGCACGTGGACCGCGAAGAACCGGGCCACGAAGTCGCCGCCGGGGAACTCTCCGCCGAACAGGAAGAACGACAGGTACGTGCCGACGATCGGCACGGACAGGACCGCGCCCTCCATGAAGCGGACACCGGTGCCGGAGAGCAGGTCGTCCGGCAGCGAGTAACCGGTGAAGCCGGTGAACATGCCGAGGACGAACAGCAGGAAGCCGAACACCCAGTTGATCTCACGCGGCTTGCGGAACGCGCCCGTGAAGAAGACGCGCATCATGTGCACGAACATGCCCGCGAGGAAGACCAGGGCCGCCCAGTGGTGGATCTGCCGGATCAGCAGACCGCCGCGGACGTCGAAGCTGATGTGCATCGTCGAGTTGAAGGCCTCGGACATCAGCTGGCCCTGCAGCGGGACGTAACTGCCGGTGTACTCCACCTCGTTCATCGACGGGTGGAAGAACAGCGTCAGGTACACACCCGTGAGGATGATGATGATGAAGCTGTAGAGGCAGATCTCGCCCAGCATGAAGGACGGGTGGTCCGGGAAGACCTTGCGCAGGTTGGCCTTGGCCAGGGAGTAGATCCCCAGCCGGCCGTCGGCCCAGTCGGCGACGCGCTCGCCGGCCGGTGCCTTGCCTCGTGCGTCTGTGGTCGTCGTAGTACTCATCCGCGCTCCCAGAAGGCAGGGCCGACGGGCTCTTCGAAGTCGTCGAGCGCCTCGAGGTAGCCCTCGTCATTCACACCGATCCGCAGCTGCGGCAGTGCGTGACCGGCCGGGCCGAAGATCACCTTGCCGCCGTCGGCGAGGTCGAAGGTGGACTGGTGGCACGGGCAGAGGACGTGGTGCGTCTGCTGCTCGTACAGGGAGATCGGGCAGCCCACGTGGGTGCAGATCTTCGAGTACGCCAGGATGCCCTCGTGCGACCACTCCAGGGTCTGCTTGTCCTTGATGTTGTCCGGCTGGATGCGGACGAGCATCAGGGCCGCCTTGGCGATCTCCTTCTGGAAATCGTGGTCGTGCTCCTCCAGACCCTCCGGCTGCGCGAAGGTCAGCGAACCGACGGCGATGTCCGAGGGACGCATCGGCTCGTGGGTGTTCTGGTTGATCAGGAGCTTGCCCGGCTTCCACAGCGTGTGGCGGAGCTTGGTCCCGGGCAGCGGGCCCAGGTCGCGCAGCAGGACGATGCCGGAGAGCGGGAAGAGGGCCAGCGCACCGAACATGGTGTTGCGGATCAGCTTGCGCCGGCCGAGCGCGGACTCCTTGGCGCCCTGCTTGAAGTCGGCGATGACCTTCGCCTTGACCTCGGGCGTTGCCTCGATCGCGTGGCGCTCGTCGACGATCTCCTCGTCGGACATCAGGGTGCGGGCCCAGTGGACCGCGCCCGCGCCGATGGCGAACAGGGCGACGCCGAGCGTCATGCCCAGCGCGAAGTTGAGCGCGCTGATGTGCCCGATCGGCCACACGAAGATGTTCTGGTCGATCGGGATGGTCACGTAGGAGGCGATGAAGCCGATCGTGGCCAGCATGGACGTCGTGAACAGGAGGGCGACGGTGCGCTCGGAGCGCTTGGCGGCCCGTTCGTCGATGTCCTGGATGCGGTGCTCGTGGGGCGGCAGCCCCGGGTCGGCGAACGGGTTCTCCTCGTCCGCGACCGCTACGGCGGCACCGTGCTCGTCCTGCGCGGTGGGCAGGTTCTTCTCTGGAATGTCTTGGCTACTCATGACTTCTTGGCCTTTGCGGTCCGAGCGGCGACCCAGATGGCGACCGCGACCAGTGCACCGAGACCGAAGATCCAGCCGAAGAGGCCCTCGGTGACCGGCCCGAGGCCGCCCAGGTTGAGGCCGCCCGGCTCGACGGTGTCATCGCTGTTGACCGCGTGGAGGTACCCGATGATGTCCTTCTTGTTCTGCTCCGACATCGTCGTGTCGGGGAAGGACGGCATGTTCTGCGGGCCCGTCTGCATGGCCTCGTAGATGTGCTTGGGGTCCACGTCCTCGAGCGAGGGGGCGTACTTGCCGTGCGTCAGGGCGCCGCCCTTACCGGTGAAGTTGTGGCACTGCGCGCAGTTCGTACGGAAGAGCTCACCGCCCTTGGCGATGTCCGCACCCTCGGGGCTGTACAGCTCCGCGGTGGGGATGGCCGGGCCGGCTCCCAGGGATGCGATGTACGCCGCGAGCTGGTCGATCTCGGCCTGCGTGTAGATGTTCTTCTTCTTCGGCACCTGGGCGCCGGGCTGCTGGGCCGGCATACGGCCGGTGCCGACCTGGAAGTCGACCGCGGCGGCACCGACACCCACCAGGCTCGGGCCGTCGGAGGTGCCCTGACCGCCCGTCCCGTGGCAGCTCGCGCAGCCCACCGAGTAGAGCTTCTTGCCCTCGTCGATGGCGAGGGACTGGGAGGTTTCTTCGGCCTGTGCCTTGTCCGCCGGCGCGAACACGGCGTACAGCCCCCCGGTGCATGCCAGCGCGAGGAGTAGGACGACGACCGCCGCCAGCGGATGGCGTCGTCGTGCGGAGAGCTTTTTCACGGATTACCCCGGTGTCAGGATCTTCTGCGTCGGTGCTTCTGGGATGGATCGGCTGTGGAGAGCGATCCGTATTACTTGATCATGTAGATCGTGGCGAAGAGGCCGATCCAGACGACATCGACGAAGTGCCAGTAGTAGGACACGACGATCGCTGCGGTCGCCTGCTCGTGGGTGAACCTCCGGGCCATGTACGTCCTGCCGAGGACCAGCAGGAAGGCGATGAGACCGCCCGTCACGTGAAGGCCGTGGAAGCCGGTGGTCAGGTAGAACACAGAGCCGTACGGGTCGGACGAGAGCGAGAGGCCCTCGTGCTTGACCAGCTCCGTGTACTCGAAGACCTGACCGCCGATGAAGATCGCACCCATGATGAAGGTGACGATGAACCACATCCGGAGCTTCTTCACGTCACCGCGCTCGGCGGCGAACACGCCGAGCTGGCAGGTGAGGGAGGAGAGCACCAGGATCGTGGTGTTCGTCGCCGAGAACGGGAAGTTCAGGGCGTCCGCCTTCTCATGCCAGAAGTCCGGACCGGTCACCGATCGCAGGGTGAAGTACATCGCGAAGAGGGCCGCGAAGAACATCAGCTCGGAACTCAGCCAGATGATGGTTCCGACGCTGGTGAGGTTCGGCCGATTGACCGACGGGATCGCGTGCCCGGTTTCTACTGTCGTTGCTGTCGCCACGACCGACATTATGTCGGTCGCTTATCCCGCCCTCACTACGGGGGGTGCCGTTCGGAGTGTCCCCCGCGTGTGTGCAGCCCATATGGCCCACGGGAGGGCCTTTGACGGCAGGTGTTGACGGGCGGTTGCAACAGGTGTTGACGAGGGGTGCGAGGGAGTAGCATCCGGCGCAACGGCAGACGAAGAGTTCCCGACCAACGACGCGGAGGAACAATGCAGCCGACGGCCACGGTGCTGGTCTACAGCAACGACGCGAGCACCCGCGAACAGGTCCGGTTGGCGACGGGCCGCAGGCCGGCCGCAGACGTTCCCGTCGTCGAGTTCATCGAGTGCGCGACGCTCCCCGCGGTCCTGAAGGAGCTGGACCGGGGCGGTGTGGACGTGTGTGTGCTGGACGGCGAGGCGGCCCCGGCGGGCGGCATGGGCGTGTGCCGCCAGATCAAGGACGAGATCTTCCGGTGCCCGCCGGTGCTGCTGCTGATGGGGCGGCCGCAGGACGCCTGGCTGGCCACCTGGAGCCGTGCGGACGCCGCGGTGACGCTGCCGGTCGAGCCGGTGGAGTTCGCCGACGCCCTGGCCGGTCTGCTGCGCAGCAGGCGGGCCGTGGGGGCCTGACGGCCCCCGTGGGTCGTGCCCCGCGGGCGTCAGGCGCCCGCGGGGGTCACACGCCCGGGCGCAGCCGCGCCATCTCCGCCCGTCCGGGGCCCTCGGGGGTTCCGCCATGCACGGCGCTTCCGGCGCGCCAGTTCTGCCAGCTGAGGTTCCAGTCGCCGAAGCCGTTGCCGAACGGGTCCATCTGCTCGCCGTTGCTGTTGACGACCTTCACGATGTCCCCCTGGTTGAACGTCCGGAAGAACCAGGAGGCGTTGGAGGTGCTCATGCCGACGCATCCGTGGCTGACGTTGGCCGAGCCCTGGGAGCCCACGGACCAGGGCGCGGCGTGCACGTACTCACCGCTCCAGGTGACCCGCGTCGCGTAGTACACGGGCAGGTCGTACGACTCGGAGCTGCCCGCCGCGATGCCCACCGTGCTGCTGCGCATGCGGACGTAGTACTCCTTTTCGAGCACGACCTTGATGCCGTTGCGGGTCTCGAAGCCGGGTTTGCCGGTGGTGACCGGGATGGTGTTGATCACTTTGCCGTTGCGGTAGACGGTCATGGTGTGGGTCGAGGCGTCCGTCACGGCCTCCAGGCGGTCGCCGATGGTCAGCTTCACCGGTGTCGACGCGGCGCCCCAGAGGCGGTCGCCGACCTTGATGCCCTCGAGATTGCTGCGTACGTCGATGGTGGTGCCCGGTGCCCAGTACTGCTCGGGCCGGTAGTGCAGCGTCTTGTCGTCGACCCAGTGCCAGGCGCCCTGCACGGCTGGGCGTGTGTCGACTCTCAGGGCGCGCTCCACGACGCCTCTGGCGGCCTTGTCCTTCACGGGGGCGCTGAGTTCCGCGGTGATCGGCTGGCCCACGCCATAGGTTCCCGACTCGGGTCCGAAGGTGACCTGCAGCCGTTTCTTCTGGTCGGCCGGTCCTGTGTCGAAGGTGAGGACCTTGCGGCCGGGGGCGCCGTCACCATTCTCGGTGCTCACGCGGACCGTGTAGCTGGTGCCTGCGGCGAGGGGGGTGGTGCTGTGCCACCGCGTGCCGTCGGCGGACAGCTCGCCCGGGACATAGCGTCCTGACGCATCGGTGGCGGTGACGTCGGTGATGCGCCCTGCCCCGCCCTGGGTGGTGATCTCCAGGGGCTTGTCGGGGTCTGCCTTCTGGTTCCCCGAAGGGCCGTTGAAGACAATCTGGTCCGCTGCGTCGTACGGCTGCGCGGAGAGCGGGTTGCCGTCGAAGCTGCAGGAGGTGGCGCCGAACGCGACCACCAGAACGGTGCAGCTTATGACCGAGCGGATTCGCGAAGTGTGGCTCATGGGCCAACGCTAGAAAGCTTCGTCATCCGTAGCTCGTCATGTAGCCCGTACGGGTGTGTTCGTTACTGCATACGAGGGGGCCCGGACACTCCTGACGGTGTGTCCGGGCCCATGATCGTTGTGATCGTGTTATTGGTTCTGGTTCTCGCCGCGGTAGTACTCGAAGACCCAGCCCCACAGGCCGATCAGGATGATCGGCGCCGAGAAGTACAGCAGCCACCATCCGAAGATGACGCCCAGGAAGGCGAGCGAGCCGCCGATGCCCAGTGCGAGCGGCTGCCAGCTGTGTGGGCTGAAGAAGCCCACCTCACCGGCGTCGTCCGCGACGTCGGCCTCCTTGTTGTCCTGCGCACCCGCGTCGACCCGCCGGGCCGTGAAGGCCAGGTAGTAGCCGATCATGATGGCCAGGCCGAAGGCCAGGAAGAGCGCCGTCGTACCGGCCGGCTCCTTCGACCACACGCCATAGACGATCGCCATGACGAGGATGAAGACGCTCAGCCAGATGAACATCTTGCCCTGGATCTTCACTTGCCGGCCTCCTTCTCGGTGGAGATGGCGCTGGCACCGTGACCGGCGTGACCGAGCGGCTCGAGAGCGGCGATCTCGGGGTGGTGCAGGTCGAACGCCGGGGATTCGGAACGGATCCGGGGCAGCGTGAGGAAGTTGTGCCGCGGCGGCGGGCAGGACGTCGCCCACTCGAGCGAGCGGCCGTAGCCCCACGGGTCGTCGACGCCGACCATCTTGCCGTACTTGGCCGTCTTCCAGACGTTGTAGAAGAACGGCAGGATCGACAGGCCGAGGACGAACGAGCTGATCGTCGAGATCGTGTTCAGCGCGGTGAAGCCGTCGGCCGCGAGGTAGTCCGCGTAACGACGCGGCATGCCCTCGGCACCCAGCCAGTGCTGCACCAGGAACGTGCCGTGGAAGCCGATGAACAGCGTCCAGAAAGTGATCTTGCCGAGCCGCTCGTCCAGCATCTTGCCGGTGAACTTGGGCCACCAGAAGTGGAAGCCGGCGAACATCGCGAACACCACGGTGCCGAACACCACGTAGTGGAAGTGCGCCACCACGAAGTACGAGTCCGAGACGTGGAAGTCCATCGGCGGCGAGGCCAGGATGACACCCGTCAGACCACCGAAGAGGAAGGTGATCAGGAAGCCGATCGACCACAGCATCGGCGTCTCGAAGGACAGCGAGCCCTTCCACATCGTGCCGATCCAGTTGAAGAACTTCACACCGGTCGGGACCGCGATGAGGAACGTCATGAACGCGAAGAACGGCAGCAGCACACCGCCCGTGACGTACATGTGGTGCGCCCACACCGTCACCGACAGACCCGCGATCGAGATCGTCGCCGCGATCAGACCGATGTAACCGAAGATCGGCTTACGCGAGAAGACCGGGATGACCTCGGAGATGATGCCGAAGAACGGCAGGGCGATGATGTACACCTCTGGATGGCCGAAGAACCAGAAGAGGTGTTGCCACAGCAGTGCGCCGCCGTTGGCAGCGTCGAAGATGTGCGCTCCGAACTTGCGGTCCACCTCGAGGGCGAAGAGCGCCGCGGCGAGGACCGGGAAGGCCAGCAGCACCAGCACACCGGTGAGCAGCACGTTCCAGGTGAAGATCGGCATGCGGAACATCGTCATGCCCGGCGCGCGCATGCAGATGATCGTGGTGATGAAGTTGACCGAGCCGAGGATCGTGCCGAAACCGGAGAAGGCCAGACCCATGATCCACATGTCGGCGCCGACACCCGGCGAGCGGACCGCGTCCGACAGCGGCGAGTAGGCGAACCAGCCGAAGTCGGCCGCACCCTGCGGGGTGAGGAAGCCGCCCACCGCGATCAGCGAGCCGAACAGGTACAGCCAGTAGGCGAACATGTTCAGCCGCGGGAACGCCACGTCGGGCGCGCCGATCTGCAGCGGCATGATCCAGTTCGCGAATCCGGCGAACAGCGGCGTCGCGAACATCAGCAGCATGATCGTGCCGTGCATCGTGAACGCCTGGTTGAACTGCTCGTTCGACATGATCTGCGTGCCGGGACGGGCCAGTTCGGCGCGCATGAAGAGCGCCAGCAGACCGCCGATCACGAAGAAGGCGAACGACGTGGCGAGGTACAGCGTGCCGATCGTCTTGTGGTCGGTGGTCGTCAGCCACTTCACCACGACGTTGCCGGGCTGCTTCTTCCGTACCGGCAGCTCGTTCGCGTACGACTCGGCTGCAGCGGCACCCTGGGGTTCGTTGAGGATGCTCACGTGGTCTTCGTCTCCCGGTTCTTTTCGTGCGTCGTCTGCTCGATGCCGGCCGGGACGTAACCGGTCTGGCCCTTCTTCGCGAGCTCTTCCAGGTGCTGCTGGTAGCGCTCCGGAGACACGACCTTCACGTTGAAGAGCATCCGGGAGTGGTCGACGCCGCACAGCTCGGCGCACTTGCCCAGGAAGGTGCCTTCCTGGTTGGGGGTCACCTCGAAGGCGTTGGTGTGGCCCGGGATGACGTCCTGCTTCATGAGGAACGGCACCACCCAGAAGGAGTGGATGACGTCACGCGAGGTGAGGACGAAGCGGACCTTCTCGCCCTTGGGGAGCCACAGGGTCGGGCCGGGGTTGTTCGTCTGCGGGTTCCGCTCACCCGGGATGCCGACCTCGTAGACACCGCCGGCGTTGGCCGGGAAGTCGTCCTTGAACCGCTGCGGGATCGCGGCAAGGTTCTCGTCGGTCTTGGCATCGCCGGTCGAACCCGGCACGTTCTCGATGTAGTTGAAGCCCCAGCTCCACTGGTAGCCCACCACGTTGATGGTGTGAGCGGGCTTGTCGGAGAGCTGGAGGAGCTTCGACTCATCGCGGGCCGTGAAGTAGAAGAGGACCGAGACGATGATGATCGGGACCACGGTGTACAGCGCCTCGAGGGGCATGTTGTACCGGGTCTGCGGGGGGATCTCGACCTTGGTGCGGCTGCGCCGGTGGAAGAAAGCACTCCACAGGATCAGGCCCCACACCAGCACGCCGACGGCGAGCGCGGCAGCCCAGGACCCCTGCCACAGGGAGAGGATCCGGGGAGCCTCCTCCGTGGTCGGGGTGGGCATACCAAGGCGGGGGAAGTCCTTGTATGTGCAACCGGTGGCGGTCGCCAGGACCAGGCCCGCAGTCAGTGCCTGCAGCAGCTTCCGCCGCATCGGGCGCCGCGGCGAGCGGTCGGAGCCGTTGGGACTCACGTAGCGCCTTCCCGAGAGTCTCGCCCGCGCTGTTGGCTGCGGCCTTCTCTGCTGGTCGGTCGCCGCCCTGCGTCGGGCAGGGGTTTGGATGTTTATGCGGACCAAACCCTACTGGACGCTTTTTTGGGCCGCGCGGGGAGGGTGCCCAACGCGCCGCCCGACTCCCCGAAGGAGTGCTGTTTGCCCTGTGGGACCCCCCGTGGCGTGCGGATCCGCCGCGGTCCCGGCCCCCGGAATCCCCCGCTCCGGGCGTGCCCTGACGCCCTCTCGGGCCAGGAGTTAGCGTGTGGGCGTGCCCTACTTCGACGTCGCTTCCTCGGCTCCTCTCCACCCCGTCGCCCGCCAGGCGCTGCAGGCCTCGCTCGACGAGGGGTGGGCCGATCCCGCCCGGCTGTACCGCGAGGGGCGGCGCGCCAGGATGCTGCTCGACGCCGCACGGGAGGCGGCGGCCGAGGCGGTCGGATGCCGCCCGGACGAGCTGGTCTTCACCTCGTCGGGCACGCGCGCGGTGCACTCCGGGATCGCCGGGGCTCTCGCCGGACGCCGCCGCACCGGCCGTCACCTGGTCGTGTCAGCCGTCGAACACTCTTCGGTGCTCCATGCCGCGGCGACGCACGAGAGCGCCGGCGGGACGGTGACCGAGGTGCCGGTGGACCGCGCCGGTTCGGTCTCGGTCGAGGCGTACGCGGATGCCCTGCGCGAGGACACGGCGCTGGCCTGTCTGCAGTCCGCCAACCATGAGGTGGGCACCGAGCAGCCGGTCGCGGAGGTGGCCGAGGCATGCCGGGCGGCCGGGGTGCCGCTGCTGGTGGACGCGGCGCAGTCGCTGGCCTGGGGCCCGGTGCCGGGCGACTGGTCGGTGCTCACCGGGAGCGCCCACAAATGGGGCGGTCCGGCGGGCGTCGGGCTGCTCGCCGTGCGCAAGGGCGTCCGGTTCGCGCCCCAAGGGCCCTCGGACGAGCGGGAGTCGGGGCGGGCGGCGGGCTTCGAGAACATCCCGGCGATCGTCGCGGCCGCCGCTGCCCTGCGTGCCGTACGGGCGGAGGCCGCCGCGGAGGCTCCCCGGCTGCGGGAGCTGACGGAGCGGATCCGGGCGCGGGTGCCCGAGCTGGTGCCGGACGTCGAGGTGGTCGGCGATCCGGTGCGCAGGCTGCCGCATCTGCTGACGTTCTCCTGTCTCTACGTCGATGGAGAGACAGTGCTGCACGAGCTGGACCGGGCCGGTTTCTCCGTGTCGTCCGGTTCGTCGTGCACGAGCTCCACACTGACCCCGAGCCATGTGCTGCGGGCGATGGGGGTGCTGAGCGAGGGCAACGTACGGGTGTCGCTGCCGCTGGGGACACCGGAGGAGGACGTGGAGCGCTTCCTGGAGGTGCTGCCCGGAGTCGTCTCCGACGTGCGCCGGAAGCTGGGCGCCCCCGAGGCGGGCCCTCGGCCCGCCGCATCGGAGTCCCTGGTCGTCGACTCCCTCGGCAAGCTCTGCCCGATCCCCGTGATCGAGCTGGCCAAGGTCATCGGCGACGTGCCGGTCGGCGGTACCGTCACCGTCCTCGCCGACGACGAGGCGGCGCGCCTCGACATTCCCGCGTGGTGCGCGATGCGCGGGCAGGAGTACGTGGGCGAGGAGCGGGCCGAGCGGGGGGCGGCGTACGTCGTACGCCGCCTGAGCTGAGCCCGCGTTCCAGAGATCAGGCCAGGTGCGCCTGGACTTCAGCCGCGGCCTCGTGGCCGTAGGCCTTGGTGAAGCGGTCCATGAAGTGGCCGCGGCGCAGCTGGTACTCCTGCGTGCCGACCGTCTCGATGACCAGCGTCGCCAGCATGCAGCCGACCTGGGCCGCCCGCTCCAGGCCGACGCCCCAGGCCAGGCCGGAGAGGAAGCCGGCCCGGAACGCGTCGCCGACGCCTGTCGGGTCGGCCTTGACCTCCTCCTCGGGGCAGGCGACCTCGATCGGGTCCTCGCCGTCCCGCTCGATGCGCACGCCGCGCGAGCCCAGGGTGGTGACCCGGTGGCCGACCTTCGACAGGATCTCCGCGTCGGTCCAGCCGGTCTTGGACTCGATGAGTCCCTTCTCGTACTCGTTGGAGAAGAGGTACGCGGCACCGTCCAGCAGTATCCGGATCTCTTCGCCGTCCATGCGGGAGATCTGCTGCGAGAAGTCGGCGGCGAACGGGATGCCCCGGCTGCGGCACTCCTCGGTGTGCCGCAGCATCGCCTCAGGGTCGTCGGCGCCGATCAGTACGAGGTCGAGGCCGCCGACCCGGTCGGCGACCGCCTTGAGCTCGATCAGCCGGGCCTCGCTCATCGCGCCCGTGTAGAAGGAGCCGATCTGGTTGTGGTCGGCGTCGGTGGTGCAGATGAAGCGGGCGGTGTGCAGCATCTCGGAGATCCGGACCGAGGCCGTGTCGACGCCGTGCCGGTCGAGCCAGGCGCGGTACTCGTCGAAGTCGGCGCCGGCGGCCCCGACCAGGATCGGCTTGGTGCCGAGCTGCCCCATGCCGAAGCAGATGTTGGCGCCGACACCGCCACGGCGTACGTCGAGGGCGTCGACCAGGAAGGAGAGGGAGACCGTGTGCAGCTGGTCGGCGACCAGCTGGTCGGCGAAGCGGCCGGGGAAGGTCATCAGATGGTCGGTGGCGATGGAGCCGGTGACTGCGATACGCACGGCGAGGACACGCTCCTGCGGGGATGGGTGGGGCGCGTGAAGCGCTCTCTTTACGGACTGGTCGGACTGGCTGGTGGCTGCGGATGGCGACGGTTTCACGCTACCGGGTCCGCGCACCCGCACTGAAGTGGCAAAACTACCGGATGGTAGGGCTTTGTCGGCGCGGCTCGCGCTGCTTACGGTGCCGTTATGACGAACTTCAGGGCCAGGGAATCCGCTCCGCTCGACGGTCCGCTCGACGTGGAAGGGGGGCTCGCGGCGCTGCGCGGCGACTGCGCCCGGATGGTCCCGCACTGGGTCGCGCCCGCCGAGGAGACTCCGCGCCCCGTGCCGCCGTCCCACATCCACGGCGTCGTCGTTCCCCCGAAGTCCGCGCGGCTGCTGGACGCGATGTCCGATTACGGCGACTGAGCGACGGCTTACGGCGACCTGGCGACGCCGGGGAACCGCCCGCTCGTCCGCTGCGTCCCATCGCTGTCCCCCGTGGAGGGGATGCGGACTACGACCCCTCCCCTGCCCGGACTGGGTTCCGGTGGCCGGAGGGGCTCCAGGGACGACAGTGAAGGTGAAGGAGCGATGCGGTGAGCACCGAGCGACCCGACAACGACGCAGCCGTTCCACGCCGGAAGCGCAGGCCGCTGGCTGTCGCCTCGGTCGCGGCCGCTGTGCTGCTGGCCGGTGGCGGCGGGGCGTACTTCGCCGCGACGACGTCCGGCGGCGACGGCAGGGAGTCCGGTGCCCCGTCCGGGGACGGGAGCACTCCGCCCCCGCTCGCACTGGACGGCTATACGGAGAGCCCCGGCGAGGGCATCGCTCCGGGCGAGCCCGACCCGAACGGCGCGACGTACCGGGCGACCGGCAAGCTGCCCGAGGGACCGGACTCGGCCGCCGTGTACCGCGCGCGGGGCGAGGTCAGCGCGTCCGAGGTGACGCGGCTGGCGAAGGCGCTCGGCGTCGAGGGCACCCCGAAGGTGTCGGACGGGACGTGGCGGGTGGGGCCGGCGAAGGACGGTTCGGGTCCGTCGCTGCAGGTCACCAAGCAGGCGCCGGGCACGTGGACCTTCAGCCGGTACGCGCCCGGAGCGAGCGACGACTGCAAGAGCGCCACCAAGTGCTCCAATACGGGCACCCCCGGTGGTGAGGGCGACGCGGTCAGCGAGCAGGTCGCAAAGAAGGCCGCCGCTCCCGTGCTCAAGGCGCTCGGCCAGGACGACGCGAAGCTTGACGCGCGTCAACTCATGGGCGCGGTGCGCGTGGTCAACGCGGACCCGAAGATCGGCGGGCTGCCGACGTACGGCTGGTCGACCGGCATCCAGGTCGGTGCGGACGGCCAGGTGGTGGGCGGCAGCGGCCAGTTGGCGAAGCCGGTGAAGGGCGACACGTATCCCCTGATTAGCGCCGGGAAGACGCTGGATCTGCTGAACAGGGCCGCGCTCGGGGGCGGGCGCGTAGGCATCGGAGGCTGCGCCAGCCCCGTACCGCTGGAGGGGCCGGAAGAAGGGCAGGAGGCGAAGGACGCGCCCTGTGCCACCGCCGCCTCCCCCGCGACGCCTCAGACCGTCGCCGTGCGGGGCGCGACGCTCGGGCTCGCGGTGCACTTCGTGGACGGGCGGCAGACGCTCGTTCCGTCGTGGCTCTTCGATGTGCGGCCGAAGGGGGCCGAGGACAGCTTCACGATCACTCATCCGGCGGTGGATCCCGAGTACCTCAGGGCAGCGGACACGCCCAGCGCGGAGCGGGCCGAGCCGAGCCCGCGGCCGAGCACGCCGGGCGGCGGGGACGAGTCGGTCAGCACACCGCGCGGCGTGCACATCGAGTCGTACAGCGTGGACGGGCGGTCGCTGACGCTGCACTTCTGGGGCGGCGTCTGCAGTGACTACTCGGCGTCGGCGAGCGAGAGCGCGGACAAGGTGACCGTGACGGTGACCGAGACCCCGCAGGAGCCGGGCAAGGTCTGCATCATGATCGCCAAGGAGCTCAAGGAGACGGTGACACTCGAGAAGCCGCTCGGCGACCGGAAGGTCGTGGACGCTACCGGGGGCGGGACGGTGCCACGGAAGTAGCAGTGCCGCGGAAGTAGCAGTGCTTCGACACACGAAAGGCGGCGGCCCCCCGTTCGGGGGGCCGCCGCCTTTCGTCGTCCTCTCCGCCTCCGGCCGGAGGCGGAGGGATCAGCCGGCTCAGCTGAAGGAGTCGCCGCAGGCGCAGGAACCCGTCGCGTTCGGGTTGTCGATCGTGAAGCCCTGCTTCTCGATGGTGTCGACGAAGTCGATCGAGGCGCCGCCCAGGTACGGAGCGCTCATCCGGTCGGTGACGACCTTCACGCCGCCGAACTCCTTGACGACGTCGCCGTCGAGCGAGCGCTCGTCGAAGAAGAGCTGGTAGCGCAGGCCAGAGCAGCCGCCGGGCTGAACGGCGACGCGCAGCGCTAGGTCGTCGCGGCCTTCCTGGTCGAGCAGGGCCTTGACCTTGGCCGCGGCGGCGTCGGTCAGGATGATGCCGTCGGTGACGGTGGTGGTCTCGTCCGATACGGACATCTACATCTCTCCCGGGTTGTACGGAGACTGCTTGCCGACGGTTGCAACCGGCGGGGCCGCGGATTCATTCCGGGCCGAGTGCTCTGTCTTCGACTTTCCTTCGTTTGCCTCCTCATGCTCGCACATGGAATGGGGAAGCGGCATGGGACGTTGTGCACGGTCGGCCGCGACGTACTCGGCCTCCGGGAATGCGTCACATCGACGCGATGGCCATCGTCAAACTGACGTGAACCGGTTATGATAGATAGCGTCATTTCGACGAAAAGTAGATGTCCCAGCAATCCCGCTTGATCCATCCGATCGAAGCGAGCCGCAGAACAGAAAGGGTGCGTGTCGTGACCACCGCCCAAACCCGTCAGGAGCTCGACGTCCAGCCGACGCCGCTCGCCCTGCTGCTGCTCGGCCGCGAGGCCGACCCCCGGAGCGAGCGTGGCGTCGAATGCCCGGGCGACCTGCCCCTGCCGTCCGACCCGGACCTGGTGGAGCGCGCCCGGGCGGCCAAGGAGAAGCTCGGCGACAAGGTCTTCGTGCTCGGCCACCACTACCAGCGCGACGAGGTCATCCAGTTCGCGGACGTCACGGGTGACTCCTTCAAGCTGGCCCGGGACGCCGCCGCGCGCCCGGAGGCGGAGTACATCGTGTTCTGCGGTGTGCACTTCATGGCCGAGTCCGCCGACATCCTGACCAGCGACGACCAGAAGGTCGTACTGCCGGACCTCGCGGCGGGCTGCTCCATGGCCGACATGGCGACGGCCGAGCAGGTCGCGGAGTGCTGGGACGTGCTGACCGAGGCGGGCATAGCCGAGCAGGTCGTGCCCGTCTCGTACATGAACTCGTCGGCCGACATCAAGGCGTTCACGGGCAAGCACGGCGGCACCATCTGTACGTCGTCCAATGCCAAGCGGGCGCTGGAGTGGGCCTTCTCCCAGGGTGAGAAGGTCCTCTTCCTGCCGGACCAGCACCTGGGCCGCAACACCGCCGTACGCGACCTCGGCATGACGCTCGAGGACTGCGTGGTCTACAACCCGCACAAGCCGAACGGCGGGCTCACCGCGGAGCAGCTCCGCGACGCCAAGATGATCCTGTGGCGGGGCCACTGCTCGGTGCACGGGCGGTTCAACCTGGACTCCGTGAACGACGTGCGCGAGCGCATCCCGGGCGTCAACGTCCTGGTCCACCCCGAGTGCAAGCACGAGGTCGTCTCGGCCGCGGACTACGTGGGCTCGACCGAGTACATCATCAAGACGCTCGAGGCGGCGCCGGCCGGGTCGAAGTGGGCCATCGGCACGGAGCTGAACCTGGTCCGCCGGCTGGCCAACCGCTTCGCGGACGAGGGCAAGGAGGTCGTGTTCCTCGACCGGACGGTGTGCTTCTGCTCGACGATGAACCGGATCGACCTGCCGCATCTGGTCTGGGCGCTCGAGTCCTTGGCGGACGGCAGCCTGGTGAACCGGATCGAGGTCGACAAGGAGACGGAGGCGTTCGCCAAGCTGGCGCTTGAGCGGATGCTGGCGCTTCCGTAGCGCTCGCGCTTTGCGGTACGCCGAAGGGGGCGCCCCTCTGTTGAGGGGCGCCCCCTTCGTTTGCCCCCGTGGCGCCGGGGGCGTCTGCGACGCGTGCCGGGTTCTCGCCGTCGGCGCGTGCGGGGCCTCGGCCGCTGCGCGGCCGGGCTCGTCCTCACCCACCGCCCATGAAAATCCCCGGCCCTGGTCCGCACCACGGTGGCGCGGACCAGGGCCGGAGTTCAGCCGATGTGCGGGGCACCCGCCGTCGTGGGCTGTGCCCACCCGTTCCGCTGGGGGCACCCCCAGGCCCTTAAGGCACTGGGGGAGGAACGACTGCCCACAGCGGGCGGTAGCGGCTAGACGCGCGCCGGCTCCGGCTCCGGCTCGTCGGACTCCGAGTCCGCAGACTCGGAGTCCATCGGAACCCCGGCCTTCCTCGCGCGCTTCGCCGCCTTCTTCTTGGCCCTGCGCTCCTTGCGGATTTCAATCATCGCGTAGAGCGTCGGGACGAGGAGCAGGGTCAGCAGCGTCGAGGTGATGAGGCCGCCGATCACGACCACCGCGAGCGGCTGGGCGATGAAGCCGCCCTCGCCCGTGATGCCCAGCGCCATGGGGAGCAGCGCGAAGATCGTCGCCAGGGCGGTCATCAGGATCGGGCGGAGGCGGTGGCGGCCGCCCTCGATGACCGCCTCGACCGTGCCGTAGCCCTGGGCCCGGTACTGGTTGATGAGGTCGATCAGCACGATCGCGTTGGTGACCACGATGCCGATCAGCATCAGCATGCCGATCATCGCCGGGACGCCCATCGGAGTGCCCGTGGCGACCAGCAGGCCGATCGCGCCCGTCGCCGCGAACGGAATGGAGACCAGCAGGATCAGCGGCTGGACGAGCGACCGGAACGTCGCGACCAGCAGCATGAAGACGATCGCGATGGCCGCCAGCATCGCCAGGCCGAGCGAGGCGAACGCCTCGTCCTGGTCCTCCGAGACACCGCCGATGGACGCGGTGGCGCCTGCGGGCAGGTCCAGCGCGTTGATCTTGGTCTGGAGTTCGGTGCTGACCGCGCCCGTGTTGTCGCCGGTCGGCTTCGCCGTGATCGTCGCGGCGCGCTGGCCGTCGATACGGGTCATGGAGACCGGGCCGTCGACGAGCTTGACGTCCGCGATGTCACCGAGCTTCACACCCGGGCCGAGCTGCAGCTTCTTCAGCTCGGACAGCGTGTCCGCGGGCTTCGCCGAGCGGATGACGATGTTCCGCTCGGTGTCGTCCAGGACCGCCTTGCCGGTGGTGGTGCCGCGCACCGCCTGGGCGACGGCCTGGCCGAGGGTGGTGTCGTTGAAACCGGCCGCGGCCGCCTTGTCGTTGGCCTTCACCGAGATCCGCGGCACCGACTGGGACAGGTCGCTGGTGACGTCCGTGACGTTGTCCAGCGTGGCGACCTCGTCGCGGACCTCGTCCGCTGCCTTGCGCAGGACGTCCGCGTCGGCGGCCTTGACCACGACGCTCAGGTCCTGGCTGCCGAAGCCGTCCCCGGCCGCGATGGTGGTCGTACCGATCCCGGAGAGCTTGCCGAGCCCCTCCTCGATACGGCTCTGGACGTCCTCGTACGACGCCGAGTCGGCCAGCTTGACCTGGTACGACGCCTGGTTGGTGTCCGTACCGCCGCCGAACGCCGCCATGAAGCCGGAGGACCCGATGGTGACCTGGTAGTCCTCGACGCCCTCGACGCCGTCGAGCATCTTCTCGATCTTCTTCGCCGACGCGTCGGTCTTCGCCAGGCTGGTGCCCGGCTTCAACTCCTGCTTGACGGTCAGGACTTCCTGCTCGCCCTGGTCGAAGAAGTTGGTCTTCAGCATGGGTGCCATGCCGAAGGTGCCGATGAGGATCACGATCGCGAGGGCCAGGCTGGTGAGGCGGCGGCGCGTCGCGAAGCGCAGGACGGGGACGTAGAGGCGCTGCAGCCAGCTGCGGGCCTCCTTCTCCTCGGCCTTGCGGCGGGCCTCCTCCGGGTCGGCATCCCGCACGTCCTTGGGGGCGCGCAGGAACCAGTACGACAGGACGGGCACGACCGTCAGCGACACGAGCAGCGAGGCCAGCAGCGCCGCCGTGACCGTCAGCGAGAACGAGCCGAACAGCTCGCCCACCATGCCGCCGGTCAGACCGATGGGCAGGAAGACCGCGACGGTGGTCAGCGTGGACGACGTGACGGCGCCCGCGACCTCGCGTACCGCCTTGAGGATCGCCTCTTGGCGCTCCTCGCCGTAGCCGAGGTGCCGCTTGATGTTCTCCAGGACGACGATCGAGTCGTCGACGACGCGGCCGATGGCGATGGTCAGCGCGCCCAGCGTGAGCATGTTGAGGGACAGGTCGCGGGTCCACAGCACGATCAGCGCGAGGACGACCGACAGCGGGATCGACACCGCGGTGACCAGCGTCGAGCGGATCGACGCGAGGAACACCAGGATGACGAGGACCGCGAAGACCAGGCCCAGGGCGCCCTCGGTGGTGAGGCCCTCGATGGACTTGGAGACCGCGGGGCCCTGGTCGCTGACGACGGTCAGCGTCGCGCCGGAGCCGAGGTCCTTGCGGAGGTCCGGCAGCTTGTCCTTCACCTCGTTCGAGATGGCGACCGCGCTGCCGTCGTTGTCCATGGTGACCATGACGGCGAGGCTGGGCTCGCCGTTCGTCCGCGTGAGGGAGGTCGCGGTGGACGGCTCCTGCTTCACGGTGGCGACGTCACCCAGGCGTACGGGCTTCTTGGCGCCCTCGCCCGTGACCATCAGGTCCTTGATCTGCTGCAGCGAGGTGAAGCCGCCGCCGACCTGGACGGTGCGGTTGGCGCCGTCCTCGTCGAAGGAGCCCGCCGGGACGGTCGCGCCGCCCGCCTGCAGGGCCTGGCCGAGCGCGGCCGGGCTCAGGCCCGCGCCCGCCAGCTTGCCGTTGTCGGGCGTGACGGTGACCTGGAGGTCCCGGACACCGTCGACGGTGACCTGGCCGACGCCGTCGATGTCCTCGAAGGCCGGCACGACGGTGCTGTCGAGCTGGTCGGCGAGCGCCTGCTGGTCCTTGTCGGACGTGACTGCGAGCACGACGGTCGGGATGTCGTCCGTGGAACCGGCGACGACCTGCGGGTCGACCTCGTCGGGCAGCTGGGCGCGGGCCCGGTTCACGGCCTGTTGGACGTCGGCGACGAGCTGCTGTGTGTCGGGGCCGTAGTCGAACGACGCCATGATGAGGGCGTTGCCCTCGCTGGCCGTGGAGGTGATGCCCGTGATGCCGTCGACGGCCTGGATGGTGTTCTCGAGCGGCTCTACGACCTGCTTCTCGACCACATCGGGAGACGCGCCCTGGTACGGCGCCACCACGGACACCATGGGCAGTTCGATGGAGGGCAGCAGTTGCTGCTTGAGCTGCGGGATCGCGATGGCACCGAAGACGATCGCGACGATCGACATCAGCCCGATCAGGGCCCGTTGCGCGAGGCTGAATCTGGACAGCCAGGACATAGGGGTACGGTCTCTCTTCCGTGGCCGGCATGTGAGGCAGGAAGGGCGCAGATCAGCGCCCGCCTTACACCTTGCGGCATCGGCGAGGGGCGATCCGTCGCCCCCAGGTGCCCTTCCTTTATGCGGCGCCTACTGCGCTCGTAGTACGGGCGGTACACCCGTGGGTTCACGTCACGACCCCGACGGTCCAGGACGCCCCGGGACACCCGAGGAAGTCCCGGGATGCAGGCGGATGCCCCTGGATGTCACATCACGTCACTCTTGGGCGGACCAGGCCGGACTCGTATGCGATGACGACGAGTTGTGCCCGGTCGCGGGCGCCGAGCTTCGCCATGGCGCGGTTGACGTGGGTCTTGACGGTGAGCGGGCTGACCTCGAGCCGCTCGGCGATCTCGTCGTTGGAGTGGCCGCCCGCGACCTGGACCAGCACCTCGCGCTCCCGGCCGGTGAGCGCCTCGAGGCGTTCGGTGTGGACGGGGTCGCCGCCGCCTTGCGTACCGTCGCTCTGCGCCAGGAACGTGGCGATCAGCCCCTTGGTGGCCGCCGGGGACAGCAGCGCCTCTCCCCCGGCCGCGACCCGGATGGCGTTGAGCAGTTCCTCGGGTTCCGCGCCCTTGCCGAGGAAGCCGGAGGCACCGGCCCGCAGCGACTGCACCACGTACTCGTCGACCTCGAACGTGGTCAGCATGACCACCCGCACCTGGGCGAGAGCCGGGTCGGCGCTGATCAGCCGGGTGGCGGCGAGGCCGTCCGTGCCCGGCATACGGATGTCCATCAGCACGACGTCCGCGGACTGCTCCTTCGCCAGCCGGACCGCCTCCGCACCGTCCGACGCCTCGCCGACGACCTCCATGTCGGGCTCGGAGTCGACGAGCACACGGAACGCGCTGCGCAGCAGCGCCTGGTCGTCGGCGAGCAGCACCCGGATGGTCATACGCGGTTTCCCGTCCCTTCCGCGGCAGTGGCCTGGCGCGCGTGGTTCTGGACCGGCAGGATCGCATGAACGCGGAATCCGCCGGCGGGACGGGGTCCCGCGGAACAACTGCCGCCGAGCGCGGTGACCCGCTCCCGCATGCCGAGCAGCCCGTGCCCGCCGCCGTCCTGGGGCGCGCCCTCGTGGCCGGGCCCGTCGTCCAGCACGGTCACCTCGAGGCCGGGTCCCACGCGTACGACGCTGACCTCGGCCTTCGCCTCGCTCCCGGCGTGCTTCTGCACATTGGTGAGCGCCTCCTGGATGACGCGGTACGCGGCCAGGTCCACCGCCGCGGGCAGCTTCGTGCCGTGATCGGCACGGGCCACCTCCACCGTGAGGCCCGCGTGCCGGAAGGTGTCGACGAGTTCGTCGAGGCGGTGCAGGCCCGGGGCGGGCTCGGTGGGTGCCTCGGGGTCTCCGGTCTGCCGCAGCAGGCCCACGGTGGCGCGGAGTTCGTTGAGGGCTGAGCGGCTGGCCTCGCGTACATGGGCGAGGGCCTCCTTTGCCTGGTCGGGCCGCTTGTCCATGACGTGCGCCGCGACCCCGGCCTGGACGTTGACGAGCGCGATGTGGTGCGCCACCACGTCGTGCAGATCGCGGGCGATCCGCAGCCGCTCCTCCGCGACCCGGCGCCGGGCCTCCTCCTCACGGGTGCGCTCGGCCCGTTCGGCGCGCTCCCGGATGGCCTGGACGAAGTCGCGGCGGCTGCGGACGGCGTCGCCCGCGGCCGCGGCCATACCGGTCCAGGCGAAGACGGCGATGTTCTCCTGCGCGTACCAGGGGAGCGGGCCCGCGAGCATTCCGGCCGCCGTCAGCACGGTCATGGTGGGCAGGGCGACCCGCCAGGTGGTGGTCCGGTCGGTGTGGGCGGCGACGGTGAAGAGCGCGACGACCGCGCACATCGCGACGGGGGTGCGCGGGTCGCCGGTGACCAGTTCCACGAGGGAAAGGGCGCCGGTCGCCGCCAGCACGGTCATGGGGCGCGCCCGGCGGAGGACCAGCGCGGCCGCGCCCAGCACCATCAGGGTGAGGCTGGGCGCGTCGGGGGTGCGGGTGCCCCACTTGGGGCCTCCGTGGTGGCCGGGGTCGGCGAAGGAGCCGACGATCATGCAGGCGAGGACGGCGGTGGCGAGGGTGGCGTCCCAGGCCCGGGGGTGGGTCTGGAGCCAGGCCCTCGCCCGGGTCCAGGTACCTGGGGTCTGGGGAGTGGTCACGTCCAGCCACGGTACGGGGCCCTGGCGGGCGGCGGAACGGGGGCTGGGGTGCGCTGTCGTTTTGGGGTGCCCCCCGCGTCGTGGGTGGGGTGCGGGTGCCCGTCGGCCGGGCGGGCCTTACAGCCGGGGTGCTGTGCGGGTGCCCGTCGGCCGGGCGGGCCTTACAGCCGGGGTGCTGTGCGTCGTGGGCTGTGCCCACCCGTTCCGCCCCAGCGGAACGACTGCCCACAGCGGTGCTGCGGTACAGCGGTACGCCGGGGCTAGCCCCCCGGGATCAGGCCGTCGTCGCTCAGGAGGTCTCGGACCTCCTCCAGGGTGGCGTCGGGGGACGGGAGGATCAGTTCCGAGGGTTCCAGGGAGTCGTCGGGGAGGGGGGTGCCCAGTTCGCGGACCTTGTCCAGGAGCGCGTGCAGGGTCTCGCGGAAGCCTGGGCCGTCGCCGCGCTCCACCTCGGAGAGGAGCGCCTCGTCCAGCTTGTTCAGTTCGGCGAAGTGGCTGTCGGCCAGCTTCACCTGCCCCTCCCCCATGATCCGTACGATCATGTCGTCCTCCTCGGACGTGAGCGAGACTTCCGGCGGCGTGGCTACTGCTTGTCGAAGCGCGGGGTGTCCTGCTGCTGGGACTGCTGCTGTCCCTGGTTGCCGGCCGTGCCGCCCTCGATCGCCTGCTGCTGCGTCGTACCGCCGGCCAGCTCGGCCTTCATGCGCTGCAGTTCCAGCTCTACATCCGTACCACCGGAGAGCCGGTCCAGCTCGGCCTGGATGTCGTCCTTGGCCATGCCGGTCGGGTCGTCGAGGGCGCCGGAGGCGAGCAGCTCGTCGATCGCGCCGGCCCGCGCCTGGAGCTGGGCCGTCTTGTCCTCGGCACGCTGGATCGCCAGGCCGACATCGCCCATCTCCTCGGAGATGCCGGAGAAGGCCTCGCCGATCCGGGTCTGCGCCTGGGCCGCAGTGTAGGTGGCCTTGATGGTCTCCTTCTTCGTGCGGAAGGCGTCCACCTTCGCCTGCAGCCGCTGGGCCGCCAGGGTGAGCTTCTCCTCCTCGCCCGACAGGGTCTGGTGCTGCGTCTCCAGGTCCGTCACCTGCTGCTGGAGCGCGGCGCGGCGGGAGAGCGCCTCACGGGCCAGGTCCTCACGGCCCAGCGCCAGCGCCTTGCGGCCCTGGTCCTCCAGCTTGGCCGACTGAGTCTGGAGCTGGTTGAGCTGCAGCTCCAGGCGCTTGCGCGAGGTCGCCACGTCGGCGACGCCGCGGCGCACCTTCTGCAGCAGCTCAAGCTGCTTCTGGTACGAGTAGTCGAGGGTCTCGCGCGGGTCCTCGGCCCGGTCCAGGGCCTTGTTCGCCTTCGCGCGGAAGATCATCCCCATACGCTTCATGACACCGCTCATGGGCTTCGCGCGCCCCCTTCTGACGGACTCCAGCTCCCAGGTCTTCAACAGAACCCACAGTACGGGCCCTGCCTCCATTACCGCACTGTTCGGGGACCGATGCGCTCATCCCCAAGGACGACTGCTGACGGCTGACCTCCGGCCCAGGGAGTAGGTGGCCCTCCCGGGGCCCGCCGGAAACCTTCCGGCTGCGTACCTTGCATACCCCTTGAGTCTGATCTGCCCCGCCACAGCCGCGTGGTGTTGCCGGTAGAGACGTACGGTGTTGCCGGATCGTTCCCCACCGGGCTGGGGTCCATGCAGGCGCACCCCGTACCCTTGGTTTTTGTGTTCCGTAGCCGTGCCAAGGAAGAGAAGGCCCCCGCCGACAAGGCGCCGGTGACCGACTCCAAGCAGACCCGTGACCCGCAGGCCCCCAAGGGCCGCCCGACGCCCAAGCGCAGCGAGGCCCAGTCGCAGCGCCGCAGCGTCGCCAATTCCTCCCTGACGCGCAAGGAGGCGGCGAAGCGTGCGCGCGACGAGCGCCGTGCGCAGATGGAGCGGCAGCGCCAGGCGCTGGCGAGCGGCGACGAGCGCTATCTGCCCGTCCGTGACAAGGGTCCGGTCCGGCGGTTCGCGCGCGACTTCGTGGACTCGCGGTTCAGCATGGCCGAGTGGTTCCTGCCGCTCGCGGTGGTCATCCTCGTCCTGAGCATGATCCGCATGCCGGCCGTCCAGAACATCGCGCTGCTGCTGTGGCTGTTCGTGATCATCCTGATCGTCATCGACTCGATCGTCATCGGGATCCGGCTGAAGAAGCAGCTGAACGCGCGCTTCCCGGACCAGCCGAAGCGGGGCGCCGTCGCCTACGCCCTGATGCGCACGCTCCAGATGCGTCGTCTGCGGCTGCCGAAGCCGCAGGTCAAGCGCGGAGAGCGGCCCTGAGCGCAGAGGCTTTCACGCGAGGCGCCGGCGCCTGGCTGGAGGGGCTCGGGGGGTTGCGCAACGCCGTACGCCAGGAACTGGTGGCGCGGCAGCTCGACGAGCAGCTGGCGGGGTGCTTCCCCGTCGGGCAGCGGCTCCGCGTCCTCGACGTCGGCATGGGCCAGGGCACGCAGGCGCTGCGGCTGGCCCGCGCCGGGCACAAGGTGACCGGCCTGGAGCAGGACCCGAAGATGGTCGCCGCGGCGCGCGAGGCGCTGGCCGCGGAGCCGGAAGGCATACGGCAGCGGGTGCGGCTGGTCGAGGGCGACGGCCGGGACACGGGCGTGCACTTCCTGCCCGGCAGCTTCGACGTGGTGCTGTGCCACGGCGTGCTGATGTACGTCGAGGAGCCGGACCCACTCCTTGCGGGCCTCGCCCGGATGCTGGCTCCCGGCGGGCTGCTGTCGCTGCTCGTACGGAACGGCGACGCGCTGGCGATGCGGCCGGGGCTGGCCGGCGACTGGGACGGGGCGCTGGTCTCGTTCGACACCGATGCGTATACGAACCGGCTGGGGCTGCGGGTGCGGGCGGATCGGCTGGACGCGCTCACCGCGACGCTTGCGGGGATCGGGGCGCCGTTGCGGGCCTGGTACGGGGTTCGTGTTTTCACGGATACGGCGGCCGACGACGCGGGGGTTCCCTCTGACTTCGGCGCCCTCCTCTTGGCGGAGGAGCGCGCCGGGCGCAGGGATCCCTATCGCCGGGTGGCGGCGCTGCTTCATTTGTGCGGGGTGCGGGGCGGGTGACCTGCGGTCCGCTGGGGGCGCTCTGCCCTGGCGGGCGCTGGACTACGGTTTCGGCGCGCCGTACGTCGTGGTGTTGTGCCCACCCGTTCCGCCCCAGCGGAACGACTGCCCACAACGGTCAGCGGCGTAGCTGCCCACAACGGTGACCCCCACCGGCCCGCAGGCGCCCTCCGGCCGAAGGGGACGTGGCGGGATGTGCGCCCGCAGCGGCTGGCGCACAGTCCGGGCTCGCCCGACGACGTACGGCTC
>NZ_LOHS01000092.1 GCF_001642995.1 Streptomyces jeddahensis
CGCCCGGGCTCGACCGAGTTCGGAGTGGAGAGGGCGTCAGGCCGCCCGGAGGTCGACCTGCTCAGCCGGCTACTCCCGCTCCCTGCCAGCCGCGCCGAAAGCGGCCCTCAAGACCCCGGGACGACCGCGATACGACCGGTCGTGACGCCGTCGGCGACGCGTTGTACGGCCTCGGCCGCGGCCGTGAGTGGCACGCGGTCGCTGACGAGCGGCTTGATCGCGCCCTTCGCGGCGAGCTCGGTCAGCTGCTCGTCGCAGTGCAGGACCGCTTGCGGGTCCTTCGTGTTGTACAGGCCCCAGTGCAGGCCGAGGATCGAGTAGTTCTTCACGAGCGCGTGGTTGAGCGCGGGTGACGGAATCGTGCCGCTCGCGAAGCCCACGATGACGATCCGGCCTTCGAAGGCCACGCACTTGGCCGACTGCGCGTAGGCGTCGCCGCCCACGGGGTCGTAGATCACGTCCGCGCCCCGGCCACCGGTGGCCTCCTTGACGGCGGCGACGACATCGTCATTGTGCCGGTCGAGCACGAGGTCGCATCCCAGCTCTCGGGCGACCTTCGCCTTCTCCGCGCCGCCCGCGACGCCGATGACGGTGGCACCCGCGGCCTTTCCGAGCTGCACGGCCGCGCTGCCGACGCCGCCCGCGGCCGCGTGCACGAGCAGCGTCTCGCCCGCCTGGATGCGGGCGCGGCGATGCAGGCCGAACCAGCCCGTCTGGTAGCCGATGTGCAGTGCCGCCGCCTCGGCGTCGTCCAGCGCGTCGGGCGCGGGCAGCAGGGCGGCCGCATCGGCGACGGCGTACTCGGCGAAACCGCCGTACGGGAGCACGGGGTTCGCGAGGACGCGGCGGCCGTCCTCGGTCTCGCCGCAGATCTCCACACCGGGCGTGAACGGCAGCGCGGGCCGGAT
Organism: Streptomyces jeddahensis; assembly: GCF_001642995.1. GTDB lineage: Bacteria > Actinomycetota > Actinomycetes > Streptomycetales > Streptomycetaceae > Streptomyces > Streptomyces jeddahensis. The sequence continues at coordinate 909 of NZ_LOHS01000092.1, forward strand.
CTGGTACTGCCCGCGGCACAGGAGCGCATCGGGGAAGTTGACGTTCGCGGCCCGCACCCTGAGGAGGACCTGGCCCTCGCCGGGTACCGGTTCGGGCGTCTCCTCGAGGCGCATCACCTCCCGCGGCTCGCCGTTCTCGTGCACGTGCCATGCCTGCATGCGGGGCCTCCACGGGAGTGTTCGCAGAACCGGACTGAGAACCGCATACTAAGCAGTTGCTTGGACATGTGGGAACCGTCGCGTCCGTCACTGGGCGCGAGAGCTGCAGGATCCGAGGATCCGAGGGGGCCCATGGCGGCGCGAGCGCCGCCCACCCCGGGCCCGGGCCTCAACGGCTGAACAGCTCGAACGCCACCGCGGGCTTTCCGCCGAAGCGCCGGCCCGTGGCCTCGGCGTTGCCGAGGAGGAAGGTGCGGCAGTACGTCTCCGGGTCCTCGTCCGTGAGCGCCTCGATGTAGGTGCGGTGTTCGAGCAGGGAGCGGACCGACCGCTCGAGACCGGGCGTGGCGTCCACGGCGTGGGTCGGCTGGGCGGATCCGGCGACGGCCACCCAGCGCACACCGTTCCACGGTTCGAGGCCCTGGTCGGCCAGCTCCGGGAAGATCCAGCGGTTGCCGGCGTCCGAAGCGGCGTCGAGCGTGGCGCGCCCGACGGCGACATGGTCCGGCGTGTTCCAGGCGACGCCGCCCCAGGTGTCGCGGTGGTTGAGGGTGATGACCAGCTCGGGCCGGTGGCGCCGGATGGCCGCGGCGATGTCCCGGCGCAGCCGGAGCCCGTACTCGATCACGCCGTCCTTGTGGTCGAGGAACTCCACACTCGACACCCCGACGACGGCGGCACTCGCCCGCTGCTCCTGTTCCCGCAGGGGGCCGCATGTGGCGGGCTCCAGCGTGTCGATGCCCGCCTCGCCGCGAGTGGCCAGGACGTACGTGATCTCGCGTCCGGCGTCGGTCCATCCGGCGACCGCGGCCGCGCAGCCGTACTCCAGATCGTCGGGGTGGGCCACGACGGCGAGGGCGCGTTGCCAGTCGGTGGGCATGGGTTCGAGCGGGGGCTCGGTCGCCGGGCCGTTGTGCGGCTCGGTCGTCAGGTCGGGCTGCGGCTCGGTCATGGAACGGAGCCTATGCGCCACGGCCGGTCGGGAGTGCCTGTCCCGAGTACCTTCGCACTACAGGTAACATCCGCCTCCGCGCATCCTGTACCTGCTGTAGCTGCTGTACCTGGGAGGAAATCGGTGGCCCCGCCCTCGGAACCCGGCGTGCTCGCCCGGATGGCCGATCTGCTCGGTGAGACGCCCGCGGAACAGGGCGGCGCCGTGTGGCGGCTGGCCGGCCCGGGACGGCAGTTGGACGCGAACGTGGTGCGTCTGGCGCCCGGGGCCGATGTCGGCGCGCACGCCGAGCCGGATCTCGACGTCCTGCTGTACGTGACGGACGGCGGCGGGCGACTCGACATCGACGGCGGGCGGCACACGCTGGGGCCGGGAAGCCTCACCTGGCTGCCGCGCGGCACGAGCCGGTCGCTGTCGGCGGGTCCGGACGGCATGGTCTATCTCACCGTGCACCGCCGCAGGCCCGGCCTCAGGATCCGTTCGGCCGCACCGGAGCACGAGCCGCAGCGCGAGCCGCGGCGGCAGATCGAGCCGCAGCTCGAGGGCGGACCACAGCCGAAGGGCGGGCCGCAGCCGGAGGGCGGCGAGGCCGCCTGCCTGCTGCACCGTGTCTGCCCCGACTGCGGGCGCCTGGCGCCGGAACGCGACGCCCTGTACTGCAGCCGGTGCGGCACCCGCCTGCCGTCGGAGTGACGCCCCGGCCGGCGTCAGCGCGCGTGACCGCCCCGCCCGACGCCAGCGCGTGACTGCCCCGCCCGGCGTCAGCGCGCGGACAGGCTGGAGCGGCGCACCACGAGCTCCGGCTGGAGCACGACCCGCCTGTGCTCGTGCGGCGCCGACGCCGTCTCCGCCTCCGTCTCCTCGAGCAGGAGCTCGGCGGCCAGCGCGCCCAGGGTCACCGCGGGCTGGCGGACCGAGGTGAGCGGTACGGCAGCGGCGGCCGCGAACTCGATGTCGTCGTAGCCGACGATCGCCAGGTCGTCCGGCACGCTCACGCCGGCCGCGAACATGGCCTGCAGGACACCGAGCGCGAGCAGGTCGTTGGCGCAGAACACGGCCGTCGGGCGATCGGCGAGCCCGAGCAGCCGGGCCCCGGCGTCACGGCCCGCGGCCACGTCGAGCCGCTCGGTGGGCAGTTCGCGCAGCGCGTCGGGACCCAGGCCGGCCTCGGCGAGCGCATTGAGGGCACCTGTCCGGCGGTCCGCGACCTGGTTGAGTCCGGGCGGCCCGCTCACATACGCGATGGAGCGGTGCCCCGCGTCGACGAGATGCCGTACGGCCAGCGCGCCGCCCACCACGTCGTCGACCGAGACCGAGCACTCGGTGGTGCCCTCGGCGACCCGGTCGACGAGCACGAACGGGATGCCGTGGCGGCGGAACGTCTCGATGTTGCGTCCCGTCGCGTCGGCAGGCGTCAGCAGCACGCCGCGCACCCGCTGCTCGGCGAAGAGCGACAGGTACTCGGCCTCCTCGCCTGCGCTCTGCGCGCTGTTGCAGACCATGACACCAAGACCGGCGTCCCGCGCGGCCCGCTCGGCGCCACGTGCCACGTCCACGAAGAAGGGGTTGCCCATGTCGAGGACGAGCAGGCCCATGATCCGGCTGCGGCCGGCCCGCAACTGGCGGGCCGACTCGCTGCGCACATAGCCGAGCCGGTCTATCGCGGACAGCACCCGCGCCCGGGTCTCCGATGCGACGCTGTCCGGACGGTTGATGACGTTCGAGACCGTGCCGACGGACACTCCGGCGGCGCGGGCGACGTCCTTGATACCCACCGACTGGGCCATCGGGCGAGGACCTCCAAGAGGATGCGGAGCGGCGGGTGCGCGTTCACATTACCTTCGTGGCGCACCCGCCACGGTCACGCCGGTCACGGTTTCCCGATCACGACGTTTCCGTTCAGGTGGGCAGGCGGAAGTTGAGGTTGCGCAGCGCCGAGGGCGTCGTACCGCTGGACTTCTCCTGGTACATGATCGACAGGAAGTTGTCCTGCGCGATCCGCGTCTCGTCGATCACGACCTCGCCGAAGGCGTTGAGCCCGGCACTGACGCCGTCGTACAAGATCGTCCAGTCCGTGTACCCGGACGCCTTGGACGCTCCGGCTATACGGCAGAAGGGGAAGATCGCGTACGCGTTGTCGTACTTGTCGAGGATCAGCTTGGTGCGCTGGCTGGAGTTCAGCGGGACCGGGATCTCGGTCTTCTGCCAGGTGCCGGAGGAGTTCTTGCGGACGTGGAAGGCACGGCCGTTGGCGGTGCGATCGGCAACGTAGTTCGTCGTGCACTGACCGAACCGGCCGGGCACATAGCTGATGATCGCGTGCGGCAGACCGGCCGAGTCGGTGAACTGGCTCTCCTGGTTCATCAGCGAGTGGTCCGGGTTGAGCGGGTCCACGACCAGCCCGGAGTCGGTGACGGCGACCTTGTCGGAGCCGCCGGTGGTGCCCACGACGGTGCCCGCGTTGTTGCGCCAGGTGCGGCCGCGGTCGTCGGAGTAGACGTAGCCGGTGTCGTGGTTGGTGATGCCGCCGCTGCTGCACATCACTGCGCCGTTCTGCTCGCGCCACGTGAAGAAGGAGTGCAGGCGGCCGTTCCTGTCGTAGTCGATGCCGTGCAGGTACATGTTGCGGGCCGTGCTGGAGCCGTGCTCGCTGGTGTACGTGCCGGTGGAGCTGGTCCACTCGCCGAGGTTGGTCCAGGACGTGCCGTCGTACTCGGCGAGGGCGTTGCGGCCGTTGCCGGAGATGGCGACGCGGTAGCTCAGCTGGAGCTTGCCCTCGGGCGTCGAGATGAACTGCGGGTAGGTGAACTGCGAGGTGAGCGCGAGTCCGTCGAGGGTGGACTGCGGTGCGCCGAAGCGGCTCGCGGTCCAGCTCAGTCCGGACGGGTTGTCCACGAGCCCGGCCACCGACTTGACGTAGGTGAAGCCATCGCTGTGGGAGTCCATGTTGAGGTGCAGCCGACCGTCGACCTTGGAGATCCCCATGGAGATGACATTGTGGGAGTCGTTGTACCGCAGGGTGTGGCCCACCTTGACGGTGGACCAGGTGCTCGAACCGAGCACACGGCGGCCCACGACGGCGTTCCGGTCGGCGGTGTACCAGACGGCGTACTGGTAGCCCTTGTAGGTCAGCAGCCCGTTCTTCTGGAACGAGTTGTTGTTGACCAGGCCGTCGTAGGAAACGAAGTAGATGGCCTGGGTGTCGAGTGTGGTGCTCCCGGTCAGGGTGACCGAGGGGCCGGGGTCGGCGGCCCGTGCCGTGCTAGTGACTGCCACGGCACTGAGCCCCGACGCGAGAGCGGTGGCCAGCAGGGTACGTCGTCTCATGTCCGCTTGCTCCTGAGATGCGGGGTGTGTCAGGCAAGGTGGAACACTTCGGTGAGGGGTTTCATGGCCTCGTCGGGCCGGGCGCCGTCCAACGACTCGAAGAACGGCGCCATCTCCGCCTGCCAGCGGGCGTTGACGTCGGTGGCCTCCATGCCGGCCTGGGCGGCCGCGAAGTCCTCGGTCTCCAGATAGCCGACCAGCAGGCCGTCCTCGCGCAGGAACAGCGAGTAGTTGTGCCAGCCGGTGGCCGAGAGCGCTTCGAGCATCTCGGGCCACACGGCGGCGTGCCTCTCGCGGTACTCGTCGAGGCGGTCCGCCCGGACCTTCAGCAGAAAGCACACGCGCTGCATCAACGACCCTCCGGGTCCTAGAAGGTGAGTCCTAGTGGGTGAGGCCTAGAAGTTGAACTGGTCGATGTTCTTCTTGTCGAACACGGTCGGCTTGCCGAGGCTGATCACGCCGTCCTTGCCGATGGTGAACGTCCCCATGTCACCGGCCTTGAAGGTCTCGCCCTCCTTGCCCGTGATCTGCCCGGAGACCAGGGCGACGGCGGTGCGGGCGGCGAGCTCGCCGAGCTTGGCCGGGTCCCACAGCTCGAACGCCTCGACGGTGCCGTTCTTGACGTACTTGCGCATGTCGTTCGGGGTGCCGAGGCCGGTCAGCTTGACCTTGCCCTTGTACTTCGAGCCGGACAGGTACTGGGCCGCGGCCTTGATGCCGACCGTGGTCGGGGAGATGATCCCCTTCAGGTTCGGGTACTCCTGGAGCAGGCCCTGGGTCTGCTGGAAGGACTGCTGGGCGTCGTCGTTGCCGTACGCGACCTTGACCAGCTTGATGTCCTTGTACTTGGGGTCCTTCAGCTCGTCCTTCATGTAGTCGATCCAGAGGTTCTGGTTCGTCGCGGTCTGCGCGGCGGAGAGGATCGCGATCTCGCCCTTGTAGCCGATCTGCTCGGCGAGCAGCTGCACCTCGGTGCGGCCCAGGTCCTCGGCGGATGCCTGCGACACGAAGGCGTTACGGCAGTCGGCCTTGGTGTCGGAGTCGTACGTGACGACCTTGATGCCGTTCTTCATGGCCTGCTTGAGCGCGGTGCACAGGGCGCCCGGGTCCTGCGCGGAGACGGCCATCGCGTCGACCTGCTGCTGGGTGAGCGTGTTGACGTAGGAGACCTGTCCGGAGGTGTCGGTGGCGCTGCTCGGCCCGACCTCCTTGTAGGTGGAGCCCAGCTCCTTGAGGGCCGCCTCGCCGCCCTTGTCGGCGGAGGTGAAGTACGGGTTGTTGACCTGCTTGGGCAGGAACCCGACGGTCAGGCCCTTCTTGAGCTCCGCGTTCGGGTCGGCCTTGCCGGCGGAGGCGGAGGAGCCACTGTCGTTCTTGACGTCGTTCTTGGTGGTGCCGCCGCAGGCGGTGGCCGCGAGGGCGAGGGAGGTGACGGCGGCGAGGGCCGCGCAGGTACGGCGGATGGATGCCTTGCGCATGACGGGGTCCTTTACGGGGTGAGTGGGTGCGCCCCAAAGGGGCGCGGGGCGGTATCGATATGCGGCTCCGCCGCGCGGGCGCGACCAGCCACAGACGGCCCGCAGATTTTCGAACTGCCTATCCAGCGGAGCGTGCCGCCCTCGCGACCGAGATCTGACGTGCGACCCGGGGGCCGAGCACGGAGAGGACGAGCAGGACGCCGGTGACGACGATCTGCGACTGGGCGGAGACGTCCTGGAGACTCATCACGTTCTGCAGCGCGCCGAGCAGGAAGACTCCCGCGATTGCACCGCCGAGCGTGCCCTTGCCGCCGTCGAAGTCGATGCCGCCGAGGAGCACCGCGGCGATGACGGCCAGTTCGAGGCCGGTGGCGTTGTCGTAGCGGGCGCTGGCGTAGTGCAGCGCCCAGAAGACACCGGTGAGCGAGGCCATCAGGCCGGTCATGGTGAACAGGATCAGCTTCTGCCGCTTGACGCGGATGCCCGCGAACCGGGCGGCCTCCTCGCTGGCGCCGATGGCGAACAGCGACCGGCCGAACGGGGTTGCGTGCAGCACGACCACGGCGATCGCCAGCAGCACCAGGAAGGGCAGGAACGCGTACGGGATGAAGGTGTCGCCGATGCGTCCGGCCGCGAAGTCCAGGTACTGCGTGGGGAAGTCGGTCACGGCGTCCGAGCCGAGGACGATCTGGGCGATGCCGCGGTAGGCGGCGAGCGTACCGATCGTGACGGCGAGAGACGGCAGCCCGAGCCGGGTCACGAGCAGGCCGTTGATCAGACCGCACACCGCACCGAGCAGCAGGCACAGCGGGATGATCGTCTCGATCGTCATCCCCTGGTTCCACAGCGCGCCCATCACAGCGCCCGACAGTCCGGCCGTGGAGGCGACGGAGAGGTCGATCTCGCCGGAGACCACGAGCAGGGTCATCGGCAGGGCGATCAGCGCGATCGGCAGCGTGTTGCCGATCAGGAACGACAGGTTGAGGGCGTTGCCGAATCCGTCGACGAAGCCGAAGGACAACAGGAGCACGACGATGAGGAGGGCGCCGACGACCGTGTCCCAGCGGACGGCGCGCGCGAGCGACGAGTCAGCCATGGCGGGCGTTCCTCTTCTTCAGGGCGGACGCCACGCGCAGTGCGACCACACGGTCCACGGCGATGGCGAGGATGAGCAGGATGCCGTTGATGGCGAGCACCCAGACGGAGCTGACGCCGAGGGCGGGCAGCACGCTGTTGATCGAGGTCAGCAGCAGCGCGCCGAGGGCGGCGCCGTAGACGCTGCCGGACCCGCCGGTGAAGACGACGCCGCCGACCACGACCGCGCTGACGACGGTGAGTTCGTAGCCGTTGCCCGTGCCGGAGTCCACGTTGCCGAACCGGGCGAGGTACATCGCGCCCGCGAGGCCGGCGAGGGCTCCGCAGAAGGTGTACGCGGCCAGGATCCGCTTGCGGACCGGGATGCCGGCGAGCCGCGCGGCCTCCGGGTTGGAACCGAGAGCGTACAGCTCTCGTCCGCTGCCGAAGTGCTTGAGGTAGTACGCGGTGGCGACCAGGACCGCGAGGGCGATCAGCGCCAGGTACGGCACAGCGGAGATGCCGCCGGAGCCGAAGTCGACGAATCCGCCCGGGAGGTCGGCCGCGGTGATCTGGCGGGAGCCGACCCAGATGGAGTCGATGCCGCGGATGATGTAGAGCGTGCCGAGGGTGACGACGAGCGCGGGCACCTGGCCGAGGCTGACGAGCAGCCCGTTCAGGAGGCCGAAGCCGACGCCGAGCAGCACCGCCAGGACGATCGCCACGACGGAGTTCCCGCCGCCCTGGAGATAGGTGCCGGCCGCGAAGGCGCTGATGCCGAGCGTCGAGCCGACCGAGAGGTCGACGTTCCGGGTGATCACGACCAGCGACTGGCCGGTGGCGACCAGCACCAGGATGGTCGCGTTCAGCAGCAGGTCCTTGATGCCCTGCTCGGACAGGAACTCGCTGTTGCCCGCCTGAGTGATGGCGATCATCACCAGGAAGACCAGCAGGATGGCGAGTTCGCGCATCTTGAAGACGCGGTCGACGAGGCGGGTGCCGCTGGACTTGGGTATCTCGGCTGCGGGTGCGGGGTTGGGAGCGGTCACCGTCACGCGGCTGCCCTCCCGGTTGCTGCGGCCATCACGGATTCCTCGGTGGCTTCGGAGCGTGGGATCTCGGCGGTCAGCCGGCCCTCGTGCATCACGAGCACGCGGTCGGCCATGCCGAGGACCTCGGGCAGGTCGGAGGAGATCATCAGGACGGCGACCCCGTCGGCCGCCAGCTGGCTGAGCAGGCGGTGCACCTCGGCCTTCGTGCCGACGTCGATGCCGCGGGTCGGCTCGTCGACGATCAGCACCTTGGGGCCGGTGGCCAGCCACTTGGCGAGGACGACCTTCTGCTGGTTGCCGCCGGACAGCGTGGACACCGCGTCGGCGATCCGCGCGTACTTCACCTGCAGCTTGACCGCCCAGTCGAGGGAGCGGCTGCGCTCGGCGCCCCGGTTCATCAGGCCGGCCTTCACGGTCGTGCGCAGGCCGGTGAGCCCGATGTTCCGCTCTATGGACATGTCCATCACCAGGCCCTGGGCGCGCCGGTCCTCGGGCACGAGGGCCAGCCCGGCGGCCATGGCGGTGGACGGTGCGCCGTTCGTCAGTGCCTTGCCGTCGACCTCGACCTCACCGGCGTCCCAGCGGTCGACGCCGAAGACGGCCCGGGCGACCTCGGTGCGGCCGGCGCCGACGAGCCCGGCGAGGCCGACGATCTCACCGCGCCGCACCTCGAAGGAGACGTCGGTGAACACGCCCTCGCGGGTCAGACGGCGCACGCTCAGCGCCACCTCGCCCGCCTGCACCTCCTGCTTGGGGTACAGCTCGTCGAGATCGCGCCCGACCATCCGCCGTACGAGGTCGTCCTCCGTCATGCCGTCCAGCAGCTCGCTGGAGATCCAGGCGCCGTCCCGCAGGGTCGTGACCCGCTGGCAGATCTGGAAGATCTCCTCCAGGCGGTGCGAGATGAACAGCACCGCGGCGCCCTGCTCGCGCAGGGTGCGGACGACGCCGAAGAGGCGTGCCACCTCGCTGCCGGTGAGGGCGGCCGTCGGCTCGTCCATGATCAGGACGCGGGCGTCGAAGGAGAGCGCCTTGGCGATCTCGACGATCTGCTGGTCGGCGATGGACAGGCCGCGCGCCGGGCGATCGGGGTCGAGTTCGACACCGAGGCGCTGCATCAGGGCCAGGGTCGCGGCGTTCGTGGCCTTGTGGTCGATGCGTCCGAGGGCGCGCCGGGGCTGGCGGCCCATGAAGATGTTCTCGGCGATCGACAGGTCGGGGAAGAGCGTGGGCTCCTGGTAGATCACGGCGATGCCCGCGTCGCGGGCGTCGGCCGGACCGTGGAAGACGGTGGGCTCGCCGTCCAGCAGCACCTGACCGGCGTCCGGTCGGTGGACGCCGGCGAGCGTCTTGATGAGAGTCGACTTGCCCGCGCCGTTCTCGCCGGCGAGTGCGTGCACCTCGCCGGGGAACAGTTCCAGGGACACGTCCCGCAGAGCGCGCACGGCGCCGAAGGACTTGGACACGTCCTTGAGCGCCAGCACGGGGGACGGACCCGTGTCGGACCGTTGGGTCATGGGGGGCTCCTCAACGACGCGGGCGGAGCGGCCTCACGACGTCGTGAAAGGTTTCAACTAGGTTGCCGGGACGTTAGGCATGCCCTGGAGGTCGCGTCAATGGGTCCGAGTCCAAATTTTCGACGCCATAAGGTCACAAGGGAGTCACGAAGGCCCGTCTTTGCCAGAAGGGTTGACAGCCCCTCGGGGTGCTCATAGCTTCCCTCTCTGAATCGATTCAGATTATTCAGAATGCGTCTTCCAGACCCGACGTCACAGGAGCCCCGAAGTGACCGAGCTCGCCGCGGTGAAGGCCGCGCTCAAGACCCAGGCCGTCGAGACGCCGTCGTGGGCGTACGGGAACTCAGGGACCCGCTTCAAGGTGTTCGCCCAGCCCGGGGTCCCACGGAATCCGCGGGAGAAGCTGGACGACGCGGCGAAGGTGCACGAGTTCACGGGGGTCGCGCCCACCGTGGCTCTGCACATCCCGTGGGACAAGGTCGACGACTACGGGGCTCTTGCGAAGCACGCGGAGGAGCGCGGCCTGAAGCTGGGCGCGATCAACTCCAACACCTTCCAGGACGACGACTACAAGCTCGGCAGCATCTGCCACCCCGATGCGGCGGTGCGCCGGAAGGCCGTTGATCACCTGCTGGAGTGCGTCGACATCATGGACGCCACCGGGTCGAAGGACCTGAAGCTGTGGTTCGCGGACGGCACGAACTATCCCGGCCAGGACGACGTCCGCGAGCGCCAGGACCGCCTCGCGGAGGGCCTGGCCGAGGTCTACGAGCGGCTCGGCGACGACCAGCGCATGCTGCTCGAGTACAAGTTCTTCGAGCCCGCCTTCTACACGACGGACGTCCCGGACTGGGGCACGGCGTACGCGCACTGCCTCAAGCTCGGCCCGAAGGCGCAGGTCGTCGTGGACACCGGGCACCACGCGCCCGGCACCAACATCGAGTTCATCGTCGCCACGCTGCTGCGCGAGGGGAAGCTCGGCGGCTTCGACTTCAATTCCCGCTTCTACGCGGACGACGACCTGATGGTGGGCGCCGCGGACCCGTTCCAGCTGTTCCGGATCATGTACGAGGTGGTGCGGGGCGGGGGGTTCACGCCTGATGTGGCCTTCATGCTCGACCAGTGCCACAACATCGAGGCGAAGATCCCGGCGATCATCCGGTCGGTGATGAACGTGCAGGAGGCGACGGCGAAGGCTCTGCTCGTCGATCGCGAGGCGCTCGCCGCGGCTCAGCGGTCCGGTGACGTGCTGGGGGCGAACGCCGTGCTGATGGACGCGTACAACACGGACGTGCGGCCGCTGCTGCGCGAGGTCCGCGAGGAGATGGGGCTGGACGCCGACCCCATCGCGGCGTATCTCGCCTCCGGCTGGGCGGAGAAGATCGCCGAGGAGCGCGTCGGAGGGCAGCAGGCGGGTTGGGGAGCCTGATCTTCGTCTGCCGGGTCAGGCCGGTGGCAGTCTGCGGGCCGTGTCTGGCTGGTCGCGCAGTTCCCCGCGCCCCTATAGGGCGCCCTCTCTCAGAGCGCATCTGAGCACACGTACCCACGTTTCATGAAGGACTGATCACACACCATGGCACCCCACCCCGAAGCCGCCGCCCTCCTGGCGCGGTCCCATCGGCTTGGCTCCGACCCTCGCAACACCAACTACGCCGGCGGCAACGCCTCCGCGAAGGGCACCGACACCGATCCCGTGACCGGCGGTGACGTCGAGCTGATGTGGGTCAAGGGTTCGGGCGGCGACCTCGGCACGCTCACCGAGGCGGGCCTGGCCGTGCTGCGGCTGGACCGGCTGCGCGCGCTCGTCGACGTCTACCCGGGTGTCGAGCGCGAGGACGAGATGGTCGCCGCGTTCGACTACTGCCTGCACGGCAAGGGCGGCGCCGCCCCGTCCATCGACACCGCGATGCACGGCCTGGTGGACGCGGCCCATGTCGACCACCTCCACCCCGACTCCGGTATCGCACTCGCCTGCGCCGCCGACGGCGAGAAGCTGACCGCCGAGTGCTTCGGCGACAGCGTGGTCTGGGTGCCGTGGCGCCGGCCCGGGTTCCAGCTCGGCCTGGACATCGCGGCGGTCAAGGAGGCCAACCCGCAGGCCATCGGCTGCATCCTCGGCGGGCACGGCATCACGGCGTGGGGCGCCACGGCCGAGGAGTGTGAGCGCAACTCGCTGCACATGATCCGCACCGCCGAGGCGTTCCTCACCGAGCGCGGGAAGGCCGAGCCGTTCGGTCCGGTCATCGAGGGATACGAGGCGCTGTCCGAGAGCGAGCGCCGTGAGCGGGCGGCGGCCCTGGCGCCGTACGTCCGGGCCGTCGCATCGCAGGACCGCCCGCAGGTCGGCCACTTCACCGACTCCGACGTCGTCCTCGACTTCCTCGCGCGCGCCGAGCACCCGCGCCTCGCGGCCCTCGGCACGTCCTGCCCGGACCACTTCCTCCGTACGAAGGTCAGGCCGCTCGTCCTCGACCTGCCGCCGACCGCTCCCCTCGACGAGGCGATCGCCCGCCTCAAGGAGCTGCACGCCGAGTACCGCGAGGAGTACGCGGCCTACTACGAGCGGCACGCGGAGCCCGACTCGCCCGCGATGCGCGGCGCGGACCCGGCGATCGTGCTGGTCCCGGGCGTGGGCATGTTCTCGTTCGGCAAGGACAAGCAGACGGCCCGCGTGGCCGGCGAGTTCTACGTCAACGCGATCAACGTGATGCGGGGCGCCGAGGCCGTCTCGACGTACGCGCCGATCGAGGAGTCGGAGAAGTTCCGCATCGAGTACTGGGCCCTTGAGGAGGCGAAGCTCCGGCGGATGCCGAAGCCCAAGCCGCTCGCCACGCGCGTGGCGCTCGTGACCGGCGCGGGCAGCGGCATCGGCAAGGCGATCGCGCACCGGCTGGCCGCGGAGGGCGCGTGCGTGGTGGTCGCGGACCTCAACGCGGAGAACGCGGCCGCCGTCGCCGAGGAGCTGGGCGGTCCCGACAAGGCCGTCGCCGTCACCGTCGACGTGACCAGCGAGGAGCAGATCGCCGAGGCGTTCAAGGCCGCGCTGCTCGCCTTCGGCGGCGTCGACCTCGTCGTCAACAACGCCGGTATCTCGATCTCCAAGCCGCTCCTCGAGACCACGGCCAAGGACTGGGACCTGCAGCACGACATCATGGCGCGGGGTTCGTTCCTGGTCTCCCGCGAGGCGGCGCGCGTCATGCGGGACCAGGGCCTGGGCGGCGACATCGTCTACATCGCCTCCAAGAACGCGGTCTTCGCCGGCCCGAACAACATCGCGTACTCCGCGACCAAGGCCGACCAGGCCCACCAGGTGCGGCTCCTTGCGGCCGAGCTGGGCGAGCACGGCATCCGCGTCAACGGCGTCAACCCCGACGGTGTGGTGCGCGGCTCCGGCATCTTCGCCGGCGGCTGGGGCGCACAGCGCGCGGCGACGTACGGGATCGAGGAGGAGAAGCTCGGCGAGTTCTACGCCCAGCGCACCATCCTCAAGCGCGAGGTGCTGCCCGAGCACGTGGCGAACGCCGTGTTCGCGCTGACGGGCGGGGACCTGACGCACACGACCGGGCTGCACATCCCCGTGGACGCGGGTGTCGCGGCCGCCTTCCTGCGATGAGCGCGAGGACGGCGGGGTCGTTCGCCGCGGTCGACCTGGGCGCGTCCAGCGGACGCGTCATGGTCGGCCGCGTCGGCCCCGGCACCCTGGAGCTGACGGAGGTCCACCGCTTCCCCAACCGGCCGGTGCGGCTGGCCGAGGGGCTGCGGTGGGACATCCTCGCCCTGTACGCGGGCGTGCTGGACGGTCTGCGGGCGGCCGGGCAGATCGACTCGGTCGGCATCGACAGCTGGGCTGTCGACTACGGGCTGCTGGACGCGGACGGCGCGCTGCTCGGCAACCCGGTGCACTACCGCGACTCCCGTACCGAGGGCATTGCGGAGAAGGTGTGGGCGACGGTCCCGGCGGACGAGCTGTACGCGGCGACCGGGCTGCAGTACGCGCCCTTCAACACGCTGTACCAGCTGGTGGCGGCCCGGGACACCGCTCAACTCGCCGCCGCCGAACGCCTGTTGTTGATCCCCGACCTGATCTCGTACTGGATGACCGGCGAGGCGGGCACGGAGCTCACCAACGCCTCCACCACGCAGCTGATCGATCCACGCACGCGTGACTGGTCGTATGACACGGCGGCCCGGCTCGGCATCGACCTCGGCCTCTTCGCCCCGCTCCGGAACCCCGGCGACCCGGCGGGCCAGCTGCTGCTGCACGTCCTGGAGGAGACGGGGCTGACCGGCCCGGTGCCGGTGACCGCGGTCGGCTCGCACGACACCGCGTCCGCCGTGGCCGCAGTACCTGCGACGACGGACCGGTTCGCCTACATCTGCACCGGCACCTGGTCGCTGGCCGGCCTGGAGCTCGACGCGCCCGTGCTGACCGAGGCGAGCCGCGCGGCGAACTTCACCAACGAGCTCGGGCTCGACGGCACGGTCCGCTACCTGCGCAACATCATGGGCCTGTGGCTGCTGCAGGAGTGCCTCCGCTCCTGGGGCAATCCGGATCTGACCGCGCTGTTGCGGGATGCGGCCGCGGTGGAACCGCTGCAGGCGGTCGTGGACGCGGGGGACGCCGTGTTCCTCGCCCCGGGGCGGATGCCGGAGCGGATCGCCGACGCCTGCCGGGCGACCGGCCAACCGGTGCCCGCGACGCCCGCCGAGACCACGCGCTGCATCCTCGACTCACTCGCCCTCGCCCACCGCCGGGCGATCGCGGAGGCCCAGCAACTCGCCGACCGCCCCGTCGACGTCGTGCACATCGTGGGCGGCGGCGCGCACAACGAGCTGCTGTGCCAGCTGACGGCCGACGCGTGCGGGCTGCCGGTGGTGGCGGGCCCGGCGGAGGCCGCAGCACTCGGCAACGTCCTGGTGCAGGCGCGGGCCCACGGCCTCGTCGGCGACCGCACGGCAATGCGTGAACTCCTCGCTCGTACACAGCCGTTGCGGCGCTACGAGCCCATGGGCGACGCTGCCGCGTGGCGTGCGGCGGAGGCCAGGATCGCCGCACCGTGACTCGGGGAACAGGAGGGGACGGCGGGAGGGTGTCACAGCGGGTCTCCCGCGGCACCCTCCCGCCGCGTACTCTGCACTCATCCGATGATCCATTTCAGAGGAACACGAAGGAGCCGCGATGCGTGTCGCACTGTTCCTGACCTGTGTCAACGACACGCTGTATCCGGATACCGGCCGCGCCGTGGTGAAGCTGCTGACCAGGCTCGGTTGCCAGGTCGACTTCCCGATGGCGCAGACATGCTGCGGGCAGGCGCACTACAACACCGGGTACCGGCATGAGGCCGAGCCCCTCGCCCGGCATTTCTCCGATGTCTTCCGCGACTACGACGCGATCGTGACGCCGTCCGGCTCCTGCGGGGCGATGGTGCGCGAGCTGTATCCGCGGATGGGTGAACGGGCGCGGGCGGAGGGCCGCGGCGACGGACTCGCGACCGCGCTGGCACCGGTGGTCCCCAAGACGTACGAGCTCACCGAGTTCCTGGTGGACGTCCTGAAGGTGACGGACGTGGGCGCGTACTACCCGCACAAGGTCACGTACCACCCGACCTGTCATGGTCTGCGCGGTCTCGGCCTGGGCGATCGGCCGCACAGGCTCCTGCAGGCCGTCAAGGGGCTGGAGCTGGTCGAGCTGCCCGGCGCCGAGGAATGCTGCGGCTTCGGCGGCACCTTCGCGCTGAAGAACTCCGACGTGTCGGCCGCGATGGGTGCCGACAAGGTGCGCAACGCCGAGTCCACGGGTGCCGAGGTGCTGTGCGCGGCGGACAACTCGTGCCTCATGCACATCGGCGGCACGATGGGACGGCTGCGTACGGCGATGCGTCCGGTCCACATCGCGGAGATCCTGGCGAGCACGGAAGAGGAGCCCCTGGCATGAGCGGGACCTTCGTAGGCATGCCCGCGTTTCCGAAAGCCGCGCACGACGCCGTGCGCAACAAGACCCTGCGCGGCAATCTGCGGCACGCGACGCACACCATCCGCGACAAGCGCGCCCGCGCCGTCACCGAACTCGAGGACTGGGCGCGGCTGCGCGAGGCGGGCAAGCAGATCAAGGACCACACGCTGCGCCATCTCGACCGCTACCTCGTGCAGTTGGAGGAGGCGGTCACCGCGGCGGGCGGCATCGTCCACTGGGCGGCCGACGCCGACGAGGCCAACCGCATCGTCACGTACCTCGTGAAGGCCACCGGCGAGACCGAGGTCGTCAAGGTCAAGTCGATGGCGACCCAGGAGATCGGGCTGAACGAGGCCCTCGAGGCCGAGGGCATCCACGCCTACGAGACCGACCTGGCCGAACTCATCGTGCAGCTCGGCAAGGACCGCCCCTCGCACATCCTCGTCCCGGCCATCCACCGCAACCGGGGCGAGATCCGCGACATCTTCAAGCGCGAGATGGGCGAGTGGGGCCGACCGGCCCCCGAGGGCCTCACCGACACACCCGCCGAACTCGCCGAAGCCGCCCGCCTGCACCTGCGGGAGAAGTTCCTGCGCGCCAAGGTCGGCATCTCCGGCGCCAACTTCATGGTCGCCGAGACCGGCACCCTCGTGGTCGTCGAGTCCGAGGGCAACGGCCGTATGTGCCTGACCCTCCCCGAGACGCTGATCTCGGTCGTCGGCATCGAGAAGATCGTGCCCACCTGGCAGGACCTGGAGGTGTTCCTCCAGACCCTCCCCCGCTCGTCGACGGCCGAGCGCATGAACCCGTACACGTCGATGTGGACCGGCACCACGGACGGGGACGGACCTCAGACCTTCCATCTGGTCCTGATCGACAACGGCCGCACCGACACGCTCGCCGACCAGGTCGGCCGCCAGGCGCTGCGCTGCATCCGCTGCTCGGCGTGTCTCAACGTCTGCCCGGTGTACGAGCGGGCGGGCGGCCATGCGTACGGCTCGGTGTATCCAGGCCCGATCGGCGCGATCCTGAGCCCGCAACTGCGCGGCACGGAGAGCGAGATCGACGCCTCGCTGCCGTACGCCTCGTCGCTGTGCGGCGCCTGCTACGAGGTGTGCCCGGTGGCGATCGACATCCCGGAGGTGCTGGTGCATCTGCGGGAGCGCGTGGTCGAGGGCGGCCCGGTCACCCGGAAGGGTGCGAAGGTCGTGCTGAAGCCCGCGAAGGGGCACGCCGCCGAGCGGGCGGCGATGCGTGCGGCACGCTGGGCGTTCAGCCACCCGGGCGCGCTGCGCACGGGTCAGCGGCTGGCCTCGCGCACGCGCCGGCTCCATCCGCGGTCGCTCCCGGGCCCTGGCCAGGCATGGAGCGCGAGCCGGGACATTCCGGCGGTACCCGCGGAGCCGTTCCGCGACTGGTGGCAGCGTACGCACGGTGGGAAGGACGACGCGAAGTGAGCAGCAGGGACCTGATCCTGGGCCGGGTGCGTCGCGCGCTGGCCGACGTGCCGCAGGACGACACGCCGTACGAGCAGGCCATCGACCGAGCGTATCTGCGCGAGCACGGCGACCGCACGACGGAACAGACCGTCGACCTGCTCGCCGAGAACCTCGCGGACTACCGGGCGATCGTGCACCGCACTGACGCCGACGGCCTGCCCGGTCTGATCGCGCGGCTGCTCGCCGAGCGCGGCTCGCGGACGGTCCTGGTGCCGGACGGCCTGCCCCCGCAGTGGCTGACCGAGGCGGCCGACGCGACGCGTGTCCCCGACCGCGCGGCGAGCACCCCGCACGAGCTGGACGAGATCGACAGCGTCGTCACCGGCTGCGCGGTGGCCGTCGCCGAGACCGGCACGATCGTTCTCGACGGGGGCCCCGACCAGGGCCGCCGCCGTATCACCCTCGTCCCCGACCACCACGTCTGCGTCGTACGCGTGCCCGGCCAGGTCGTCTCCTCGGTCCCCCAGGCCCTGGAGCGGCTGACCCCGGGGCGTCCGCAGACCTGGATCTCCGGTCCGTCCGCGACCAGCGACATCGAACTGGACCGGGTGGAGGGCGTACACGGTCCGCGGGCGCTGGAGGTCGTGCTGGTCAGCGAGGAGTGACGACGCGGCCGACCACGACGTCCTCACCGAATGTGCCACTCTGGTGTGTAGGTGCCCTACCAGTCCTGGACGGCTGGTCCCCCAGCGCAGGGGTTCGGCGCCCTCACCGTCGCCGAGTGTGTCCGGGACCTCCACCTGCCGATACTGACGGCATCGGACGGGAGGCAACATGAGGACCCGCAGGTTGCACGCCATCGCCGCCATGGCCGCGGGACTCATGGTCACAGCCCTCGCAGGCTGCGGTGGAAACGGCGGGGCAGGCGGTGACAGCTTCACGATCGGCCTGCTGCTTCCGAGCTACGGGCGCCCTCGTTTCGATCACTTCGACCGGCCCCTGATCGAGAAGAGGCTGAAGGAACTGTGCGCTCGTTGCAAGGTCGAGTACGCCAACGCCGGCGACGATGCGGCAGTCCAGCGGCGCCAGATCGACACCATGATCACCAAAGGTGCGAGCGTCCTGATCCTCGATGTCGTCGACCCGAAGGCGCTCCGCTCCTCGGTCGAGGCGGCCCACAAGTCGGGTGTCCCGGTCGTCGCCTACGACCGGCTCGCCCAGGGCCCTGTCTCGGGCGTGGTCACCTTCGACGGTATGCAGGTCGGCAGGCTGCAGGGTGAGGCGCTGCTCAAGGCCCTCGGCGACAAGGCGGACCGCAGCCAGATCGTCATGATGAACGGCGATCCGACCGGCCCCAACGCGGAGTGGTTCAAGAGGGGCGCACTGTCCGTCCTCCAGGGCAAGGTGAAGATCGGCAAGTCCTACGACACCGTCGACTGGCAGTCGGAGAACGCCCACGACAACATGTCCCGCGCCCTGGCCGCCCTGGGCCCGGGCGGGATCGACGGCGTCCTGGCGGCCAGCGACTCCATCGCCACCGGCGCCATCTCGGCGCTCAAGGGGGCCCACGTCACACCGCTGCCGCCTGTCACAGGTCAGGACGCCGACCTGGACGCTGTGCGGCGCCTCGTCAGCGGTGAGCAGTACATGACGGTGTACAAGCCCTTCAGGAACCAGGCCGGCGCCGCTGCCGCCATGGCCGTCGCCCTGGGGCGCGGCGATGACGTGGGCGGCATCGCCACAGGCACCATCGACAACGCCACCACCAAGGACATCCCGAGCGTACTGCTCACCCCTGTCCCCGTGACCGTCCGCGACATCAAGGACACCCTCATCAAGGACGGCCTGTACACGATCGACCAGATCTGCATCCCCAAGCTCCGGGCCGCCTGCGACAAGGCCGGGCTCACCTGACACCACATACCCGGGAACAGGCCACCGCCGTTCAGGCGGCTGCCCGCCAGCCGAGTGCCGGGCCCAGCTTGGTGGCGATGTCGGTGAGGATCTGCACGTAGTCGTCGTGGTCGAAGGTGAACGGCAGCGCGAACGCGACCTCTTCGATCTCCCGGAACGCGGCGTGGGCGTAGAGCTGCTCGGCGATCTCCGCGGACGTGCCGACGAGGTCGGGCGCGAACATCATGCGCGCCGGGCCCTGGGGCGCCGCGGTTCGCGGCATCCGCTTCTCGGCGTACGCCTCGTACTTCGCGCGCTGTTCCGGCGATGCGGAGTCGGTGGGGATGACGACGAGTCCCTGTGAGACCCGGGCCCGGTCGCCGTCGGGGTGGTGGGCGCGGAAGGTCCGGATGTGCGACAGCTGGGTCTCGGCGAAGTCCTCGGACTCCTCCGCCTTGACGACGCTGCTGGTCAGGAGGTTCATGCCGTGCTCACCGGCCCACTGAGCCGACCGGAGGCTGCCACCGCCATACCACATGCGGCGGCCCAGGCCGGCGGAGTGCGGCTGGACGCGGTCCGAGAAGACCTCGAACCCCTCGACGCCGCTGAAGTCGGTGGCGGGCTTGCCGCGCACGAAGTCCAGCAGCCGCTGCACGCGGTCGTAGCTGAAGTCCTCGATGTCGGCGGTGTCTGGGTAGAGCGCGTGCTTGACCTGGTCGTAGTGCATCGGCGGGCCCACGCTGACGCCCGGATTGAGGCGGCCCCCGGACAGGATGTCGACCGTCGCGAGGTCCTCGGCCAGGCGCAGCGGGTTCTCCCAGCCCAGGGGGATGACCGCTGTGCCGAGCTCGATGCGGCTGGTGCGCTGTGAGGCCGCCGCCAGGACGGCGACGGGCGAGGAGATGCCGTACTGCAGGTGACGGTGGCGCACCCAAGCGCTGTCGAAGCCCAGCTGCTCACCCAGTTCGATGATCTCGAGTGTCGACTCGTGGCCGCGGCGGGGGTCGCCCTCGTCGAACAGCCCGATGGTCAAGAAGCCCAGCTTCCGCAGGGGTTCCGAGGTCGGCGGCACGGGCTCCTCCATCGTCCGCGGCATGTTCGTACACCAGTGCAGTGCAGTACTGTGCCGATTCTGGCAGGCCGTCCCGGCGGGGACCCACGCGGAATCCATCGCTTCATCGTCTATTCATATTTCACACCTTGCATGGTTATGCGTGTTAATGCGTGTCGCAGTGGTGCATCTCCAGGTGCGGTCGTAGCGTCGACACAGGAGCCAAGCTGTGGAGGGGAGCCACCATGCAGACACACAAGCGGAGGACAGCGGCCACGCTCTGTGCGGCTGCCGCACTCGCAGCAGTCGTGCCGGCATCCGCCTCCGCAGGAGCATCGTCACCACCGCCCGAACCCGATCCGGTCCTGGTCGACTGCTTCTTCGACCCGCAGGTCCGCCCCGAGGACTTCATCCTCGCCTGCGGGGACGGCAACAACCGGCTCGTCGACCTCCGATGGTCGGCCTGGGGACCGGCGTTCGCCGAAGCCCGCGGGGTCGACCTCGTGAACGACTGCCAGCCGTACTGCGCAGCGGGCAAGTTCCACGCCTACCCGGTCACCGTGCGGCTCGACCGCCCCCAGCCGTGGGAGAGGGATCCCCAGCAGGATCGCTACACCCGGATGCGTCTCGTGTACACGGACGACAGGCCGGCTCAGGCGCAGAAGGAAGAGACGTTCAAACTCTGGGACTGACGCAGGCCCTCACGTGGATCGAGGTGAGTCCGGAGCGGTGGCCGTGCGCTGCGCGGCCGCGGCACGGTGCCGGAAGACGTGGCGGTACGCCTGCGGCGAGATGGTGGTGAGGCGCCCGAAGTGGTGCCGCAGGTTGGCCGCGGTGCCGAAGCCGGTGCGCCGGGCGATGGACTCCACGGGGTCGTCGGTGGTCTCGAGGAGTTCCTGGGCCAGCCGTACCCGCTCCTGGAGGATCCACTGCAGCGGGGTGGTGCCGAGCACCTCGCGGAAACGGCGGGCGAAGGTCCGCTCGCTGAGGTGCGCGGCGCGGGCGAGCCCGGCGACGGTCAGCGGCTCGTGCAGGCGCTCGCGTGCCCACTCCAGTACGGGCGCGAGGCTGTCGTTCTTGCGTTCACGGGCCAGCGGCTTGGCGTACTGGGTCTGGCCTCCCTCGCGGTGCGGCGGTACGACCATGCGGCGCGCGACCTCGTTGGCGACCGCGGAACCGTGGTCGAGCCGGACCAGATGCAGGCAGAGGTCGATGACGGCGCCCGTGCCGGCCGAGGTGTAGACGGTGCCGTCCTCGATGTAGAGCGCAGTCGGGTCGTACTGGACGTCGGGGAAGCGGTGCCCGAAGTCGACGGCGTTCATCCAGTGGGTGGTCGCCCGCCGGCCGTCGAGGAGCCCGGCGGCGGCGAGCACGTACGCGCCGCTGCACAGGGACACGATGCGCCGGCCCCGCTCGTGAGCCGTACGGACCGCCTCCACCAAAGGCCCCGGTGGGGCGGTCTGGACGCGGCGGGAGCAGGCGGCCACGACGACGGTGTCGGCCCCGATGAGATCGTCGAGGCCGTAGGGGGTGTCCAGGCTCAGTCCGGCCGTGGTGCGCAGCGGACCCGGTTCGGCGGCGCACAGCCGCAGGTCGTACCACGGGTCGGCGATGTCGCTGCGGTCGGTGCCGAAGACCTCGCAGGGCACGGCGAGTTCGAAGGTGGGGGCGGCGTCGGTCACCGCGACGGCCACGACGTGCCGCATGGGCCGGTCGGCGTTCATGGCAGGAATTTAGCGTATACCGGCGTTTCTGCCGATGGCCGACGAGGACCGGTGCCCGCGAGGCTGATCGGCATGCAGAACACAACGATCAGTGCCACGCGGGGGCGGCTCACCGCGGTCCAGGGCACCGCGCTCTACGTCGGCGCGGTACTCGGCACCGGCGTCATCGCCCTGCCCGCGCTCGCCGCCGAGGTCGCTGGTCCGGCCTCGCTGCTGGCCTGGCTCGGACTCGTCGTCCTGTCCGCGCCGCTGGCCGCGGCCTTCGCCGCCCTGGGCGCGCGGCACCCGGACGCGGGCGGCGTGTCGACGTACGCCCGGCTGGCGTTCGGCGAGCGGACCGCGGCGGTGGTGGGCTGGTGCTTTTACCTGGCGATACCTCCGGGCGCGACGGCCGCCGCTCTCTTCGGCGGGTCGTATGTCGCCGCGGCCCTGGGCGGAGGGACGGTGACCACGGTGGTCACGGGTGGCGTGCTGATGAGCACTGTCACGGCGATCAACATGGCCGGGGTGCGGATGACCGGCCGCCTGCAGTCCGTGCTCTTCGGACTGCTCATCGCCCTGTTGGCGGCCGCCGTCGTGCTGTCCCTGCCGCACGCGAAGACGGAGAACCTGCAGCCGTTCGCGCCGCACGGCTGGGCGGCCGTCGGGCCCGCCGCGGTCCTGCTGGTGTTCAGCTTCGCGGGATGGGAGGCGATCGCGCATCTGGCCGGGGAGTTCCGCGACCCGGCCCGCGATCTTCCGCGGGCCACCTCCTTCGCGGTCGTGATCGTGGGCGTGCTGTATCTGGCGGTGGCGTGCGCCGTGATCGCGGTGCTCGGCAGCGGCGCGGCCCGGTCCGACGCGCCGCTCGGCGACCTCATGGCCCGCGGCCTAGGCGGCGGCGCCCGCCCCCTCGCCGCGCTGGCCGCCGTACTGCTCACCCTCGGCACCATGAACGCGTACTACGCCAGCGCGGCCAAGCTCGGAGCGGCCCTCGGGCGGGACGGCGTGCTGCCCGGCTGGTTCGCGCGGGGCAGTACGGCCGGCGAGACACCGCGCCGCAGCCTCGGCTTCGTCTCCGCCCTCGCCTTCCTCGCCCTGCTCGCGGTGACGGTGACGGGTGTGGGCGCGCGGCCGGTGGTGCTGCTGTCGACGGGCTCCTTCGTCGCGGTGTACGCGATCGGCGTGGCCGCCGCGATCCGCCTGCTGCCGCGGCGCAGTGCGGGACGTGCGGCGGCCTGGGCCGCGCTTGCCGCCGTGGCGCTGCTGCTTGCCCTGTCCGGCGTCTACCTGATCTGGCCCCTGCTGGTGGCAGGCGCCGCCCTGCTGTCCGTGCGTCTGAACCGCAAACGGCGACGCCCGGCCCTCCTTCCCGACGCCGACACCGACTCCGACACCGATCGCGACACCGGTCCGCTGGGGACCACCGACGACGATCCCGTACGGATGGCCGACCCCTGCCCATGAACACCCGTCAGAGTCAGACAGGCAGTCGCGGCACGCTCTCCACCAGACGACGGGTGTAGGGGTGAGCGGGAGCGCCCAGCACCTGTGCTGTGTCGCCCTGTTCGACGATGCGGCCACGCTCGAGGACCGCAGTGCGTTCGCACAGCGAGGCGACCACCGACAGGTCGTGGGAGACCATGACGAGGGTCAGGCCGCGCTCTTCCTTCAACTCGCCCAGCAGCTCGACGACTTTGACGCGGGTCGTGACGTCGAGTGCGCTGACGGGTTCGTCCGCGAGCAGTACGCGCGGGTCGCAGACGGTGGCGCGGGCGATGGCGATGCGCTGCCGCTGGCCGCCGGAGAACTCGTGGGGATACCGCTCGGCGGCGTCGGCGGGCAGCCCGACCCGCTCCAGCGCCTCGGCCACCTTCAGCACGGCCGTCCGCCGGCTGTCGATGCCGAGGGAATGCAGTGGTTCCGACACGATGTCGCCGACGCGCCGGCGCGGGTCGAGCGACGAGTACGGATCCTGGAACACGCACTGCACGCTGCGCCTGAAGCGGCGCATCTGTGCGCGGTCGCGCAGGTTCAGCCGGTCGCCGTCGAAGCGGACGGCGCCCGCGGTGGGCCGGGCGGGCCCGAGCAGCAGCCGCAGCAGAGTCGTCTTGCCCGCGCCCGACTCGCCGACGAGGGCAAGGCTCTGCCCGGCCGCTACGCTCAGGGAGACGTCCTCGACGACGGGCGCGGCGCTTCCCCGGTAGGCGAAGGAGGCGGCGCTCAGCTCCAGTACGGGCGTCATCGCACGCTCCCCAGGTCAAGGGCCGATTCCAGTTGCCGCGCGCTGGCCACCAGCGCCCGGGTGTACTCCTCGCGCGGGGCCCGCACGATCTCGCGCACGCCGCCTTCCTCCACAGCGCGGCCGTCCTTCATCACCAGGACGCGGTCGGTGACCTTCGAGACGACGGCGAGGTCGTGGCTGACGAAGAGGACGGCCATCTCCCGTTCTCGTACGAGGGTGTCGAGCAGGTCGAGCATCTCGGACTGCACCGTGACATCGAGGGCGGTGGTGGGCTCGTCCGCGATGAGCAGCTTCGGGTCGCAGGCCAGCGCCATGGCGAGCGCGGCGCGCTGCCGCTGGCCGCCGGAGATCTCGTGCGGGAAGGCCCGGGCGATGCGGTCGGGCTCGGGCAGCCGCACCTGCTCCAGCGCTTCTGCCACGGCCCGCTTGAGCGCGGTGCCCTTCAACTCGCGCCTTCTGGCGAGCGGTTCGGCGATCTGCTTGCCGACGCGCATCAGCGGGTCGAGTGCGGTGAGCGGCTCCTGGAAGACGATGGCGGCGTCCCGGCCGCGTACGCCGGTGAGCTGCTTCTCGCTCGCGCCCACGATCTGGGTGCCGGCGAGTTCGACGCTGCCGGTGGCCTTCATCCCATCGGGCAGCAGGCCGAGCACGGCGAGCGTGGTCAGCGACTTTGCCGTTGAGGGCCTCGGTGACGCCCTGGCCGCCGCCGGCGGTGTTGTCGACGTTCTGCGGCTCGTAGAGGAAGCCGATGTTGACGGTGGCGTTCTTGTCGTACGTGCCGCCGGAGCCGTCGCCGCTGCCGGAGCCCCCGCCGCACGCGGTGAGAGTCAGGGCGAGGGTGGCGGCCGTGGCGGTGCCGTACAGGGAGGTCTTCTTGCGGCTCAAGGTGATGCTCATGGCGGAACGCACGCTTTCGTACTGCGAGGACGTGAAGGGCGGGGGGTGATCAGCGCTGCGGTGGTCAGTGCTGCGCGAGGAAGCCGCCGCGGAAGACGGGGCGCTTCTCGCCAGCCTCGACGGGCAGGTGGAAGCGGTTCTGCCGCGGCGGCATCGGACAGTTGTACTGATCGGAGAATCCGCAGGGCGGTACGAAGGCACGGTTGAAGTCGAGGAGGACGCGGCCCTCGCCGGCGGTGCGCTCCACGAAGAGGAAGCGCCCGGCGCCGTAGGTGCTGTCACCGTTGGTGGGGTCGCCGAAGACGAGCAGCAGGGTGCCGTCGTCGTCGAAGGCGCTCAGCGTGTAGTCGCGGCCGTCCACGGCGAGAGAGATGTCACCGGGCACGACGAGGACGCGGGTGCCGCCGCTGTCCCGGATGTGCTCGAACGCGACGCGCCGGGCACCCGGCACCGGGGTGTAGGCGGCCTCCAGGACCCACGCCGGGTCGTACGGGAAGGCGTCGATGCAGCACGCACTGCGTGAGCGCACCTACACCTGCACCGCCTGCGGAACCGTGTCCCCACGGGACAAGAACTCCGCACACGTGATGCTCGTCCGGGCTGGTCTCAACCCGGCTGGTGCTGACGGCGGAAGACCTCCCGGAGCGCTGCTCCAGGAGGCAGCCTGAGCCAGGAATCCCCTCCCTTCAGGGAGCGGAGGTTTCAATCATTCACGTAGGCGTTCGTCGGCAGTCACGCCACGACTGTCACGCTGCGTGAAATTGATGCCCAAAGCACCTTCTTTATCTCCGCAAAGCCAAGCTAATGTCAAATCGAGCCCCCGGGTGTGCCCCGCGCGCGTCACGACGCCACCCGCTCACCCGGCGCGCCGGCGTCGGGGTGTGCGACGCCGAGGTGGTCGCGCAGCGTGGTGCCCTCGTACTCGGTGCGGAACACGCCGCGCTCCTGCAGCAGCGGCACGACGGTGTCGGCGAAGATGTCGAGACCGCCCGGCGTGATGTGCGGGACGAGGATGAAGCCGTCGCTGGCGTCGGCTTGCACGAAGTCGTCGATCGTCTTGGCGACGGTGGCCGGGGAGCCGACGAAGGCCTGGCGGTTGCCGGTCTCGATGACCAGGTCGCGGATCGACCACTTGTTGGCGGCCGCGAGCTCCCGCCATTCGCGGGCGATGGCCAGCGGGTCGCGGTACATCCGCACCTGGGCGCGGCCGCGGGCGATGGTGTGCTCGCCGGGGTCGGGGTCGATGTCGGGAAGCGGGCCGTCCGGGTCGTACGCGGACAGGTCGCGGTTCCAGACGAACTCCAGGTGCTTGATCGCGGTGGCGCCGCTGACCTGCTGCCGGCGTACCTCGTGGGCCAGCTCCTGCGCCTCGGCGTCGGTGTCGCCGAGGACGAAGGTGGCGGCGGGCAGGATCAGCAGCTGGTCGTGCGTGCGGCCGTACTCCGCGAGGCGGCCCTTGACGTCCGCGTAGAACGCCTGGCCTTCCTTGAGGGTGCTGTACCTGCTGAAGATCGCGTCCGCGCTGGACGCGGCGAATTCCCGGCCCTCGTCCGAATCGCCCGCCTGGAAGATCACCGGGCGGCCCTGCGGACTGCGCGGGACGTTGAACTGCCCCTCGATGTCGAAGTGGTAGCCCTGGTGCACGAAGGCTCCGGCCTTCGCGTCCCGGAGGAAGGTGCCGGTCGCCTGGTCGGCGATGATCTCGTCCCCGTGCCAGGAGTCGAAGAGTTCGTTCGCCGTGCTGAGGAACTCCTTGGCCCTCGAGTACCGCTCCTCCTGCGGGAGGAAGCCGCCACGGCGGAAGTTCTCGCCGGTGAAGGCGTCCCACGAGGTGACGACGTTCCAGGCGGCGCGCCCGCCGGAGAGGTGGTCGAGGCTGGCGAACTGGCGGGCCACCTCGTAAGGCTCGTTGAAGGTGGAGTTGATGGTGCCGGTCAGGCCGAGACGTTCCGTGACGGCGGCCAGGGCGGACAGGACGGTGAAGGTGTCGGGGCGTCCCACGACGTCCAAGTCGTAGATATTTCCGCCCTGTTCGCGCAGCCGGAGTCCCTCGGCGAGGAACAGGAAGTCGAACTTGGCGCGTTCGGCGGTCCGCGCGAAGTGCGCGAAGGAGCTGAACTCGATGTGGCTGCCGGCCTCGGGGTCGCTCCACACGGTGGTGTTGTTGACGCCGGGGAAGTGGGCGGCCAGATGGATCTGCTTCAGCGGCTTGCTCGGCTTGCTCATGGTCGTACGGTCCCTCCGGCTCAGGCGGTGGCAGCGGCTGCATAGCGGTTGGCAGGGCGGGCGAGTCCGAGGAGCCCGCGGAGGGTGTCGGCCTCGTACGCGGTCCGGAAGGCGCCGCGGCGCTGGAGTTCGGGGACCAGGCCCCGGGTGATCTTCGGGAGGTCGTGGCCGACGACGGCCGGGCGCAGCCGGAAGCCGGTCAGTCCAGCGGCCGCCAATTCCTGTATCAGATCGGCGAGTTCCCCCGGCGTTCCGGTGAAGATCCGGGCATCGCTGGTGTACGGCTGGCCCGCGAGCTCGTCGAGGCGAGCACGGCGGGCGGCCGCCTCGGCCGGGTCGTCGTCCAGGAAGACCACGAGGTCCCCGAAGACGTGCACCGGCTCGTCGGCTCGCCCCGCCGCCTGCTGTTCGCCGCGGATCTCGTCGACGATGGCGCGGGCCTGCGCGGTGTTGTGTGGGGTGACGTACCCGATGTCGGCTGAGCGCCCGATCAACCGATACGGGACGGTCTCGTGCCCCAGCGCGCTGACAATGGGCTGTCCCTGAGGCGGGCGAGGGGTGATGGAGGGTCCCTTGACGCTGAAGTGCCGCCCCTCGAAGTCGATGTAGTGCAGCTTGTCCCGGTCGATGAAGCGGCCGGTGGCGACGTCGCGGATCTCGGCGTCGTCCTCCCAGCTGTCCCACAGCCGACGGACCACCTCGACGTAGTCGGCGGCCTCGTCGAAGAGTTCGGCGACCAACTCCCGTATGCCGGGCATGTCCAGATCCTCGATGCCGAATCGCGGAAACGTACGGCGGCCGAAGTGGGCCGCCTCGTTCTGCCGCCCCGACACCTGGATACGCAGCCCCGCGCGACCGGTGCTGACGTAGTCGAGTGTGGCGATGGCCTTGGAGATGTGGAACGGCTCGGTGTGGGTGGCCACCACAGTCGGTACGAGTCCTATGTGCCGCGTGAGCGGAGCGACACGGGCGGCGATGAGTACCGCGTCGAGCCGACCACGCACCTGGTCGGTACGACCGTCCGGCTCCGCGAAGTGTGAGGACTGGAGCCCGAGGCCGTCCTCGAACGTCACGAAGTCGAGCAGGCCGCGCTCGGCCTCGATGACCAGGTCGGCCCAGTATCCGGCGGTGAACAGGTCCAGCGGCCGGGCCTCCGGCTCGCGCCAGGCAGCCGGGTGCCAGCCTGCGCCGTCGAGCGCGACGGCGAGGTGGAGAGAAGTGGAGGACAGGGGTGAAGCAGGCAGCGAAGAAGACGATGAGGACACGGGAAGTGCCTTCCTGATCGATCGTACGAGAGAGCCGAACCTCACGCGCCGGGTTCGGCTTCGAGGCAACAGGTCAGGAGCAACAGAGCGCGCCGGCCACACGCTGCAGGTCGATGTGGGGCCGGGAGTACAGACGAAGGCGGTGGCGCGGGGCGAGTTTCATGACGCGGCGGCAGGAAGCGAGTCGCACGTGCGTCACCTCCGCCCTTCGGGATCGGTGGGGCATCGCGCCCCGCCTGCAGAGAACAGCACGACTACGCCGTTTGTTCCGGGTGGGCGCCCGGAGTCCGCAGGAACAGGAAGTGGGGGCGTCGGCGCAGGGTGAAGCCGATCGACTCGTAGAGGCGGATCGCGTTGGTGTTGCTTGCGGCCGCGTGCAGGAAGGGCGTGTCGCCGCGTTCCCTGATGCCCGCCGCGACCGCACGCACAAGGCGGGTCGCGAGCCCCCGGCCGCGGTGGTCGGGGTGGGTGCACACCGCGCTGATCTCCGTCCAGCCGGGCGGGCGGAGCCGTTCGCCCGCCATGGCGATGAGCCGCCCATGGTGGCGGATGCCGAGGTAGGTGCCGAGTTCGACGGTGCGGGGCAGGAAGGGGCCCGGCTTGGTCAGGGCGATCAGCCCCAGGATCTCGGGCACGTCGTCGAGGCCGAGCCGCACCGCTGCCGCCGTCGGTTCGGCGTGCAGTGCCGTGTCGACGAGTTGCACGCCCTGACCGCTCTCCACGACCTCCCACCCGTCCGGAGGGCCCTGTACTCCGGTGACCGCCACAGAGGTGCCCGGTCCGACGAGGGCGGCCAGGTCGTCCCAGGCGCCCGGGTCGTCCGGGTCGGCCAGGGCGGTGAACGGGGATACGTCCGCGGGGTAGCGGGCGGCGCGGCCGACGCGCTCGGCGAACAAGGCGTGGGGGCCGGTCAGTGCGGCCCAGGCGGGGTTGTCCAGGATGTGCGGTGCCGCGGGGCTCTGCGCCTCGGCCGGGTGGACGCTGGTGGACATGGCGGTTCGGGTCTCCGTATGCGACGTGTGGGGAGCATCCCCACGGCCCCGCCACCGGCGATGGTCGTCGTGCCACGGTGGCGGGGCCGTTCAACGGGCTGCACGAGTCATGCGATGGGCTGTCAGGAGTTGTCGAGGGGCAGTCCGGGCGGGTTGACCTCTGCCTTCTCGACGGCCTCGTTGGACAGGTTCCAGGCGGCCAGCCACTTCGCGTACTGACCGTTCTTGATCAGGTGGTTGATGGCGTCGGTGACCGGCTTGGCGATCCCGCTGTCCTTCTTCGTGGTCGCCGCGATCAGGCCCTGGAGCGTGGCGCCGGCGCCGGAGAAGGTGCCCGCGCTGCGCGTCGGGTTGGGTGACTTGGCGGTCTGCGTGATGTGGTAGGCGACGCCGGGGTTGGCGGCGAAGTAGGCGTCGATCTTCCCGCCCGTCAGCGCCAGGTAGGTGCTGTTCTTGCTGGCGAAGTGCTTGACGGTGAGCTTCTTGCCCTCCTTCTTCAGCTTCGCCTGCCACTCGAGGAGGATCTTCTCCTGGTTGGTGCCGTTGTCGACGGCGACGGTCTTCCCGGCGAGGTTTTCGTAGTCGCCGTCGAAGTTCCACGTGCTCGACTTCAGCACCTCGAAGCCGACGTTGTCCTTCCGGTAGGAGGCGAAGTCGTACTTCCGCTTGCGCTCCTCGGTGTCGGTGATGTTGGAGAAGGCGACGTCGACCTTGCCGCTGTCGATGCCGACGAACATGTTCTCCCACGTGGAGTTCTTCAGCTCCGGCTGCAGCCCGAGGACCGCGGCGACCAGGCGGCCGAAGTCGGGTTCGGCGCCGGTGAGGGTCTTCTGGTCCGAGCCGACGTAGGCGAGAGGCGGGAAGCCGTCGGGCAGGGCGCCGACACCGATCACGAGCTTGCCGCTCTTGCGGACGGACTCCGGTAGCTCGGCGCTGATCGACTTGACCTCGGAGACCTTCAACTCGGCCTGCTGTGCGGCCCGGTTGGACAGCTGACCCACGGTCACGGTGCCCGTGGCGGCGGCATCGGTGGTGGTGGCGGCATCGCTGTCTCCCCCGCAGGCGGTGAGACCGGTGGCGAGGGTGGCCACGGCGGTCGCCGCGGTGATGCCGCGCAGCAGGCTGCGTCGAGAGAAGTGGGTAGGCATGGCTGTCCTTGTCGCTGAGTAAAGGCGGTGGAAGGGGTACGGAGGTTGTTGCGGGGAGTACGGGGATACGGAGGCGGGTCAGAGCACCTTGCTGAGGAAGTCCCTGGTCCGCTCGTGCCGCGGGTTGTCCAGCGCCTCGGCGGGCGGGCCCTGTTCGACGATGCGGCCGCCGTCGATGAAGACGACCCGGTCGGCGACCTCGCGGGCGAAGCCGATCTCGTGGGTGACGATGACGAGGGTGGTGCCGCTGGTCGCCAGGTCCTTGATGACCTCCAGGACCTCGCCGACGAGTTCGGGGTCGAGCGCCGACGTGGGCTCGTCGAACAGGATGATTCCCGGGCGCAGGGCGAGTGCGCGGGCGATGGCCACCCTCTGCTGCTGCCCGCCGGACAGCTGCCGCGGGTAGGCATCGGTCTTGTCGCCGAGGCCCACGCGGCCCAGCAGTTCGCGCGCCAGCTCCTGAGCCTCGGGCCTGGTGAGCTTCCTGGTGGCCACGGGTGCGGCAGCGACGTTGTCCATGACGGTCAGATGCGGGAAGAGGTTGAAATTATGGAAAACGAAGCCGATCCGGCTGCGCTGGGCGAGGATGGCCCGTTCGCTGAGCTCCTTCAGCCGCTCGCCGTGCCGCCGTACGCCGATCAGCTCGCCGTTGACGCTGACGTAGCCGATCTCGGGCTTCTCCAGGTGGTTGATGACCCGCAGCAGGGTGGACTTGCCGGAGCCGGACGGGCCGAGGATCACGGTGACCTCGCCGGGCTGCACGGTCAGGTCGATGCCGTCCAGCACCCGGTGGGCGCCGTACCACTTGTGCACGTCGTGCACCTCGACGGCGGCGGGGCGTATCGCCGGCGTCTCGAGCGTCTCGGCGGTCATACGGCGGCCTCCTTGCGCGCACGCTCCCGCAGGCCGGTGCGCAGCTTCTGCAACGGAGTCGGCGGCAGGGTGCGCGTGGCGCCCCGGGCGAAGTGCCGCTCGACGTAGAACTGGACGACGGACACGGCGCTGGTGAGGATCAGGTACCACACGGTGGCGACAAGGAGCAGCGGCACGATGTCGCCGGGATAGGTGCTGCCCATCGTCTGCACCGAGCCGAACAGGTCGAGCAGCGACACGTAGAAGACCAGGGACGTGCCCTTGATGAGGCCGATCAGCTGGTTGACGTAGTTGGGGGTGATGGAGCGCAGGGCCTGCGGGAAGACGATCCGGGCGAACTGGTAGCGCTTCGGCAGCCCCAGCGCGGCTGCCGCCTCGTGCTGTCCCTGGTCGACCGAGAGGATGCCGGCCCGCACCACCTCTGCGGCGTAGGCGGCCTCGTTGAGGCTCAGTCCGACGACCGCCACGACGATGTCGGTGGCCAGCCGCGACTCGTCGAAGGTGAAGAAGGCCGGCCCGAACGGCACGCCGATGCTCAACGTCTTGTACAGCGCACTGAAGTTGTAGAGGAAGATCAGTACGACGATCAGCGGTATCGAGCGGAACAGCCAGGTGTACACCCAGCTGACGGCCCGTAGCACCGGACTGCCGGAGAGCCTGCCGAGCGCGATCAGGATGCCGCCGAGCAGCCCCAGCACGGCGCTGTACGCCGTCACTTCAAGGGTGATGACCAGGCCGTCGAGGATCACCGGGCGCAGGAACCAGTACTGGAAACGGTCCCACTGGTAGAAGGGGTTGGTCAGCAGCCCGTGGCCGATCTGGGCGACCAGTACCAGCACGACCGCCGTGGCGATCCACCGGCCGGGGCGCCTGAGGGGAAGCACCCGCTGCGCCGACAGCAGCCGCGTCTGGGCGTCGCCGCCGGACCCTTCGGTCTCTTCAGCGGGGCCCTGAGACCGCGGTGCGGTGTGCAGCACGGCGGAGGAGGGTTCAGGGCGGGGTATCGCCTCGGCGGGGGGTGCTGAGCCGGAGGACACAGCAGAGCCGGGACGTTCACTCATGGAGGACTCCAGCAGATTCGGACACCCGGACCCGCAGGCGACTACGGCGCGGCAGAGCGGGAGGATCTCTGCGCGACGAAGCGCACTGGAGCGGGCGGAACCGGGGGTGGTTCGGGGGAGAGAACGCCGCGACGGCGGCGAACGTCAGTGATGCAGCAAGCCGTCAGCGGTGACGGGATTCAAAAAGCCGTCAGCCCTGACAGAGAACGCGACAGGGGACGCAACACAGTGCACTGTTGACGCGGAGCAGATCGACGGGACGGTTGGCATACGTCGACACGCGACCGTGGCGCCGCCAAGCGGCCATCCCCGGAGCTGCGTACGTCGCCGTCACCATCAGCTCGACCCAGCGGCGAGAGCGCTCACAGGACCTTGGAGAGGAAGGCCCGGGTGCGCTCTTGCCGCGGATCGTCCAGGACGGCCGCGGGCGGTCCCTGCTCCACGACCACTCCCCCGTCCATGAACACCACGGTGTCGGCGACCTCGCGGGCGAACCCGATCTCATGGGTCACCACGATCATGGTGGTCCCGGTGAGGGCCAAGTCCTTGATGACATCCAGTACTTCGCCGACCAGCTCCGGGTCGAGCGCGGAGGTGGGCTCGTCGAACAGCAGCACCTTCGGTTCGAGGGCGAGGGCGCGGGCGATGGCCACCCGCTGCTGCTGCCCGCCGGACAGCTGGCGCGGGTAGACATCGGCCTTGTCGGCGAGACCGACCCGCTCCAGCAACCTCCCGGCCGCCGCCACCGCGTCCTTGCGTGGGCGTCGCAGCGCCGACACCGGGGCCTCGACGAGGTTCTCGAGCACGGTGAGGTGCGGGAAGAGGTTGAAGTTCTGGAAGACGAACCCGATATGGGTACGTTGCTTCAGAACCTCCTTCTCCTTCAGTTCGTGCAGCTTGCCGCCGGACCGGCGGTAGCCGATCAGCTCCCCGTCGATGCTGATCCAGCCGCGGTTCAGCTTCTCCAGGTGGTTGATGGTGCGCAGCAGCGTGGACTTCCCCGAGCCGGACGGGCCGAGGATCACGGTGACCTCGCCCGCCCGGACCTGCAGGTCGACGCCGCGCAGCACCTCGAGCGGCCCGAAGCTCTTGTGGACGCCGTGCACGTCCACCATGACGTCGCTCATCACCTCTCCTCGGGCGGGTTGATCCGCGATTCCTCGATCGCGGAGGCCGACGTGCCCCACTTCTTGAGGATCCTGTCGTACGTGCCGTCCTTGATCAGCTGGTTGACCGCGGCCTGGAAGGCGGGGGTGAGCTTGGAGCCCTTCTTGAAGGCGAAGCCGACGTCGAGCCGGTGGAACTCGCCGAGGAAGGTGGTCCCGGCGGCGGGCTGAGCGGCCTGGTAGCGCAGGCCGTTGATGGTGGACATGATCACGTCGATCCGGCCCTGCTGGAGCGCGGTGAGGGTCGCAGCGTTCTCCGAGAAGACCTTCACGTCGTACGGCTTCTTGCCCGCCTTGGCGCAGACGCCCTTCTGCGCCTCGAGCGTCGCCTCGAACGTGGTGCCGGCGCCGGTGCCGATGGTCAGCCCGCACAGTTGCGTGAGTCCGGTGACCTTCGTTCCCAGCTTCGTGTCGCCCTTCTTCACGGCGAAGCCCTGGCCGTCGTTGATGTAGGTGACGAAGTCGATGGTCTTCAGGCGTTCGGCGGTGACGCCGAAGTTGCCGGTCCCGAAGTCGTACTTGCCGCTGCCGAGGGCCGGCAGGATCGTCTCGAAGGAGGCGTCCTGGCGCTCCAGTCTGACGCCGAGGACCTTGGCCACGGCGTTCGCGATGTCGATGTCCTGGCCTGCGGGGGGCTTGCCCGTCCCGTCCGGGTAGTACGCCGCGGGCGGGGTTCCGGTCGAGCTGCCGACGCGCAGGGTGCCCGCCTTGCGTACGTCGGCGGGCAGCAGGGCGGCGATGGAGTCCACCTTCTGGACGGAGGCGACCGGGTTGTCGCTGGGCGCGGGTGAGGCCTTGGCACCAGCCGCCGACGCGGCTGCAGTGTCGTCGGCCGTTCCCGAGCCGCACGCGGTCAGTGCCAGCAGGGGCAGCAGCGCGACGGAGGCGGCGAGCAGGCGCAGAGGGGTTCTGATCCCTGGGAGGTTCACGGAGCCGGGAGCCTTTCAGGTGCGTATGTGCGTATGCCTGTGGCGGAGTGGGTCCAGCAGTGATGACGCCTGGGGCATGGGCCTCGGGCGGAGGTGGTGAGGCGGCAGCGTGCGCCCGGCTGCGCAGAACCGCCGGTACGACGTGTCAGCGCACGTGTACGGCGGCGGTGCGAGGGCAGAACTCGGCCCGCGACGGGTTCACCGAGGGAGGGAAGGGCCGGTCAGACAGCCCGCTGCCGGGTCAGGCGCAACACGCTGCAGACCACACTCGACCGAAGTCGATGTGATCGCGCGTGACCAGACGCTGATCGGCATTCATGCGGCCAATTGAGCAGTACATTCGGCGTCCCGTCAACCAGTGCCCGGATGCCGGACGGGAGTTGACCGGTTCCCGGGCCCTCTTCCCGGGCTCTGTTGACACATCCATGGCGGTTGACAGATCCATGCTGGCGGCACATACGATCGAGGGCGGACCGGCTCCGCCTCGCGCGGGGCCCCTCCGGCCGCGTTGAGGGACGCGGCGAACGTGATGACGCCGGCACCCGGTCGCACACCGTACGCGGGCAGTGTCGCCTGCACCGTATCCGCGCAGTGTCCGCCTGCTCCGATGCCTGCTCGTATCCGCGCGATGTCTGCGTACGTGTGCCACCGCATGGTCACCCACGCCCCGCCACTCCCTCTCCCGGAGAACCTCCGATGGTCTCGCCTTCCGAAGTCACCACTGCTCAGGCCGAATCCATCCCGGCCGCAATCCCGGCCGCAACAGGCATTGCCGCCAAAGGCATGGGCACCAAGGGCCCGGCTGCCGAAGACCCCGCCACGCATGACCTGACGGCCGTCACCCCCGGCCGCGACGACCTGCCGCGGATCGTGCCGCGCCGCCGCGTCGGCCGCTGGCTCGCGGCCGCCGCGGCTCTGCTGGTCTTCGCGATGGTAGTCAACTCCGTCGTGCGCAACCCCGCGTTCCAATGGGGCGTGGTGGGCCGGTACTTCACCACGAGTGCCGTGCTCGATGGGCTACTGCTGACGCTGTGGCTGACCGGCGCGGTGATGGTGCTCGGCTTTCTGCTCGGCACGCCGCTGGCGGTGATGCGACTCTCCGGCAACCCGGTGCTGCGCACGCTCAGTTGGGGCTATGTGTGGATCTTCCGCTCCACCCCGCTCCTTGTGCAGCTGCTGTTCTGGTTCAACATCGGCGCGCTCTACCCGACGCTCGGCTTCGGCATCCCCTTCGGCCCGGAGTTCGTCACCGTCAAGACGGTGAACCTGCTCGGTCCCACGCTCACCGCCGTGATCGGACTCACCCTGCACGAGGCGGCGTACGCGGCCGAGGTGGTGCGCGGCGGCATCCTCTCCGTGGACTCCGGCCAGACGGAGGCCGCCCAGGCTCTCGGTCTCAGCAGGGCGCGCACACTGCGCCGGATCGTGATCCCGCAGGCGATGCGGTCGATCGTGCCGACCGCCGGCAACATGCTGATCGGCACGCTCAAGGGCACCAGCATCGTCAGCGTGCTGGCCGTGCACGACCTGCTGTACTCGGTGCAGCTGGTCTACAACCAGACGTACCAGGTCATCCCGCTGCTCATGGTCGCCACCCTCTGGTACATCGCCGTGACGACGGTGCTGAGCGCGGGGCAGTTCTACGTCGAGCGGTACTACGCGCGCGGCAATGCCCGGGAGCTGCCGCCCACCCCGCTGCAACGGCTGCGCGGGCAGCTGGCCGCCGTACGCATCCGGCTGCGCGCGGCGACCGCCGCCGACGCCCGGCCCGCGACCGGCGGTGACCGGTGACCGACGCGCCAGTGACCGACGTACCGGTGACCGACGCACCAGTGATCACCGCACCGGCAGCCACCTGGCCCGCCGCCGTCCTTGCCGTCGTCGGCGCGGGCCCGCGCGCCACGGGCGTACTGGAACGCATCGCCGCCAATGCGCCCGAGCTGTGGGATGGCCGGCCCCTGCACATCCACCTGATCGACCCTCACCCACCGGGGCCCGGCAGAGTATGGCGGCACGAGCAGTCGCCGCTGCTGCGGATGAACTCCATGGCCGAGGACGTCACCATGTTCACCGACGAGTCCTCGGTCATCGACGGTCCGGTGCGGCCTGGTCCGACGCTGGCCGAGTGGGCTGCCCAGTTCTCCGGTGGCGACGTGCGTTTCGCGCCGTACGCGGAGCCCGCCGATCCGGACGTCCTCGGCGAACTGCGCGAGCTCACCGGGACCGACTTCGCCACCCGGCGCGCCCAAAGTGCCTATCTGGACTGGGTCTTCCGGCGGACGCTGACCGAACTGCCGCCGTACGTCACGATCGAGTGGCACCGCACCACGGCGACCGCCGTCACCGGCACGCCGGACGGCCCGCAGCAGGTACACCTGGCCGACAGTGCGACACCGGTCGAGGCCGACCTGGTCCTCCTCACCCAGGGGCACCTGGATGCCGTGCCCGACGCCGGGCACCGCAAACTGACCCGGTTCGCCCGCCGCCACGGGCGCTTCCACCTTCCGCCGGCGTTCTCGTCCGATGTCGACCTGTCGGCGCTGCGGCCGGGCGAGACCGTCATCCTGCGAGGCTTCGGGCTGGCCTTCGTCGACCTCATGGTGCTGCTGACCGAGGGACGCGGCGGCACGTACCGCACGGAGGCCGACGGCAGCCTCACATATCTGGCCTCGGGCCACGAGCCCGTCCTGTACGTCGGGTCGCGCCGGGGCGTCCCGTACCACTCCAAGACCCGCTACCAGCTCCAGGGCCCGCGGCCGCCCCTGCCGCGCCACTTCGGGCCCGATGCCGTAGACGCCCTGCTCGCCTTGGGCCGTCCGCTCGACCTGCGCCGCGACGTGTGGCCGCTGATGGCCAAGGAGATCGGCTTCGCCCATTACCACGAGCTGTTCCACGCCCACCCCGAGCGCACCGCACTGCCGTGGCCGGAGTTCCTCGCCGCGTACGACCGCCTCGGCTGGTACTCCGACGAGATGACCACACTCGTCGCCCGGGCCGTGCCCGATCCGGCGGACCGTCTGGACTTCGAGGCGCTGGACCGTCCGCTCGATGGCCTGGCCTTCGCCACGCCGGACGCCTTCCAGGAGCACCTGCGCGACTACATCGCCCAGGACGTCGCCCGCCGCGAGGACAGCGCCCACAGTGCCGACCTCGGTGCGTTCCTCGCCCTGCTCTCCGTCTACGGGCAGCTGCCCCGCCTTGTCGACTCGGGACGGCTGACCGCCCGTTCCCTCGCCGAGGGGCTGGACGGCTGGTGGCACGGTTTCTTCAGTTTCCTGGCGTCCGGGCCGCCCGGCTTCCGGCTGCGCGAACTGCTCGCCCTGTCCCGGGCGGGTGTCGTCCGCTTCCTCGGTGCGGGCCTGCGGGTCGGCACCGACGAGGACAGCGGCACCTTCACCGCGTCCAGCCCCACCGTTCCCGGGCACACCGTCACGGCGACCGCGCTGATCGAGGCGTACCTTCCGGGCGCCTCCCTCGGCCGTACCGAGGACCCGCTGCTGCGGGGCCTGCACCGTGCAGGCGCCCTCAGCGAGGAGGTCATCAGCGACTCCACGCACACCCACCGTTCCGGTCTGCTGACGGTCACGACAGACGGCGCGAGCCATGTCGTCGACCCCACGCTCGGCGGCCCTCATCCCCGCCGGATCGCGCTCGGCGCCCCGACGAACGTCCGCGGCGTCGCCGCCTTCGCCCGTCCCCGCACCAACGCCCCGGCCTTCCGGCAGAACGACGCCGCGGCACGCGCCTTGTTGAGGGCGCTGTCCGCGGGGCGCGGTGAGGACCTCGACCCGACCGGAGCAGGACCGGTGACCTCGTGGCCGCCCCCGGGACGCGTGCTGTCCGAGTAGCCCGGTCAGCGCTTGGCTCGCTCCGTGGGCAGCTCTTCCGCGGGCCACTTCTCGGGGCCCTTGTCCGTCGAGTCCGTGCTGATGACGGCCATCGAAGCGCGGACCGTGCCGGGCTGGAAGCCCTTGGTCCACTTGTCGTCCGGCTTCACCACCACCGTCTCGTAGGCCAGCCCTGCGGAGGTGGTCTCGTCGAAGACCAGCCGGTTCTCGACCTGCCCGCCGTCCTTTCCGCCGCTGCTCGCCTTCAGGGCGACGGCCGTGCCCGAACGGCCTTGGGCGTCCTTGACGTGGTCGATGACGGTGAGCCCCTTCAGCCCGCTGAGCATCCGGAAGGTCGCGGCCCTCACGTCCGGTGTGACGGGAAGGTCGAGGACCAGACCTTGAGACACGGAGAACAGCCACTCGTTCCTGGACTGCCCCTGTGCCGCCTCACGGTCGTATCCCTTGAGCAGTTCGGCCTTGAGTCGCTGCGGATCGGTGGGCAGGGAACGCAGCGCCTTCAGCGACACGAAGCGCCCGATGTAATACGGTTTCAGGTTCTTGGGCGTGGTGATGTGCGGGGAGCGGTTGGAAGCGTAGTCAGGTTCCTTCAGCCGCAGGTTGGCCTTTCCGAAGGGCGCCCAGATCTTGATCCGCTCCGGCGATCCGGCTCGCTTCCACGCCGCCACGTCCGCTGGTCCGGTCGGGCTGAAGCCCAGGTCGTAGCTGGTCTGGAAGCTGCGGCCCGTTTTGGTGTCGGTCCACTCCGTCGCACGGTGCCCTCCCTTGATGGTGTACGGGTCGTCCTCGGCCACCGCCGCCGTCAGGTACCGCTCGATGCGCACCGCCTTCCAGTAGCGCCCGTCGAGTTCCGGCTGCCGGCTCGCTCGCTCCGCGGCGGCGAGCAGGACGCGCGTGGCCGGGCTCGCCTGCGCGGCCCCGCCGGGGTCTCCCGTCCGGCTCGGGTGGGTGGCCGTGGTAGCCACCACCAGAGCCGCGGCGGCCGCCGCGCCCACCAGGCCCAGCCCCCAACCCGGCCTGGCGAAGCGCCACATCGTGCGCGGCAGTGACCTGCGGCGGCGTGGCTGCGCCAGCGCTCGGGCGAGCTCCGTGCGCCGCGTGGCCTCGTCCACGGGGCGATCGGGGTCCAGATACGCGGGCCGGGCAGCGGCGAGCAGCCCCATCACGTCCTCGTCCATCAGGATTCCTCTCCAACTGCGATCCGCACCCGAGCCGTTGTGAGGGTCACTGCACGTGCCGTGTCGAGCGCCTGCGCGAGCCTCTTGCGCGCCCGGTGCAGCCGGACCCGCATCGTGGTGGCCGAGCAGCCGACGACCTCGGCGGCCTCATGGGAGCGCAGCCCGTGCCAGGCGACGAGGATGAGCGCCTCGCGGTCGTCCTCGCCGAGTGAGGCCAGAGCGCGCAGAACGAGGTTGCGGTCGGCCACCCCGTCGGCGAAGTCCTCCTCGGTGAGTTCGGCCCCGCCCTGCAACTCGGCGGTCAGCGCCTCCCGGCGTGCCTGTGCACGGACACTCTCGCGCAGCACGTTGCGGGCCACGCCGAGCAGCCACGGCAGCGGCGGCTCGGGAACGTCGGCGAACCGCCGCCACGCGACGACGAACGTCTCGCTCACCACCTCGTCGGCGACCTGCCGACCCGCGCGGCTGGCCGCGTATGCCCATACGTGCTGTCGACAGGCGTCGTACAGCGCCGTGAAGCGCTCTGCCTCGTCGGCCACCGCCTGCACCTCCGTTGGTCCGGGTGTTGCTGTCGAAAGGTAGTGGTCCGTGAGGCCTGAGGTGTTACAGCCCGCCATGGGGAAATCCGTGGGCAGGCGCCCGAGGATACGACGGGGCTCCCGGGGTTCCGCACTCGGTTGCGGGGACCCCGCTGTTCGCCGTCAGTGGTGGAACAGTCTGAGGCCGGTGCGTGCGAGCGTGATCCCGTGCTCGCGGCAGGCGGCCTCGACCTCGTCCGACCTGATGGATCCGCCCGGCTCGGCGATGTAGTCGACGCCGTGGCGGCGGGCATGGTCGACGTTGTCACGGAACGGCAGTGCGCCGTCGGAGGCGAACGCGACGCCGGTGAGACGCCGCCTCCACCGCTCGCGCTCGTCGGCGGTCAGCTCCTCGGCGGGTGTGGACAGCGCCTGAGCGAGACGCACGCTCTCGTCCGGGGTGAGATCGCCCTCGATGAACCGGATCTGCCAGTTGATGCGGTCCTGGCGCCGGATGCCCGGCCGGAAGGTGAGGCCACGGACGGCCGGGTGGCGCCGCAGCCACCAGGTGTCGGCCTTGGCCCCGGCAAGACGGGTGCAGTCGACGCGGGACTGCTGACCGGCACCGATCCCCAGCGTCATCCCGCCGCGCACATAACACACCGAATTGGACTGGGTGTAGCGCAGTACCGCCAGACCCAGCACCAGATCGTCCACGGCGGACCGCGGCAGGACACCGCCCACGGTATCGCCGAGCAGGGCGGCGGAGAGTCGCACCGCGTCGCGTTCCTGGGTCAGGCGCAGGCCGAAGACCTCCCGCTCCTCGTGCGGTGGAGGCACGAACGTGTCGTCCGCCTCCAGGAGCAGGAAGCGGCCGTTCTTCTTCTTGCTGAGCGTTGCCACCGTGCCCGGCGCGTACCCGGGGGCGATGATGCCGTCGCAGACCACGCTGGTCAGCAGCTCTGCGAGTTCGGTGTCGACAGGGTGTGAGAGGGCCGCGAAGTCGCCGTAGGACGACTTGGGATCGGCGTCCCGAGCACGCAGATAGGCGCTGGTCAGGGCGCCGACGCGGTCGCCGGTGACTCCATAGAGCTCTGCCGTGACCTCGTCGACGGGTCCGGAGACGGCGGCGCCGGCGGGTGAGACGTGCTTGAACGAGGCGGCCGCCGGCCCGCCCAGCGAACGGCTCGCCTCCTGCACGAGCTGGCACCCGTTGAGCGCATCGAGCAGGTTGATGAAGGACGGTTGTCCATGCAGCACCCGAACCGGCCATCTGCCCTGCGTCACCGGTACGACGCGTGCCGCCGCCTGGTGCGGGTCGGTTCCGTACCGCAGGTCCATGTCTGGCCTCCTCAGCGGGACTTCGCTGACGGAGGCGCCCAGGCGGTCGACGCTCACATCGGATCGGGCCGCTCCCCGGTGGTCGTCCACCCTCGCCAGTCGCGGCCGGGCACAAGTGTATCGGCGTACCGGCGGTGGCGGCAGTGGCGGGCAGTGGCGGTCTACGCCACCGGCGCGGACCGGATCGCGGAGATGTCGAACTGCAGCCGGATCTTCTCGCTGACCATGGTTCCGCCCGCCTCCAGCCTCTGGTTGTAGACCAGACCCCACTCGGTGCGGTCGATGGTGGTCGTACCGTCGAAACCGGCGCGTTCGAAACCGAACGGGTCCACGACCGAGCCGAGGTAGGTGAGGTCGAGCTCGACGGGCCTGGTGATGTTGCGGATGGTCAGGTCCCCGGTCATGCGGTAGCTGTCATCGCCTGCGTGCACCGTGGAGGT
Organism: Streptomyces jeddahensis; assembly: GCF_001642995.1. Classification (GTDB taxonomy): domain Bacteria; phylum Actinomycetota; class Actinomycetes; order Streptomycetales; family Streptomycetaceae; genus Streptomyces; species Streptomyces jeddahensis. Next base: position 42,634 of record NZ_LOHS01000092.1, read on the forward strand.
GCTGCGGAAGACCATCTCCGGGTACCTGTTCGCGTCGAAGAAGTCGGCGCCGACCAGATGCGCGTCGCGCTGTTCCACACCGGTGTCCACGCTGGCGACCTGGATCACCAGCTCGGCACGGGACCGGGAAGGCTGCTCACCGTCGAAGTACAGAGCGCTCCGGTAGTCGGCGAACGCCCCGCGCACGGTGGTGACCATGGCGTGGCGCACCGAGAAACCGATCCTGCTGTGCGGGCGGTCGATGGTCCAGTGGCCGGTCAGCGCCGCGAGTGCCGGGTCCAGGACGGCGGCAGCCGCGCCGGGGGCTGCGGGAGCGGTACGAGGGCCGACAGCCGGCGAAGACTCGGTGGTGGCGCTATGGCGACGGCTGAAGAAACCCATGATGACGTCGTCTCCTTCTGATGTGATCACCACCGTGCTATCACGCCCTCGCTCTCACCCTCGGTACGGGATGGGGCCGTCGTCCGGATTCCAGGGCTCCGCCTGCAAAGATCCACAGCATCGACACGATTTTCCCTTCGGGGACCCTCGGGGACGGCAGCCATGACGCTCATGGATGGCAGTCGGCGGCGCCTCCTGATTCCGGCCTCGCGACGCACTCTCCTCACCCGCGTGGCTTTGTGGAAAGTCATGACAAAGCAGTTGACATCCCCTCTGGGCCACCTCATAGTACGTGCCACTAGAGCGCGCTAATAAAGCGCTCTAGTGACGCCAGCAGGTGGTCGTACCCGTGACCGCCTCAGACAGCGCTCGCCGCACAAGGCATCCCCACTGCACCGCTCGCTCACGCCGACTCAGCGGGCCCTGCCACCGACACCCCATGACCTGCCCCGACTTGCCCCTTTCTGACATCCACCTCTGACACCCACCCCGACCAGTACAGCGAGGTACAAGGGACATGCACAGACACCACCGAGCCGCCACCCTGACCGCCACCGTCCTCGTGGGCACCCTGCTCGCCGCCGGCTGCTCCAGCAGCTCCGGCGGCAAGAAGTCCGAGGAAGGCGGTGCGGACGCCTCGGCGGGTAAGGCCAGCACTCCTCGCATGACCGTGGCCATGGTCACCCACGCGGCCCCCGGCGACACCTTCTGGGATCTCATCCGCAAGGGTGCCCAGGCCGCCGCCGCCAAGGACAACATCAAGCTCGTCTACTCCAGCGACCCCAGCGCGGGCAACCAGGCCAACCTTGTGCAGAACGCCATCGACCAGAAAGTCGACGGCATCGCGCTCACCGCGGCCAAGCCGGACGCCATGAAGGAGGTCGTGGCCAAGGCCAAGGCGGCTGGCATCCCGGTCGTCGGCTTCAACTCCGGCCTGGACGACTGGAAGAAGCTCGGCATGCTCGAGTACTTCGGCCAGGACGAGAACATCGCAGGCCAGGCCTTCGGCCAGCGGCTCAACAAGCTCGGCGCCAAGCACGCTGTGTGCGTCATCCAGGAGCAGGGGCAGGTCGCTCTGGAGGCCCGCTGCGCGGGCCTGAAGAAGGGCTTCGACGGCAAGACGGAGACCCTGTACGTCAACGGCACCGACATGCCGTCCGTGAAGTCGACGATCACCGCCAAGCTCAAGCAGGACAGCTCCATCGACCAGGTGGTCACGCTCGGCGCGCCGTTCGCGCTGACCGCCGTGCAGTCGGTGTCCGACGCGGGCAGCAAGGCCAAGGTCGCGACGTTCGACCTCAACAAGGACCTGGTGAAGGCCGTCCAGGACGGCCAGGTCGAGTTCGCGGTCGACCAGCAGCCGTACCTGCAGGGCTACCTCGCCGTCGACGCCCTGTGGCTGTACAAGACCAACGGAAACTTCAGCGGCGGCGGCACCGCTCCCGTCCTCACCGGTCCGGCCTTCGTCACCAAGGACAACATCGACGACATCGCCGAGTTCGCCGCGAAGGGCACGCGGTAACCGTCAGGAACACGTTCACACAGACATCCGTTTGACCAGGCCGGCATCGCCTCCATGGTGCCGGCCTGGTCTTACGGTTCGTTCTGTGGTCTCAGGCCGACGCCTCCGGAGCCGGTCCGCTGGACCCCCGTACCACCAGCTTCGGATCCAGCACCGCCTCCCGCGGCTCCAACGCGTCGTTCTCCAGCCGCTCCACGGCGAACCGCACCGCGTGCTCCGCCATGAGGATCGCGTCCTGGCGGACGGTGGTCAGGCCGATCGGCATCAGGTGCGCGAGGTGGCTGTCGTCGTAGCCGACGACCGACATGTCGCGCGGGACGTCGACGCCCGCCCGGGTCAGGGCCATCAGGAGGCCCCACGCACAACGGTCGTTGCCCGCGAGGACCGCCGTCGGCAGGGGGTGCCCCTGGTCGCGCTCCGCCAGGAGCAGGCGGCCCGCCTCGATGCCCGACTCCTCGGTGTGGTCGCCGGGGATCACCCGCAGCTCGGACTCCAGCCCGTGGCGGCGCATCGCGGCACGGTAGGCCCGCCGCCGCTCGGACGAGCCGGGGCCCCGGCCGCCGTCTATGTGCACGATCCGGCGGTGCCCCAGTTCGAGGAGGTGCTCCATGGCCTGCCGTACACCCTTGCCCTCGGCGGAGTGCACGAAGTCGACGTGGGCCTGGGGCACGCGGCGGCTGACCGAGACGGCGACCGTGCGCCGTCCGAGCTCGTCGAGGTAGGCGGGCTCCGAGTCGGGGCCGAGCAGGATCACCGCCTCGCAGCGGTGGCTGAGCAGCGCCTCGACGGCCTGGCTCTCGCTGCGGCCCTTGGTGGCCCCGGAGAGCAGTACGTCGTAGCCGAGGCGTTCGGCCTCCGGATAGATGCCCTCGATGAGGTCCGTGTGGAAGGTCTGGTGGACGGTGAACATCACGCCGAGCGTGCGGCTGCGGCCGCGGGCCAGCAGCCGGGCCGCACCGTCGGGGCGGTAGCCGATCTCGTCGGCGACGCGCAGCACCCGCTCGCGGGTCTCCTGGCTCGCCCCCGGCTGGCCGCGGAAGATGATCGAGACGAGCGCCCTGGACACGCCCGCCTTCGCGGCGACGTCCGCCATCGTGGGCCGTTGCCTGCCCGATGCATCCACCTGTGACCCCACCTTTCGACGCCGCCCACCTTACGGGCCGTCGTTGAAATCTCCCGGCAACAAGCTATTGACATGACATTTGGACAGGGCTCATCGTACTCGTCTAGAGCGCTCTAGTAGAGCGCGCCAGTCGCATCGTCCCCCAAAACTCCCCGGAGTCTCCGGAGCGAAGGGAAGCCAGCGTGATCCCGTTCGAAGTGCTGACCATGGGCCGCGTGGGAGTGGATGTGTATCCGCTCCAGACAGGCGTGGGGCTGGCGGAGGTCACCTCGTTCGGCAAGTACCTGGGCGGCAGCCCGACGAACGTGGCCGTCGCCGCCGCCCGCTACGGGCACTCCGCGGCCGTGATCACCAAGACGGGCCGCGACCCGTTCGGGGACTTCGTCCGCACGGCCCTGGACGGCTACGGCGTCAACAGCCGCTTCGTCGGTACGTCGGACATCGCGCCGACCCCGGTGACCTTCTGCGAGATCTTTCCGCCGGACGACTTCCCGCTGTACTTCTACCGGCTTCCGAAGGCCCCCGATTTGGACATCCAGCCGGGCGAACTGGACCTGGACGCCGTGCGCGACGCGCGGATCTTCTGGGTCACCGGCACCGGCCTGAGCGAGGAGCCGAGCCGCTCGGCCACCCTCGCCGCCCTGGCGCACCGGGCGAAGTCCGGCCCGACCGTCTTCGACCTCGACTGGCGGCCGATGTTCTGGAAGGACCCGGCCGAGGCCCGTGCGTGCTACGCCGAGGCCCTGCGCCACACCACTGTCGCCGTGGGCAACCTCGACGAGTGCGAGGTCGCCACCGGTGAACGCGAGCCGTATGCCGCCGCGAAGGCGCTGCTCGCCGCCGGTGTCGAGCTGGCGGTGGTGAAGCAGGGGCCGAAGGGCGTCCTGGCCGTGGACCGGGACGGCTCGGCCGCCGAGATCCCGCCGGTCCCGGTGGACGTCGTCAACGGCCTCGGCGCCGGTGACGCCTTCGGCGGCGCGCTCTGCCACGGCCTGCTGTCCGGCTGGGACACCCGCCGCACGGTGACCTTCGCCAACGCCGCCGGCGCCATCGTCGCGTCCCGGCTGTCCTGCTCCGACGCCATGCCGACCGAAGCCGAGGTGGCGGCGAAGCTGCGCGCGACGGGGCCCGGCGACGGGGCGACCGGCGACTCCGACCGAGAGGTGTGACGACGTGCTGTCCGACAACATGAGCCGGATCGTGGACGCCCGGGTCAACGACCCCGGCGCCGTCGCGGCGGCGGCCGCACGCCGTGTCAAGGCCGCCTCGCTGCTCGGCGAGCACGGCAAGGCGATGATCATCGCCGCCGACCATCCGGCGCGCGGCGCCAACGGCGTCGGCGCCGACCCCACCGCCATGGCCGACCGCTTCCAGCTGCTCGACCGCCTGTGCGTCGCCCTGGAACGGCCCGGCGTGACCGGCGTCCTGGCCACCGCCGACATCCTCGAGGACCTGCTGCTGCTCGGCGTCCTGGACGGCAAGAGCGTCTTCGGCTCCATGAACCGCGCCGGACTCGCGGGCTCCGTCTTCGAGATCGACGACCGCTTCACCGGCTACGACGCCGAGACGATCGCCGCGATGCGCTTCGACGGCGGCAAGATGCTCACCCGCATTGCCCTCGACGACCCGGCGACCCCGTCCGCCCTGGAGAACACCGCCCGCGCCGTCGACGAACTGAACGACCGTCGCCTCATCGCGATGGTCGAGCCGTTCATGTCGGTGTGGCAGGACGGCAGGATCCGCAACGATCTCTCCCCCGACGCCGTCGTCAAGTCCATCACCATCGCCTCGGGCCTCGGCCGCCGCACCGCCTACACCTGGCTGAAGCTGCCGGTCGTCGACGACATGGAACGCGTCCTGGCCTCCTCCACACTGCCGGCCCTCCTGCTCGGCGGCGAGGTCACCGACCCCGACACGGCCTTCGCCTCCTGGGGCAAGGCCCTCAAACTCCCCACCGCGCAGGGGCTCGTCGTGGGCCGCTCCCTGCTCTACCCCGCGGACGGCGACGTCGCCGGCGCCGTGGACCGGGCGGTGAGCCTGCTGTGACCGACACCTCCACGTACCGCCTGCCCTTCAGGGCCTTCAGCGCCTTCAGTGCCTTCGGGGCCAAGGAGAACGACCGATGACCGAGACGACCGTCCGCCTCACCACCGCCCAGGCCCTCGTGCGCTTCCTCGCGAACCAGTACAGCGAGCGCGACGGCCAGGAGCAGCGGCTGATCCCCGGTGTGTGGGGGATCTTCGGGCACGGCAACGTGGCCGGGATCGGCCAGGCGCTCCTGCAGGCCGCCGTCACCGGTGAGGCCGACCTGCCGTACTACCTGGCCCGCAACGAGCAGGGCATGGTGCACGCGTCGGTGGCGTACGCGAAGATGCGCGACCGGCTGGCGACCTTCGCCTGTACGGCGTCGACCGGCCCCGGTTCGACGAACATGATCACGGGTGCGGCGCTCGCCACCACCAACCGCCTGCCCGTGCTCCTGCTGCCCAGCGACATGTTCGCCACCCGCGCCGCCGATCCGGTGCTGCAGCAGCTGGAGGACACCCGCGGCGGGGACGTCACCGTCAACGACGCTTTCCGGGCCGTATCGAAGTACTTCGACCGCGTCTCGCGTCCCGAGCAGCTGATCCCGGCCGCGCTGGCCGCGATGCGGGTGCTGACCGACCCGGTGGAGACCGGCGCCGTCACGATCGCGCTGCCGCAGGACGTCCAGGCGGAGGCGTACGACTGGCCGGTGTCGTTCTTCCGGCGCCGGGTGTGGCACATCGGCCGTCCGGTGCCGGAGCCGGCCGCCGTCGAACGGGCCGCACGTCTGCTGCGCGGCGCCCGCAGGCCGTTGATCGTGGCCGGTGGCGGGACCGTGTACTCGGGCGCCGAGACCCAGTTGCGCGCCTTCGCCGAGGCCACCGGTATCCCGGTCGCGGACACGCACGCCGGCAAGGGCGCGGTGCCCTGGGACCACCCGTGCGCGGTCGGCGGTATCGGCTCCACCGGCTCCTACGCGGCCAACGAACTGGCTCGCGAGGCCGACGTCGTCCTCGGCATCGGCACGCGGTACTCCGACTTCACCACCGCCAGCCACACCATCTTCGCCAACCCTGACGTCACGTTCGTCAACCTCAACGTGGCCCGCCTGGACGCGGTCAAGCACTCGGCCGAGCCGCTGGTGGCCGACGCCCGGCTGGGCGTCGAAGCCCTCGCGGGAGCGCTGGCGGACTGGGAGGTCGACCGGTCCTACCGTGCCCGCACCCACGAACTGATCGCCCGCACACGGGAGATCGAGGATGAGTGCTTCGACCCCGACCGGAACACCGGCGACCTCCCCGCACAGACCCAGATCCTCGGCGCACTCAACGACGTGCTCGACGATCGCGCCGTCGTGATCAACGCGGCCGGTTCCATGCCCGGTGACCTGCAGCAGCTGTGGCGGGCCCGGGACCCGAAGGCCTACCACGTGGAGTACGCCTACTCCTGCATGGGTTACGAGGTCGCCGCGGGCGTCGGTGCGAAGATGGCCGCCCCGTCGCGCGAGGTCGTCGTCCTCGTCGGCGACGGCTCGTATCTGATGATGGCTCAGGAGATCGTGACCATGGTCGCCGAGGGCCTGAAGGTCATCATCGTCCTCGTCCAGAACCACGGCTTCGCCTCCATCGGCTCGCTGTCGGAGGCGCTTGGCTCGCAGCGGTTCGGCACCAAGTACCGCTTCCGCGACGGCGATTCGGGTCTGCTCGACGGCGATGTCCTCCCCGTCGACCTGGCCGCCAACGCCTCCTCGCTGGGCGCCGACGTCCTGCACGCCTCCTCCGTGGAGGAGTTCCGTACGGCGATCGAGAAGGCGACGGCAGCCGACCGCACCACCGTCGTGCACGTCGAGACGGACCTGTACGGGCCCAACCCGCCCGGCCACGGCTGGTGGGACGTCCCGGTCAGCCAGACCTCCTCTCTGGACTCCACCCAGGCCGCCTACGCGACGTACGCCGCCCACAAGCAGGCCCAGCGCCACTACCTGTAAGCCCCGGCTGCAAAGGAAACCCTCACCGTGAAGACCATTCCGCACTGGATCGACGGCTCGCCCGTCCTGGGCACGGACACCGCTCCGGTGTTCAACCCAGCCACCGGCCAGGAGCAGGCCCGGGTCGTGCTCGGCGGGTCCACCGACGTGGACACCGCCGTCGCGGCCGCCGCTCGGGCCTTCGAGACCTGGTCCGAGTCGTCCCTGACCCAGCGCACCCAGGTGATGTTCGCCTTCCGCCAGCTCCTCGTCGAGCACGAGGAAGAACTCGGCCGGATCATCAGCGCCGAGCACGGCAAGACGGTCGACGACGCCCGCGGCGAGATCGTGCGCGGCCGTGAGGTGGTGGAGTTCGCCTGCGGCCTCGGCGACGTCCTCAAGGGGTCCTTCTCGGACCAGGTCTCGCGCGGTGTGGACGTGCACAACTTCCGCCAGCCGCTGGGCGTGGTCGCGGGCATCACGCCCTTCAACTTCCCCGCGATGGTGCCGCTGTGGATGCACCCGATCGCCATCGCCACCGGCAACACCTTCATCCTCAAGCCCAGCGAGCGCGACCCCTCGGCCGCCAACTTCGCCGCCGAGCTGTACAAGAAGGCCGGGCTGCCGGACGGCGTCTTCAACGTCGTGCACGGCGGCAAGGACGCGGTCGACGCGATCCTCGCCCACCCCGGCATCGAAGCGGTGTCCTTCGTCGGGTCGACGCCGATCGCCAAGTACGTGCACGAGCAGGCCACCGCCTGCGGCAAGCGCGTCCAGGCACTCGGCGGCGCCAAGAACCACGCCGTCGTCCTGCCCGACGCCGACCTCGAGTTCGCCGCCAACCACATCACCGCGGGCGCCTACGGTTCCGCCGGTGAGCGCTGCATGGCCGTGTCGGTGGCCGTCGCGGTCGGCTCGGCGGCCGACGGGCTGGTCGAGGTCCTGGAGCGCAAGGCCCGCGAGGTGAAGGTCGGCCCCGGTGACGCCCCCGGCACCGAGATGGGTCCGCTGGTCACCAAGGCCGCCCAGGAGCGCGTCGAGAACGCCGTCGGCACGGCCGCCACGCAGGGCGCCACCGTCGTCGTCGACGGCCGCGGCCTGAAGATCGACGGCCACGAAGAGGGCTTCTTCACCGGCCCCTCCCTTCTCGACCACGTCACGACTGACATGGACGCCTACAAGGAGGAGCTGTTCGGCCCGGTCCTCGCCATCGTCCGCGTCGACACGCTCGACGCGGCCATCGACCTCATCAACGCCAACCCCTACGGCAACGGCACCGCCCTGTTCACCGGCTCCGGCGAGGCCGCCCGCCGCTTCCAGCGCAAGGTCAAGGTCGGCATGATCGGCGTCAACGTGCCGGTGCCCGTGCCCATGTCGTACTACTCCTTCGGCGGCTGGAAGGACTCGCTCATCGGCGACTCCCCCATCCACGGCCCTGAAGGCGTCCGCTTCTACACCCGCCCCAAGGTCGTCACCACCCGCTGGCCGCAGCCCGCCCAGCACGTCGCCGCCGGGTTCACCTTCCCCACCTCCAGCTGAGCACCAGCGGAATTCATCCCGTCCCCTCCCTCGAAGGACACGTCATGGCAACGGCGCCCATCCCGCTCCGCACCACCGCAGGCAACCTGTGCCTGGGCTCCGCCCCCGACTCCTGGGGCGTCTGGTTCCCCGAGGACGAGCACCAGGTGTCGTACACCCGCTTCCTCGACGAGCTGGCCGAGGCCGGCTACAAGTGGCTCGAACTCGGCCCGTACGGCTATCTCCCCACCGACCCGGAGCGGCTGAAGGAGGAGCTGGCCGTTCGCGGGCTGCAGGTCTCCGGCGGGACCGTGTTCGGCGCACTGCACCGCCCGGAGGCCTGGGACGACATGCTCGCCCATGTCCGGCAGGTGGCCGCGCTGACCGCCGCCGCGGGCGCCCACCACCTCGTCCTCATCCCGCCGATGTACCGGGACGAGAAGACCGGCGCGTTCACCGAGTCGCCGGAGCTGACCGCCGAGCAGTGGGCGGGCTTCGGCCGGGCCGCCGTCCGGCTGGGCAAGCTGCTTCTCGACGAGTACGACGTACGGCTCGTCATCCACCCGCACGCCGACAGCCACATCCAGACCCAGCCGGAGATCGAGCGGCTGCTGAACGAGTCCGACAGCCGCTACACGAACCTGTGCCTGGACACCGGTCACGTCGCCTACGGCGGCGGTGACAACCTCGACCTGATCCGCCGCTTCGGCGAGCGCGTCGGCTACGTCCACATCAAGCAGATGGACCCGGAGATCCTCGCCCAGGTCGCCGCCGAGAACCTCTCCTTCGGCGAGGCCGTCAAGCGCGGCGTGTGCGTCTCCCCGCCCGCGGGCGCACCCAAGCCCGCCGACGTGGTGGCGGAACTCGCCCGGCTCGACGCCGAGTTGTTCGTGATCGTCGAGCAGGACCTGTACCCGTGCGCTCCCGACGTGCCGCTGCCCATCGCCGTCCGCACGCGTGAGCACCTGGCCGGCTGCGGCCTCACCGGAACCCAACGCCCGCACATCGATCGCTAGGAGACGGCCATGGACGTCAGGGACGACGCGACACAGGCCCCCGGCCCGGCCACCACCGCCACGGACGACGCCCCTCCGGCGGTCTCCCGGCGGCTGCGGCTCATCACCGTCATCGCCACCTTCGGCGGACTCCTCTTCGGCTACGACACCGGCGTCATCAACGGCGCGCTGCCCTACATGACCGACGACCTGGGCCTGACCCCGGTCACCGAGGGCATGGTGACCAGTTCGCTGCTGCTCGGCGCGGCCCTCGGCGCCGTCACCGGCGGCCGTCTGTCGGACGCGCGCGGACGGCGCCGTACGATCCTCGCCCTCGCCGTGCTGTTCTTCGTCGGGGCGCTCGGCTGCACGCTCGCGCCGACCACCGCGGTCATGGTCGTGGCCCGGTTCGTGCTCGGCCTCGCGGTCGGCGGCGCGTCGGTGACCGTGCCGGTCTACCTCGCGGAGGTGTCCCCTGCCGAGCGGCGCGGTGCACTCGTGACCCGTAACGAACTCATGATCGTCAGTGGTCAGTTGCTGGCCTTCACCAGCAACGCGATCATCGCCGACGTGGGCGGCGAGTCGGGTGGCGTGTGGCGCTGGATGCTGGTGGTCGCCACCCTGCCGGCGGTCGTGCTGTGGTTCGGCATGCTGGTGATGCCGGAGAGCCCGCGCTGGCTGGCCTCCCAGAGCCGCTTCAGCGACGCCCTGGAGGTGCTCAAGCAGGTGCGGTCGCAGGCGCGGGCCGAGGCCGAGCTGAGCGAGGTGTCCGCGCTGGCCGTCAAGGAGGAGCAGCAGAAGCTCGGCGGCTGGCAGGACATGAAGGCCACGCCCTGGGTGCGCAAGCTGATGTTCGTGGGCTTCGGCATCGCGATCGTGCAGCAGATCACCGGGGTCAACACGATCATGTACTACGGCACGCAGATCCTCACCGACGCCGGCTTCACCTCGGACAGCGCCCTGACGGCGAACATCGCCAACGGCGTGATCTCGGTGCTGGCCACCTTCGTCGGCATCTGGCTGCTCGGCCGGGTCAATCGCCGCCCGATGCTGATGACGGGTCAGATCGGTACGACCGCCGCCCTGCTGCTGATCGGCGTCTTCTCGCTGGCCCTGCCTGCCGGTGAAGGCCGTGCGTACGCCGTGCTGGCGATGACCGTCACCTTCCTCGCGTTCCAGCAGGGCGCGATATCGCCGGTGACCTGGCTGATGCTGTCGGAGATCTTCCCGATGCGGATGCGCGGCTTCGGCATGGGTGTCGCGGCCGTCGTGCTGTGGCTGACCAACTTCGTGATCGGCCTCGTCTTCCCGTCCCTGGTCTCCGGCATCGGGATCTCCAACACCTTCTTCCTCTTCGTGGCGGCGGGTGTCCTCTCGATCACCTTCGTCAAGCTCTTCGTCCCCGAGACCAAGGGCCGCACGCTCGAAACCCTCGAAACGGAACTCCGGGCCCGCTTCTCCTGAACCGCCTGCCCCGGGCCGACGGCGGCCCGGGGCCGTAGAAAGGACCAACCCATGACTGTGCGCGTAGGCGTCATCGGCGCCGGCTGGATCGGCAAGGAGCACATCCGGCGCCTGACCGACACCGTCACCGGCGCCCGCGTCACCGCGGTCACCGACATCGACGCCGCCCGTGCCGAGGAGGCCGCGGCTCCGATCGGCGCCCGAGTGCTGCCCGGCGGTGCGGCCGTGGTCGCGGCGGACGACGTCGACGCCGTCCTCGTGACGTCCTGGGGCCCGACCCACGCCGAACACGTGCTGAACGCGATAGCCGCCGGAAAGCCCGTGTTCTGCGAGAAGCCGCTGGCCACCACGGCCGAGGACTGCCTGAAGATCATCGAGGCCGAGGTCGCCCACGGCCGCCGCCTGGTGCAGGTCGGCTTCATGCGCCGCTACGACGCCGGCTACCGGCAGATGAAGCAGGTCATCGACTCCGGCCGCATCGGTGAGCCGCTGATCGTGCACTGCGCCCACCGCAACCCGACCGTCCCGGAGTCGTACACCTCCGGCATGGCCGCCCTGGACACGGCGGTGCACGAGGTGGACGTGCTGCGCTGGCTGCTGGACGACGAGATCGTCTCCACCCAGGTGATCACCCCGCGCCCCACGAGCAAGCGGTTCGAGCACCTCAAGGACCCGCAGATCATGCTCTTCGAGACGGCCAAGGGCGTCCGCATCGATCTGGAGGTCTTCGTCAACTGCCAGTACGGCTACGACATCCAGTGCGAGGCCGTCGGCGAGGAGGGCCTGGTCCGGCTGCCCGACCCGGCCGCCGTCGGTGTCCGCACCGCAGCCCAGCACAGCACCGAAGTCCTCACGGACTGGGTGGGCCGCTTCCGGGACGCCTTCGACACCGAGTTCCGCGAGTGGATCGCGAACCTCGCCGCCGGCAACGAGCCCACCGGGCCCTCGGCCTGGGACGGCTACGCCGCCACCGTCATCACCGCCGCGACCGTCGAGGCCCTGGAGTCGGGCCGCGTCGTCGCCACGGACCTCAAGCCCCGCCCTGCCTTCTACGGAGGTGCCGCGTGAAGATCGCCCTCGACCCGTACATGTTCCGCGCACTGCCCATCGACGACATGGTGCGCACGGTCGCCGAACTCGGCTACCAGTACATCGAGTTGTCGCCGCGCGACGACTTCATGCCGTTCTTCCTGCACCCGCGGGCGGACGACGAGCGCATCGCCGCGCTCAAGAAGTCCCTGCGCACCCATGGCGTCCAACTGTCCTCGGTCCTCCCGCTGTACAAGTGGTCGTCGCCCGACGAGACCGAGCGGCAGGCCGCCGTCCGCTACTGGAAGCGGATGATCGAGATCACCGCGGAGCTCGAATGCCCGCTGATGAACTCGGAGTTCAACGGACGCCCCGAGCGCGCCGCCGAGAGCGAGGCCGCCTTCTGGCGCTCGATGGAGGAGCTGCTGCCGCTGTTCGAACGGGAGGGCATCGCGCTCAACCTGGAGGCCCACCCGGACGACTTCTGCGAGGAGAACACGCCCGCGGTCGACCTCGTCCGCGCGATCAACAAGCCCTGGGTGAACTACCTCTACTGCGCCCCGCACTCCTTCCACCTCTCCGGCACGTCGGAAGTCGGCGCCGACATCGCGCAGATGATGCGCTACGCGGGCGACAAGCTGCAGCACGTGCACATCGCGGACTCCTTCAACCACAAGGGGTCGTCCGGCCTGCGGTACATCCTCAACCCGCCCGGCACCCCGGCCCGTATCCACCAGCACCTGGACATCGGCCAGGGCGAGGTCGACTGGGACGCCTTCTTCGGCACCCTGCGCGAGCTGAAGTTCGACGGCGTCGCCACGGCGTGCGTTTTCGCCTGGGAGGAACGGGCCTGGGAGTCCTCGGCGTTCATGCTGGACCGCATCACCAAGGAGCTCGCCGTGTGAGGCGGTGTGCACGGTTCCGGGAGCGGCACCGCGGCCCGTCCCCGTCGGCGGCCATCTCGTCTACCGATAGCGCCAAGGCTTTCAGCCTTGGCGCTAACGCCGTGACACGGCCCAGGCGAGTGCGTAGCCGAACCCGTTGACGGCCCAGTGCAGCGCCGCGGGAGCCAGCAGGCTGCCGCTGCGGCGCCGCAGCTCACACAGGACCACCCCGGCGGCCGCCGTGACCGCGATGGCCGCCGCGACGGTCGGCGCCACACTCGCCGGCCCGCTGCCGAGCGCGGACTGAACGGCGGCGTTGGAGCGGTTGAGTCCCCGGGAGGGCAGCAGATGCCAGAGCCCGAAGAGCAGTGACGACACCGTAGTCGCCCAGGTGGTGCCGCACCGGCGCCGGATCATGGCCCACAGGACGCCCCGGAAGGCGGTCTCCTCCAGCAGGACGGTGCCCAGCGGCACACGTACCAGCACGCTCCACAGCAGCTGCTCCACGGACAGACCTGCGGCCCTGTCGTCCCGGAAGGCCTCCCTGCCCGCCGGGACGGCCAGCGCGAGGAGGAAGGCGGCGAGGACGGCGCCGGCCAGGACGAGCGCCCACCGCAGCCCCCGGCGCAGCGTCGGCGCCCCGAGCCCCAGATCGGCCGGGGTGAGGCCGTCCCGGCGGGCGATCAGCAGCAGCACGGCAGTGGAGATCACGCACGTGAGCACGTAGGCGCCCGGCGCGAGCCAGTTGTTGAGCAGGTTCGCGGCGACGAGCACGACGACGACAGACAGACACCGCATCCTGTTTCCAGGATTCCCCCGTCACCGCCCGAGCGCAGGCGACGGGAGCGGCGCGGTGCAGCAGTCGCTCAGCGGGGGCACGCCCCTGTGCCGCCCTCAGCCTCTGGCAGGTGCTTCTCAGCCCAGACGGCCAGTTCCTTCAGCGCCGGCTCGAGTGCCGTGCCGGCCTCGGTCAACCGGTACGCGACCCGCAGGGGCGGCCCCTCGTCCACCTCGCGCACGACGAGTCCCGCTGCGCCCAGTTCGGTCAGCCGGTCCGAGAGCATGCGCTCGCTGATGCCCGGGATGGCGCGGCGCAGGTCGGCGAAGTGCACCGGGCGCTCCATCAGTACGGCCACGATGAGGCCGGTCCAGCGCTTTCCGAGCAGCGCGAAGACGCGCGTCATGCCGCTGTCGACGGTCTTGCAGGGGTCTGTGACCGGTTCCCTCATGCACGTCAGTGTACTGCGACCGCCATCGTAGGTGAAAAAAAGTAAGCCCCTGTGTTATGAATAGTTCCGAACGGAATGGCAGCCCTGCCCGTGCTGCCGCTCATTTCGCATACGCATCTTTGGAGACCTCTCATGGCAACGCTGCTGCACCTGGACTCATCCCTCTGGCCCGAGTCCGCTTCCGCCTCCCGTTCCGTCACGGCCGCCTTCCGCAAGGCATGGGAGGACCAGCACCCCGACGGCACCGTGATCTACCGCGATCTCAACGCCGACCCGGTGCCACACCTGGACACCCTCACCGCGTCCGCCGGTTTCACGGATCCCGCCGACCGCAGCCCGGAGCAGGCCGCTGCCTTCGCCGCGCGCCTCAAGCTGATCGAGGAGCTGGAGAACGCGGACGCCGTGCTCATCGGCGCCCCGATGTACAACTTCACGATCCCGTCCACGCTGAAGGCATGGCTCGACCAGGTGGTGCTCATGGGCCGCACCGCTGGCGTCGAGGAGTCCCCGGTCAAGGGCACCCCGGCGTACATCGTGGCCAGCCGCGGCGGTTCCTACGCCCCCGGCACCCCGCGTGAGGGCTACGAGTACGTCCAGAACTTCCTGAAGGCGATCTTGGCCGACATGCTGGGCATGGAGGTCGACTTCATCGTTCCCGAGCTCACCATGGCGCACTCGAACCCCGCCATGGCCGAGCTGATCCCGCTTGCGGAGGCCTCCAAGGCCAAGGCCCACGAGGACGCCGTCACCAAGGGCAAGGCGGCTGCCCTGAGCGCTGCCGCCTGACAGGCGGTGCGCCCGGTCCCGGCGGACCCCGGGACCGGGCGAACGGCGCGAGGCGCGCGGAAGGGCCGCCTCTCAGATGTCCACGGGCAGCCTGCGTTCGGGCGGCGAGCGGCGGCAGCCGGGCTGGTCCATCCGGGAGGCCGGACAGGACGAAGCCGCGTCTGCCTATGCGACGAGCCTGCTCGTCACAGCCGGACGATGATCAAGGCGGTGTCGTCGCGGCCGCCGCCCGCCAGTCCGAGTCGGGTCAGCAGGGAGTCGGCCAGGTGCCCCGGGTCCAGTCGGCTGCCCTCGCCGAGGACGCCGGCCAGCCGCGCCAGGCCGGCGTCGATGTCTTCGCCACGGCGTTCGACCAGGCCGTCGGTGTAGAGGACGAGGGTGTCGCCGGGGCCGTAGGTCGCGGTGGCCTGGGGGCTCGGGACATGCTGGGGCCGGACCGCCAGGGGCGGATCGGTGGCCCGGTCCAGCAGCTCGCAGCCGCCGTCGGCGTGCACCAGGACCGGGGGCAGGTGGCCCGCGTTGCTGTAGATGATCAGACGGCTCTCGGGGTCCACCAGCGCCTGGACAGCGGTGGTGTTCAGCGCGCCCTCGACGGAGCGTGCGTACAGGCCCAGGACGTCGAGGGCCTGCGCGGGCCGCTCCAGGGCGCGGATGGCGGCGCTCAGCGCACTGCGGAGCATCCCCATGACGGCGGCGGCCTCCAGGCCGTGGCCGACGACGTCCCCGACGGCCACGGCGAAGCGGCCGCCGGGCAGATCGACCATGTCGTACCAGTCGCCGCAGACGTTCAGCGATCCGGTGGCGGGCAGGTAGCGCACGGCGACGTCCTGGTGCCGGGCCAGGTCGGGGGCCTGCAGCATGGCCTCCTGCAGGGTGACGGCCACCTCGCGCTCGCGGGTGTGGGCCTGCCGCAGTTCCTCGTTCAGCAGCTGCAGTTCCCGGGCCCGTGCGTACAGCTCGGCTTCCAGGGCCTCCCGCTCGGCGCGCAATGCGATCGGCGTCTGGGCGCGGGTGGCGCGGGCCTTGACGAACGCGGTCACGTCCTCCACCCGGTGGATGATCCACGCCACCGATCCGTCCGGTCCGAAGACCGGGGTGTTGATGGGCGACCACCACCGCTCCTCGAACGCGTCCGGCCGTCCCATGACGGGGATGTCGTATTTCTGCAGCGCCATCGTGTCGGGCACACGCGAGGCCAGAACCCGTTGCAGAGAGGTGTTCAGGTTCCGCACCCCGTCGGCCTCGGGGTCGGCCGGATTGTCGGGGAAGGCGTCGAAGATGTGCTGCCCGATCAGGTCTTCCCTGGTCCGCATGGTCGCGTCCAGGTACGCCTGGTTGACCTCCACGATCACCAGGTCCGGGCCCAGGACCAGATAGGGGCTCGGTGTGGCGGCGAACAGCGCCGCGTAGTCGATCCCCGACACGGCCACCGTCCTCCCCCTCCCTTCCGTCTCGCCCCCTTCGCGGGCCCGCCCCTCCTCTCACGCTAGAGTCCGCCCAGCTCACCCGCCCGTTACGGATGGAGCTTCTCGACCACAGCTTCTTCTCGACTACAGCTTCTCGAAGAAGAACTCGTGCTTGAGGAAGGAGGTGTCGTACTCGTGCCCAGGGTGGGGCGGGATCAGCTGAGAGGCCTGGAACAGGCGCCAGCCGTCCTGCAGCGCGGCGAGGCCCGTCTTGTACGGCGGCTCGTCGGCGTCCCCGGTCGTCGGGTGCGTACGGCCTGTGCCGTCGTAGCGGGACCAGCCCACCACGTCGGAGTCGAGTGCGGACGTGGCGAGGTAGAGCACCAGGACCTGCTGCTTCATGCGTGGCTCCTCAGGGCGGGTCGGTTGGTGACGCGGGTGACCCAGTAGTCGATGTCGAACGTGTCGTCTCCGGTGAGCGCGCGCCACAGCAGCACCCGGTTGTGGATCTCCAGCCGGGCGGTGGCCTGCTCGTACCACGGGAAGTACGTGTTGAGCTCCGCTGTGACGGCGGGGTCGTGCAGGTCGGAGGTGTCCCAGAGACGGACCTGGGGCACGGTCGGGTTGAGGCGGATCTTGTACATGTAGCGCCGTCGTCCGGTGTCGTTGCGGCGCCCGCCGTGCCAGATTCCGTGGTGCACCAGGACGACGGTGCCGGCCGGGCAGGTCAGCCGGGTCTGCCCGCGCAGGTTCTGCACGCGCCCGATGTCGGTCTCGTTGATCCGGCGCAGATGGCTGCCCGGAACGCTGAGGGTGCCGCCCATGTCGGCGGTCACTTCGTGGGGGTAGTACATGAGCTGGACGTCGAAGGCGTCCGGCCGTACGTCGATGATCGCGTCTCCGTGGAGATCCTGGGCGCTGCCCTCGTGCGGCTCGCGTACGTGCACCGCGTGGTGGTCGACCGTCGGCTCCGGGCCGACCAGGCTCTCCAGGGCCCCGGCGACGACAGGGAGGGCGAGCAGGCGGTGGATGAAGGTGTCCTCCTGGAACGCCTTGGCCAGCGGCGTGCCGTACGACACCGCGGGTATCCCCGCGGACAGGGCCGCGATGGCGTCTTCGTTCAGCTCCTGCGGCACGACCCCGTCCAGACGCAGGAAGCCCTGCGCCACGAAGCGCGCCACCTGGACCGATGTGAGCAGCTGTTTGGTGGTTGACATACGGCAAACGTAGAGCGCCGGCCCCTTGCGGTCGTGGGTTGCATTCGCCGACTACTGGTAAATTTCCGCTGTCATGGAGAGTGTGTCCCTGCGGCTGGACGAACCGCCCGAGGTGGTGAACGCCGGTGTCGGCGTCCACGGCGTCTCCACCGCGTACGAGGTCTTTCGGTTGCCCGACCTGTGGCAACTCCATCTGTACGGCTATGTGGGCGAACTGTCCGTGGGGGACGCCGTCCACGCCATCCGGCCGGGTCATGTCAGCCTGGTCCCGCCGGACACCGAGGTGGGTTTCCACTACCGCGGCAGGTCCGAGCACCTGTACGCCCATCTGCGCCTGCCCGGCGCCGGCGCGCCGCACACCGTCCCGCTGATGCAGGATGCCGCGACCGAGGGCGCGTTGCTGGCCGGCCTGCTCAAGCACGCGGTCGCCGCCATGCCGGTGTCCCCGACGCGCGCCTCCGCCGAGGTGTGGGCGGTGCTCTGGCACATCACCCAGCTGACCGTGACCGAACAACCTGGACGGCAGCACCCCGTCGTGGCCGCGGCGCAGGCGTACATCGAGGAGCATCTGGCCGAACCACTGTCCGTGCCCTGCATCGCTCGCGCCGCCCGGGTCTCGCATACGCATCTGACCCGCCTGTTCCGCGCCGAGACCGGCCTCACGGTCGTCGCCTATGTCCGCCGTCGGCGGCTGGAGCGCGCCCGCCATCTCCTGCAGGCCTCCACCCTCCCCATCCCCGCCGTCGCGGCCGCGGTGGGCATCGCCGATCTGCAGGCGTTCAACAAGGCCTGCCGGCGCGAGCTGGGCGCGGGACCGCGCGCCGTCCGCGCCGCCGGTGTCCCGGTGGCGCACGGATGAACGAACCGCCTGACCTACCCAGCGGTTTGCATGGGCACCCGCCGCCGGTCGGCGCGGGTCTATTCGGCTTGCTCCTGTGCCTGCAACCACAGCAGCAGGTGCCAGTCCTGGTCGTTGGCGAGCGGGTCGGCGGTGTGCGCGGCCCTGCCGTCGACCGTCGAGGGCATGACGAACGCGCAGGTCGCGGAGCCGTCCTCGCGGTAGTTGGCCATGTTGGCGCGCAGGATCGCCTCGGCGAGGCGGTCCGTGTGCGCGGTGCGCAGCGTGTCCGGCAGGCGCAGGAGGGTGGCGGCGGTCAGGGTGCTCCAGTAGTGGGGGAAGACGTCCCCCCACAGCCGGTCGGCGCCGAACCAGAAGCCGTCCCAGTGCCGTATGGCGACGCCGTGCAGCCGGGCGTGGGGCTGGGGACCGCCGAAGGCCAGCAGCCAGGGCAGCCGTTCGGCGATGGCGTCGTGGAAGACGGGATCGCCGGTGAGGGTATGGGCGTCGCAGAGGAGGTCCACCAGGGGGGCGACGATGGACTGCTCGTAGTTGACCTCGTGTGCGGGCAGCTGCTTGCCCATCCGCACGAACTGCCGGGCGCTGTCGACCAGTTGGACCCGTAGGGCTTGGGCGCGGTCGGACTGTCCGGTGGCGTCCAGGCTGCCGCAGATGGCCAGCGTCGTCGGGGAGAGGTGGATGGACAAGTGCATGGCGCCACCGAGTTCGAAGCTGCGCTCGATGATGCGGGCGGCGCGGTCCAGGTCCTCTGACCTGCCATGAGCCCGGTACCGGTCGTGGAAGAACTGGGCCAGCCAGGGAGTGTCGTACAGCCGGACGTGGTCGTCCTGCGAGCCGCGTCGCGGGGCGTTGCTCTCGTCGAGCAGATGGCGGCAGGCGAACCGGGACCAGCCGTCCAGCAGTGGGTCCATCTCGTCGGGGTCCGCGAGGCCGCGGGCGGCGGCGGCCTGGAGCAGCAGCGGCATGGCGATCCGCTCGGCTCCGTCCGTCCAGTCTGGCCAGCCGTTGGTCGACTGGGTCAGGCCGGTACGGGTATCCACCGGCACGAAGGCGTGCGCGAGCAGACCAGGACGCTCCCGGGCCCGCTGGTACTGCGTGATGTACGCGACCCGGCGCCGCACCATCTCCTGAAGCGGCAGATGGAACAACACCTCGGTACGGGCGCCGTCCCCGATGTCCAGCGGATAGCTGCCGTGACGGGAGGCCTGGACCCGGTACCGGCCATCGGCCTCACGTTCCACCTTCACGCCCGAGTCCGGGCTGCTCACCGAGGACGCCTCGACGACGATCGGCTCCCCGACCTCGGCGGCGTAGGAGGAGAAGACGGCCGGCGGCGTGGTCGCGGTGGTGAAGTCCTCGACCGACGCGTACCAGCCCAGCTCCCACGCCACCGTGGCCGACTCGCCCGGCCCCAGGCGGAGCACCGGCTGGCCGCCGAACGCCTGCGGATTCCGCGCCTGGTCGGTGACCAGCAGGACCAGGTGACCGCGGACATGGGAATTCGACCTCAGGTTGCGCGACTCCACCGAGTACGCCCGCACGGCCCCCTCCCGCACGATCAGTCCCAGGCACCGGCCGTCCCCGGACATCGGCTGCGCCAGCGCCCACGCCCACGTGCCCCCGGTGAACAGGTGCGCGTGCACCGCCTGGTCCAGGGACGTCTCGGCCGTGTCGTACAGGTCGGCGAAAGGTGTCTGCACGCCCAGGCCCGTGATCGTGAGCGGCTCCTGTGCGCTGTTCACGACCGTGTACCGCTCGCGCAGCAGGTCCCCCTGCACGGAGCGACGCACCTCCACGCGGACCCCCGGAAGCGGCGTGTGCACCGCCTCCATCACCCCGTCCGCCGCCACACGCAGCTCGGCGGGCGTGTGCCAGCGGGCGCCACCCCGGTCCGTGACCAGATGACCGGAACCCCACTGGTGCTCCACCGAATGCCACACGGTCACATCGGTGTCGAGCAGAAACCGGCGCGCCCGGTCCTGCTCGTCCACGAACTGCACAGGGGCGCCCGTGGCCGGGTCGAGCACCGCATGGCCGGAGCCGAAGGCGAGGACATCAGGAATCTGAACGGGGTCATCAGGAATCCGAACATCGACAGGAGGCAAGGGAGGAACCTTTCCATACGGCTTTTCCATACGGCTTTTCCAGGGGTTGGGTCGTACGTCGAGGGCGAACCCCCGGATGGACACGCGGTCGGTGCGTTGATCAGCGGTGCGTGTCCACGAGGTCGCGGTGGCGGTGTATGTGGAGCAGTGCGATCAGTACGGGCACGGCCAGTGCGATCCCTGCCAGCGAGATCACGCCGATGAGTGCGACGGCCCCGCATGCGAGCCAGGTCCGCAGGGTCGGTTCCGGGCGACTCAGGGCGAGGCGTGACGATTGGCGGGCCAGCACAAGGCAGTTCTGGCGAGGGTCGGCGAGAAACAGCGGGCCCCAGTACGTGGCCGACACCGACAGCAGCAGGGTGACGCTCAGCAGCAGCGGTGTGAGGAGCAGCGTCGCTGCGATCAGGGCGGTGAAGAGCAGGGACAGTGGGCTGAGGGTACGCAGGGCGGGCCGGGCCAGTTCCTGCGCCAGGTCCCGGGCCAGCGCCACGTCGATCTGCCTGCCCCGGCTCGCTTCGTCTGCGAGGCCGTAGAGGACGGCCGTGGCCGGGGCCAGGGCAACAGCGGTCGCCAGGATCAGCAATGCCCGTACCGCCGCCGGGAGTTCGGGAACAGCGAGGGCGACAAGAGCGGGCACGAGCACCACCGCACAGGCGACATTGGCCAGGACCAGGCGCTCGACCTGGGTGCCCAGCGTGGCGAACGCGGCCCACACCGGCGGTCGTTCCTCCGCGCGAGGCTCTGTGTCCCACAGGAACGGCACGCCTTCTCACCCCTTTCCCTGCGGACCGTGCAGCAGCGAGTCGCCGGTCTCCGCGTCGAAGAGGTGCACCTTCTCCAGGTCGATGCCGAGCGGAACCTCCTGGTCGAGATAGCTCGCGGGCATACGGACCTTGAAGGTGGCCGTGAAGTCCTGCGGCTCGGCTCCTGCTTCCTCGGGTGTCGACAGGTACACCGTGGAGCCGGTCGCACTGGGCTCGATGACGGTCACCACGCCATGGATGGTGTTGTCCTCGGTGACGTCGAAGGGTGCCATGCGCGGTACGTGCAGATGCTCCGGCCGCACGCCCAGCTCGATCTTCCGGCCCGCGTATGCGCGTATCCGGTGTGCGATGCTCTCGGGCAGCCGCAGGTCGAGTCCGCAGCCGGAGGCGACCATGTCCCCGTCGACGTTCTTGAGCTCCATGGTGAAGAGGTTGATGCTGGGTGTGCCGATGAAGAAGGCCACGAAGCGGTTCACCGGGCGTTCGTAGAGTTCCTCGCCCGTCCCGATCTGCTGGATGCGGCCTGCGTTCATCACCGCGATCCGGTCTCCGAGGGCCATCGCCTCCGACTGGTCGTGCGTGACGTAGATCGTCGGGCGCTTCTTGCGGCGGTGCAGGGTGAGGATGTCCTCGCGTGCGCTGTACCGCAGCTGGGCGTCGAGATTGGAGAGCGGCTCGTCGTAGAGGTAGAGGTCGGCGTCGCGCACCATGGACCGGGACAGTGCGACCCGTTGCCGCTCACCGCCCGACAGCTGGCGCGGCTTGCGGTCGAGGAGATGGTCGATACGGAAGGTGCGGGCCGCCTCCGGCACCTTGTCCTTCACCACGGCGCGTGGAGTGCGGCGGGAGCGCAGCCCGTAGGCGATGTTCTCGAAGACGGTGAGATGCGGAAGGATCGCGTAGTCCTGGAAGACCATGGCGATCGACCTGTCCCGGGGGCGTACGTCGGTCACCTCCCGGTCGCCGAAGCGGATGGTGCCGGAGGAGACCGGTTCCAGGCCCGCGAGCATCCGCAACGTCGTGGTCTTGCCGCAGCCGGACGGGCCCACCAGGACGAGGAGTTCCGACTCCCCGGTGGTGAAGCCGACTCCGTCCACGGCACGCTTGTCGCCGAACTCCTTCACCAGGTTGTCGACGGCTATCGCAGTCATCAGTGGGGCTCCGTCGTATGTCAGAAGTCGTGTAGGGGCAGCGGTGTGTCAGGAGTCGAACGTCAGAAGAGATCGAGTGGGCCGGGCGTGTGCAGGCACTGCTCGCCGTCGGCGGCGAAGACGTACACCCGCCCCATGTCCGGCATGATGCGCAGCTCGGCCGTGTCGGGCTGGTTGAGGGGGGCGGCGACCACGACCGGGACGCCGTCCACCTGACCGTGTACGAACGCGGCCCGCTCGGTGGGGATCCGCTCGATGTGGCTGACGGTCATCAGGGCCCCGTCGCCGCGGCCGGTGAACCAGCTCTCCGGGCGTATGCCGATCCGGACCGGGCCGTCCGGCACCGGGACCGGGGCCGGCCACTCGGCGCCCGCGACGGTCAGCAGGCCGCCGGAAGCGATCGCGGGCAGCACGGTCATGGGGGGCGAGCCGATGAACGTCGCGACGAAGAGGTTCGCCGGTGAGTAGTACAGCTCGTCGAAGGTGCCGATCTGCTCGATCCGTCCGCCGCGCATCACCGCGATGCGGTCACCCATGAAGACCGCTTCCTGCTGGTCATGGGTGACGTACAGGGTGGAGATCCCGAACTTCCGCAGCAGCTTGCGGATTTCGACGCGTGTCGACTCGCGCAGTTTGGCGTCGAGATTGCAGATGGGTTCGTCCATCAGGAACAGCCGCGGCTCGCGGACGATGCAGCGGGCGATGGCGACACGCTGCTGCTGCCCGCCGGAGAGCGTGTCGGTGGACTGGTCGAGGAGCTGCTCGAAACCGATCCCCATGCGGTCGGCGGTCTCCTGGGCGCGGGCCCTCGCCTCCTCCTCCGTGCGGCCGTGCACCTGGAAGTAGTACGCGAGATTGCCCTTACCCTTCATGGACGGGTACAGGGCGTAGTCCTGGAAGACCATGCCGACGCCCCGCGCCTGCGGCCGTACGGCGGTGACGTCCTCGCCGTCGAAGCGGACCACGCCCTCGTCGGGCTGCTCCAGACCGGCGACGATCTTCAGCAGGGTGGACTTGCCGCAGCCTGAGGAGCCGACGATGGCGATGGTCTCGCCGTCGGCGATGTCGAGGCTCACGGTGTCCAGGGCGGGGCGAGCGGAACGCGCCCCGCCCACCCCTTCCACGTCGGAATAGCGTTTGACGATCTTCTCGACCTCGATACGGGCCATGGGTGTGCCCCCTCCCCTACTTGAGACCGCGCAGCTTGATGCCGCGCAGCAGGTACTCGCGGCAGACGATGAAGGCGACGAAGACCGGGATGGACTGGAGGATGCCCAGCACCATCAGGCCGTTCCAGGACATGCCGGCGCCGAGGATCTCCTGCAGTTGCTGTGACTGGACGGCGGCCTCCGCGTCGCTCGCCGAACCCGCCTGGATGAACTTCTCCTGCAACTGGTAGATCATCACCGAGGCGGGCATCTTCGCATCGTCCTGCATCACCACCAGCGGCCACAGGAACTGGTCCCAGGCCCCGCTGAACGAGGTCCAGATGGTCACCGCGAACACCGGCACGCTCATCGGGAGCACGATCCGGCGGAAGATGTTGAACTCGCTGCCGCCGTCCACCCGTGCCGCCTGGATCACGGAGTCCGGGATGGTGTCGAAGAACCCCTTGAAGAGCAGGTAGTTGAAGGCGTTGAAGACCATCGGGAGCACCACGGCCCAGTGCGTGTTCCAGATCCCGAAGGTCGGCAGTTCGGTGCCGCCCACACTGGGCGCTTGAGGCAGCGCGAACGGCCAGTTGCGGGTCAGCAGATACGACGGGATCAGCGTGAGCGCCGCCGGCATCATCAGGGTGCCGATGAAGAACAGGAACGAATAGCGGGCCATCCGACCGCGCTGCAGCTTGCTGTTGGCGTACGCGGCGAAGGCGGTGATGGGAATGCCCAGGAGCAGGGTCCAGAAGGTGATCTGCACCGAGTTCCACATGTAGACCCACAGCGGCTCGGACATCAGCTGCCCGGCCGCGCTGTTGCCTTCGACGATGTCGAAGACCAGCTTCCAGCCGGCGACCGTCGGGTCGTGCGGCCACCAGGTCGGAGTCTGGCTCAGCACCTCGTTTCCGCTCTTGAACGAGGTGATCAGCATGAAGTAGAAGGGGAAGAGGTGGAGGGTGATGCCGAGGACCAGGAAGGCCACCGTCGCCCACCACGCGATGCGCAGCGCTGGGTGTGTGCGTCCCACCCGTGGGAACAGCATGGTTGTTCTCTCTTCCTCTCTCAGGTGTCCGGGTCTTCGCGGAAGAACCGCCGCTGGATGACGACGAGCGTCATCGTGATGACGAAGAGATAGACCCCGAGCGCTGTGGCGTCGGCGTACCGCAGCTGCTGGAGCAGCTGGAAGAGGTACATCACGACGGTGCGGGCGGCGCCACCTGGTGAGCCCTCGGCGCCGGTCATGATCGTCGGGAATTCGAAGGCCTGGGTGGAACCGATGATCGCGAAGATCAGCAGCATGGAGATGATGGGCCGCAGCCGGGGCAGCGAGATCGTCCACATCTTCCGCCAGAAGCCGGCGCCCTCGATCTCGGCGGCCTCGAAGTAGGAGGCGGGGATCGACTGCAGGGTCGCCATGTAGATCAGCCCCGGACCGAAGAACAGAATGCCGGGGACGACCAGCCAGAACAGCACCTGGTCGGCGGAGTTGAGAAAGGGTTGCGGTGGCAGCCCGAGGACCTTGGTGGCGACCCACTGGAACAGCCCGTACTGGGCGTTGAACATGTAGCGGAACAGCACGGTGGACGCCACACCGCTCAGCGGCAGGAACCACAGCAGCATCATCCAGCGGATGTGCCTGCGACTCATCTCCATCAGCAGGATCGCGACGAAGATGGGGATGAAGAAGGTCAGCGTGATGCTGAGCACGGTGTAGACGGCCGTGACCCGGAAGGACTGCGCGACCAGCGGGTCGTCCCAGATCCGCTGGTAGCTCTCCAGACCGGTGAACTGCACCGGGCGCCGCAGTGCGGCGTCGGTGAAGCTCAGCACGAAGGCCATGATCATCGGGTACCAGCCCCAGGAGAGCTGGAAGAGGAAGGCGGGCAGGGTGAACAGCGTGGTCTCCACGCGCCTGCGGCGACCGGGCTTCTGGGTGCCCGGCTTCGTCGAGGCGGGCGGGCCGCCCGCGGGCCCGGGGGCGGTCTCCCGCTCCCCGGGCCGCGCGGCCGCCGGTGCCTCCTCCTCGACGGGGGTGTGCTGCTGCGAGGCAGCCATGAGTAGTCTCCCTATGCTTGCGCTCGGCGTACGGCGCTCGGCGTTCTACGCTTCCAGCGACGGCTTGACGACGTCGGCCAGCCACGGCTCCAGGACCTCGGAGACGAAGTCGGGAGCCTTCTCCTGCCAGAACTCCGTGACGGCCGCGTAGTACTTCTCCGCGCCCGCGGCGAAGTCCGCCTTGTCGACGGAGGAGGTGAAGCCCTTCGCCTGCTGGTTGTGGGTGTCGGTGAGCTTCTTCAGATCAGCGCGGATGTCGACCTTGCCCTTCTCGAAGGCCCAGTGCGAATGCATGTCCTCGACCGGGGTGTTGGGCGGGCCGGCGTCCTTCTCGGCGGGGATGTACGCGCCTTCGTCCGGCAGGGTGGACAGCCCCGCGGATATCTCCGCCGCCTTGACGATCTCCGGGCCCCAGGCCTCCGCCATGTCTCCCTTGATGCCCTCGATCTGCGTCATGCCGTTGATCGGGGTGGGGTCCGTGTAGACCTTCTGCAGGTTCTTCGTCTCGTTCCAGAGGGCCTGCTTGCGGATCACATAGCCCTTGCCGTACGTCAGGAAGTTCTGGAGGCTGACCGCCTTGTCCAGAGCCTCTTCGGACAGGTCGGGGGAGAAGGAGGTCACGCCCATGAACGGCGAGGACGCACCGTAGTAGCCCGTCTTGCCGACCGGGTGCGGCACGAAGCCGACGAGTTCGCCGATCGGCTTGTCCATGCGCTTGGCCATGTTCGGCAGGGTGTTGTCGGTGTCCGGGTCGCCGAAGAAGAAACCGATGTTGTTGCCGAAGAGCGCCGCCCGGCCCTGGGTGAAGGCCGCCGTCACCTCCCCGTCCATCAGGGTCGAGTCCGAGAAGGCCGACTTGTCCTTGTAGATCATGCCGCGGTACAGCTCGATGAACTCGGTCCACAGAGCGGCGTGCGTGGTGTAGTCGTACTTCCAGTGCCACTTCTGCGACGGGGCGGGGACCCTGGTCAGCAGCCCCCAGCCCTGAGCGACGAGCGGCCAGTTCATGCCCCACTTCTGGAAGGCCGCACCCTTCATACGGTCCGTGGTCAGCCCGGCGACCAGGGTGCGCAGATCGTCCCAGGTCCAGCCGAGTCCGGGCTCCTTCAGGCCCTTCTTGGCAACCAGGTCGCGACGGTAGTAGATGCCGTTGCCCGCGTTGAACGAGTCCGGCATGCAGTACAGCTTGCCGTTGACGGGCCAGCCCTCCCACTGGGGCTTGGCGAAGTCCGCGATCTTGTCGTCGAACTTGTACTTCTTGACCAGATCGGTGATGTCGGCGGCCAGGCCCTGCTGGAAGGCGACCTTGGTGGCACCACCGTTCCAGTTGCCGACGACCAGCCCCGGGAACATGGCCGGTCCCGAGCCGCCGCTGATGGCGGTCACCAGATGCTTCTGCTCCCAGATCTTGACGGTGATCTTCTTGAGGCGGACGCCGGGATTGTCGTCCTGCCAGGCTCCCAGGGCTTCGGAGAGCGCCTTCACGTTGGGGTCGGCCTTGGCCTGCTTGGCGGTCGGGACCGCGAACGGCCAGTCACCCCCGATGTTCAGCACGATGTCGCTGCCGGAGCCGCTGTCCTCGTCGTCATTCGCGAAGGAGGAGTAGATGGTCCCGCCGGCGATCGCGGCGCCGCCTGCCCCGGCGAGGCCCAGCAGCACCTTTCTTCTGGTGGTCATGCATGCTCCCTTGACGTGATGTAGGGGGTGGCCGGTACGAGGGCTTGCCAGGGCAGTCCGGGGCCGGAGCTCACGGCAACGCCGCGGTCGGTGCCGACATGGACGGCCTGGGTGGTGACGGCGAGGCAGTGCACGGTGCGCAGGGCCCGATGAGGTGGGGTGGGCGCCCATGTGGCACCGGCGTCGCGAGAGTGGTGCACGCCCTCGCCCTCGGTCGCGAGCACCAGCCCGCCGTGCATCGCCAGCAGTGCGGTGGCCCCTTCGGGGACGTCGCCGCTTCTGGTCCAGTGGGTGCCGCCGTCGCGGGAGCGGAGGAGGCAGCCGTCCTCCGTCACGGCCACCAGTCCTTTCCCGTCCGGGAGGTGTGTGAGGGCCGCGACGGGAGCACCGTCGCTTCCGGGGCACAGTTGCCAGGCCCGGCCGCCGGCGCGCGCCCGGTGCAGGCCCTTTGCCGTACCGGCCAGAACCGCCCCGTCGGCCGTCACGAACAGGCAGTTGACCTCGTGCGAGGCCAGACCGAACCCGGAACGCTGCCAGCTGCGGCCTCCGTCGCTGCTCCGCACCACCCCGTCGCCGAGGGTGCCCGCGAGCAGCGTCCTGTCCGGCAGGGCCGCGAACGTGGACACGGGTCCGATGGCGGCGGGTACGCGGGCCGGTTCTGGCGTGGCGGGGGTGCCTGAGGGATCAGGCAGTCGAGGCGCTGGGACGCCTGCGTGACTCCACCGAGCGATCGTGTCTGCACCGCCGATGAGCAGGCATCCGTCCTCGGTGAGGCACAACGCGGATACCGCGGACGTCCAGCCGGTCGCTGTGGACGTCCAGCCGGTCGCTACCGGAGCACCGTCGTGCGCGTCGCCTGCACCGTACGCGATGTCGTACGGGAGGAAGGCGAGGCCGCCCGTCCCGCCCACCCAGAGCCCGGTCGCCGCGGCGGCCAGCGCGAGAACCTCAGCCATGGCCCACCGCCAGCTGCGCCGAGACCAGGAGCCCCGCCGTCTCGCCCGCGGCCACCAGTGCCCCGGCCGCAACAGCGGTGGTGTCCTGGATGCCCGCGCGGCGCATGTCGGTGAGCTCGCCGGTGGTGGCGTCCACACCGTGGCCGGGGCCCGTGGCGATGGCGTCGAGCAAGGCGAGTTCGGGGGCGGGTACGCGGGCGTTGGCAAGGATGCGCAGAAACGGTGCCTTCAGTGCCGCTGCCACGGCGTTCAGGCCGGCTGCCTCGTCCCGGTCGTCCGGGGCGACGGCCTGTACTGCGGTCAGGCAGTCCACATAGGCCACGCCGCCGCCCGGCACCACGCCTTCGCGCAGCGCATCACGCAGCTGCCGTGCCGTACGCCGGGCCACCCGGGCACGGTCCTCCGCCTCCTGCTCGCTGCGGGCACCCACGGTGAGCGTGGCCGTACGGCCGGCCAGCCGGGCCTGCCGTCGCCACAGACGGTCCGCCGCCTCCCGCTCGACCGGCCCGCTCGCCAGCTCCCAGGCCCGCGAGCGCAGCGCGGCGGCCCGCTGCAGCACCGCCGACCGGTCGCCATGGCCGCCCACCACCGTCAGATCGCCGCGCCGCACCAGCACCCGGCGGACCCCGCCAAGGTGCGCGGCGCGGACCGACGCCGCAGGCAGGCCCAGGACGGGCGAGATCACCGAGGCGCCGGTGAGCAGGCCCAGGTCGGCGAAATCCTCGCTGTGGCGGGTGCGATCGGTGGTCAGAACAACCGCAAGCGCCCGCTCCCGATGGACGCTCAGCAGGGTGCGCGCTGCGCCCGTGATGTCCGGGGCGACCAGGAGCAGTGTCCGCCGTCCGGCCGCCTCCAGCAGCGGGCGTACCTCGTCGGCGCTGCTCAGCTCGTGCTCGACGAGAGCGATCAGCGGTTCGATCAGGGTGAGTTCGGTGGCACGGTGCGCGAGGACGGCGGCCTCGGCAGGGCGGGCCCGCCAGCGGTGACCGTCGATGTAGTGGCGCGCGGTCTCATCGCCGTTCGCCTCCCTCACCCAGATCGCTCCGTCGGGCCCCAGGACGTCCGTCAACTCACCGAGAACCGTGGCCAGTTCGGGATCGGCGGTGGCCGCCAAGGCCAGACCTGTGATGTCGCGCTCACCGGCGACCGGCTCGGACATCGCCTTGAGGGCATCGCAGGCCGCAGCCACACCCCGGCCGATGCCGTCGCGCACCCGCACCGGGTGGGCCCCGGCCGCCACCGCCCGCCGGGCGCAGCGCGCCAGCGCCTGGGCGAGCACAGCCGTGGTGGCGCAGCCGTCACCGTGCCGGGCATCCACCCGCAGCACCGTCTCGCGCAGCAGGGCCGCGCCCGTGTTGCGGCGGTGCCCCGGCACCTGCGTGATACGGCGGGCCAGGACGGCCGAGGACGACACGACTTCGGCACCGTCCTCACCCCACGCGCACAACACCGTTCCCGAGCCGGGGCCCAGGGTTTCGCCCAGGGTCCGCGCCAA
Source organism: Streptomyces jeddahensis (assembly GCF_001642995.1). Taxonomy (GTDB): domain Bacteria; phylum Actinomycetota; class Actinomycetes; order Streptomycetales; family Streptomycetaceae; genus Streptomyces; species Streptomyces jeddahensis. Next base: position 72,398 of record NZ_LOHS01000092.1, read on the forward strand.
GTGGTCGAAGCCCGAAAGAAGCTGACTGTTCGTGTGCAGGCTGTCAGTCACGGGTCAGAGCCCGTTCTGTCGCCGGATCGAAAAGCCGGGCATCGTTCGACACTGCGGACACACTGAGGGTCTCTCCGACCCTGAGCTGCCCCTCCTCACCGTCACGGAACACCACCGACAGCTCTGCCCCACCAGGTGTCCGCAGCCGCACCACGGTCTCACCGATCAGCGCCTCGACATCGGCGATCTCGCCCTTGAGGCCGTTGCCGGCGCTGATCCGGAACGATCCCGGCGGCAGTCCGACCACCACCTGGCCACCCGCCAGCCCGGCGAGCGAGCCCCGCCAGTGTTCCGGCAACTCCATGAGGGTGTCCTCGACCTCCACCGACAAGGCCGAGCCGTTGTCGCGTATCCGCCCCGGCAGCAGGTTCATGGGAGGCGAGCCGATGAACGAGGCCACGAACATGTTCGCCGGATTCTCGGCGAGTTCGGTCGCGGGCCCGATCTGCTGCACCTTCCCGCGGGCGACGACCGCGACCCGGTCGCCCATCGCGAACGCCTCTGTCTGGTCATGCGTGACGTAGACGGTGGGTTTCCCCTTGTCCCGGTGCATCGCGAGGATGTCCCGGCGCACCCGGTGGCGCATCTTGGGGTCGAGGTTCGACAGCGGCTCGTCGTACAGATAGGCATCCGCGTCCTTCACCATCGCCCGGCCCAGCGCCACCCGCTGCTGCTCGCCACCGGACAAGTCCGTGACAGGCGAGGCCAGATGAGGGGTCAGGCCCAGCCGCTCGGCGGCCTCCTCGACCCGGCGCCTGATCTCGTCCTCGCTCAGCCCTCCCTGCGCCTGAAGGCCGTATGCCATGTTCCCGAAGACATCCATCGACGGATACAGGCCGTACTCCTGGAACACCATGCCCAGGTTGCGCTCCCGCGGCGGAAGGGCCGTCACATCGCGGCCCGCCACCACCACCCGGCCCGCGTCCGGCTGCTCCAGACCACACACGATCCGCAAGGTCGTCGACTTGCCGCAGCCCGACGGGCCCAGCAGCACGAAGAACTCGCCTTCCTCGACCTGGAAGCCGAGCCCGTCGACGGCTGTGTGGTCACCCAGCCGCTTGACCAGATCACGCACCTCAAGACCAGGCATCCGAAACCTCCGTCGTACCGGAACGGTGAGCTCTGGAGCGGCAAGTTACGCAGCGCCCGCCCATACCGGGAAGAGGCATGGCAAAAGCGAAACTTTCGATCGCTGTCCGGGTGTCCGGGTGGCAGCGGTGCCCGTGCACGCGGATTGCCGGTACGCCGTCGGCCGGGCGCGCGGTCGCCCACAGGGGCAAGTGGCGACAAGTGGACTCGGTGCCCCTGGTGGGGCTGCAGCGCTGAACAGAGTTGCTCTCGCTCCTGGGGTCGTCAATCCCTCGCGCGTGATTTTCTGTGCGAATGTGTGCGAGTCTCAGCCGCACGGGTTTGGATTTGACGTTTTCCGGGCGCTGCCCCGTCCGGCGAAGCGCGTGGTATCCCGCCCCATAGACTGATCGGCGACCGATCGGGACGGGCGTACCGATCGGGGCGGGCAGGGCGAGGGGGTTGCGCACATGAGGGAGATACCGTCGGCGCGCCCGCGAGCCGGAGGGAAACGCCCGACGATCCACGAGGTCGCCCGACTTGCCGGGGTGTCACACCAGACGGTGTCCCGCTTTTTGCGCAACGACCCGACGATGCGGCCGGACACCGCCCGCAAGGTCGCCAAAGCCGTCGCTGAACTCGGCTACCGGCCCAACCTCGCGGCCAGAACGATGCGGACCCGCCGCTCGAACCGGATCGCCGTCATCATCCCCACCTCCGCGGAACGCTTTCCGCTGGGTGTCCTCAGCGGCGCCGCGGCGGCGGCACACGAGGCGGGTTACCTGCTCGACATCGTCGGCCTAGAAGGCGACGCCGCCGCCCGCGCCGCCCGGCTGGAGGCGCTGCTGCAGCTGGAGAGCACCGACGGCATCCTGTCCTTCACGACGCTGGGAGAGAGCACCGACGGTCCGGCACTGGCGGACTTCCCCGTGCCGATCGTCGTCGACGGGGTGTACGACGACCACCTGCGCTCGCTCGGTGCGTTCGCCGACGCGTCGGTGGCCGCCGACCTCCTGCGGCATCTGGCCGACCGCGGCCACCGCCGCTTCGTGCACGTCGCCGGGCACCCCGAGTGGGCATCGGCGCGGGCCCGGCGGGCGGTGTACGAGGCGACGATCGCCGACCTCCGTCTCGAGTCCTGTGCGGTCGTCGAGGGCGACTGGACCCCACACTCCGGCTGGGAGGCGGCCACCGAGGTCATCGCGGGCTCCGGGGCGACGGCCGTGTTCGCAGCCTCCGACCAGGTGGCGTTCGGCGTCATCCTGGGGCTGCAGAGCCTGGGCATCGACGTACCGCGCGACATCAGCGTCTTCGGCTGGGACGACGATCAGCTGGGTCGCTGCTTCCGGCCGACCCTCACCACCGTCGCGGTGGACCGCGAACGCCAGGGGCGCGAGGCCGTGCGCCGGCTGCTGGCCCTGCTGCGCGGCGAGCCCCCCATCCGGCCGCCGGAGGCGGCCGAGCTGAACCGCATCATCCTGCGCGACTCCACGGGCCCGGCTCCCAGGCGCATCGCCTGACGACGGTGTGCGCATCGCCTGACCACGGCGTACCGAACCGGCGTGACGCATCACCGTCCTGGACCGCGAACGGCTCGAAAACGCGTCGGGACGTGCGCCAGGCCCTGCGCGCCGACGGCGCCACGGCTCTCCTCGTCACCCACGACCAGGCCGAGGCCCTGTCGATCGCGGACGAGGTCGCCGTCATGCACGACGGCCGGATCGTGCAGAGCGGACCACCGGATGTCGTTTACAGCGCCCCTGCCGACCCCTGGGTGGCCGGCTTCGTCGGCGAAGCCGTGTGGCTGCCCGCCGAGATGACCGGCGACCGGGCCCGTACGCCGCTGGGCCCCGTGCCGGTCGTCACCACGGGCAGCCGTCCACCGGCCACCGCAGCGCGGGTACTGCTGCGGCCCGAGCAGATCGAGGTCGTCTCGCCCACCGCCCCGGCGGCGGTCACAGCGACCGTCGTACGCCGCGACTTCCAGGGGCACGACGCCCTGCTGGCGCTGCGGCTGACGGACGGGACCCCGGTGGTCGCCCGGATCTTCGACCCGGCCTCGGTCCCCCACGCCGTCGGCGGCGAAGTCGGCCTGCGCGTGCGCGGAACCGCCCGGGCCTTCCCCGCCTGACCGAGGGCCGGAGAAGTGGCGCGGGTGGCGCCCACGAGCCGACAACCCCGGACCCGGAGGCAACGCTCACGGCCGCACCGGGTGCAGCACCGCGGACCCACGAGCCGACAACCCCGGACGCCAACACAACACGCAATGCGAAAGAGCCCCCAGCGTCGCGGCCGCCTCCTGAGGCACCACTGGCCGAAGAAGGCCCTCCGCCCGCGGGGGCTCCGCCGCGACCGCGGCACCGCTGGAGGGCCAGGATCCCTTCGGCATGGGTTGGCAGCCATCGCCGCTGTGCTGGTGCTTGTCGGCGGTGGCATATGGGCGGGGGCCACGCTGCTCAATCGTCCGGACGACAAGACCCCGAAGACGGGCGCGGTCCGGCCGTACGGGGACGAGGTCGGGCTGACCCGCGATGGGGACTCCTGCGCCACGATGAGCAAGATGGTCGATGTCCAGTCCTTCGCGCTGATACCCAGCGAGGCCGGCTGGGACACCAGCGTGCGGAACACCGCCTGCATCATTTTCGGCAACACCGTCGGCCTCTACGGCCCGGTGGGCGACTACCGGAAGTCTGCAACCCACCACACGAGCTGCAGGGCCTGGGCTACGTGAAGGCGCCCGGAGACCGCAAGTTCGGATCTGCTCGCGATGCCCGAAGAGGGCCAGAAACTCCCGCCCGGATCAGCCGTACCCACGTCGGACCGTTGACTGAGTCGGCTCCGAATCGCGCCCCGCCGGTGCAGCTCACGATCGTGCCCGGTCACGCCGGATGGAGCCCCCACCTCACGTGTCGTGCGGGGGATGGAGCGGCGGTGGCGGTGGCGGCATGGTGGACAGGCCGGGGGCTGGCTCAGGCCAGACCAGCAGGGCGGGGCAGGGGGCGTGGTCGACGACGAAGCGGGTGGTGGGGCCGAGGCTGTGCGGGCCGAGGTGGGTGCGGTCGCCGTCGCGGGCCAGGATGAGAAGGTCGGCGCCCTCCGTCGCGGCGACGACCTCGCGTTCGACGCGGCCGGTGCGCTCGGAGCGGGTGCAGGGGCGGTTCAGGCGGTCGGCGGCGGCTTGAAGGAGCTGTTCGGCGGAGGTGGCGGCGAGGTGTTCCAGGCGGGTGCCGGGGTCGCGTTCGGGGTGGCCGCGGCCGAGCAGGCCGGCGAACGCGCCGTGCGCGGCGCCCGGGATGTCGGCCGGGGTGACATGCAGCAGGACGATCTCGGCGTCCGCCGGGGCGTGGGCGCGGGCGGCGTCCACACACGCGGGCCAGGTGCCCTCGACGATCCAGACGACCACGGCCATGGGGTCAGCCTCCTCCGATGACGGTCAGTGAGGCCCACAGTGCCAGCACCGCGGCACCCAGACTGGCGGGAACGGCGTACAGGCCGAGCCTGGTGAACTCCGACAGTTCCACCTCGGCGTCGTGAGCGTGCACGATGCGCCGCCACAGCAGGGTGGCCAGCGAGCCGGCGTAGGTGAGGTTGGGGCCGATGTTCACCCCGAGGAGTACGGCGAGGACGGCGCCGGGCCCGGAGGGAGCGGTCAGCGGCAGCAGCACCAGCACCGCGGGCAGATTGTTGATCACGTTGGCCAGGACGGCGGCCAGGGCGGCGATGCCGAGCAGGGCGGGCAGGCCGGTGCCATCGGGGATCAGATGTCCAAGCGCCGAGTCGAGCCCGTTGTCCACCACCGCGCGCACCACGATCCCCAGGGCCAGCACGAAGGCGAGGAACGGCACCGAGGCGGAGCGCCACAGCGCCTTCGGGGTGGTACGGCGCTGGACCAGGGCCCGCGTGGCGAGGGCCAGGGCGCCCGCCAGGGCCGCCCAGGCCGGATCGATCCCGACGGCCGATGTCACGACGAACCCGGCCAGCGTGCAGGCCACGGTCGCCAGGGCGAACAGCGGCAGTTCGGGCAGGTCGGAGGTGGGCGGGGCCTGCGCCCCGGCGTCCAGGTCGGTGGCGAAGAAGCGCCGGAAGACCGCGTACTCGACGGCGATCGCGGCCAGCCAGGGCAGGGCCATCAGCGCGGCGAACCGGGTGAAGCTCAGCCCGCTGGCCGCGAACGCCAGCAGGTTCGTCAGGTTGGACACCGGCAGCAGCAGGGAGGCCGTGTTCGACAGGTGGGTGCAGGCGTAGACGTGCGGCTTGGGGCGGGCGCCGAGCCGGGCGGCGGTGGCGAACACCACCGGGGTGAGCAACACGACCGTGGCGTCCAGACTGAGTACGGCCGTGATCGCCGACGCGGCCAGGAACACCTGGGCCAGCAGACGCCGTGGCCTGCCCGCCGCCGTGCGCGCCATCCAGGCTCCGCACGCATGGAACAGCCCCTCGTCGTCGCAGAGTTGGGCGAGCACCAGCACCGCCGCCAAGAAGCCGATCACCGGGCCCAGCCGTTCGGCCTCGGCCAGTGCGTCGTCCAGGGAGATGGCCCCGGTGACGATCGCCAGCGCGGCAGCCGGAACGGCGACCACCGCCTCCGGCCAGCCGAAGGGGCGGACGATCGCGCAGGCCAGCACCAGTACGAGCAGGGCCGCCGACAGTGTCTCTGCGAGCGGGGTGTTCAGGGTCGGTTCCTTCCGGGCAGCGGCGGACGAGCCGCCGGTGGATCACGCGAAAGGTACCTCGCTGACGTAAGACGTCTCATACGTCCCTGACCTGACCGGGGGGCGCGGTCATCGCGGATTACGGGTCACGGTGTTCCGTGCGGACTCGGTGCCGCCAGGCGTCGTCCAAGTCCGGCTCGATGCCGGCTTTCTGTGCACGCGGACTTGCCCATGCCTTGACGATCCCTTCCATGGGCGTTCAACCAGCCGTCTCTGCCTGGGTTGTTCGCCGTCCCTAGGGTCCTTGAGCGTTGCGAAAGAAGGGACTCATGGACACACTCCTCGCAGTCCGGGCTCGCGGGATCACCAAGTGTTTCGGCGATGTCGTCGCACTCGACGGCATCGATCTGGATGTGGCGCAGGGGCAGATCCACGGCTTGGTCGGACCGAACGGCGCCGGAAAGACGACCTTGCTCGGCCTGCTGCTGGGCCTGGCCGTCGCCGACAGCGGCCGCCTCGAGATCCTGGGTACGCCGGTCGGGCGGGCGCTCGCCGCTCCCGACGGTGTCGCGGGCTTCGTGGACGGGCCTGGTCTCTACCCCTCGCTCACCGCACGGCAGAACCTCGCCGCGCTGGCCGCTCTGCGCGGCCACGACGCGCAGGCGGCGGGGGTCGACGACGTGCTCGGCCAGGTCGGGCTCACCGAGGTCGCCGACGACCGGGCCCGCGGCTTCTCCCTCGGCATGCGTCAGCGGCTCGGGCTTGCCGCCGCCCTGCTCACCAAGCCCCGGCTGCTCGTGCTCGACGAGCCTTCCAACGGCCTCGACCCGGCCGGCAAGAAGCACGTGCACGGTGTCCTCACCCGGCTCGCCGCGGACGGAACCAGCGTGGTGCTCTCAAGCCACCGCATGGACGACCTCGAGGCTCTGTGCTCCGAGGTCACCATCATCGCCACCGGACGGGTCGTCTTCTCCGGCCCGCTGACCAAGCTGGCCGCGGAGAACCGCGAACTCGACTACCGGCTGCGCACCTCCGACCCGGGGGCCGCCCGCCGGCTGGCTGCCGGCACGGCCGGAATCCAGGTCGTCGACCACGCCGGGGCGCGGCACGACGCGGACGTGCTGGTCGTGCGCGCGCTGGTGCCCGCCTGCGACGAACTGGTGGTGCGGCTCGTCCACGCGGGCATCGCGGTGCGCGAGCTCACCCCCGTGGTGTCACCGCTCGAGGCCGCGTTCCTCGCCCTCACCGAGCAGCAGGAGACCGACAGATGACCGCGACCATCGCCGCCGGACCTGCCGTCGGCCCCGCCGCCGCTGCCCGCCGCGTCTCGGTGACGCGCGGCTACCGCTTCGAGCTCGTCAAGCTGGTCTCGCAGTGGCGGATCCGCTTGCTGGTCCTCGCCTGCTGGATCGCGCCGGCGCTCTTCGTCGCCGCGGTGAGCCGGCAGAGTACGCTCCCCGTCGATACCCTGTTCGGCCGCTGGATGCACGCCACGGGGTGGGCCGGCCCGCTGGTGATGCTGGGTTTCGCGGGCACCTGGGCGCTCCCGCTGCTGACATCCCTGGTCGCCGGTGACGTGTTCGCCTCCGAGGACCGGCTCGGCACCTGGCGCCATCTGCTCGTGGCGGTCCGGTCGCCTCGGCGGATCTTCGCGGCGAAAGCACTGGGCAGCCTCACCGTCATTCTGCTGCTGGTGGCCGGGCTGGTCTGTTCCAGCGCGGTCGGCGGGGTTGTGGCGGTCGGCGACCAGCCGCTGGTCGGCCTCGACGGCCACCTGCTGACGCCCGGTGACGCCGCCGGCAAGGTCCTTCTCGCCTGGGCCTGCGCCCTCGCCCCGACACTGGCCCTCGCCGGGATCGGCCTGCTCGGGTCCGTCCTGCTGGGGCGGTCCCCGATGGGACTGCTGTTGCCCGCGCTCGTCGCGCTCGGGATGCAGGTCGCCCAGATGATGCCGCTCCCCGTGGCCGTGCGCCTCGCCCTGCCCGGCTACGCCTTCATCTCCTGGAACGGTCTGTTCACCGGCCCGGCACAGCTCGGCCCACTCCTGATCGGCATCGTGGGCAGCCTGGTGTGGGCCGTGACCGCGACAGCGCTGGCGTACGTGCTCTTCCTGCGGCGCGACTTCACCGACCTGAGCTACGAGGGATCGGCGCGCCGCGCGGTCACCGCCGGAGTCCTGCCGCTCATCGGGCTGATGGCCGCGGGCGTCGCGGTCGTCGCCGCGGCGACCGGGGCCACGGGCTCCGGGATCGAGCAGGACAAGGTACAGCGTTCACTCGCCACGGAGTTCGCGCACCTCTACCGCATGCAGACCGAGCAGCTGAACCGCCCCGCCGTCACCGAAGCGCAGCTGAAGTCCACGGCGACGTGCACGAAGGGCAGCGTCAGGGTCGCCGCCGAAGGGCCGGGCAACGACTGGCGCTGCGTCGTCTCCTGGCATCTCCCCGGCGTCGAGGCCGCAGGGACGGCCATCTACCAGCTCGACGTCACCGCGGACGGACGGTTCGTCGCCGATGGCGACGGACCGAAGGAAGTGAACGGCTACTTCCTGGTGCGGACCCCGGCCGGGGACGCACCGAACCCGCTCTGGCAGTTCGACGGCAACGTCGAACTGCTCCCCACCCCGAAGGGATGACTCCATGCAGGTAACACGCCGCCGTAGGCGTGTCGAGAAGGGCCACTTCCGCCTTCTCGGCAGACGCTTCGGCCGCCGGATACCCCTGGTGACGGCAGGCACCACCGCTTTCGCCGTCGTCGCCGCCGGTGTCGCTTTCGCCCAGACGCACCAATTCGGCACCGACCAGGTCGGCCAGACGACAGATCAGGGCCAGGTCATCTCCAGCGACCAGTACATCGCCCCGTACGGCGACCGCCTCGTCGTCAACAACGGCAAGATCATGTCGTCGTCGGTCAGCCCGGACGGCACCCACCTCGCGGCCTCGGTCACCGACGGTGGGATGGCGCTGTCCATCGTCGACTTGAAGAACTGGAAGGTGCAGCAGCTCGTCGGCAACTCCGCGTCGGCGGACCTGCGTGTCAGCGGCAACTCCGTGGGCCAGGAAGGCCCCACGTACTCGCCCGACGGTACGCAGCTGTGGCTGGGCCAGACCGACGGCTACACCAAGTTCACCGTGAACCCGGACGGCAGCGTCGCCAACCCGACGTTCATCAGGATCCCGGCGGACGGGGCCAAGCACGCGCTGGTCGGCGAGGCGGTGTTCTCGCCCGACGGCTCCACCGTCTACTCCGCGGTCAACGGCCAGAACCGGGTGGTCACCATCGACGCGGCGACCGGGGCCATCCAGCAGAGCTGGGCCGTGGGCAACGCGCCGCGTGACATGGTCGAGGTCGGCGACAAGCTCTACGTCAGCAACGAGGGCGGGCGTCCGGCGAAGCCCGGCGACACCACCATCAACTCGTACGGCACCCAGGTGCCGGCCGACCCGGTGACCGCTGCCACCACCACCGGCACGGTCAGCGTCATCGACCTGGCGCACCCGGATGCGGCCGTGTCGAGCATCGACGTCGGCCTGCACCCGACCGCCCTGTACGCCAAGAAGGGCGCGCTGTTCGTCACCAACACCGCCACCAACGACGTCTCGGTCATCGACACCGCCAGCGACAAGGTCGTACAGACCATCGCCACCCAGCCGTGGCCGGAGGCGTCGGTGGGCTACGAGCCCGACGCGGTGACGCTCACCGACGACGGTCACCTGCTGGTGACGCTCGGCCGCGCCAACGCGGTCGCCGTCTACCGGTACACGAGCGCGCAGGAGCCGGTCAGCTACGTCGGCCTGCTCCCGACGGACTACTTCCCCGCGGAGATCGCCACCGTCGGCAACCAGGTCGTCGTCTCCAACACCCGTGGTATCGACGCCCGCCGCGCCACCAACAGCGCCGGGCACGGCACCCACGACACGACGTCGAGCCTGACGCACTTCACCCTGCCGGACGACAGCGTCATCAGGTCCGAGACGGCCAAGGTCTTCCAGCAGAACGGCTGGAACGGCGGCTCCGTCTCGCTGACCGAGGGCAAGACCGACGCGAAGCCGGTGCCCGTCCCGGAGCGGCTCGGCGACCCCTCGACGATCAAGCACGTCTTCCTGATCGTCAAGGAGAACCGGACCTACGACCAGGTCCTCGGTGACGTCCCGCGGGGCAACGGCGACCCGTCGCTGGCGGAGTTCGGCGAGAACGTGACGCCGAACCAGCACGCGCTGGCCGAGCAGTTCGGGCTGTACGACAACACGTACGACATCGGCACGAACTCCGCCGAGGGTCACAACTGGCTGATGCAGGCCGATGACCCGGAGTACACCGAGTCCTCGGCCGGCGAGTACGCGCGCAGCTACGACACCGAGGACGACGCTCTCGGCCACCAGCGGACCGGTTTCCTCTGGACCGGTGCGCAGGCGGCGGGGAAGTCCGTACGGGACTTCGGCGAGTTCCAGCAGTTCCTGACCAAGCCGTCGGGCGCGAGCTGGCAGAACCTTTACTGCGACGCCAGGAACATGGCGGCGACCGGGCAGGACACCGCCTACACCCTGGACTCCTCCTCGCCGATCCCGTCGCTCAACGACGTGTCGGTGCACGGCTTCCCGAAGTTCGACACCAGCGTCCCGGACATCTACCGGGAGGAGATCTGGAAGCGTGACTTCGAGAAGAACGGGCCGGCGAACCTGAACATGTTCTGGCTCTCCAGCGACCACACCGGTGGCCCGGCGAACGCCGCCGCTCAAGTCGCCGACAACGACCTCGCCACCGGCAGGATCGTCGACGAGATCTCGCACAGCAGGTACTGGAAGGACTCCGCGATCTTCGTCGTCGAGGACGACTCCCAGGCCGGCCTCGACCATGTCGACGGCCACCGTGCCCCGATCCAGATCATCAGCCCCTGGGCGCAGCACGGCACCGTCGACAGCCACTACTACTCGCAGATCACGGTGATCCGGACCATCGAGCAGATCCTCGGGATCCACCCGATGAACCAGAAGGACAGCGCGGCCAGCCCGATGCGTCGGGCGTTCACCCAGCACGCGGACTACACGCCGTTCAAGGCGCTGCCCAACCGGACCTCGCTGACCGCGGGTCTGAAGACCCCGCCTGCCTGCGGCGAGGACACCCCGGCGCCGCAGGACCCCAGTGCGGCTGCCGTGCCGTCGGCGAAGGTGCCGGCGGACAAGCAGGACATCGCGGCGACGTGGGAGACCTGGAAGTCGAAGCAGCGGCTGACCGGGCCGGGGGCCGTGCCCGACTTCGCGAACCCCGCGCAGATGAACCACTTCACGTGGTATCAGACGCATGGCTGGACGAAGCCGTACCCCGGCGAGGACAAGATCTTCGCGCCGGAGGACGTGCCGGGCGCCTACATCCCGTCGTCGGAGTCCGACGGCTGACGGAGGCGGATCGCATCAAGGGCCCCTGGTCGGCGTCACCGCCGGCCAGGGGCCCCGCTGAACCCAGCGCGTAGGCCGCTCGCTCTACGCGTCGAAGACGACCGGGCTGCCTTCCCGGCGGGCCTGGCCCGCGGAGTAGGTCACGGTGTGGACCCTCTCCCCCGCGTCGTCGACGAGGGTGATGGTGCCACCGCGGTTGCCGAGCTGGAAGCCGTCGGCGGCGGTGACCGTGACGGTGGCGCCCGGTTCGAGGCGCTGCGCGGGCAGCGCCACGCGGTGCCCGTTGCGGTCGGCGAGGTACCAGCCACCGAGGTCGACCACGGACGGCGAGTCGTTGACCAGCGTGACGGTCTCGGTCTCGGGCGCCGGGCCCTCGGGGTTGACCATGGCCGAGCGGATGCGCACGGCGGGGGCGGGGCCTTCGCCCGAGTCGCCGGGCTGCCCCGGGTCGGCGGGCTGTCCCGGGTCGGCGGGCTGTCCCGGGTCGGCGGGCTGTCCCGGGTCGGCGGGGCCGCTGGGGTCCGCCGGGTCGCTCGGCTGGTCGCCCGGCTCCTCGGCGTGTCCCGTGGAGTCGTCGGTGGTCCAGGACTGCGACTGGAAGGCGAGGAAGACGGCGATCCACTGGTCGTCGCCGGGCAGGTGGATCAGCAGGCCGCCGTCCTGCCAGACCCCGTCCTGGTCCTCGAAGCGCTTGCTGTTGCCCTGGTTCATGTGGACGTCGTGGACGCCGTTGCCGGGCTCGAAGCCGAAGATCTTGTCCGGCGTGTCCTCCTCGGGGCCCCAGCGCTCGCCGAACACGTAGACGGCGGCGGAGTCGTCCTCGATGGCGCGCCTGACATGCTCCTCGAGCACATCGGCCAGATCGTTGTCCGCGCCGGGCCTGTCCGCCGGAAGCTTCCTCATGTGCTCGCGGTCGAGCAGTTCACCGCGTACGTAGTCGAGGGCGGCCCCGCCCTCACGCGAGGGCAGGTCCGTCCAGCCGCTGCCGGCGGCCGGGAGCTTCCCGGTCACGGCGTGGCTGAAGCTCTCGTCGACGAGATACAGCAGCTCCGAAGGGGCCTGTTGCGACTTGACGTTGACAGCGGCGCGGTAGTGGGTGCCCGCGTCGTCGACGAGGTGTATCTGGAAATGGGGGGTGTCGTCGGCGACGCCCTCGCGACGTCGGTCGACGGCACGGGCGGCGAGCACGCCGTAGCTCTTCAGCGGCATGTGGTGTTCTTCCTCCAGCGTTGGGGCAAAAGTTGCCCGTCTGGAGTACATCGGTGAGCGTGCCGCGCACCCCAGTTGACACGCTGTCGATCCGGTGAACACCACATGCACCTTTTGAGGACGGCCTGTCAGTGCGCGGCGGGGTGGCCTTCGGCTCGAACTACCCGTCCCCGTACGGCATCAGGACCGCCCAGGTCAGCGCACCCTTCCGCGCGGTTTCAGCGGCACCGTCGGCAGCGCGGGAGCGGGCAGCCGACCCCCGTCGTACCCCTTCACCTCGCCGAAGCGCATGCCGCTCATCCAGTCCTCGCGGGCCTGCTCGATCTCCTCCTGCGTGCGCCCGATGAAGTTCCACCACATGATGAGTTCTTCCTCGAACGGCTCGCCGCCCAGCAGCATCAGGCCCGCGTCCGACTCGGCGCGCAGCGGCAGTTCGGAGCGGCCGCAGCCGAGGTACAGCATCGAGCCGGGCAGGACGGGCACGCCGTCGACATGGGCCTCGCCGGACATGGACAGCACGGCGTACTCGAAGTCGGGCTCCAAGGGGAGGCGTACGTCGGTGCCGCTCGTGAGAGCGAGGTCGGCGCCGACGATCGGGGTGTAGGTGGAGCCCGGTGAGGTGGCGCCGTCGAGGGAGCCGAGGATGAGCGTGGCGGTGAGGCCGGGGGCCGTGACGGCGGGCAACTCCGGGTGGTACTCGAACCGCGGGGCGATGTGCCGGTGGGTGTCGGGGAGGGCCACCCACAGCTGGGCTCCATGCAGGAACCGCGGGTGCTGCCGGGGGCTCTCCTCGGAGTGGCTGATGGCCTGGCCGGAGGTCATCAGGCCCAGCTCGCGCGGGCGGATCGTCTGGAGGCTGCCGGTCGAGTCGCGGTGCAGGACCTCGCCCTCGTGCAGCCAGCTGACCGTCTGCAGGCCCATGTGCGGGTGCGGCGGGACCTGCATGCCCGGCTCGTCGGCGATGTCGTCGGGACCGTAGTGGTCGACGAAGGCCCAGGCGCCGACCATACGGCGGCCGAGGTTGGGCAGCAGGCGGCGGACCTCGGTGGATTCACCCAGCGTGACCCGCCGGGGGCTGAGGAGTTCGCGCACCGGCTCGGCGACGACGAACCCTCGGCCACCGCACAGGGCGGGAACTGCCTCGCGGTCGAGATTGCTCATGGGGCCCAACCTAGACCTGCAAGGCGTCCGCGTCAGCGCGTATCGGTCGGTATCAGTCCGCACCGGTAGTGGAATTTTTAACCATCAGGGGTGGTTACGGGCGGTCGAGGAGGTCAAGTCGACATGGAGTACATGCGCGGCACGGAGTACGTGGGCGGCATCGAGAGCGAGTACGTGGGCGGTATCGAGAGCGTGGGCCACAGGGAGTACTACGGGCACGGGACGGCTGCGGAGCGCTGGGAGCGCGCGCAGATGTTCTTCGACGCCAAGGAGTACGCGGCGGCCGCGCGGATTCTCGACGGCCTGGTCGCCGAGGTCCCGGAGCAGGTCGCGCCGCGACTGCTGCTGGCACGCGCGTACTACCACTCGGCCCAGCTGCGCCGCGCCGAGACGGAACTGCGCGCGGTCCTGGAGCGCGACCCGGTCGAGACCTACGCCCGGCTGATGCTCGGCCGCACCCTCCAGCGCCAGGGTCGCGACGCGGATGCGGCGCCGCACCTGCGGATGGCGGCGGCGCTGTCGGGGGACTTCGGGGCCGGCGAAGCGTAGCCACGGCCGGCAAAGGCGGTTGCCGACAACCGCCTTTGCCGGCAGCGCAGAGCCGCAGCCGTTGCAGCTACGGCTACGCGTCCCGGTACGCCTCCAGCAGCCGCAGCCATACCTCGCTGATCGTCGGATACGAGGGGACAGCGTGCCACAGACGGTCGATCGGGACCTCGCCGGCGACCGCGATGGTCGCCGAGTGGATGAGTTCGCCGACGCCCGGACCCACGAACGTGGCGCCGAGCAGCACCTCCCGCTCCAGGTCGACGACCATGCGGGCGCGGCCGCGGTAGCCGTCGACGTAGAGACCGGCGCCCGCCACGGCGGACAGGTCCTGGTCGACCGCGCGTACGCGGTGGCCCGCGCGTTCGGCCTCGGCGAGGCTGAGGCCGACCGCGGCGGCCTCCGGGTCGGTGAAGACGACCTGCGGTACGGCGGCGTGGTCGGCGGTGGCCGCGTGGGCGCCCCAGCGGTCCGTCTCGAGCAGCGGCACGCGCTGCGCCCGGGCGGCGATCGCTGCGCCCGCGATGCGCGCCTGGTACTTGCCCTGGTGGGTGAGCAGGGCACGGTGGTTGACGTCCCCGACCCCGTACAGCCAGGAGCTGTCCTCGACGCGGCAGCTGTCGTCGACGGTCAGCCACGATCCGGGCTCCAGGCCGACGGTCTCAAGGCCCAGGTCGTCGGTGCGCGGGGCACGGCCGGTGGCGAAGAGGATCTCGTCGGCCTCGATGCGGTCGCCGCCGGACACCTCGACGGTGAGCGTGGTCCCGTCACGGGACACCGAGGTCACGGATGTGCCGGTCCGTACGTCGGCGCCGGCTTCCTTGAGCGCCTCCGCGACGAGCTCACCGGCGAAGGGCTCCATGCGCGGCAGCAGTCCCCCGCCGCGTACGAGCACCGTGACCTGGGAGCCGAGCGCCTGCCAGGCCGTGGCCATCTCGGCGCCGACGACTCCGCCGCCGACCACGACGAGGCGGCCCGGCACATGGTCCGCGCTGGTGGCCTCGCGGCTCGTCCAGGGGCGGACCGTGTCGAGACCGGGCAGGTCGGGGAAGACCGCGCGGCTGCCGGTGCAGACCGCCACGGCATGCCGGGCGGTAAGCAGGTGCTCCGTGCCGTCGGGTGCGGTGACGGCGACGCGCCGGGGGCCGTCGAGGCGGCCTCGGCCGCGGTAGAGCCGGGCTCCGATGGAGTCCAGCCAGGCGACCTGTCCGTCGTCCTTCCAGTGGGAGGTGTAGTAGTCGCGGTGCGCGAGCACGGCGGGCGCGTCGAGGGGACCCTGCACGGCACCTCGCAGTCCCGGCGTGCGCCGGGCGTCCGCGCGGGCGATGACCGGCCGCAGCAGCGCCTTGCTGGGCATGCACGCCCAGTACGAGCACTCGCCGCCGACCAGCTCGCTCTCCACGACCGCGGTGCTGAGCCCCGCCGCGCGCGTTCTGTCCGCGACGTTCTCCCCCGTCGGTCCCGCGCCCAGCACGATGACGTCGTACGCGATGGCTTCGGTCATACGGGCCAGTCTGGTGCCAGGTGTGCCGTGGGGCCACACGGGTACGTGCGCGGAATACGCCCGGAATAGGCCGTGCACGCCTCCGGTTGTGCACAGCGGCTTCGCCACCGACCAGGAAGAGGGAACATCCCATGAGCAGCACCGTGGAGCTGACGAAGGACAACTTCGACCAGATGGTCACGGACAACGAGTTCGTCCTGATCGACTTCTGGGCGGAGTGGTGCGGGCCGTGCCGGCAGTTCGCGCCGGTCTACGAGAAGGCCGCGGAGACCAACCCCGACCTGGTGTTCGGCAAGGTCGACACGGAGGCGCAGCCCGAGCTGGCCGCCGCCTTCGGCATCCAGTCCATCCCGACGCTCATGATCGTCCGGGATCAGGTCGCGGTGTTCGCCCAGCCCGGGGCGCTGCCCGAGGCCGCCCTGGACGACGTCATCGGGCAGGCCCGCCGCCTTGACATGGATGCGGTCCGCAAGTCGATCACCGAGGCGGAGCAGCAGGCGGAAGGGCAGCAGGGCTGAGCGACCGCGCCCAGCCCCGCGCCTCCGTACGCCCCGCAGCGCCGGCCGTCAGAACGGGTAGCCCGCCACGTCCCCGCGCACCGTCGTCCAGCGCACCTCGGTGAAGGCCTCCAGGTTGGCCTCGCCGCCGAAGCGGGCACCGGTGCCGGAGGCCGCGATGCCGCCGAAGGGCGCCACCGCCTCGTCGTTGACGGTCTGGTCGTTGATGTGGGCGATACCGGTCGGGATGCGCTCGGCGAGGTCGAGGCCGCGCGCGGTGTCGCGGGTGACGATGCCGAGCGACAGGCCGTACGGGCCGGCGGAGGCGAGCGCCGCCGCCTCGTCGGCCGTGGTGAAGGACCGCACGGGCGCGACCGGGCCGAAGACCTCCTCCGCGTAGGCGGGCGTGTCGTCGTCGACTCCGGCGAGGACCGTGGGCCGGTAGAAGAGCTCCTGGTGCGTGCCGCCCGCGGCGACCTTGGCGCCGCGCGCGGCGCTGGCCTCCACCAGGCCGTGGATCTTGGCGAGCTGGTTCTGGTCGATGATCGGGCCGAGGTGGACCTGCTCGCGGTGGGGGTCGCCGACGGCGAGTGAGTCGGCCTTGGCGGCGAGCCGCTCCACGTACTCCTCGTACAGCGAGGCGTGCACGAGGTGGCGGCCCGTCGTCATGCAGATCTGGCCCTGGTGGAAGAAGGAGCCCCAGGCGGCGGTGGAGATCACCGCGTCGATGTCGGCGTCCTCGAGGACGACGAGCGCCGAGTTGCCGCCCAGCTCCAGGTGGACGCGCTTGAGGTGGCGTCCCGCGGCCTCGCCGACCGCGCGGCCGGCGGCGGTGGAGCCGGTGAAGGAGATGACGGGCACGTTCGGGTCGGCGACGAGCGCCTGACCCGCCTCGGGACCGCCGGGCAGGACGTGCAGCAGGTCCTCGGGCAGCCCGGCCTCGGCGAAGACCGCGGCGAGGGCGAGGCCGCCGCAGACGGCGGTGCGCGGGTCCGGCTTGAGCACGACGGCGTTGCCGAGCGCGAGAGCCGGGGCGACCGAGCGGATGGAGAGGATCAGCGGGGCGTTGAACGGCGAGATGACGCCGACGACGCCCGCCGGGACGCGGCGCGTGTACGACAGCCGGGGCGCCTCGGTGGGCAGCACCTGACCGGTCGGGCGCGAGGCCAGCGCGGCGGCCTCGTAGCACTCCTGGGCCGCGACGTGCAGTTCGAACTCGGCCTTGCCGGGGATCGAGCCGGACTCGCGCACGATCCACTCGCGCAGCTCGGCGGCGTGTGCGGCGAACAGGTCACCGGCGCGGCGCAGCACCGCGGCGCGTTCGAAGTGCGGGGTGCGGGCCCACGCGGTCTGGGCGGCACGCGCGTTCACCGCGGCCGCCGTGACGTCCTCGGCGGTGGCGAGCGTGACGGAGGC
This sequence comes from Streptomyces jeddahensis, assembly GCF_001642995.1. GTDB lineage: Bacteria > Actinomycetota > Actinomycetes > Streptomycetales > Streptomycetaceae > Streptomyces > Streptomyces jeddahensis. The sequence continues at coordinate 89,898 of NZ_LOHS01000092.1, forward strand.
CAGGGTGTCGCCCGTCGCGGGCTCGGTGACGGCGTACTCACCTCCCGACAGTGCCCGGGACTGCCAGGTCTTCGGGTCGAGCAGGGGCATGACGGCTCTCCGATCGGTCAGTTCGTCGAGGGAGGTCCCGTTCGCACATCGAGGGGAAGTCCCGTGTGGCCAGGGGCCGGTTCGGCGGTTGCGGGGCGGGATGCCGCGATGCGCCGCAGGCGCGCACGGTACGCGGTGCTCTCAGGCATCCCCCCTGGTTGAGCACTCAACATGTTAGTCATCCCGTTCGAAAATGGTGTCGCCGGCGGCACTCTCCGCCGGCATAAGTTGCGGTGATGCTCGATGAGTTCCGGCGAACCGGACGATCATGCTCATACGTGCGGCGCACCACGGCCTCCGGCCGCATCATGGCGCCCGGTGCGCGCTCACGTCGATTCGCGAGGGACGGGGGTCACGCCGAGCACCTTGTGGACCTCGGGCGGCGCGCCGGGGTCGCGGACGGCGCGGTCGACGATCTCCGCCAGCTCTCGTCCGGAGGGCAGCTCGATCCGTACGGTGCTCAGCCGGGGCCGCAGCAGCCTGCCGAGCATGAGGTCGTCGGCGCCCATCACGGCGGTCTCGTCCGGTACGCCGATCCCCTCGTCCTGCAGGGCACGCATCAGCAGCATCGCGTACTCGTCGTTGTACGCGAACACGCCATCGAGGGCGAGCCGCCGCCAGCGCCCGGCGAGCCGGGCGGCCGATCCCTCGTCGTAGGCGAGCGGCACCTCGGTGATCTCGGCGCCCGTGCCCTGTGCGGCACGGCGTACGCCTTCCAGACGGGGCAGCGAGTAGGCCTCCAGGCCCGGTTCCTCGGGGACGACGACGCCGATGCGGCGACGGCCGCGTGCGAGGAGGTGGTCGCCCGCGCAGCGGCCCACCGCGCGCTGGTCCATGAGGACCGCGTGGGCACCCTCGGTGCGCTCCTGGCCCAGGGTGATGACGGCTCGCACACCGGAGCGCTTCAGGACGTCGACGCCCCGCGCGCCGAGGCGCGCGCTGAACGTGCTGTACGTCAGGACGGCGGCCGGCCGCAGCTCCGCCCAGGCCCGGGCGGCCTGGTCGCCGCTCTGACCGGCGCTGCCGAACTGCACGACGGTGTAGTCGAGACGGCTGAGCGCCCAGTGGAGTTCGTTGAACAACCCGCTGTACAGCGGGCTGGCGACCACCTCCGGGGCCGGCATCAGCACCATGCGGGTGTGCCCGGCCCGCAGACTGCGGGCCGCCGCGTGCGGCACGTAGCCGAGCTCCCTGGCCGCCTCGCGGACCCGGCGCCGGGTGGGTTCACTGATCCGCACCGAGCTGGTGTTGTTCAGTACGTAGGAGACGGTGGCCCGCGAGACTCCGGCGAGCCGCGCCACGTCGGCACTCGTGGGGACGGACCGCTCCACGGCCTTACGGGGAGTGGTTCGCCGCGGGGGCTGTGGCACTTCGGGGCCGTGTGGTGCTTCCTCGGGCTTCCGGCGCCCCACCGGGTACGGTGTCGCCTCCTCCGTCGGGCGCCGCCGCGCGGGCCTCCGTACGGAATCGGGTGATGCCGCGTGGTCATCCGGCGTCGCGCCGAATGACTGCTGTGGCATGGACTGCTGCTTCGGTATCTGCACGTTCCCGCCCGGAGTTCTCGGTCCAGGTCTGCCGATGACGGATGGCATCTTTGCATGCCGGAAGCCGGGTGGCGCGCCGAAGCCAGGCTCCGTCCGGGAAGCAACCGGGAACCGCTGTACTCCACGCCACCTCGCGGGAGTTCACGCCGCCCTGGGCACCTTAGGGCCCGGTCACCGTACGCTGTGACCGTGGACGAGGCGTCGATGGTCGGGCTGATGGGGCGGGTCACCGGCACGGTAGGGCCCGGGCTGGTCGGCGAGGTGATCGTCCGTGTCCGTGGTGGCGCCGAGCACTTCCTCGCCTATCCTGCCTCGGCCGAGGACCGGATCGAGACGGGCACGGTGGTGATGATCGTGGAGTACCTGCCTCCGCGCACCGTGTACGTGACGGCCGCCTACGACGGTTGACGACGGCCGGGTTCCTCGCGACGACCGCTCGTACCAAGGAGACCGCCCTTTGTGCCAAGGGCGTTGACGGCCTTCGTCAAGATTGCGACAAGGATCCGTCAGCGTCTTCTCCGCGGCTCTGAGCAGGAGCACACTCCCGTTCGTCCGGTACCGACCGGGTACTGGAGGCAAAGGGGGCGTATGCCGGTGTTCGTCGGCGTCGTTGCGGGGGCCGCAGTCGCTGCTCTCGCCGTTCTGATCGGTCTGTTCAAGCTCATGTGGCGGGTGGCGGAACCGAACGAGGCACTGATCATCTCGGGCTCCACGCACCGCACCGAGGGGCTCGGTGAGGGCATGGGGTTCCGCATCGTCACGGGTCGCGGCACGCTCGTCCTGCCGGGCGTGCAGGCAGTGCGCAAACTGTCCCTCGATCTCAACGAGACCGAGCTGTCCGTGGACTGCGTCACCCACCAGGGCATTCCGCTCAAGGTGCGGGGCGTGGTCATCTTCAAGGTGGGCGACGACTTCGTGTCGATCGCCAACGCGAGCCGCCGCTTCCTCGACCAGCAGAAGCTGATGGCGGAGCGGGTGCACAACGTGTTCGCGGGTCATCTGCGGTCCATCGTGGGCGGCTTGACGGTCGAGGACATGATCCGCGACCGCGAGAAGCTGACCGGCCAGACCCGTGCCGCATGCGGCACGGAGATGGAGAAACTCGGGCTCATCGTCGACTCGCTGCAGATCCACGAGATCGAGGACCCGACCGGATACATCCAGAACCTGGCCATGCCGCATGCCGCCGCCGTGCAGCGCGACGCGCGGATCGCGCAGGCCGAGGCCAACCGCCTCGCCACCGAGGCCGAGCAGCAGGCCGCCGCGCGGATGGCGGAGGCGACCCGGGACAGCGAGATCCTGCAGGCCGGATACCAGGCCGAGCGCGACAAGGCCGCCGCCAAGGCCCGGCAGGCCGGTCCGCTCGCCGATGCCGGGGCCCGCCAGGAGGTCGTCGTCCAGGAGACGCGGGTCGCCGAACTCGAGGCGCACCGGCGCGAGCAGCAGCTGCAGGCCGACGTACGCAAGCCCGCGGACGCCAAGGCGTACGAGAAGCGGACGCTGGCCGAGGCCGAGCGCGACGCCCGTATTTCCGCCGCGCAGGCGAAGGCCAAGGAGACGGAGCTGGCGGCGAGCGCTGAGGCGACCCGGGTCAAGACGGCTGCCGCGGCCGAGGCCGAGGCGACCAAGGCGCGGGGCGCCGCGGCGGCCACGGCGACCCGTGCGACCGGTGAGGCGGAGGCCGCTGCGGCACAGGCCAAGGGCCTGGCGGCGGCTGAGGCAACGCGCGCCAAGGGACTCGCAGAGGCCGAGGCGATCAAGGCCCGGGCGGCCGCGCTCGCCGAGAACCAGGAGGCGGTCGTCGCCCAGCAACTCGCCGAGAACTGGCCCGAGATCGTGGCGGCGGGCGCCGGCGCCTTCAACAGCGTCGACCACATGGTCCTGCTGAACGGTGCCGACGGTATGTCGGACATGTTCGCCAAGGCGCTCACCATGGGCGGCACGGGTCTCGGCCTCGCCCGTCAGCTGCTGTCGACCATGAACCAGAACGGCGGCGCGGCGAACGGAGCCGCCGCGCTCAACGGGCTCGACGGCGTCACGCCCGCGCCCCGATCCGCATCCGCATCCGCACCCGCACCCGCACCCGCACCCGCTGCACGTAAGGAGAAGGTTCCTGTGACGGACGACGAACCGTCCGACGGGAAGTAGGGACCTGGTGGGCCAGAGGAGTTGACGCAAGGCGGCGGGGTCGGCGTGCCAAGGGCGCCGGCCCCGTGCCACGTGTGCCGTCGGGAGGACCCGCCCTCCGGGCGCGGGGGCGCAGGTTCTACCGTGACCCGCGTGACTGACTCCACCGCAGACGCGCGCATCGACGACACCCCGGGCCGCTTCGGCCCGACCGCGACGACCGAGGCCGAGCCGCGCCGGGTGGGCCGGGTGCGCACCGAGTACGCGCCCGCCCACGACGGCGATCCCGATCCCGGTGAGATCGTCTGGACCTGGGTGCCGTTCGAGGAGAACGACGGGCGCGGCAAGGACCGCCCGGTGCTGGTCGTCGCCCGCGAGGCGGCCGGCACGCTGCTCGCCGTACAGCTGTCGAGCAAGCGCCACGACCACGACCGGGAGTGGGTGCCGATCGGCCAGGGGCCGTGGGACCGCGAGGGACGCGACTCGTGGGTGAACATCGACCGGGTGCTGCGCGTGCACGAGCGCGGGATGCGGCGGGAGGCGTGCGCGCTGGACCGGATGCGTTTCAACCTGGTGGTGCACCGCCTGCGGGAGCGCTACGGCTGGCGCTGACCCGGGGGCGGACGGTCCATCTTCTGGCCCGTCTTCTGGGCCATCTTGGGCCCGACTTCTGGCCCGACTTCGGGCCCGTCTCCGCAGGTCACGGGCCTCCGCCCCGCCTCCAGGCTGCTCGCCCCGGCCACCTCGATTACCGTGGTGGGAGCGGTGACCGTCGACATCTGCCGGGTCCACCCGTACCGGACCCGGTGCCCATACCGGTGGTGTGCTGCGCGCTGCCACGCAGCCGGGAACTCGTGCGCGTCGCCCGTCTCCCCCGTCTGGCCCGTCTCCCTCGTGAACGCCCCGTGAGCGCCTCATGACCTGTCGTGCAACAGACCTTCTCCGTACGAATCCGACCCTCGGGGCACTCTTGTGCGATCCGCTCACAGGGGTTTGGGTGGGACGAGCGCTGCCGTTCCGGTCCACCCACGGCCGGGGCGGCTGCATGGTTCCCGACCGGAGAACCAGGCCGACCTGAAGATCAGGAGGATCCCGGCATGTCCGAGGGAGACTGTACGGATCTCGCCCCGAAGGTCACCGAGGCCGACGTGGAGGCGCTGGTCCACGGCATCTGCTTCAAGACCGGCCCGCCCCGCTCGGTCGGTGTCGAACTGGAATGGCTCGTCCACGACGTCCACGGCTTCGACCATGCCGGTGACCGCCTGCCACGGCACCCCGTACCGCCCGTACCGCCCGCCCGCCTCGAAGCGGCGTACGCCGCAGTGCGGGCCCTGCCCCTGCACTCCGCACTCACCGTCGAACCCGGCGGCCAGCTGGAGCTCAGCTCGCTGCCCGCCGCATCGCTGATGGAGTGCGTCACGACCGTGTCGGCCGATCTGTCGGCGGTACGGACGGCGCTCGGCCCCCTCGGCCTCACCCTCACCGGGCTCGGCACCGACCCGTGGTGCCCGCCGTCCCGGCTGCTGCACCAGCCCCGCTACGACGCGATGGAGACGTATCTCGACCGGGCGGGGACCGCCGGCCGCCACATGATGTGCTCCTCGGCGTCCGTACAGGTGTGTCTGGACGCCGGGTACGAGGAGCCGGGGCCGCTCGGCCACGGCCGCCGCTGGCGGCTGGCGCATCTGCTGGGGCCCGTGCTGGTCGCGGCCTTCGCCAACTCGCCGCTGAGTGCGGGGCGTCTGACCGGGTGGCGGTCGACGCGGCAGGTGCTGTGGGCCGACATCGAGCCCGGCCGGTCGTCGGCGCCACCGCTGGACGGGGACCCGCGGACCACATGGACCAGACACGTGCTGGACGCGCCCGTGATGTGCATCCGGGCGGAGGACGGCCCGTGGGCCGTGCCGGAGGGGCTGAGCCTGCGCGCGTGGGCCCGCTCGGGCGAGCCACGTCCGCCGACCCGCGAGGACGTCGACTACCACCTGACGACGCTGTTCCCGCCCGTACGGCCGCGCGGCCATCTGGAGCTGCGCATGATCGACGCCCAGCCCGGCGAGAACGGCTGGATCGTTCCGCTCGCCGTGACGACCGCGCTGTTCGACGATCCCGAGGCGGCCGAGACCGCGTATCGCACCGTCAAACCCCTGTCCGAACGCGCGGGCCCGCTGCCCGCACCGCGTAACGAGCTGTGGCTCAGCGCCGCGCGACAGGCCCTGCACGATCCCGAACTGCACGAGGCCGCCGTCATCTGCTTCGCCGCCGCACAGGAGGCGCTGCCCCGCCTCGGTGCCGACGAGGCCGTGCGGGACGCGGTCGCGGCCTTCACCGACCGCTACGTCGCACGGGCACGCTGCCCCGCCGACGACCTGCTGGACCGGCTCGATCTGCCCGACCAGCCCGAACGGCTCGGTCAGCCCGCACTGCTCGACCGGCCCGAACTGCTCGACCGAGATCACGTGCACGGGAAGGACGCCCGCCCATGACCGAGACCGTCGCGACCGACGACCAGGATCCCGAGACCCTGCGGCAACGCGCCTTGTCGGCGCTGCTCACCGCGCGCGACCGCACCGCCCTGCTCACCGGCTGCGTCGAGGACCCCGATCTGACCGCCCAGCACTCGCCGCTGATGTCCCCGCTGGTGTGGGACCTCGCCCACATCGGCAACCAGGAGGAGCAATGGCTGCTGCGGGCCGTCGCGGGGCAGGAGGCGATACGGCCGGAGATCGACCCGCTGTACGACGCGTTCGAGCACCCTCGCGCCGAGCGCCCCTCGCTTCCACTGCTGCCGCCCTCCGAAGCCCGTCGGTACGCGGCTGAGGTGCGCGGCCGGGCGCTGGACGTCCTCGAGCGCACCCCCTTCGAGGGTTCGGCGCTGACCCAGGCGGGCTTCGCTTTCGGGATGATCGCCCAGCACGAGCAGCAGCACGACGAGACGATGCTGATCACGCATCAGCTGCGCAAGGGACCGGCCGCCCTGTCGGCGCCCGACCCGGAGCCCCTGTCATCGCCGTACACCGGACCGGCCGAAGTCCTCGTCCCTGGTGGCCCCTTCACCATGGGCACGTCCACCGAGCCCTGGGCGCTGGACAACGAGCGGCCCGCCCATGTCCGGCTCGTCCCGCCGTTCTTCATCGACACGACTCCCGTGACGAACGCCGCGTACCAGGCGTTCATCGAAGACGGCGGCTACGACGACCCGCGCTGGTGGGCGCCGGAGGGCTTCACGCACATCAAGGCCCACTCCATCACCGCTCCGCTGTTCTGGCGCCGCGAGGGCGGGCAGTGGCTGCGGCGCCGCTTCGGGGTGACCGAGGCCGTGCCGCCGGACGAGCCGGTGCTGCACGTCGGCTGGTACGAGGCGGATGCGTACGCGCGATGGGCGGGCCGGCGGCTGCCCACCGAGGCCGAATGGGAGAAGGCCGCCCGTCACGACCCCGGCTCGGGGCGTTCGATGCGCTACCCGTGGGGTGACGCCGATCCGACGCCGGAACGGGCCAACCTCGGCCAGCGCCATCTGCGTCCGGCGCCCGCGGGCAGCTATGCGCTCGGCGAGTCGCCGCTCGGCGTGCGGCAGTTGATCGGCGACGTGTGGGAGTGGACGGCGAGCGACTTCCTGCCGTATCCGGGGTTCGCGGTGTTCCCGTACCGGGAGTACTCGGAGGTGTTCTTCGGCTCCGAGTACAAGGTGCTGCGCGGCGGTTCGTTCGCCGTCGACGCGGTGGCCTGCCGCGGCACGTTCCGCAACTGGGACTATCCGATCCGGCGGCAGATCTTCTCGGGCTTCCGCACCGCCCGGGACGTCACGCCCGGGGACGGGGTCGCGGACGGCCTGGTGGACGGCGTCGCCGGCAGCAGGAGGACGGAGGGCGACGCGAACGGCCGGACGGGGGGCGCCTGATGTGCCGGCATCTGGCCTACCTGGGGCCGCCCGTGCCGTTCGGCGATCTCGTCGTGGCACCACCGCACGGCCTGTACCGCCAGTCGTGGGCGCCGCGGCACCAGCGGCACGGCACCGTCAACGCCGACGGATTCGGCGTCGGCTGGTACGCGGAAGGGGACCCGGTGCCCGCCCGGTACCGCCGGGCGGGGCCGGTCTGGGGCGACCAGCCGTTCGCGGACCTGGCGCGGGTCGTACGCACCGGGGCGCTGCTCGCCGCGGTACGGGACGCGACCGTGGCGAGCGCCGACGCAGAGGCCGCGGCGGCGCCGTTCGCTGCCGGTCCCTGGCTGTTCAGCCACAACGGCGCAGTGACCGGCTGGCCGCGCTCTCTCGCCGTACTCGCCGGGGAGCTGCCGCCCGCAGAGCTGCTCGCGCTGGAGGCACGCAACGACTCCGCGCTGGTGTGGGCGCTGGTCCTGCACAAGCTGCGTAACGGCGACGAGGAGGGGCAGGCGCTGGCGGACACGGTCCTGGAGGTGGCGGCCGCCGCCCCCGGCTCCCGCCTCAACCTCCTGCTGACCAACGGCGAGACCATCGCCGCGACCGCCTGGGGCGACACCCTCTGGTATCTCGCCGGGCCCGGCGGCCGCACCGTCGTGGCCTCCGAGCCGTACGACGACGATCCGCAGTGGCGCGAGGTGCCCGACCGGACGCTGCTCGCCGCAAGCCGCACCGACGTCCTGCTGACGCCGCTGAAGGACCCGGAGGAGCCGGAGGAGCCGGAATACCCACAGGTACATCCCCAAGGAGCCCCGGGGACCGATCTTCATCAACCCCTGAAGACCGAGGAGCCGACTGCGTGAGCCCGTTCCATCTGACCCGCACCCTGCCCGAGGACGCCACGGACGCGGCCCTCCGCGCCGACGTCCTGCACGGCCTCACCCGTAACCCCAAGACGCTGCCGCCCAAGTGGTTCTACGACGCGCGCGGCAGCGCACTGTTCGAGCAGATCACCGAGCTCCCGGAGTACTACCCGACACGCGCCGAGCGGCAGATCCTGATCGCCCGGGCCGCGGAGATCGCCGAGGTCACCGGTGCCCGGACGCTCGTCGAGCTCGGCTCCGGCTCGTCCGACAAGACGCGCCATCTGCTCGACGAGCTGCCGGACCTGCACACATACGTCCCGGTGGACGTGAGCGAGAGCGCTCTCACGCAGGCCGGGCAGGCGCTCCTCGCCGAACGCCCGGGGCTGAACGTGCACGCTCTGATCGCCGACTTCACGAACGGCCTCGCACTCCCCGACACGCCCGGACCGCGGCTCGTCGCGTTCCTCGGCGGCACCATCGGCAATCTGCTGCCCGCCGAACGCGCCGGGTTCCTCGCCTCCGTACGCTCGCTGCTGGCACCGGGCGACGCGCTGTTGCTGGGCACTGACCTGGTCAAGGACGAGTCCGTCCTCGTGGCCGCGTACGACGACGCGGCCGGGGTGACGGCCGAGTTCAACAAGAACGTGCTCGCCGTCGTCAACCGGGAGCTGGGCGCCGACTTCGACCCGGCCGACTTCGCCCACGTCGCCCTGTGGGACCGCGGCAGCGAGTGGATCGAGATGCGCCTGCGCGCCCTGCAGCCGCTCACCGTGAAGATCCCCGCGCTGGACCTGGCGGTCGATTTCGAACGGGGCGAGGAGATGCGCACGGAGGTCTCGGCGAAGTTCCGCAAGGACGGCGTGTCGGCCGAACTGGCCGCCGCTCGGCTGGAGCTGACCCGCTGGTGGACGGATACGGCGGGCCGGTTCGCGTTGTCGCTGAGTGTGGCGCGGTGAGCGTCCCTGCCCACCAGCCCGTCCCCCGGCGGGTCCCGGTGCCCGCCTCGCGCGCCGGGGCCTGGTGGGGCACGGTGGAGTAAACCGGCCCGGGAGCCGGTCGAGAGGAGCAAGCCAGATGACGAACCACACCTATCGGGTCACCGAGATCGTCGGCACCTCCCCGGAGGGTGTCGACCAGGCCATCCGCAACGGCATCGCCCGGGCCAACGAGACGCTGCGCCACCTCGACTGGTTCGAGGTGACGCAGGTCCGCGGTCAGATCGAGAACGGCGAGATCCAGCACTACCAGGTGGGGCTCAAGGTGGGGTTCCGCCTGGAGGACGGCGACTGAACCGAGACGCCGGGCAGGCTCTTTCAGTGCGTCACGTACACGTAGTACGTCACGTCCGTCCCTCCCGCTCCTGCGCGTCCTTCAGGTCCGCCGATGGTGTGGCCCAGCGCGCATGTACGACGGTGAAGCCCGCGCGCCGGGCCTCTTCGCAGACCAGTTCGTCGTCGTCCACGAGCACGCGGACCTCCCGGTCGCGGGCGATGCGCCGGAGGATCGCCATCTTGGTGAAGCGGGCGGGGCGGCGGTCGTCGTTGCGGCGCATCCAGATGCGGCCCTCGGGCAGTCCGTGTGCGGCCAGCCAGGCGACGGTGTCGCGACGGCACCGTTCCGGGCGGCCGGTCAGGTAGACGATCTCGCACTCCTCGGCGCTCGTCAGAGCCAGCGCCACGCCCTCCGCCAGCGGCGGGTCGTGCGGGGCCGCCGCGAAGAAGGCGTCCCAGTCCCGCGGCCTGCGCTCCAGGAACCGCTGGCGGTGCGCGGTGTCCGCGAGGGTGTTGTCCAGGTCGAACACGGCGAGTGGTCTGCTGTTGTCCGTCACGGGGTCAGCGTAGGGACTGCGGCGCGGGACATGTGGCTCGGCCCCGGCTGCGGGGTCTTGCAGCAAGGCACCGGCTGCAGGGTCCTGCCGGGGTGCTCATTCGGCACCCTCCTTGCTCCGCGGGGCGTGCGCGGTGAAACGGAAGGAGGCCAGCCGGAAGTCGCCGTGCAGGGTGAGGCACAGGTCGTGGTGGCCGTCGCCCACAGTCGCCGTCGCGGCGGTCACGGTCGTCCAGGTGTGGTGGTCGCCGGTGACCGGTACGGCGATCTCCGTGAGGAGGTGGTCTCCCGCCCGTATCTCCAGTCGTGCCTCGCCCTGGCCGGTGGCCGCGCGCGCGACGTCGGCCTCGAAGTGGGACGCACCGGACAGGTCAACGGAGCGGAAGAGCAGGGTGGCGGGGTGAGCGGGATCCGCAGGGGCGACGGCATCGCCCTTGACGCGGGTGGCGTCGACCAGGGTGATGTCGGTGTAGTCGTCGAAGTCGACGGCGAGGGTGTGCCGGCCCACCAGTGCGCGCGGTGGGGGTGAGACACCGGTCACGGTGAGCGGTGTGCTGAGGACGATGTCCTCGGCCGAGCGGGCGACGAGCACCTCGTAGCGGCCCGGATCGACGGTGAAGGCGCCTGTGGTGACGTCCCAGTGCGCCAGTCGTTCGGCGGGCAGACGGAAGGTCACCTCCCGGCTCTGCCCCGGGTCGAGCCGTACCTTGTGGAAGTCCGCGAGCCGGAGCCGGGGCGCCTCGTAGCGGGCGTCGACCGCCCGGACGTAGAGCTGGACCACCTCGCTCCCGGACCGCGTGCCCGTGTCGGCCAGGGTCACCGAGACGTCCACCACCCCGTCCTGAGCCATGACCGCCGAGGACAGCCGCAGGTCACGGTAGGCGAAGCCGGTGTAGGACAGGCCGTGTCCGAAGGGGTAGAGGGGTGCGGCCCGGTGGTACTGGTACGTCCAGCCCGCCTTGATGATGTCGTAGTCGAGCGGGTGCGGCAGTGCCTCGTCGCCCCGGTACCAGGTCTGCGGCAGCCTGCCGGCGGGGTCGGCCGCGCCGAGCAGAACGGCTGCCAAGGCTCGGCCCGTCTCCTGTCCGCCGTGGGCCGTCCACAGCACGGCCGGCAGGTGGGCGTCGGCCCAGTCGACGGCGTAGGGGTAACTGCTCATGACGACGAGTGCGGTCTCCGGGCGGACCGCGGCGACCGTGCGCAGCAGCGCTTCCTGGGTCTCGGGCAGGGCGATTCCGGTACGGTCCTCGGTCTCGCGGCCGTTGATCATCGGGTGGTTGCCGAGGACGACGATCGCCACGTCGGCCTGCTCGGCGGCGGCACGTGCCTCGGCCGCGCCGTCGCGCAGCAGTTCGCGATGCCAGCGCTCGGCCGTCTCGGGGGTGGCGGCGTTGACGCGCACCCGGCCGTCGGCGGGATCGAGGGCGGCGTAGCGGCCGGTGCGCACGTTGCGGAGCAGAAAGGTGTCGCCCTCGCCGTCCGGGGCGGGCTCCAGACGGAAAGTCTCGTTGACGAACCAGTTCTTGAGATGCGTCCGGTCGGCGGCGAGCGAGGCGTCGTCCTGGAGGCCGAGGTAGCGGCCGGTGCCGGCCTCGCACAGGGTGAGGACGCCGTCGCCCCACTCCTGGACGTCGAACGCGGTTCCGCCCAGCGGCTCGCCGGTGCTGCGGGAGAGCAGCTTGATGCGGTCGGCGCCCGGCACGCAGAGCACCTCGCCGCTGCCTTCGAGCGCGCCTTGCAGGCCGGCCGCGATGCCGACCTGGTACGGCAGGGTGCCGCTGTACCAGTCCTCGTACAGCGTGTCGGCGTGCGGCCCGATGACGGCGATCCGCGGTGCTCGCTCAGGGTTCAGGGGCAGCAGGCCGTCGTTCTTGAGCAGTACGACCGACTCCGTCGCGGCGCGCAGGGCCAGGGCGCGGTGTTCGGGGCAGTCGATCACCTCCGGGCCGATGCCGACGTACGGGTCGAGGTCGGGGTCGAACTCGCCGAGACGGAACCGGAGTTGCAGCTGGCGGCGCACCGCCCGGTTCACGTCCTCCTCCTCGATCAGCCCGCGCTCCAACGCCTCCCGCAATCGGCCGATCACGGTCGCGCTGTCCTCCCGGTGTTCGGTGAAACTGTCGATACCGGCCTTCAGCGCGGCGGCATGGGACGTGGCGTGGTCCTCGAAGTAGTGCTCCAGTTCCACCAGGTTCCAGGGCGCTTCCTCATCGCTGACCACGAACAGTTCATGGCCGGTCCGCCGGGCCCAGCGCCGCAGTTCGTCCTCGATGAGCGGACTCACATGGCAGGGGCGGCCGTTGACGAGGTTGTAGGCGGCCATCGCGCCGGTGGCCGCGCCGGAGGCGATGATCGGGCGGAAGGCGGCCAGGTCGTACTCGTGCAGTACGCGGGGGCGCAGGCCGGAGGAGGTGACGCAGCGGTCGTTCTCGTTGTTGTAGGCGAGGAAGTGCTTGAGCACCGGCGCGGCGCGCAGGTATTCCGGATGGTCGCCGGCCAGGCCCCGGCAGTAGGCGGTTCCGAGGCGCGCGGTGTGCAGCGGGTCCTCGGAGTAGCCCTCCTCGTTGCGGCCCCACCTCGGGTCGCGCAGCAGGTTCACCACGGGCGACCAGATCTGCAGGCCGTTGGTGCCGGACCCGGTCGGGGTCGGCCGGTGCCGGTGGAAAGCGCGCGCTTCGACCGAGACGGCCTCGGCGACGGCGCGCACCAGATCCTCGTCCCATGCGGCGCCCAGCCCCACGGCCTGGGGAAAGACGGTCGCCACCCCCAGCCCGGCCACGCCGTGCAGCGCCTCTGTTCCGGTGCGGAACGAGGCGATGCCGAGGCGCGGGACGGCCGGGACGTACTGGTGGAGCATGGCGAGCCGCTCCTCCAGGGTGAGCCGGTCCAGCAGGTCGTCGACGCGCTTGCTCATCGGAAGCGCGGGGTCGCGGAAGGGCGACGGGGCGGCGGATGGGGACAGAGAAGCCACGAAACGGATCCCTCGGCAAGCGGGTGCGGATGTCGGGTTGAGAGTGATTGTCGAAGCGCATCGACGCTGTCATTGCCGCTGCAAGGCTGTCAATGGACCATGGCTGAGAAACTTTCCTCGTATCCCGCCCCTTGTTTCGCATGAAAGATGTCCGTTACCTTCCCCATCGAGGTGAAGCGCTTCGACACTCCGGGGGAAGGGCCGCTACCATGACGCACGCGTTGAACCGCCAAAGCTTCGTAGGCGCAGCGGCGCAGAAGGACGTCGGCGCACCATCATGGTGACCATCGCCGACGCGGCGAGACGCGCGGGCATCTCGCCCAGCACGGTCAGCCACGTTCTCAACCACATGCGTTCCGTGACGGAACTCGGCCACCCCGATGCCGACACCAACGCGCCAGCCCGCCGCCTCTTCCGCAACATCACACCGGCATCAACCGCAGGCCCGCGGGATACGTCGAGCGCACCCTCACCGGCTTCCGCGAGCGCGCCACATCTCGCGCAGCGGTCGACCACATGATCGGCCGACTGACCGCCACCCTGCGCGGTGAGCGGCCGAAGGACGAACAGGCCCTGTTCACACATTTACTGACGATACGTCAGAGCACGGGACGA
>NZ_LOHS01000093.1 GCF_001642995.1 Streptomyces jeddahensis
CGCCGGGGCCGGGTGTGTCACAGCCGCGCCGGCAGCCACCGCAGCTGTTCCGCCTGCTGGAACGGGCCGCCCCCTTCATGGTCGTTGAAGTCGTACACCGCTATCTCCTTGTCGGAGTGGTCCCAGGCGTTGAAGGCCGCGAACACGGTGGACGGCGGGCAGGTCTGGTCCTCCAGGGCGACTGAGAACAGGGCCGGGCAGCGGCCGCGCGCCGCGAAGTGCGCGCCGTCGAAGTAGGAGAGCGTACGCATCACCTGCTCGGTGCGGCCGCGGTGGGCCTTGAGGTACCTGCCCACCTCCCGGTACGGATCGCGGTCGGTCATCGTCGTCGCGCGCGGGAAGTCGCACAGGAATGGCACGTCCGGAGCGATCGCCGCGAGGTCCGGCACCAGCCCGCCGACGGCCAGGGTGATGCCGCCGCCCTGGCTGCCGCCCACGGCCGCGGTACGGGAGGCGTCGACCAGCGGATGGGAACGCGCGGCCTCGACCGCCCGTACGGCGTCCGTGAAAACCCGCCGGTAGTAGTAGCTCTCGGGGTCCTCGATGCCCCGGGTCATGAAGCCCGGGTGAGCGGGGCCGCTGCCCACCGGGTCCGGTGTTGCGCCGTCCGACCAGCCGCTGCCCTGGCCCCGGGTGTCCATCACGAGGTGCGCGAAGCCGGCCGAGGCCCACAGCAGGTGCGTGTGGGGCAGCCCGCGGCCGCCGCCGTAGCCGACGAACTCGACGACCGCCGGCAGCGGCTCCGTCGTCCCGGTCGGCAGCGTGAGCCAGCCCTTGACGGGATGCCCGCCGAAACCGGCGAACGTCACATCGAACACCTCGACGTTCTTGAGACCGGTCTCGACCGGCTCGAAACGGGCGTCCAGATCGTGGACACGCGCCTCTTCCAGGGTCTTCGCCCAGAACGCGTCGAAGTCGTCGGGTGCGACCGACGCGGTGCGGTAGGTGCGCAGCTCGTGGAGAGGCAGGTCGAACAGGGCCATGCGGGCCGCCTTTGCTATTCGAGAAGCGGGATGATCACACGGTACGAGGTGCGGCCCGGCTGGAGAAGAGGTGCGAAAGCGCTTTCTCCGGCACGGACGCATGGATCGTCGTCAACGGCGCACCCTACGACGTCCCGTACGAACATCCGTGTAGCCCAATGGGCCGGACAGTACGCGCCGTTGCGTACCGCCCGGCCCGGTGGCCCGAGTCGTGCGTCAGCCCGGTGACGTGACCTTCACCGGCTCCGTGCCGGCTCCGCTGTGCCGTTCGGCCCAGTTCTCCAGGGCCGTGCGGCAGGCGTGGTCGAGGTGGTGCAGCCCGGTCAGGTGCAGCTCGACCGGGCGGTCCTGCGGCAGCGACTCCAGGGTGTCCAGGATCCTCGGCAGCCGCAGGAACGTGGCGTTGCCCGTCAGGTACGCCTGGATGGGCCCTGCGCCCTTGTCGACGACCTCGAGACGGACGTGAGAGGCCTCCCAGGCCGTCTTGACGACTGCCAGGGCGAGACCGATGAGCACACCCTCGAACATGCTGACCGAGACGATCGACAGGGCCGTGACGATCAGGATCAGCGCCTCGCCGCGGTGCTCGCGCCACAGACCGGCCAGTTCACGGGCCGGAATCAGCTTGAAGCCCGCGTGGACGAGGACGGCGGCGAGTGCCGCGACGGGGATGACGCCGAGCGCGGCAGGCAGCAGCGCGGCGAACAGCAGCAGCCATACGCCGTGCAGCACGCGCGACGCCTTCGTCCGTGCGCCCGCCTGGACGTTGGCCGCGCTGCGCACGATGACCGCCGTCATCGGCAGCGCGCCGAGCAGCCCGCACACGGCGTTGCCCGCGCCCTGCGCCATCAGCTCCTTGTCGTACTGGGTGCGCGGACCGTCGTGCAGGCGGTCCACGGCGGCGGCGCTGAACAGGCTCTCAGCGGAGGCGATCAGAGTGAACGCGAGCACCGTGCCGATCACTCCGATGCTCGCCAGCTCCCCGAACTCGCCGAGGCCGGGCGGCTGAATGGACTCGATCAGACCCTGCACCTCGACCTTGGCAACGGGCAGGCCGAGCAGCGCCGAAGCGAGCGTGGCAAGACCGACGGCGGCCAGCTGTGCCGGGACGACCTGCACCGGCTTCGGCAGCCTCTTCCACAGCACCAGCACCGCGATGGTGCCGACGCCGAGGCACAGCGCGGTCCGCGCCTGCGGCGACGCGACCGCGTCGGCGAACATCCCCGGCAGCCCGGCGATCTTCGCCAGGCCCGACGACGGGGCCTCGGTGTCCGCCAGCGAGTACAGCTGTCCCGCGATCAGGACGAGCCCGATGCCCGCCAGCATGCCCTCGACGACGGAGACGGAGATGGCCCGGAACCAGCGGCCCAGCCGCAGCCCGCCCATGAGCAGCTGGAGCAGGCCCGCGATCAGGACGATGACGCCGAGTACGGGCACCCCGTACGCCCGCACCGCCTCGTAGACGAGCACGGTGAGCCCGGCGGCCGGGCCGCTGACCTGCAGGCTGCTGCCGGGCAGCATGCCGGTGACGATGCCGCCCACGATGCCGGTGACGAGGCCGAGTTCGGCCGGTACACCGGAGGCGACGGCCACGCCCACGCACAGCGGCAGCGCGACGAGGAACACGACGAGCGAGGCGGTGAAGTCCTGCCGCCAGGAGGAGCCGGGCGCGGTGAGGCGGCTGCGCGGGCGGCCGGTCGATGCAGTAGGGGAGGTGTCCATGTGGGGGGTGTTCTTGTGGGGGGTGTTCATGTGCGAGGAATCCATGGGCGCGCTCACAGGGCAGTGAAGGCGTCGGTGTCGGGATCGTGTGCGAGCACGGTTCCGGTGTGGACTTCGTAGAACCAGGCGTGCAGCCGCAGTCGGCCGCTGTCCAGGCGCCGGGCGATGCCCGGGTAGGACCGCAGTCGCAGGATCTGTGCCAGCACGTGGTGCTGCACCGCCTCGGCCACGGCGGGGTCGTCCTGGGTGCCGTCCGGGCGCGGTGTGGCCCGGGTGAGCCAGTCGTGTACCGCGGGCACGGACGTCAGGTCGTCGCCGCGCACCAGGGCGCCGACGGCGCCGCAGTGCGAGTGGCCGCAGACGACCACGTCCGAGACGCCGAGCACCTCCACGGCGTACTCGATGGTGGCGGCCTCGCCGGTCGGGTGTTCGGATGCGTAGGGGGGAACGATGTTGCCCGCGGTGCGCAGCTCGAAGAGCTCGCCGGGCCGGGCCCCGGTGATCAGTGCCGGGACGACTCGGGAGTCGGAGCAGGTGATGAACAGGGCCTGCGGCGACTGGCCTTGCGCCAGGCGCGCGAACTCCTCCGAGCGGGCAGCGGACTGCTGCCGGAAGGAGCGTGCGTGATCGATGAGGGGCTGCATGGGGAATGCCTCCAGCGCGCCGGAAGGCGCGTCGTCGTACGAGTACGGGGTGTCACTGGCGACGGGCAGGAGGGAGCGACCCCGTGCGGCGCACGTGGGCGCACGGGGGTGAGAGCGGCATGGTGTGTGCCGGATGTGGCGACGGGAACCGTCCCGGGCTCGCTCCTGACCGCGGTCCTGTCAGCAGCGGAAGACCTGGAGTACCGCGGGAGTTCTGCCCGTCGCCGGTCTTGGCAGACGGTGGGAGGTGCCAGCGGGGACGCGTGACGCCGGCACCGCCGAGGCGGCGGGATCACGCGACTCCACGCCGTGCGGAGGGCCCTGCGTCGAGAACTGCGCGGCGCGCTGCCGGTCACGGGCGTACACGGGGTGCGCGACGGTCTCGACGGGGTGGGCGTCACCGCAGTTGGCGGCCCTGACCAGCTCGGCGTCGGTCGAGGCGATGTGCCTTTCGTGACCGGTGGCCGCCGGAGTGGAGGGACTGAACAGCTGGAGTGCGAACAGGACGCCGGCGAGCACGCTGAACAGGGCACGGAACGCCGTACCTTGTGACATCAGCTCAGCTCCCGGTCGGGTCTGCGACTGCACCGGCCGCAACGGCGATGTTGGCGTGCGCGAGTGCTGTAACTCCTTTGGAGGATTAGCACTGTAACCCGGCATCACGCCCGAATGGTTACCGAAAGGTTTCCCTCCCGTGAGGGCCTGGCGAGGGGATGCGTGCGATCTGTGGGTCGATTCTCTTAAGTCGGGCATTGATCGGACGAAACGTCTATTGGGACGTTCGGGTGACTTGGGCGCCAATTGGGCAACCGGGACATTTACTGTGGCACTCCTCCCCGGCACAGTCCGATGCAGTCCTTCCTCCCCCTCTGGAGGCGTCATGTCTCTTGGTCAGCTGGCCGATTCGCGCTCGACGACGCTGCCGGCGTGCGCGGGCGACGCCGATTCCCAGCCCGCCCCCGCCGAGGGCGCGGGCGCGGACGCGGCGAGCGGCTATCTGCTCGCCGCACCCGATCCGTGCAGCTGCACGGCGGCCCCTCCGCTCGACCCGGACTCGCCCCTCGAGACGGACGACCAGCGACTGGCGGCCAGGGATCAGCGTCTCGCGGCCCCGGACCAGCGCGTGGTGGACCTCCACACGGCCCTCACCGCGGCCGGCGTTCCGCCCGAGGCGGGCGACACCGCCGCGATCCATGTGCTGGCGGCCCTGGACGACGAGACGGTGCACGCGGTCATCCGCTGGGTGAGGGGCCGCTTCGCGGTGTGAGGGCGGGCGTTCGTCGCCCGTCGCCCGGACCGGATGGCTCGGGCACGGTCGAGGGTGGGCCGGTCGGCACGCGGACGTGCGTGTGCGATCGGCCTGTCTCCCGGTAGACCCGCTCCGGAAGCGGCAGACGTCGGCCGCGGCCGTGTCGAAGGGGAGCCCTGCGGGCTGCAGCCTCGTGCTCGGTGACACCGTCGTGGTCGCCTGGGGGGAGGGGCGTTGCCCTAGGCAGAGGGGTGCCGCTGTGCCCACCCGTGCCGCCCAGCGGCACGATTGCCCACGGCGGCGCGGTTGCGCGGTTGCCCGCGGCGCGCGGTTGCGCGGTTGCCCGCGGTGGCGCGGTTGCCCGCGGTGGCGCGGTTGCGCGCGGCGGCAGGCGCGTCGACTGTGCTCTGTGAGACGGCGATCATGCTCGGCGGCACGACGACGGCGCGTGGCCCGGCTGCGAGCTCGTACCTGCGGCCGCGACCGATGGCGTACGACGTGATCGTCGGGCTCTCCCCGCGCTCCTCCGGCCGATTCGCGGCGGCCGGCCTCGGGCCGCCGCCTACCACCGCAGACGTGCGAACGCCGCTACCACCGCAGATCTGGCCACCACCCCCACCCGCCCGTCTCCCTGGAGCGTCATGGACACCGCCCGTCTCCGCTCGGTCCTGCGCGCCGAACGTCTTGTCGCGATCGTGCACGGCAGGGACGCCGAGGCGTCGCTGAACACTGTGCTGGCCCTCGCCGACGAGGGCGTGGCGCTCATCGAGATCTCGCTCCACACTGCGGACGCCCTGGCCGTCATCGCGCGCGCCGCGGCCCGCCTCGGTCCCGACATCGTGATCGGCGCGGGCGCGGTGCTCACGGCCGACGACATGCGCCGTGCCCGGAACGCCGGAGCCGGCTGGGTCGTCACCCCGGCCGTCACCGAGGCGGTCGCGGCCTCGGCGCTGGCCGGAGTGCCGGTCCTCGCGGGCGCGCTGACCCCTACAGAGGCCGTCCACGCGATCAGGCTGGGCGCCGGCGCCGTACAGCTGTTCCCCGCATCCCTCGGCGGCCCGCACTACCTCGCCGCCGTGCGCGAGCTGCTGCCGGACGTGCCGTTCGTACCCGCAGGCGGAGTCGACGTCGGTGCCGCCGAGGAGTACTTCACTGCCGGAGCCGTCGCCGTGGGCGTGGGCCCGCCCCTCGTCGGCGACGCCGCTCACGGCGGCGACCTCGAGGCCCTGCGCCACCGTGCGCGCCGCTATGTGCGGGCCTGCCGCTCCGGCAGCACGGCATGACACCGGCGCCGTCCCGAGCACGGAGAATCCACTGACATGGGGAATCCGCTGACACGGGGAGTCCGCTGACACGGGGAGTCCGCTGACACGGAGCATCCGCTGACACGGAGCATCCGCTGACACGGAGAGTCGGCTGACACGGAGAATCCGCAGGCCGGAGAGCGCGTGATGCACCTCGTCTCACCGGGAACAGTCACATGGAGCAGGGACCCGGCAGAGCAGGGACCCGGCACCCCACCAGAGCGGTCCCGCAGGCGATCCCCGAGACGATCGGCGAGGGTAATCAGGGTGAACGTGACGCCGATCCGTGCGCGGGGGCGCAACCTGGACGTAAGGAACGCACGTCTCGGCGGCGGACGCCGGCCACGGCGGCCCGCCCGGCCGTGACCGGCAGCAGCCCGCGGCAGCGGCAGCCACGGCACTCGAACATCTCGCCCCAAGGAGGCCTGACCTCATGTCAGAGACCAGCGGCTGGGAGAACCCTCTGCGCGATCCGCTGGACCGGCGGCTCCCGCGCATCGCGGGACCGTCCGGCCTCGTGATCTTCGGTGTCACGGGCGATCTGTCCCGCAAGAAACTGATGCCTGCCGTCTACGACCTGGCCAACCGGGGTCTGCTGCCCCCGGGCTTCTCCCTCGTCGGCTTCGCCCGCCGGGACTGGGCCGACGAGGACTTCGCCCAGATCGTGCACGACGCGGTCGAACACCACTCCCGCACCCCGTTCCGCGAGGAGGTGTGGCAGCAGCTGGCCGAAGGGATGCGCTTCATCCCTGGCGACTTCTCCGACGACACGGCGTTCGAACGGCTGCGCGCCACGATCGAGGACCTCGACAAGGCGCAGGGGACGGGCGGCAACTTCGCCTTCTACCTCTCCGTACCACCGAAGTTCTTCCCCACGGTCGTCGAGCAGCTGAAGCAGCACGGGCTGTCGGACGCTCCCGCGGGGTCCTGGCGCCGCGCGGTGATCGAGAAGCCGTTCGGGCATGATCTGGCGTCCGCCAAGGAGCTCAACGCGATCGTGCACGAGGTGTTCGCGCCCGACGAGGTGTTCCGGATCGACCACTACCTGGGCAAGGAGACCGTCCAGAACATCCTGGCGCTGCGCTTCGCCAACACGATGTTCGAGCCGATCTGGAACCGCTCGTTCGTCGACCATGTGCAGATCACGATGGCCGAGGACATCGGCATCGGCGGCCGGGCCGGCTACTACGACGGCATCGGCGCCGCCCGCGACGTCATCCAGAACCACCTGCTCCAGCTCATGGCGCTGACCGCGATGGAGGAGCCGTCGGGCTTCGACGCCCCCTCGCTCGTCACCGAGAAGCTGAAGGTCTTCAAGGCCGTGGAGCTGCCGGTGAACCTGGGCGCGTACACCGTGCGAGGACAGTACGCGGCCGGCTGGCAGGGCGGCGAGAAGGTCATCGGCTATCTGCAGGAGGACGGCATCGACACGCAGTCGAAGACCGACACCTACGCGGCGATCAAGCTCGAGGTCAACAACCGCCGCTGGGCCGGGGTGCCGTTCTACCTGCGCACCGGCAAGCGCCTCGGCCGCCGCGTCACCGAGATCGCCGTCGTCTTCCAGCGCGCCCCGCACTCGCCGTTCGACACCACCGCCACCGCGGAACTCGGACAGAACGCGCTGGTCATCCGGGTGCAGCCGGACGAGGGCGTCACCGTGCGGTTCGGCTCCAAGGTGCCCGGCACGTCGATGGAGCTGCGCGACGTGACGATGGACTTCGCCTACGGCGAGTCCTTCACGGAGTCCAGCCCGGAGGCGTACGAGCGATTGATCCTGGATCTTCTCCTCGGTGACGCCAACCTGTTCCCGCGCACCGAGGAGGTCGAGGAATCCTGGCGGATCCTCGACCCGATCGAGGAGTACTGGGCCGCACACGGCAAGCCCGCACAGTATCCGGCGGGCACCTGGGGCCCCAGGGAGGCGGACGAGATGCTCGCACGAGACGGACGGAGCTGGCGCAGGCCATGAAGATCGACCTCACCGACACCAACGCCAGCAAGATCAACAAGGCGCTCATCGAGGGCCGCCGCGCCATCGGCACCCCGGCCGTGGGCATGGTGCTCACGCTCGTCATCGTCACGGACGAGGAGAACGCGTACGACGCCCTGAAGGCGGCCACGGACGCGTCCCGCGAGCATCCCTCGCGCACCCTCGTCGTCATCAAGCGCCACGCCCGCTCCCCACGCGACCGCCACGGCACGCGCCTGGACGCCGACGTGCGGGTGGGCACCGACGCGGGCGCCGGCGAAACGGTGCTGCTCCGCCTGCACGGCGAGCTGACCGACCGCGCGGACTCAGTGGTGCTGCCCCTGCTGCTGCCCGACGCGCCCGTGGTCGTGTGGTGGCCCGTGGACGCCCCGGCCGTGCCCGCCAAGGATCCCCTGGGCGCGCTCGCGCAGCGGCGCATCACCGACGCGTACGCGGTCGAGCGGCCGCTGCAGGAGCTCGAAGCGCGCTCCGCCGGGTACGCGCCCGGGGACACCGACCTGGCGTGGACCAGGCTCACCCCGTGGCGTTCCATGCTCGCCGCCGCCCTCGACCAGTCACGTGCGGCGGTCACCTCCGCCGTGGTGGAGAGCGAGGCGGAGAACCCGAGCGCCGAACTGCTGGCCCGCTGGTTCGTGAACCGGCTCGGCGTACCGGTCGAGAAGGTCGTCACCGACGGCCCCGTCATCACCGCGGTCCGGCTGCGGACCGCCGACGGCGAGATCCACATCGACCGCCCGGCAGGCCCGGTGGCCCGGCTGTCCATTCCCGGTCAGCCGAGCCGCGTCCTCGCGCTGAAGGTGCGTACGACCGCAGAACTGATCGCGGAGGAGCTGCGCCGGCTCGACCCGGACGAGGCGTACTGCGCCGCGCTGCACACCACGGTGACGGAGCTCGGTCCGCCGGGCGGCACAGCCGGGGCGGCCGCCGCGTCGTGACCGGGGCGGCGCGCGCTGTGCCGAAGGTTCCGGCCCGGGTGGTCGCCGCGGCGGCGTGCGTGCGGCTCCGGCCGACCGTCGGCGCGGCAGCGGCAGCAGCGGTAGGGGCAGCGGCCGCTTTCCGCGAACCCGGCCGCACGACTCGGCTCCCTCCGGGCTACTCGATGTTCTCGGTGTCGATGCGGGCGTCTATCTGCTTGTACGCGGCGGGGGTCCGGGTCAGCACGGGCCTGAAACGCCGCCCGGGGGGAAGTCCTCAGGGAGTACGAGGCCCGGCCCATGGGCGCCGCCCCTCACCCACGCCCCAGGCGCCCATGGATCCCGGGGACGCAGGGCACCTCCGCCACTCGCGTCCCCGCACCCCTATACGCTCACGCAGTCGGCCGCCGACCCGCTGTCGCTGTCGCCGTCAGCCCGCACGGCCCGCATCACTCCGTGCGGGGCTGCCGGGGCCGCGGCTGTCGCCCAAGGGTGTGTGGATGCGTCCGTTGAGCGAGCGGAGTGGGGTCACTCGGCTCTTCGCGGTCTGCTCGTGTTGTGTGTCCTTCGTCCTGTTGGTCTCGAGTGGGGCTTGGTTGCTCATGATGCGATGATCAGCCAGGAATCGTGCCGCAACCACTCCCTGCTTTTCCTGGTGTTGCGCATCCTGGTGCTGCGACTCCCAGGCAGAGCGACGGGACGGCCGGCCTGGTGTTTGCTTGACGATCACATTGCAGGGGAGGCCGTGATGGTGACGGATGGCGACGTGCGGTACCTGCGCCGCTGTGGGGAGCTGGCGGCCGAAGCACTCGAGGAGGGCGACGAACCCTTCGGTTCCGTGCTGGTCGGCGGGGACGGGACCGTGCTGGGTGAGGACCACAACCGGGTGGCGTCCGGCGACCGTACGCGGCATCCGGAGTTCGCGCTCGCCCGGTGGGCGGCGGCGCACATGACGCCGGAGGAACGGGCGGCCGCCACCGTCTACACCTCCGGCGAGCACTGCCCGATGTGCGCGGCCGCGCACGCCTGGGTGGGTCTTGGCCGCATCGTGTACGCGAGTTCCTCAGAGCAACTTGCCTCGTGGAGCGCCGAATTGGGGGTGCCCGAGCCTCCCGTGCGGACGTTGCCGATCCAGGACATCGCCCCTGGTGTGATGGTGGAGGGCCCGGTTCCGGAGCTCGCGGAGGAGGTGCGGGCACTGCACCGCCGCTTCCACGCCCGTTTTCGCGGCGCCTTGTGAGGGCGTCTGTCGTCGTGACCGAGGCGGAAGAATGCCCCGCCGCGAGGGGGAGACGCGGCGGGGCTGATGGTCGGGTGCCCGCTAGCCGGCCGATCATGCCTGCGTACGAGGAACGGGTCCGGACAGGCTGCGCAGCCCGTCTCCGATGGCCGCCACACCCTCACCGATGAGGGTCGTCGTGGTCGCGGCATAACCGAGAACGAGTCCGGGCCGATGGGGGAGTCGGGTGTGCCATGAGAGTGGTTGCACCTTCACGCCGCGCGTGAGGGACGCGGCGGCGAGGTCGGTGTCGTCGAACTCGTCGTCGAACGTGACCGTCAGGTGCAGGCCCGCCGCGGCGCCGTGCACGACCGCCTGCGGGAGGTGCCGTCCGATCGCCTCGATCATCGCGTCGCGGCGTCGGCGGTGGCGCTTGCGGAGCAGCCGGAGATGGCTCTCCAGCTCGCCCGACTCCATCAGCCGCGCCAGGACCAGCTGCGGCAGTGCGGCGTTGCCGAGGTCCGTGAAGCGCTTGGCGGTCACCAGGGCCTCGCGGTACCGGGCCGGCGCGACCACCCATCCCGTACGCAGGGCCGGCGCGAGGAGCTTGGAAACGCTCCCGGCGTAGCAGACGTGCTCGGGGAGCATGGGCTGCAGCGCGGGGACCGGAGGGCGGTCGTAGCGGTGCTCGGAGTCGTAGTCGTCCTCGAGGACGAGCCCGCCCGAACGGGCCCAGTCCATCAGTTCGCGCCGTCGTTCGCCGGTGAGTACGACCCCGGTCGGGAACTGGTGGGCCGGGGTCAACAGAACGGCGCGTACGCCCGTGGCGCGGAGTTCGTCGACGCGGACGCCCGCGGAGTCCACCCGTACCGGTGGAGTGCGCAGCCCCTCGCTGCCCAGCTGCTGGCGGGCGCCGAGCGAACCCGGGTCCTCCACCGCCACAGCCTCGATGCCGTCGCGCCGGAGCACCCGCGCGACCAGCCCGAACGCCTGGGCCGTGCCGGCGACGATCAGCACATCGCCGGGGTCGGCCTTGATGCCGCGGTTGCGGGCGAGCCAGTTGGCGACGGCGAGCCGCAGCGCCGGAGTGCCGCGAGGGTCGCCGTATCCGAAGTCGGACGCCGAGAGGTCCCTCAGGACGGCGCGTTCGGCCCGCAGCCACGCCGCCCGCGGGAACGCGGTGAGGTCCGGGACACCCGGCGACAGATCGATCCTCGCAGGCGTCGCCCGCAATGTCTCGAACACCTCGGGGCCGGGCGCGCCGGAGAACGGGGCGCCGGGCGCCGGGGGAGCAGCGGGCGGCGGGGAGAGCGTGGCGGTCGTCGTCCCGACAGGGGCGGCCACCACGACCGTTCCGTTGCGGCCGCGCCCGGCGATGTGCCCGTCCTCGATCAGCCGCTGGTAGGCCTCCGTGACCACACCCCGCGAGACACGCAGTTCGCCGGCGAGGACCCGGGTCGCGGGCAGCCTGCTGCCCACGGGCAGACGGCCGTCCGCGATCGCGCGCCGCAGCCGCCCGGCCAGCCACTCGGCGCGCCCGCCCGCCGGAGCGTCGCCGATGTTCAGCTGCAGGAAGTCGGACCCAGGGGTTTTGGTCCTGTTGAGAGCGTCATCTTTGGACCTGTCCACCGAGCCATTGTGGCAGCAGGGTGGGGGCATGAACACAACGGCGGAGCACTCCGCGGCAGGTGGACGTCCTCGCACGTCACGGGCTGCCGACGGCGGCGATGACGAAGGCGGGGTGCGGACGGTGACCACAGTCGGTTACGTGCACGGTTACACGGCACGCGAGACGCGCCGTCTGGGCGATCAGGCGGACACGCTGGCGCAGTTGCTGCACGCGGGCACCGCGTATCCGGCGGGCAGCCGGGTACTGGAGGCCGGCTGCGGCACGGGCGCCCAGACGGTGCACCTGGCGGCGGGCAGCCCCGGCGCGCACTTCGTCGCGCTCGACGTCTCCGGGGCGTCACTGGCGCAGGCCCGCGCCCGTTTGGCGGCCCGGGCCCCGTGGGCGCGGGTGGACTGGGTCCGCGCGGACCTGTGCGACCTGCCGTTCGCCGACGCCGAGTTCGACCACGTCTTCGTGTGCTTCGTCCTGGAACACCTGCCGGACCCGGAGCGGGCACTGGCCGGGCTACGGCGCGTGCTGCGCCCCGGCGGCACCGTCACCGCGATCGAGGGCGACCACGGCTCGGTCCTCTTCCACCCCGACAGCTCCTACGCCCGCGCCGCAGTCGGCCACCAGGTGCGGCTGCAGTCCGCCGCCGGCGGCGACGCGCTGCTGGGGCGGCGACTGCAGCCGCTGCTGACCGGCGCCGGATACGCGGACGTGGTCGTCAGCCCCCGGACGATGTACGCCGACGGGACCAGGCCCGCGCTGGTCGAGGGCTTCACCCGGAACACCTTCATCGCCATGATCGAATCCGTTCGGGACGAGGCGCTCGCCGCGGGGCTCACCACGCGGGGCGACTGGGACCGTGGCATCGCCGACCTGCACCGGGCCGCCGACGGCGGCACCTTTCAGTACTCGTTCTTCAAGGCCGTCGGGTTGAACCCGGGAACTCCGGGAAGGGGGCGCGCGTCATGACCGCCGTACTCGTCGCCCTGGGCCTGCTGGTGCTCCTCGCCTGCGGTCTGGAGCCCAGCCATCGCCGCCGGCCGCACCCGAGGCGTCGGCTGTACGGAAGCGCGGACGTCGAGGACCGGGACCTCGTGCGCGTTCGCGACGAAATCAAGGCCGCGGCCGACCGCGACGTACCTATTCCCCCACCCCGCCCCTTCCCGTAACCGGGGGCGCTGCCCCTGGACCCCGCTGGGGGGCTTCGCCCCCCAGACCCCCTGTCGCCCTAACGGGCTCGTCCTCAAACGCCGGACGGGCTGGATGGTGAAGCGTCCGGACGGGCTGAATTAAGGGCCGCGATGCTGGCTCGTCCTCAAACTCCCCCAGCTAACGCTGGGAGGTGCCCCCAGACGGGCTGAGTTTGGCCGCCAGCCACGTCGGCACGCCGCCGAGCAGCCGGAAGAGGCGCTTCGCCTCCGCGCGTAGTCGGGACGCCTCCGGTTCGGACTCCGCGTCGGCCAGGGACGCCAGCGCGGGAGCCGTGCCGACCAGGTAGCCGAGCTCCTCGCGGATGCGGAGGGACTCGGCGAAGCCGTGGCGGGCCTCGGCCAGTTCGCCTTCGCGTAGGGCCAGTCCGGCCAGATGGCGCCAGGTGAAGGACAGCAGCAGCGTGTCGCCGTGCGCGGTGGCCCCCGCGTGGGCGCGGCGGTAGGCGGCGCGGGCGGCCTGCGGGGAACCCGCGAGGTTCTCGGCGATCAGCCCCCGCCGGAAGTCGAGCAGAGCCCGTGTCGGCGCGCCGGGGGCGATGAGCGCCGCGGCCCGCCCCAGCGCGGCCCGCGCCTCGTCGGCCCGGTCGCGCACCCCGAGCAGCGTCGCGGCGTAGGCGAGGTGCCCGCGCTCGCACGCGGCCGCCCCCCGCTCGTCGTCGTCGCGGGCCAGCGCCTCGGCCGTACGCAGTGCGTCCTCGGCCTCGGCCCATCCCTGCTCGGTGTACAGGCACTGCTCCACCAGGAGCGCGACCCGCTGCAACGCGACGTGGGCGTCGTCGGCGGCGTGTGGTTCGAGCAGGGCGGCCGCATCGGTCCAGCAGGCGCGCGAGCGCAGCCGCCATACCGCGGTCTGGAGTGGATCGTCCCCTGCAGTCGTTCCGATACCAGACATGGCGGTATGCGCCACGTTGCCCTCCCCGAGCACACCATTGAGCTGTTGAGTCGTGGCGGAATCTCAGCATGAATCCGAGTGCCCGGCCAAGGGGGTGGGTGAAGGATTTCACAAAGTGCGGGGGCGGTTGGGGGATCCCGCTGCCGCCCGTCGCCTCAGCTCATGCGTAGCGCTAGGAAGAAGTCCAGCTTGTCCTCGAGGCGCGACAGGTCACGGCCCGTCAACTGCTCGATTCGCCCGATCCGATAACGCAGCGTGTTGACGTGCAGGTGCAGGCGCGTGGCGCACCGGGTCCAGGAGCCATCGCAGTCGAGGAACGCCTCCAGCGTGGGGATGAGCTCCGCGCGGTGGCGCCGGTCGTAGTCGCGCAGCGGATCCAGCAGGCGGGCCGTGAACGCGCGGCGCACGTCGTCCGGCACGAACGGCAGCAGCAGGACGTGCGACGCCAGCTCCTGGTGGCCGGCGGCGCACACCCGGCCGGGCCGGGCGGCCGCGACGCGGCGGGCGTGCCGGGCCTCCTCCAGGGCGCCGCGCAGTCCCTCCGCCGAGTGCACGGCGGCGCTGACGCCGACCGTGAGCCGCCCGTCGTCGGCCAGGCCCGCCGACAGCGGCTCCCGTACGGCCTCCAGCAGGCTCTCCGCGGCCAGCCCCGCCTCGTCCCCCATTGCCTTAAGGGCATGGGAGGTACCCCCATCGTCGTGCTGGGTGGCCACCGAGGGCAGCGGCACCAGCGCGATCGCCTCCGTACCCGTGTGCGCGACGGCGATACGGTCGGACGGCTCGGGCCCGGCCGACAGGGGGTCGACGAGGATCTCCTCGAGGAGCGCCTGGGCGACAGGGCCGCCCTCGACGTCACCGCCCTCCCACTCGACGCCCGCCACGACCACCTGCCAGTGCGGCGCCACGCCGAGCCCGGGCAGCAGCACGGGCGCGGCCACCCGCAGCCGCGCCGCGATCTCGGCCGGAGCCGCCCCGGCCTGCACTAGCTCGAGGACCTCCTGCGCGAGCCGGCGCCGCACCGTGCGCGCCGCATCCCGCCGGTCCCGCTCCACCGCGATCAGCTGGGTGACGCCGTGCAGCAGGTCGAGGCGCTCGTCGGGCCAGTCCCCGGCGTCGGCCTCGACGGCGAGCAGCCAGTCGGACAGCACGGTCTCGCGCACGTCGCGCGAGCCCGCCGCGCCCGGACCGGTGGCCGTCGTGGGACGGTGCCCCGAGCTGCGGACGGGGAACAACGAGTACGTCGTGGTGCCCACCGTCACCCGGTACGGGCCGCGCCGCCCGGTACGGACGGCCGCCAGATGCTCGGCCGCAAGCCTGGCGCGTACGTCGGGTGCAGACGCGGGCCCGCCGTTGTTCGAGCCCGCGATGGCCCGACCGGTCGGGGACAGGACCCAGGCGCGCAGGTCCAGGTCGGAGCGGAGCAGATCGAGCACCGCGTCCGGGCCGCCGCCTCCGGGGCCGGGTGTCATCAGCCGCCGGTGCCGGTCCACCACGGCCGCCAGGTCGCCCGCGCGCTCGCCGGAGACCTGGCGTACGACATGCTCCGTGATCGTGGCGAAGGCCACGGACTCGTTGACCGAGAACAGCGGCAGGCGGTGGCGCGCACAGGCCTCGACCAGATCGTCGGGGACGGCGCCGAGCTCGGCCTCGCCGGCCGCCAGCGCCGCGACCCCGGCGCCGGTGAGGATCCGTACGAACGGCTCGGAGTCCTCGGCGCCGCGCCGCCAGGCCAGGCCGGTGAGCACCAGCTCACCGCCGGAGAGATAGCGGCTGGGGTCCCGCAGGTCCGTCGTCATCACGCCGCGTACGGTGCGGTCCAGCTCGCTCTCGCCGCCGAGTAGCCGCAGCCCCAGCGCGTCGGTGTCCAGCAGTGCGCGCAGGCGCATGTCTCTCGTCGCCGCCGATCTTTCTCGATGGTGCTCGTGGTGCGTGCCGGTCGGTCGTCGTTTCCGGACGAAGACGACGGTGTTACCGGGGATCGCCGTTCATACGAATCTACAAGAACGATGCTCCGGCCAGCCAACTCCTTCATGGTTTCCGTGACTGACCCCGGCGGAGTACAGCGCTGTGTACTGACCTCGATCCGCGTGAACACCACATGCACGAGCCGAATTCGTAGAGATCCGTAGACCCGTAGATTCGTAGGTTTCGTAGAAGAGAGCCACCATGGACTTCCTTCGCCCCGCACGCTGGGAGGAGGCGCTCGCCGCCAAGGCGGAGCACCTCACGGCCGTGCCGATCGCGGGTGGCACCGATGTGATGGTCGAGATCAACTTCGACCACCGGCGGCCCGAGTACCTGCTGGACCTGAACCGCATCGGTGAGCTGGGCGAGTGGGAGGTCGGCGAGGACACCGTCCGGCTGGGCGCCTCCGTCCCGTACACGCGGATCATGGAGCACCTGCGGGCCGAGCTGCCGGGCCTGGCGCTCGCCTCGCACACCGTGGCGTCCCCGCAGATCCGCAACCGCGGCGGCGTCGGCGGCAACCTCGGCACCGCGTCTCCGGCTGGCGACGCCCATCCGGCGCTGCTGGCCGCGGGCGCCGAGGTCGAAGTCGAGTCGGTACGCGGCTCCCGGCGCATCCCGATCGACGAGTTCTACACCGGCGTGAAGCGCAACGCGCTCGCCCCCGACGAGCTCATCCGGGCCATCCACATCAAGAAGGCCGACGGGCCGCAGCAGTACTCGAAGGTCGGCACCCGCAACGCCATGGTCATCGCCGTGTGCGCCTTCGGGCTCGCGCTGCACCCGGAAACGCGGACCATCCGTACCGGGATCGGTTCGGCGGCGCCCACCCCCATCCGCGCCCAGGCCGCCGAGGAGTTCCTGAACGCGGCGCTCGACGAGGGCGGCTTCTGGGACAACGGCAAGATCATCACCCCGTCGGTCGCGAAGCAGTTCGCCGACCTGTGCGCGGCCGCCTGCAATCCGATCGACGACGTGCGCGGCACCGCGAGCTACCGCCGCCACGCGGTCGGCGTCATGGCTCGCCGCACCCTGACCTGGACCTGGGAGTCGTACCGCGGTACTGAACCCACCGCCTTTCGGAAGGGGAGCGCTGCGTAATGCGTGTGACGTTTCGCGTGAACGGCCGCCGGCAGGAGGCCGACGACGTGTGGGAGGGCGAGAGCCTGCTCTACGTGCTGCGGGAGCGCCTCGGCCTGCCCGGCTCCAAGAACGCCTGCGAGCAGGGCGAATGCGGTTCGTGCACGGTCCGCCTGGACGGGGTGCCGGTGTGCGCGTGCCTGGTCGCGGCGGGGCAGGTGGAGGGCCGGGACGTCGTGACGGTGGAAGGGCTCGCCGACTACGCCAAGGAGCGCGCGGCGGGGGGCGGTTGCGCCACACATCCTGGTTCCTGCGGTACGGCCGGTACGTCGCTGGACGCGGCCCGGCGGTGGGAGGCGCGGCCGACGGACTCGGCGACCGGCGAGGGTGCGCAACTCGCCCCCATCCAGCAGGCGTTCATCGACGCCGGTGCCGTGCAGTGCGGCTTCTGCACGCCCGGTCTCCTTGTCGCCGCCGACGAGATGCTGGAGCGCAACCCGAACCCGTCCGACGCGGACATCCGCGAGGCGCTGTCCGGCAACCTCTGCCGCTGCACCGGCTACGAGAAGATCCTGGACGCGGTCCGCCTCGCGGCCGCCCGGCAGTCCGAGGGGGCCTGACCATGGGGACCACCGGCACGCCCACGAACCTCACGCAGGGCTCACGGACCAGCGGCGGCATCGGCGAGTCCACGCTCCGCCCGGACGGCACCCTCAAGGTCACCGGGGATTTCGCCTACTCGTCCGATATGTGGCACGAGGACATGTTGTGGGGCCACATTCTGCGCTCGCCGGTCGCGCACGCGGAGATCGTGTCGATCGACACGAGCGAGGCGCTCGCCCAGCCCGGTGTGTACGCCGTCATGACGTACGACGACCTGCCCACGGACGTGCGGAACTACGGCCTGGAGATCCAGGACACTCCCGTGCTCGCCAACGGCCGCGTACGCCACCACGGCGAGCCGGTCGCGATCGTCGCCGCCGACCATCCGGAGACCGCGCGCCGCGCCGCCGCCAAGATCAGGGTCGAGTACCGCGAGCTGCCCGTCGTCACCGACGAGGCGTCGGCCACCGCGCCGGACGCGCCCGTGCTCCACCCGGGCCGCGCCGACCACCACGCCCCCCACGTCCCGCACCCGAACATCGTCCACCGCCAGCCCATCCTGCGCGGCGACGTGGCGGAGGCCCGACGGCGGGCCGACGTGATCGTCGAGGGCGAGTACGTCTTCGGCATGCAGGACCAGGCGTTTCTCGGCCCGGAGTCGGGTCTTGCCGTGCCCGCCGAGGACGGCGGCGTCGACCTCTACATCGCCACCCAGTGGCTGCACGCCGACCTCCGCCAGATCGCGCCCGTCCTCGGCCTGCCCGAGGACAAGGTCCGTATGACGCTGGCCGGCGTCGGCGGCGCGTTCGGCGGTCGCGAGGACCTGTCGATGCAGATCCACGCGTGCCTGCTGGCGCTGCGCACGGGCAAGCCGGTGAAGATCGTCTACAACCGTTTCGAGTCCTTCTTCGGCCACGTCCACCGCCACCCGGCAAGGCTGTACTACGAGCACGGGGCCACGCGCGACGGCAAGCTGACCCACCTGAAGGCGCGTATCGTCCTGGACGGCGGCGCCTACGCCTCCTCGTCCCCGGCGGTCGTCGGCAACGCCGCCTCGCTGGGCGCCGGACCGTACGTCGTCGACAACGTCGACATCGAGGCCGTTGCCCTCTACACCAACAACCCGCCCTGCGGCGCCATGCGCGGCTTCGGCGCGGTCCAGGCGTGCTTCGCGTACGAGGCGCAGATGGACAAGCTCGCCGCGAAGCTGGGCATGGACCCGGTGGAGTTCCGGCAGCTGAACGCCATGGAGCAGGGGTCCCTCATGCCGACCGGGCAGGTCGTCGACTCCCCGGCGCCCGTCGCCGAACTCCTGCGCCGCGTCAAGGCGATGCCGATGCCGCCCGAGCGCCAGTGGGTGACCACCGAGGGCGCCGACGTCCGGCAGCTTCCCGGCGGCCTGTCCAACACCACCCACGGCGAAGGCGTCGTACGGGGCGTCGGCTACGCGGTCGGCATCAAGAACGTCGGCTTCTCCGAGGGGTTCGACGACTACTCCACCGCGCGGGTGCGCATGGAGGTGGTGGGCGGCGAGCCCGTCGCCACCGTGCACACCGCGATGGCGGAGGTCGGCCAGGGCGGTGTCACCGTCCACGCGCAGATCGCCCGCACCGAGCTGGGGGTCACACAGGTGACGATCCAGCCTGCGGACACGCAGGTGGGCAGCGCCGGTTCGACGTCCGCGTCCCGTCAGACATACGTCACGGGCGGTGCGGTCAAGAACGCCTGCGAACTCGTCCGCGAGAAGGTCCTGGAGATCGGACGGCGCAAGTTCGGGTCGTCCCACCCGGCGTGGGCCACCGCCGAACTCCTCCTTGAGGGCGGCAAGGTCGTCACCGACGGAGGCGAGGCGCTCGCCGATCTGGCGGACGTCCTGGAGGGCGAGGCCGTCGAGGTCGAGGAGGTGTGGCGGCATCGGCCGACGGAGCCGTTCGACCTGCGCACCGGGCAGGGCTTCGGGCACGTCCAGTACTCGTTCGCTGCTCACCGGGCCGTCGTCGAGGTCGATACGGAACTGGGGCTGGTCAAGGTCATCGAACTGGCCTGCGCCCAGGACGTCGGCAAGGCGCTGAACCCGCTGTCCGTCGTCGGTCAGATCCAGGGCGGTACGACGCAGGGGCTGGGCATGGCGGTCATGGAGGAGATCGTCGTCGACCCGAAGACGGCGAAGGTCAGGAACCCGTCCTTCACGGACTACCTGATCCCCACGATCCTCGACACGCCGACCATCCCCGTCGACGTGCTCGAACTCGCCGACGAGCATGCGCCGTACGGGTTGCGGGGGGTCGGCGAGGCGCCGACGCTCTCCTCGACGCCGGCGGTCCTCGCGGCGATCCGCGCCGCGACGGGGCTGGCGCTCGACCGGACGCCGGTGCGGCCGGAGCACCTGACGGGCACGGCGTAGCCGCGCCACGGCGCCGCCGCGCGCCGCCTCCCGCTGCGGGCAATCGTGCCGCTGGGGCGGCACGGGTGGGCGCAGCGGCACCCCGACGGCGGGTAATGCCTCCCCGCTTGGGTAACCCCGACGGAGGTACCGCCAGCCCCAGGGGCACCCTCCGTCGTGGGTTGTGCCCACCCGTTCCGCCCTGCGGAACGCCTGCCCACAACGGTGGGGAACGCCTGCCCACAACGGTGGGGGAGCGCCTGCCCACAACGGTGGGGAACGCCTGCCCACAACGGGAACAGGAGACCCGAATGCTGGACATCGCTGACGAGTTGAGCCGATGGGTTGCCCAGGGGCGCGACTTCGCCGTCGCCACCGTCGTGGCCGTCGGCGGCAGCGCCCCCCGCCAGCCCGGCGCCGCGCTCGCCGTCGACGCCGACGGCACCGCGATCGGCTCGGTCTCCGGCGGCTGCGTGGAGGGCGCCGTCTACGAGCTGTGCCGCCAGGCGCTCGAGGACGGCGAGACCGTCCTCGAGCGCTTCGGCTACAGCGACGACGACGCCTTCGCCATCGGCCTGACCTGCGGCGGCGTCATCGACATCCTCGTCACCCCGGTACGTGCGGACGCTCCCGCCCGGGAGGTGTTCGCGTCCGCGCTGTCCGCCGCCGCGGCAGGAGAGGCGGCGGCGGTCGCCCGGATCGTCTCGGGTCCGGCCGAACTCCGGGGGCGCCCCCTGCTCGTACGCGGCGACGGCTCGTACCAGGGCGGGCTCGGCGGGCACCCCGGACTGGACCGCACCGCGGCCGACGAGGCCCGTGCCTTCCTCGACGCGGGCCGTACCGGCACGCTGGAGATCGGAGAGCAGGGCTCTCGGTGCGGAGCACCGATCACGCTGCTCGTCGAGTCGTCCGTTCCACCGCCCCGCATGATCGTGTTCGGCGCCATCGACTTCGCGTCGGCCCTGGTCCGTATCGGCAGGTTCCTGGGCTACCGGATGACCGTGTGCGACGCCCGGCCGGTCTTCGCCACCCCGGCGCGCTTCCCGGAGGCCGACGAGGTCGTCGTCGAATGGCCCCACACCTACCTGGAGTCGACGCAGGTCGACGGCCGTACGGTGCTGTGCGTACTGACCCATGACGCGAAGTTCGACATCCCGCTGCTGCAACTGGCCCTGCGCCTCCCGGTCGCGTACGTCGGGGCGATGGGCTCGCGGCGTACGCACCTCGACCGCAACGAGCGTCTGCGGGAGGCCGGCGTCACCGAACTCGAGCTCGCCCGCCTGCGCTCGCCCATAGGGCTGGATCTCGGTGCGCGTACGCCGGAGGAGACCGCCCTGTCCATCGCCGCGGAGATCGTCGCCAACCGGCGTGGCGGCAGCGGCGTTTCGCTGACCGGGGCGCACACGCCGATTCACCATGACGGGCCAAAGGCGACGGCGCGGCGGATCGGATCCGTCGCCTGAGGCGTCGGTAGGGTCCGTTCGCGGAGGCGGCGGACCCCTTCTCCCTCACCTGTGGCGGTGCACCTCGTGCACCTCAGTTGATGCACCCGTATTGACGTGCGCATGCCGCTCGACCAGTCTCGTGTGGGAGCGCTCCCGCAAGTCCCTCGTGACCGTTGCGCACCAGGAGTTAACCCCACCATGAGACCCATCAGACGTACGAGATGCGTCCCGGCCGCACTGGCCGCCCTGTCGGTCGTTCTGGCCTCCTTGCTGACCGGACCGGTAGCCACCGCAGCCGAACCGGCCCCCGCCGCGGCCGAATCGGCAGCCGGCTCCAGGGGCCCCCGCCTCTACGTACCGGACGCCAACCCCGACGCCTACCTCCAGGCCCTGGACCTCGTCCGCGCCGGCCGGGACCGCGAGGCGGCCGGCATCGTGGCGATGGCCAACACCCCGCAGGCGGTCTGGTTCGGAGACCAGAGCCCGGCCGAGGTGGAGCGGCTCGCCCGCGGCGTCGTGCGCGACGCCGGACGCGACGACGCGACGCCCGTGTTCGCGCTCTACAACGTCCCCGGCCGCGACTGCTCCAACTACTCGGCGGGCGGGGCCGCGAACACCGCCGAGTACAAGGCGTGGATCGACGCGGTCGCCCGCGGTATCGGCGGCCACCGGGCCATCGTGGTCCTCGAACCGGACTCGCTGGCGCTCCTGCCCGCCGACTGCGGCCAGGACGACGCGGAGGGCACCCTGACCGCCGCCCGGTACACAGAGGTCAACTACGCCGTCGACAAGCTCGAGCCGCTGTCCGGCACCCGGGTGTACCTGGACACGGGGCATCCCGGCTGGCACTCGGTGAACTCCATCGTGCCGCGCCTGGTCGAGGGCGGTGTCACGCGTGCCACCGGCTTCTTCACCAACGTCTCCAACTACACCACCGACGCCGCCACCTCCTGGTACGGCAAGCTGATCTCGTCCTGCCTCGCCCATGTCGCGGAAGGCGGCGACAGCGCCGAGTGCCCCGACCAGTGGTGGCCGCGCGCCGAGGCCGAGGCGTGGCTCGACGAGAACGTGGACACGCCCGCATCCCGTATGAAGCACTTTGTCACGGACTCCAGCCGCAACGGCCAGGGCCCGTGGACACCGCCCGCCGGCAAGTACACGGACCCTCAGGAGTGGTGCAACCCGCCCGACCGGGGCCTCGGCGCCCGCCCGACCCTGCGCACCGGCGATCCGCTGCAGGACGCGAGGCTGTGGATCAAGATCCCCGGTGAGTCGGACGGCCTGTGTCTGCGCGGGACGGCGGGTCCGGAGGACCCGGAGCGCGGGATGGTGGCCCCGCGCGCGGGGGACTGGTTCCCCGAACAGGCCCTGGAACTGGTGCGGCTCGCGACCCCGCCGCTGCTGCCGGAGGACTGATCCCGGTCCCCAGTGGTCGTCACCGCCACAGAGCCCCTTCGTCCGTCCTCCGTGATCAGGGGCGCCGCAGCAGGCCGTCCGCCGCCCGGCCGAACAGCAGGCGCGCGGACGCGGCCAGCGGCGGGTCGAGGAACGGCGGTAGCGGGCGTACCCGCAGTTCCTCGACCCAGACGACCCGGGAACCCGCCCCGCTCGGGTGGACCTCGATCTCGGCCCAGCCCGTGACGAACGAGCCGCGCTTCTCCAGGCGGCAGCGGGCTGGGCCGCCGGGCTCGGCGGGGTCCGGAGGCTGCCAGACCGTCACCTCCATCGGGTCGTCGAACGCGGCCGGTCCGACGCCGGTGCGGGCCACGAAACGGGTGCCCGCGCGGGTGGGCGGCGGTGTGGTGACGGTGACGCGGGTCAGCGGGACCACGTCCGCATGGTGTTTCCAGTCGGTGAGGCGGTGCCATGCCTCGGCGGGGGAAAGGGGCGTAACCCGTTCGATGCGGAAGAGGGCCATTGCGTGATGGTAGGCGCGGGGCGCGTGCCGCCTGTCGGATGGCGTGCCCTGGGGGACCGCCGCCGGACGGTCTCGGGTTACATTGCCGCCCGAGCTGATCCAGGTCGAAGGGGCGAGGGTGTACAGATGTGTCAGATTCCGGATTCCGGGCGGTCCGGGGTGCCTGCCGACCGGTGGCAGCAGATCTGGAGCCATCGCGAGCAGTTGCTGACGGTGGCGCGGCGGCGGTCGACCAGCCCGCAGGACGCCGAGGACGCGGTGCACGAGGCCATGGCGAGGGCTGCGGAGCGCCCGTACCTGGACGGCGCTCGGCTCGGGGCGTGGCTGACCGCCGTCACCGTACGCCTGTGCATCGATCAGCACCGGCAGCTCAACCGGGACACGGGCATACGCCGACGGGTCGGCTCGGTGCTGGCAGCCCCCAGCGCCGTACCGCACGAGGAAGCCGTGTGCGATCGCGCGGAGGCGAGGTGGCTCGCCTGCCAGGGGAGCGGGCTGCCGGAGAAACAGCTGGAGGCGCTGCGGCTGAAGGCGCAGGACCTGGATGTGGCGCAGGTCGCGCAGCGGATGGGGCTGACCTACAAGGCCGCCGAATCCCTGCTGGGCCGCGCGCGGCGGACGCTGCGAGAGGCTCTGGCGGCGACGCTGGCCGTTGTCACCGTCTGGGTGTGGCGGGGGCGCCCGCGCCTGGACGGGGGCACGCCGGCGGCCGTGCCGACCGCTGTGCTGGCGTCCGCGGGGACACTCGTGATCGCGGGGCTCGTCCTGGTGTCGCCTCCAGGGACGGACGAGGGGTTCCTTCCCCGCCCCGACCGCGAGCGGCGGTCAGATGCCGTGTTCGTGTCGTCCCCCGAGGAGCCGAGCGCGCGGCCCTCGACCACCTCGGCCGCCGACTCTGTTGCGGAGCTCGTGGGCGTGCCCGCCCTTCCGGAGCCGGCGAGCAAGCCGGTCGGCGCACCGGGGCGGGGGGACGGTCCGGTGGAAGGGGACGGGTCCGTGCCGGAACAGCCGGTGCCCGGCGTGCCCGCCGCAGAGCTGCCGTCGCTGCCGAACGTGCCCGCTGTGCCGTCCGTGCCTTCCGTGCCCCCGCTTCCCGTACCGGTCGAGCCGGGTGATGCTTTGCCGAGCGTCGCCGTACCCGGTGTGCCCGGCGTCGTGTCCCCGGCGAGTCCGACGCCCCTGCCGCTGGACTGACCTGGTCCGGCCCCCCCGTACGCGGGTCCCCTTTCCCCGTCCTCGCGTACGTGAAAAAACTTGCGCTTCTTCGCGAGGGAGCTGCCACCCGACTCCGTAGAGCAGGTGACAGCACCCGGTTCACCGCCTGGTGCGGCACAAGAAGCGGAGAGTTGATGGGACACACAAGCCACGGCAGGCGCCTTCGTCGCCGTGCACTGCTCGCGATACCGATCGCGTTGGCCTGCGCCCTGAGTGCCGGCACGGTCGGCAGCCTGCCCGCTCATGCGGCGGTGGTCGAGGAGACGAGCCTCGGCAGGCGGTTCAACGACGGCCTGGACACCCGGCTCAGCGCCACGGCGTTCCGCGACGCGGCACGCTCGGCCGGCTACGCGGGCACCAGCCACACCGCAGGGCGCAGCGCGGACGACGCGTGGACGGACGGGCTGGACTCGGGCGTCTTCGCCCTGTTCGGACACTCGAACGGCGGCGTCTTCCAGACGGACGAGGGGCCTTCGGACGACCAGGACGCGATCCTCGCGGCCGGCCGGACGCAGGACGTGCTGCCGATCTACGCGAACCTGCGGTTCTTCACCGAGTACCTGCCGTACGCCGATGTCGACGACATGCGGCTGCTGATCCTCGCGGGCTGCTACACCTCCCAGTCCGGGCAGCTCGGGAACTTCAACGAGGTCGCGGTCTCCCGCGGGATCGACTCGGCCATCAGCTTCTCGGGTCTGGTCATGTATCCGGCGACGGCGTACGGCACCTCGCCCGGTACGACGAACTACTCCGGCAACTACTTCTGGAGCCGTTTCTCCTACCACGCCACCACCGGTGTGAGCGTGTCGACCGCGCTCGCCCGGGCCCGTACCGACCTGGTGACCAAGGAAGGCTCTGCGGGCGGCTGGGACCGCTACGTGATCCGGGGCGCCGTGGCCAGTCCCGGCTCGGTCAAGCTCAAGCCGGCGGGCGAGGGCGAGGCCTTGAACAGCCGGCCCCTCGCCACGCCGCAGTTCACCACCACCGCTGCCCTGACCCCGGTCGGCACGAGCACCACGCAGGGCCCGGCGGGCGAGCCGCTCACGACCGTCGAGACCGCCGAGGGGGTCGAGTACCGGCAGGCCGCCGACGGATCGCTGGTCGACCTCGTGGGCACCCCGACGACCAGCGGGGACGTACGGCTCGGCCCGGACGAGACCCGTGCCGCCGCGCAGGAGTTCGTCCAGCGCAATGTCGCCGTGTGGGATGCGAGTTGGGAGCTGGTGGCCGAGGAGCCGGTCAGCCACCTGGAGGGTGACGCCCTGACGCTCCTGACGTGGCGCCCGGTCGGCGAGGACGGTCACGCCGGTGCGCACCGGGTGACGGTCGAGATCGACCGCCGTACCGGAGCGGTGACGTACCTGTCGGCCGCCCAGGGCGCGGCGGCCGAGAGGGCTTCCGCCTTCGGCGTCGGTCGCGACGAGGCGGTCCGTGCGGCCCGCGCCGCGATCGGCGACGACCGGGGCACCGCCACCGCCGTGGCCGACACCTGGAACGGTGACCGCTGGACGGTCACCGTCGACCGCGGTCTCACCGGCCGCCCCGGGGCCGAGATGCCGGACGTGGAGCGCGTCGAGATCGACGCCCGCACCGGCGATGTCCTGTCCCGTGCCAAGAGCTGACTACGCCAACCAACCGGAGCAGAAACACACATGGAAACCCGTTCTCTGACGATGTGGGCTGCGGCCATGGCCGGCTGCCTGTCCCTCACGCTGCTGCCCGCCGCCGCGGCGACCGCACAGACCGACGAGCCGTCCCCAACGGCCACCACGCTGACGACCCCGCAGGTCCAGCCGAAGGTGACGCGGCTGCTGTTCGCCGTACCGCAGACACTCGACGAGCTGAAGGTCGCTCTCACCGGGCTCCAGCCGCTGCTGCTGCGCTACACCGGCGAGATCGGCGGTGGCGACCAGCCAGGTCCCGGTGTCCCCGCCGACCAGGCCATAGAAAGCATGCGCAAGAGTGTGATCGGCGAGTTCGGCGTGGAGCCGCTGGTCTTCCTCGTCGTCGTGGACGGCGAGGTGCCCGCGGCCCGGCTCGCGGCACTCGACCCGCTGCTCGCCGAGGCCAAGGTCTTCGACTCGGACGCCGCAACCGTGGACAGCCTGCCCGCAGGCACCCTGGAAGAGGCCGCCCAAGCCACCCTTGACCGGGAGACGCTGCTGGGCCGCCGGGCGGCGATGGAGGCCGCCGTCGAGGAGAGCCGGAAGGAACCTGCCGCCGAACAGGGCGAGAGCCAGGACCAGGCGACCGCCCCGGCGAGCATCGGTAAACCATGGTCACCCTGGTACGGGAAGATGCAGGCCTACAACAATCCGTACGAGTCACCGACAGACATGCCGCGCCATTTCCGGCACTACCTTCGCTGGTACTCCTCCAGCGACCTCGCCGCGTTCGGTGACGACTTCGGCTACGAGCACAACCTTTCGCTGTACAACTACGATCTGGTGGACGTCTTTCCCCGCCCGTACTGCGCGGACAGCGCCTACACGCAGTTCTGGGCCGGATGGTCGACCGGGTTCAAGTGGAACGCGGTGAAGTACGGCTGGACGTTCCCGAGCGGCTCCGTCCCGTACTGGGACTGGGACGACACCACCGACTCCTGCCAGAAGCTCGACTTCTCCGTC
This sequence comes from Streptomyces jeddahensis, assembly GCF_001642995.1. Taxonomy (GTDB): domain Bacteria; phylum Actinomycetota; class Actinomycetes; order Streptomycetales; family Streptomycetaceae; genus Streptomyces; species Streptomyces jeddahensis. The sequence continues at coordinate 26,983 of NZ_LOHS01000093.1, forward strand.
GGTGTCGGCTACCCCAAGAAGCTCAGTGCCGGCGTGCAGTACTACTTCTGGATCGCCGCGGAGAAGGGAGCAAAATCCAGTTCTCCGTATGGCATGGACGCCCAGAAGCTCAGCAACGACTGCAACGACGTCGGAATGGACCCCGGCAGCTCCTGCATGGGCCTGAACTACGATCGGTACGGCTCCGACACCCAGCGCTTGGTGAACAAGGACCGCGGCTGGCGCGTGCCGAGCTGCGCGGACTGGGTACGGGGCGGCGAGCCCACGTACAAGTCCAACGGCACGTACGACTGCCCCGCCAACCGTTGACGTCCTGATTCTAGGAGGATGACCCGCATGGCCAGAGGTGACAACCAGGCCCAGAAACTCCGGATCATCGGACTGACCGGGGCGCTCCTCTGCGCGGTGCTGTCCGCCCTGCTCTGGCTGGGAGCCGATGTCCTCGGGACCAAGGAATGCATGGAAAACGGCTACGGGCTGGGTGTCGAGGGCGGGGGCTCCCTCATGACCGAGCAGGGTTGCGAGCTCACTGTGCCGACCACCATGGGAGTGGTGAGCGGAGTGCTGCCCACCATCAGTGAGCCGGTGGCGACCGCGGCCCTCATCGCGGGCCTGGGCGGTGCCCTGCCACCCGGCATCTGCCTCTGGCTGGCGACCAGGCGTCCGCGCTGACGCCCCGCCCTGTCCTGCCGGCTGCGTCCGGCAGGACAGGGCTCCGTCCCTCTCCCGTCTCGGCAAGACGCCGGTTCCCGTCTCCGTAAGACGCCGGACACGCCGTGGTCTCCGGGGCGAGAGGTGCGCGCCGCCTCGTCGTCACCCGCCGTTGCCAGGCTGCCCGGGTGCCGCTCGTACCCTCCTCCGTCGACTTCCGCCGTTGCCGGTTGCTGGGACTGATCGGTTCCACGGTCCTCGCGGCCGGCGGCAAGACGGCCGGGGCGCTGCCGGTGGGCGATGCGCTGTCGCCGTCGGCGGCCGGCGCCGCGCTGGGGCTGGTCGGCGTGTACTTCGGCGTCGTCCTGCTGATCGCCGCATGGGTCCTGATGGGCCGTGAGATACGCGGTCCCGAGCCGCCGACGCCCCGCTCGCTGCTGCTGGTGCTCGCCCTGTGGGCCGCCCCGCTCGTCCTGGCGCCGCCCCTGTTCAGCCGCGACGTGTACAGCTATCTCGCGCAGGGCGCGATGGTGGACGCGCACATCGACGTGTACGCGTACGGGCCCGCCCGGCTCGGCGGACCGCTGGTGTCGGAGGTGGCGCCCATCTGGCGGCACACCGGGGCCCCCTACGGCCCGGTCTTCCTCGGCCTGGCCGAGGTCACCGCCGATCTCACCCGCGCCCAGGTGCCCGCCGGAGTGATGGGCATGCGGTTCGTCGCGCTGCTGGGCGTGGCGCTGATGGCGGCGGCGCTGCCCAGGCTGGCCCGGCACTGCGGCACCGACCCGGCCGCCGCGCTCTGGCTCGGCGCGCTCAACCCGCTGGTGCTGCTGCATCTGGTGGCCGGGGCGCACAACGACGCGGTCATGCTGGGGCTGCTGGGTGTCGGGCTCGTCGCCGCCAGCGGGCGGTGGTTCATCCTGGGCGCCGTACTCGTGACGCTCGCCGCCCTGGTCAAGGCACCCGCGGCGCTCGGCCTGCTGGCCGTCGTCGCCCTGCGGGTGCGCGGCCGCACCGAACGGAGACGGGTGCTGCGGGCCGCGCTGACGACCGCGGCGGCCGCACTCGCGACCACGGTCGCCGCAACAGCCGTCGCCGGTACGGGATACGGCTGGATCGGGGCTCTGAAAACCCCCGTCTCGCCGCAGAACTGGGCGCTGACCAGCGTCCTGGGCCGCGTCACCGGTGATCTCCTGCACCACGCCGGCAGCGACCTCGCCCGCTTCGCCGCGCCGGCCTGGCACGGGATCGGCATGGTCGCGACGCTGATCGCCCTGCTCGTCATATGGCTGCGCCGCCCACGGCCCGCCCCGGTCTACGCCGTCGGGCTCAGCCTGGCCGCCATCGCCGTCCTCGGTCCCGCGATCCGCCCCTGGTACGTCCTGTGGGGTCTGTTCCTCATCGCCGCGGCGGCGCCCAGCAGTTCCGTACGGCGCAGGGTGGCCGCCCTCAGCGGAGTCCTGGCTCTGGCGGCCCTGCCGAGCGGCGGCCCCATCGACACCCAGCAGCTGGCGCTCGCCGTGTCCGGGGGCGCGCTCGCGGTGGTCGTCCTCTGGCAGGTCCACCAGGCCGGGCGCCGGCACCAGTCCACGGGGCAGCCGACGGGACTGCCCGGGCGCCGCGAGCCGGAACCGTCCGTATGAGCACGCGCGGACAGGACACCACCGGGCCGGCACGCATACGGGGCGCTCTCAGCCTGCGTGCGCCGCGCACGGAGAGCGGCCGCCGCCTGCTGGTTCTGGTACTCGCCACCGCCGTCGGCGTCTTCCTCGCCACCGTGCCCCTGCACCGCGACTGGTTCGATCTGCGCGTCTACTACGGCACGGTCAGCGACTGGGTCCACCACGGCGGCGGCATCTACGACTACCGGCTCCCGGGCAGCACGTACGGCTTCACCTATCCGCCGTTCGCGGCGGTCACCATGCTGCCCATGGCGCTGCTCGGCCTGCATGCCGCCATCGCCGTCGGACTGCTGCTGAACATCGCTGCGGCCCTGGCCGTGCTGTACGTGCTGGCGGGGCCCGTCCTGCGGCGGCACGGCGGGCACGGGTGGTTCGGGTTCGCGGTGCTGGCGTGTCTGCTGGCCCTCTTCGAGCCGGTGCGGGACACGTTCAGCTTCGGGCAGGTCAATCTGCTGCTGCTGGCCCTCGTGCTGGGCGACGCCTGGCTGCTGACGAGCGGACGCACCCGATGGGCCCGGTGGGCGGGCGTCGGCATCGGTCTCGCGGCGGCCGTCAAGCTCACGCCCGCACTCTTCATCGGCCTGCTGGTGCTTGCGCGGCGGCCCCGCGCTGCCGCCGTCGCCACGACCGTCGCCGCCGGTGCGACGGCGCTCGCCGCCTGGGCCGCGCCCGACGCCTCCCGTTTCTACTGGACCGAGGCGGTACGCGACACCGACCGCATCGGGCAGCTCGCCTATGTGTCCAACCAGTCGCTGCAGGGCGTCCTCGCCCGGCTCGCCGAGCCCGCCGAACCGGAGCGCGTCGTCTGGGCGTTGGCCGCGGTCGGGGTCCTGTGCGTCTGGGCCCGGCGTGCGTCCCGCGCGGCCGCCGCCGGCGACACCATGGCCGCCTTCGCCCTCACCGGCCTCGCCGCCTGCCTGATCAGCCCCATCACCTGGGTGCACCACCTGGTCTGGCTGCTGCCGTCCCTCGCGGTCCTCGCCGACGCGGCACTGCGGCACGCGCCCGGCACCCGCGCCCGCCGACGGCTCCTCGCCACGGCGGGCACGGTGTACGTCGTGCTGTGCAGCAGCGTGGTGTGGCTCTGGTACGACGACGCGTCCGGCATCGACGGCTTCCTCGGCAGCAACACGTATGTGTGGATCACGCTGGGGCTGCTGATCGGGCTTCCGGTGCGCGCGGGGGCCGACGGCCGGGACCGCCAGGACGGCAGGACCGAACGCGACTCATCCCGGCACCGCCAAGCGGCCCCGGACGGCGTCGAGTTCACCGCTGCGGAAGGAACACCGCCCGCAGGCAGCCGTCCGTCTTCTCCTCGAACATCTGGTAGCCGCGCGGCCCCTCCGTGAGCGGCATCGGGTGCGTGGCCAGGTAGCCAGTCTCGATCTCGTTGGCGGCCATGCGTTCGAGGAGCATCGGGATGTAGCGCTGGCCGTGCTGCTGGCCCATGCGCAGGGTCAGGCCCTTGTTCATCGCGGCACCGAGCGGGAACTTGTCGAGCACGCCGCCGAAGACGCCGAGGATCGAGACGGTTCCGCCCTTGCGGCAGGCGTGGATGGCCTCGCGCAGCGCGACCGAGCGGTCCGTCTGCATCCGCAGCGCCTGCTTCGCGCGGTCGTACGCGTACTGCGGGCCCGTGCCGTGGGCCTCCATCCCCACGGCCTCGATGCACACGTCAGGGCCGCGGCCGCCGGTGAACTCGCGCAGCGCGGCGTCCACATCGGTCTGGGAGTAGTCGATCGTCGCCGCGCCGCAGTGGCTCGCCGCCAGCTTCAGCCGCTCGGGCACCTGGTCGATGACCGCCACGCGTTCGGCACCCAGGAGATACGAGGCGCGCGCCGCCATCTGCCCCACGCCGCCGGCGCCCCACACCGCCACGACGTCGCCCTCCTTGACGCCGCCCTGGTCCGCGCCCATCCAGCCCGTGGGCACCGCGTCCGACGCGAACACCGCCTCCTCGTCGGAGAGCCGGTTGGGCACCGGGAAGGCACCGTGGTCGGCGAACGGCACGCGCACGTACTCGGCGTGGCTGCCGGCGAAGCCGCCCATGGCGTGCGAGTAGCCGAGGATCCCGGCGGTCGGGTGGCCGTACAGCGTTTCGGTGTACGCGGGGTTGGGGTTGGAGTTCTCGCAGAGCGACCAGTTGTCGCCCCGGCACTGCCAGCAGCGGCCGCAGCCGACGATGGAGCAGACGACGACCCGGTCGCCCGGCCTGTGCCTGCGCACCGCGGCTCCCACCTCGACGATCTCGCCGACGAACTCGTGCCCGATGATGTCGCCTGCGCGCATCGCCGGAACATAACCATTGATCAGGTGCAGATCGGACCCGCAGACCGAGCTTGCGGTGACGCGCACGATCGCGTCCTGGTCGTTGAGCAGCGCCGGGTCGGGCACGGTCTCCACCGCCAGTTCCCCGACGCCGGTCCAGCAGAGCGCCTTCACAGCAAGCCCTCCTTCGTGGCGCGCCGGTCGCCGACGGCCACCAGCAGGCCGCCCGGCTTGTGGTGCCCCTCCGGCTGGCCCGCCATATGCAGCACCTCTCCCGTCTCGGTGAGCTGCTTGAACTGCCGCAGGGTCCGGCGTATGCGCTGGTCCGTGGAGGTGCCCAGGATGCGCCGCAGACTCTGGCCCGCTCCCGGCAGAGCCAGGCCGCGGACCGCGATCTCGGTCCCGCGCCCGCCCGGTGCGTCGGCGGTCCGGATCTCCACGCCGTCTCCGAGGCGGTCGAGGGGCGGCGGGAGCACGCCGCCGGGCAGCAGCTCGCTGCGGGGCATGCCGACGGTGATGACATGCCACCGGCCGTGTTCGGCACCGCCGTCGCCGGTGCCACGGGCCCGGTGGTCGCCCCGGTTGCATAGGACGGCGGCGGTGCCGGCGACCGCTCCGGCGGCCGCGGCGCCCCACGCCGCTGTGCGTATGCGCATGTCCGTCCTCCTCATACGTTGCGCTTGCCGAGCTCAGTCGCGCTTGCCGAGCTCATACGTCGCGCTTGCCGAGCGGCCGGTTCGCGGGTCCTTCGAGCACCTCGCCGTCGACACTGAAGCGGGATCCGTGGCAGGGGCAGTCCCAGGACCGTTCCGCCGAGTTGAAACCGACGATGCAGCCGAGGTGCGTGCACCGCGCGGAGACGGCGTGCAGCGCCCCGTCCTCGTCGCGGTACACCGCGCTGCGCCGCCCGCCGTGCTGCACCACGGCGCCGCTGCCCGGAGCGATGTCGTCGACGGACTGGACGGAGACCGCCCGCAGCCGGTCGCCGATGAAGTGGCGGCCGGTCTCCAGCTGGTGCCGGACGAAGGCCGGGGCCTCGCGCAGCAGGCTCAGCATCCGGCGCGGGTCGTACAGGCCCGCCCACGGCGGCCGTTCGCCGGTGACGAGGTCCGCGAGGAGCCGGCCGGCCATGATGCCGCCGCTCATGCCCCACCCGCCGAACCCGGTCGCCACGTACACGTGCGCGGCGCCGGGGTGCAGGGGGCCGACCAGCGCCACGGTGTCCGTGGGATCGCTGTCCTGCGCCGCCCAGCGGTGGGTGATCTCCACACCCGGGAAACGCTCCTGCGTCCAGTCGGCCAGGCTCCGGAAGCGCTGGTCCGTGTCGCCCGTCCCTGGCCGGGCGAGCTCGCCGGTGACGATCAGCAGCCGCTGCCCGTCCCCATACGGGGCGGTGCGTACTGAACGCGTGTTCTCCTCCTGGGTGATGTACATGCCGCCGGGATCCCGCTCGGGCGCCAGCGGCCCGGCGACGACGAGGTCGCGATGCGCCGAGAGACGGCCGAAGAGCAACGCCCGGTCGAAGACGGGATAGTGGGTGGCGACGACGACGTCCCAGGCGGTGACCTTGGCCCCCGACTCGGTCCCGAGCACGCACGGCGCGCCCTCGTCGAGGCTGAGGACGCGGGTGCCTTCGTAGATCCTCCCGCCGTGCGCCTCGAGATCCCTCTCCAGCGCGAGCAGGTACTTACGGGGATGGAACTGCGCCTGGTTCTCGACCCTGACCGCGCCCGCGACCGGATACGGCAGGCCCGTCTCGGTGACGAAGGACGCCTCGAGGCCGGCCTTGTGGGCGGCGTCCGCCTCGGCCCGTATCGCGTCCAGCTGCTTCGGGTCCTGGCAGTACGTGAACGCGGGGACCCGTTCCAGATCGCAGTCGGCGCCGAGTTCGTCCGCGACCGCCACGGCGTGCTCGATCGCGTCGGACTGCGAACGCGCGTACAGCCGAGCGGCGTCCGGGCCGCGGGTATGGCGCAGGCGGTCGTACATCAGGGTGTGCAGCGCCGTCAGTTTCGCCGTGGTGTGCCCGGTGACGCCCGCGGCGACGCGGGACGCCTCCAGGACCACCACGCTCCGCCCCTTGCGGGCGAGTTCCCAGGCCGTGCAGAGCCCGGCGATACCGGCCCCGACCACGGCCACGTCCGCCTCCGTGTCCTGGTCGAGCGGAGGACGGGACGGGTACGCGGCCGAGGCCATCCAGTACGACTCGTACACACCGGGAAGGGCGGCAGTCATAGCCATGGCCGCCCGCCTACCACCGGTACCAGCGCGTCCGTCCGCCTCCCGGGCCCGCACGGGTCGAGAAGAATCCGATGATCCACACGATCAGCAGGGCCAGTGCGAGCCACCAGAGGACGTCCAAGGCGAATCCGGCCCCGAAGAGGATCAGGATCACCAGGAGCACCAAGAGCAGCGGGATCATGTCAGCACCTCCTCACCTCCGGTTGCCCGAAAAATCCCGCTTTACTGCTGGCGGCGCTGTCTTGATGGGCCTGCCGCGCCGCATGCCCAAGCGTTCCGCCATGCTCATACTGGCGTTCTGGTCCGGGTGTCCGTCCTGACGGGAAGGCGACAGAAGCCGTGAGACAGGGTCCTTCACTCATCTCCGACAAAACGAGGAGAGGCTGCATGATGCCGGGGTTGACGGGAAGCCGGAGGGTGGAGTGACCGGCGGCGCACGCTTCACCGTCGATGTCAGGGTCAAGGGAGACACCCTGGTCCTGGCTCTCGGCGGTGAGCTCGACCACGACTCGGCCGGCGCACTGCGCGACGCTCTGACCGAGGGCCTGAGCACGGCCGCCACGCGCATCGTGGTGGACTGCAAGGACCTGACGTTCTGCGACTCCACAGGGTTGAACGTCTTGCTGCGCGGGCGGCTCGCCGCGCAGGACGCCGGCGTCGGACTGGAGCTCGCAGCTCTTCGGCCGCCGGTGGCCCGCATGTTCGACATCACCGGAGCCGACGCTGTCTTCCGGTTGTACGGCAGCCTCGACGAGGCACTGATCGGCCGGCCGCAGGAGTGACGGAGCGCGGCGGGCGATGGAGCCCGGCGAGTGACGGAGCGCGGTGGGCCGGTGAATGACGGAGTCCGCGTGTGACCAGCGCAGGCAGGAGTGACGGAGCGCAGCTATGACGGAGCGCGCCATGATCGACGGACTCCCCACTCAGGGGCAGACCCGCCGGCTCGCCCTGTACGGAACCAAGGGCGTGGTGGGCCGGTGCCGCGACTTCTGCCGCGAGTGCCTCCTGGACTGGCGGTGGCTGCCCGCCGGTGACGAGGACGGCCAGGCCGTGGTCGACGATGTCCTGCTCCTCGTGTCCGAGCTGGTCACCAACGCCTGCCTGCACGCCGGAGGCCCTCAAGAGCTGATGCTGAACTGCACCCCGGAACGGCTGCGCATCGAGGTCACCGACCCCAGTCCCGTCCCGCCGCGCCGGCGTCCGCGGGGGCCCGCGGGTCAGCCCGGCGGCAACGGACTCGTCGTGGTGGAGCGGCTTGCGCGCACGTGGGGGTCCACGCGACGGGGGGCCGGCAAGGCCGTGTGGATCGAGGTGGCGCCGCCGCTCAGTGTCGCGCGGACGCGGACTCCGTCGCGGGTGCCGGGGGCGCGCGGGTGACCACCGCCTCGCGGGTGTCTCCGCCCGAGCCCGGCCCATCCCCGTCGGGACCCGGCTCGGGACCCGCCTCCGGGTAGTCCGGTTCCGGGTCCTCCAGCAGGCCCGTCCGCAGGACGTCCAGCGTGCGGGCCAGCAGCCGCGAGACGTGCATCTGGGAGATGCCGAGCCGGGCGCCGATCTCGGACTGGGTGAGCTCGTCGCAGAACCGCAGCGACAGGATGAGGCGCTCGCGCTCGGGCAGCGTGGCGATCAGCGGCTTCAGCGACTCCAGACATTCGACGACGTCGAGCGCCGGGTCCTCCTCGCCGAGCTGGTGGGTGGTCCTGCTGCGCGGCTCGTCGTTCTCCACCGGGGCGTCGAGCGAGCGCGCCGCGTAGACGTTCGCGGCCTGGCGGCCCTCCTCCAGCTCGTCCTCGCTGATGCCCAGGCCCTCGGCCAGCTCCGCCGTCGTCGGGGCGCGCCCGAGCTGCTGCTCCAGGGTGTCGACCGCCTTGGCGATGTCGATCCTCAGCTCCTGCAGCCGGCGCGGCACCCGGACCGCCCAGCTGGTGTCCCGGAAGAAACGCTTGATCTCGCCGACGATCGTGGGCAGTGCGAACGACCGGAACTCGACCTCGCGCTGCACGTCGAAGCGGTCTATGGCCTTGATCAGGCCGATCGTCCCGACCTGGACGATGTCCTCCATGGACTCCCGCCGGTTGCGGAACCTCGTCGCCGCGTACTTCACCAGGCTGAGGTTCAGCTCGACGAGGGTGTTGCGCACGTACGAGTACTCGGGTGTGCCCTCCTCCAGCGTCCGTAGCCGCTTGAAGAGCGAGGCCGACAGTGCCCGCGCGTCCATCGCGCCGATGGTCCTCAGGTCAGGGATCTCCGGCAGGCCGGACAGGGCGGCGCGCGCGACCGGTGACGGCGCCGCCGACGGCGCCGCGGGCGGGGTCTCGGCCGGGGGTTCTCTGTCGCGGGTGTCGCGAGTGTCGCGGGTACGGACGGGGCGAGTGAGCGAGGACATGGGCGCTCCTTCGACGGATGGCGGGCGCTGCCCGCTGAGGCGGACCGTCGGGCTCCCCGCACGGCACTTTACCGCTTGGTGCGATTTAACGCATTTGTTCCATTTCGTGCCATTTCCAGTCTGGCGGATCACCGGCGGCACCGCTCGTCGTGGGCGGCGCTTCAGCGGACCGACGGGCGTCCCGCAGCGGACCGACGGGCGCGCCCGTAGCCGACCGGGAGGCGCCCCGCGGGCCTGTGCGCGATAGGTCCCGCAGCCGTCTGGCAGGCGTCCCGCGGGCCGGTGCACGATGCGTCCCGCAGCGCCGTCCCGCAGCGCCGTCCGGCACCGCACCGGGCGCCACGCCACGTACGACGGTCACGTGCGACAGTGGGGACATGGCCGCCCCTCGCCCGCCCGGCGAGAGGTCCCTCTGGCCCGGACGCCAGTAGAGCGCGAGGTCAGCCATGAAAGAGTCACCTTCGGCCCGCACCCTCGAAGACACCAGGCGCGCTGACCGCCCGCCGGTGCAGCTCAGCGAAGAGGGGCTCCGGAAACTGCTCGCCGGGCTCACCGCAGTACGGGACGGCGACTTCTCCACGCGCCTGCCCGACGACGCCGAAGGGCTCCTCGGGGAGATCGCGGGCGTCTACAACGGCATGATCGACCAGCTGGCCCAGGTCACGTCCGAGGTCACCCGCGTGGCCAACGAGGTCGGCGGACAGGGCCTGCTCGGCGGCCATGCCCGGGTACGGAGGGCCGACGGCGTCTGGCAGGAGCTCACCACCGGCGTCAACACCATGGCCGACAACCTGACGTCGCAGGTGCGCTCGATCGCCAAGGTCGCCACGGCCGTCGCCCGCGGCGACCTGACCCAGAAGATCCGCGTGGACGCCCGCGGCGAGATCCTGGAGCTCAAGGAGACCATCAACACGATGGTCGACCAGCTGTCGTCGTTCGCGGAGGAGGTCACGCGGGTCGCCCGCGACGTCGGCACCGAGGGCAACCTCGGCGGACAGGCCACCGTACGAGGCGTGTCGGGCACCTGGCAGGACCTGACCGACAATGTCAATTCCATGGCGGACAACCTCACCAACCAGGTCCGCAACATCGCGCAGGTCACCACCGCCGTCGCCCAGGGCGATCTCAGCCGCAAGATCGACGTCGACGCCCGCGGCGAGATCCTCGAGCTCAAGACCACCATCAACACGATGGTCGACCAGCTGTCGTCGTTCGCCGCCGAGGTGACGCGAGTCGCCCGCGAGGTCGGCCGCGAGGGCAGGCTCGGCGGCCAGGCCGAGGTGGAGGGCGTCTCCGGCACCTGGCGGCGGCTCACCCAGAACGTCAACGAGCTCGCCGGGAACCTCACCCGCCAGGTGCGCGCCATCGCCGAGGTCACCAGCGCGGTCGCCCAGGGTGATCTGACGCGCTCGATCACGGTCGAGGCACCCGGCGAGGTCGGCGACCTCAAGGACAACATCAACTCCATGGTCGAGTCCCTGCGCGCCACCACCCGCGCCAACGAGGAGCAGGACTGGCTCAAGACCAACCTCGCCCGCATCTCCGGGCTCCTCCAGGGCACCCGCGACGTCACCGCCGCCGCCCGGCTGATCATGGACGAGGTGCCGCCGCTGGTCTCCGCCCAGTACGGCGCCGTCTTCCTGGCCCGTACGGACGCCGAAGGCACCCGGCTCGACATGATCGCCTCATACGGCGCGCCCGACACCGCCCCGCGCAGCTTCCGCCTCGGCCAGTCCCTCGTCGGCCAGGCCGCGCTGAGCCGCCGCACCATCGCGATCGAGGACGTGCCGCCCGGCTACGCCACCATCTCCTCCGGCGTGGGCGACGCCGACCCCACCGCGCTGCTCGTGCAGCCCGTCGTCGTCGAGGACCAGGTGATCGGCGCCCTGGAGCTGGCGTCGCTGCACCCCTTCACGGCCATCCACCGGGATTTCCTCGACCAGTTCATCGAGACCCTCGGCGTCAACATCAGCTCGCTCATCGCGCACGCCCGTACCGACGAACTCCTCGAGCAGTCCCAGCTGCTCACCGCCGAACTCAGCGTGCGGCAGGAGGAGCTCCAGCGCTCCAACGCCGAACTGGAGGAGAAGGCGGCGCTGCTCGCGGAGCGCAACCGCGACATCGAGGCCAAGAACCTCGAGATCGAACGCGCCCGCCAGGAACTCGAGACCCGCGCCCAGCAGCTCTCCCGCACCTCGATGTACAAGTCGGAGTTCCTGGCCAACATGAGCCACGAGCTGCGCACACCGCTCAACAGCCTGCTGATCCTCGCTCAGTTGCTCGCCCAGAACCCCGAGGGCAACCTCACCGAGAAACAGGTCGACTACGCCGAAGTGATCCACTCCGCGGGTTCCGACCTGCTGCAGCTGATCAACGACATCCTCGATCTGTCGAAGGTCGAGGCCGGCAAGATGGCCGTCCACCCGGCGACCTTCCCCCTGCACCAGCTGCTCGACTACGTCGACGCGGCCTTCCAGCCCGTCGCGAGCGAACGCGGCCTGGAGCTGCGGGTCGTCACGGCGCCGGACCTGCCCGACGAGCTCACCACCGACGAGTCGCGGCTGCGCCAGGTGCTGCGCAATCTGCTTTCCAACGCGCTGAAGTTCACCGAGCAGGGCTGGGTCGAGCTGTGCGTCGACAAGGCCGCGGACGACGAGCTGCCGCCCGCCCTGCGCGGCCGTCCCTCGATCGCGTTCCGGGTCACCGACACCGGCATCGGCATCGCCGACGAACATCTGGAGATCATCTTCGGCGCGTTCCAGCAGGGAGAGGGCCCTACGGCCCGCCGCTACGGCGGCACCGGCCTCGGCCTGTCCATCAGCCGCGAGGTCGCCCAGCTCCTCGGCGGCGCGATCACCGCGCGCAGCACGCTCGGCGAGGGCAGCTGCTTCACGCTCTTCCTGCCGGTGAGCAGCGGCCCCGTCGCCGTACCGGACACCGGCACCGAAGGAGGACGGGAGCGCGCGGACGGCCGCCGGCCCGGCGACGACGTGCTGGCCGGACGCCTGGTCCTCGTCGTGGACGACGATCCCCGCAACGTGTTCGCGCTCACCGAGATCCTCGAAGGCGCGGGCATGCGTGTGCTCCGGGCCGAGGACGGCCGGCGCGGCATCGAGCTGCTGACCGAGCACGACGACGTCGAGCTGATCATCATGGACGTGATGATGCCCGGCATGGACGGCTACTCGGCCACCGCCGCGATCCGGCAGATGCCCGGGTTCGCCGACGTGCCGATCATCGCGGTCACGGCCAAGGCCATGCCAGGCGACCGGGCCAAGACGCTGGCCGCGGGCGCCGACGACCATGTGACGAAACCGGTGGACGCGGGGGACCTGCTGGCGAGGATCCGGAGCCGGCTGAGCCGGCTGAGGCGGTGAGAGAGCCGGGCGCTGTCACAGCCCCCACCCGGACCGGAGTCCGATGAGCCGGTGCGAGGTCCCGACGCCGTCACAGCACCCGGACCACCACAAGGCTGGTGTCGTCGTCCGTGTCGCCGGTCACGGCGCCGAGCAGACGGTCGGCCTGCTCGTCGACCTCGCCCGGACCCAGCCGCTCCGCCTCCCGGCGCAGCAGTGCCAGGCTCTGGTCCAGCCCCATGTGGTGCGACTCGATGAACCCGTCCGTGTAGAGCACCAGAGTGTCCTCGGGGAGCAATCGCGTCACCGTCTCCGCGTATTCGGCGCCGGGCACGGCGCCCAGCAGGATGTTCCGCGGCGGATCCAGCAGGTCCGCATGCCCCTCGCGCAGCAGGAGCAGCGGCAGATGGCCCGCGCTCGCCCAGCGCAGCGACCGCGTGTCCGGGTCGTACAGCGCGCACACCGCCGTGGCGGTGGGCTGACCGTCGGCGTGCAGCGTCACCTGGTTCAGCCACGCCATCAGCCGGCCGGGGGAGTGGCCGGTCACGGCCAGTCCGCGCAGTGCGTTGCGCAGCGCGACCATGCCGGTGGCGGCGTCGATGCCGTGCCCCGCGATGTCCCCGACCGCCATCAGGACCCCGCCGCCCGCCAACGGCATCACGTCGTACCAGTCACCGCCCACCTGGTACTCCTCCGCCGCCGGCCGGTACCGCGCGGCGACCTGCAGGCCCGGCAGCTTCTCGAAGGTCGGGACCTCCGGCACGATGGCCTGCTGCAGCTCCACCACCAGCCGGCGGCGGATCGCGGCCTGCGCCTGCACGGTCGTCAGCTGGTCGAAGGTGGCGTTCAGCGCGACCTCGGTGTGGTGCTGCGCGGAGACGTCCTGGTAGATGCCGGTGATGCCGGTGAGGACACCGCACGTCAGGAGGGGTTCGGCGGCGATCCGCACATGCCTGAGCGCGCCGTCGTCACGGAGCACCCGTACGACGGTGTGCGCCCCCTCCAGACGCCTGGTCAGCGCTGTCAGCAACTCCTCGAGATGGACGGCGTCCGCGGGATGCAGCCGTCCGCCCAGCTGCCGCAGCGGAAGCGGGGGACCGTCCCGCGGCACCCCGAAGATCGTGTACGCCTGGTCGCTCCACCGGGACTCATCGGTGGTGAGGTCGTCCTCGAACGTCGCGACGTTCTCCAGCCGCCGCGCGACCCGTACGACCGCCGGACCCGGGTCCGTGCTGACATGCCAGAGCACGAGCGAGCGCTCGGCGGACAGCGGCAGGACCCGTACGTCGAGCAGGGGTGCCGGACGGCCGGGCCGGTGCCCGGGCGGCAGCTGGACCGCGCGCTGCGGGGCCGCGTGCTCGCGCGCGTCCGCGACCAGCCGCACCAGTTCGGCGTGGACGGACGGGAAGACCTGGGCCAACGGGCGCCCGGCCGGGTCCGGCACCATGTCGGTGCTGCACAGCGCCGCCTCGTTGAGATGCTCGACGACCAGTTCCGACGGGGCGGGCCGGGTAGCGGGCCGGGTACGCAGCACCATCGCCGGATGGGCCAGCAGATCGAGGAGTCCGGCAAGCCCCGGCGGGTCGTCGGGGTCGGGGCCGGCCAGATCGAGCAGCCGCGACGCGGGCTCCAGCAGGCCCGGCAGCGCCCGGCGCACCGTCTCGTCCAGCTCGGCGGGCCCTGGCCAGACCGCCAGCGCCAGGCCGGCGATCAGTCCGGCGCGCCGCAGCGGTACGACGGCCCGGGCCGCGTTCCGGTGGGGCCCCGGAAGGCGCTCGCCGTCCGGTGGCCCGGCGGGCAGCCAGGCGGGTGCGGCCGCGGTCAGCGCCCGGTGCAGCGGCCCCGCCGCCTCCGGCGTGAGCCACCGCCAGTGCGAGGCCTCCAGCGGGCTGACCCCTGCATGCCCCACCAGCTGCAGGCAGTTGCTCGCGGTACGGCGCCACAGCCACACGGCCTGCACGCCCAGCGGCCGCAACCCACCCTCGAGCAGGGAGTCGGCCACGGCGCCGATGCGGCCCTGCGTCTCCGCCACGGCAACCGCCTGCCGCGCCCGGCGCACGTGGTCGGGGCCCGGACCTCGACTGGCCGAGGCGACGGCGGTGTCGCGGGCGCTGTCTGTGGGACGTGGGCCGCTGGTGGCTGGTGGTGTGCTTGGTGCTTTCGGACCGCCTTCGGCCGGACCCGGTGGGCGAGCGGTCTGTGCCGCGCCGGCGGACGGCATGTCCGCGCGGTCGCGCGCCGCACCGCCGTCCGTCGGCTCGCCCCTGTGGCCGTCCGCAGCACCGGCAGGTGCGGCGGACAGCTTCCCGGCGACGACCGTGCCCGCTGCCGCGTTGACGACGTCGGCCGCCAGATCCTCCAGGCTCAGACCAGCCGACCCGGCGAGCCGCGCCAGATGGTCGGTGGCGTCCGACGGGGACAGCGACAGCTGCGCCATGAGGACGCCGGCCGCCAGGTCGAGCAGATGACGGCGGGCCAGCTCGGTACGGAGGGCGGCCACCTCGGCGGTGAGGGCGGTGACGGCCGCGGCGAGATCGTCCCGTCCCGCATCAGGCCCTCGGGACGGCCCCTGCTCGCGGACGGGGCGGTTCATGACGTCTCCGGCTCTTCAGGAGGTCCATGGGCACCTCGGTCGCCACAGCCGGACGCCTCGGATTCTACTCGGACCCCGTTCGCACAGCAGTTCCCGGCGACGCGCGGTACGCGCCCGATGATTGAGCGGCGCCTGCCGGGGCAGCGGCAGGGACGAAGGGGCCGCAGCAGCCCGGTACGCCCGCGGTCCAGCACACCGGCACACTGGCCGCACGCAGCCGGCAGCACGCGGCCTGTGCAGCACGCGGCCCCTGCCCAGGTGGCCCGGAGCAGGCGTGGCTGGCCCGTTACGTGCCGGGGCCACCGCCGCGTACTCCAGGCGCACCTCGGTGCGGAGGGAGGCAGCACCCCATGACCGGCCCAGTCTCGCCGGATCCCGACATCTCGCCCGTCCCGCGGCCGGGGCCCCGGCCCGACGAGCCGGGCCCGAGGCCGGGTCCGGGCCCTCGGCCCGACCCGAGGCCCGATCCGGGTCCCGAGCCCAGGCCCCGTCCCGGACCACCACGGCCACCGGACGCGTTCGCGTAAGGCCACGGACGGTGCGGGCGGGCCCCCGGACCAAGCCGCACGGCCCGCGCCGCCTGCCCCCGACGCGCCCCCGCGCCGCCCGGCTTCCTCCTCTTCACTCGCGACTCCCCGGAACCTGTTCCGGACCTACTCCGGGTACTCCTCGCGGAGGTCACCCACTTCCGGCCCCGGCTCGTGCCGCAGGGTGGGTTCGGTCTGGTCCTGCAGCTTCTTCGCCTCGTGGCGCAGGCGCTCGGCCTCCGCGGGGTCGGTCGAGCGCTGCGCCCGCTGCAGCAGCTGCTCGGCCTTGTCACGCAGATGCTCTGCGCGGACGCGTGCGGATTCTGACTGGCCGTTCATGACGGGTCCTTCGACGTGGTGCGGTCAGTGGGCGGCTGCCCCCGCGCCCCGCCCGCAAACGCCCGGGCGACCCGTGTGAAAGGCCTGCCCAGGGGAAACCGGTCCGTGCACCCGGACGTACAGGTCCCTACCGGTGCGCAACAGACAAGTGAGGGACACGCGAGAGGCACGCGAAGGTGGGATGACCGTGAAGGTCGCATTTCTCATGGCCCCGGAGGGGGTCGAGCAGATCGAGCTGACGGAGCCGTGGCAGGCCGTCATCGACGCCGGTGGCACCCCGAAGCTGATATCGACCAGGTCCGGAAAGATCCAGGCCTTCCACCACCTGGACAAGGGCGACACGTTCCCGGTGGACCAGACGGTCGCCGACAGCGACGTGGAGGACTTCGATGGACTCGTACTGCCGGGCGGCGTCGCCAACCCCGACTTCCTGCGGATGGACCCGAAGGCCGTGGCGTTCGTGAAGGGCTTCGTGGAGGCGGGCAAGCCCGTCGCGGCGATCTGCCACGCGCCCTGGACCCTGGTGGAGGCGGACGTCCTGCGCGGCAGGACGGTGACGTCGTGGCCCAGTCTGCGGACCGACATCCGCAACGCCGGTGCCACCTGGGTCGACGAAGAGGTCAACGTCTGCGACGCCGGGCCCGCCAAGCTGATCACCAGCCGCAAGCCGGACGATCTCAAGGCGTTCTGCACGACGTTCATACAGGAGTTCGGCGCCTGACCAGCCGAAACGCCGCACTCGACTGCCACGCCGGCTCGACTGACACGCCGGAGGAGGGCAGGAAGGAGCACCAGTCATGGGACGTCCCCGCCGCGAGGGTCCCGGCCCCGTTCCCACGCAGCCGGAACCGGTCCCGCACGACCCGGAACCGCCCGGCCCGGAACTTCCTGAGCGCGAGCCCCCGGAGGAGCACCCGCAGCCCGATCCGGGCCCCGGCCCGCACACAGGACCGAACGAGGAACCGATCCCCGAACCGCCCGACTGACCACACGTACGGACAGCCGTACGCATAGCGCGGGCGTCCGAAAGGAGCAGGCGTGGGCGACAACGACGCGCACGACGCACTGAAGACCTACCGCGCCAAGCGCCGCTTCGACCGGACCAAGGAGCCGCGCGGACACGATGGCCCATCCGGTGAGGCGCCCGCTGACGAGCCCCGCTTCGTGGCGCAGATCCACGACGCCAGACGCATGCACTTCGACTTCCGGCTCGAGGTGGACGGTGTCCTCAAGTCGTGGTCCGTGCCGAAAGGACCCTCCAACGACCCGCAGGACAAACGGCTCGCCGTCCCGACCGAGGATCATCCGCTGGAGTACCTCGACTTCGAGGGCGTGATCGCGCAGGGCGAGTACGGCGGCGGCACGGTCATCGTGTGGGACCGGGGCACGTACCGGCCGGTCAACCGCGACCGCCGCGGGAGGCCCGTCCCGTTCGACGAGGCCCTGCGGCGCGGCCACGTCCGCTTCACACTGAACGGCGAGAAGCTGCACGGCGGATACGCGCTCACCCGCTTCCGCGGCGGCGAGGGCGACCCGGAGGACGAGGCGTGGCTGCTGGTGAAGACCGACGACGAGCGCGCCCACCACGGAGACCACGGGCCATCGGCGCCGCGCCGCGCCCGCTCGGTGCTCACCGGTCGTACGCTGCGCCAGGTCGCAGAGTCGGACGAGCCTGAGGGGTCCAGTGGGGCCCAAACGCCGCAGGAGGCCGACGAGCCCGGCACCGTACGCACCCGCAGCCGCGGCACCGTAGGGACCCGCGCCCGCAGCACAGCCAACCCCCGCCGAAGCCGCCGCACATGACGACCACGACCAGCCTCCTGGACACGGTGCCCGCCGACCAGCGCCGACGGCTGGCCGAGGCAGGTCCCGGTGCCGAACTGGCCGCCCGCCCCATGCTGGCCACGCTCAGCGACCGGAGGCACTTTCCGGGCGGCGGCTGGATCTTCGAGCGGAAACTGGACGGCGTGCGCCTGCTGGCCGTACGCGAGGAGGGTCGCGTCACCCTCCTCTCCCGGACCGGCAGGCGGCTCAACGCCACGTACCCCGAGATCGCCGACGCGCTCGCCGCGCAGGAGTGCACGGACTTCACCGTCGACGGCGAAGTCGTGGCGTTCTCCCACGGCCGCACGGACTTCGCGCGCCTCCAGAAGCGGATGCAGCTCACCAACCGCCGCCAGATCGAGGCCACCCAGGTCACCGTGACCTACTTCGTCTTCGACCTGCTGCGGCTCGACGGCACCGACACCCGGCGCCTGCCCCTGCGCACCCGGAAGTCCCTGCTCCGGCGGGCCCTGACCTTCCGGCCCCCACTGCGGTTCACCCCGCACCGCAACCAGAACGGCGCCGACGGCGCCGAGCTGCTGGCCGACGCCTGCGGCCGCGGCTGGGAGGGCCTGATCGCCAAACGCGCCGAGGGCCCCTATGTGCCGAGCCGCTCCACGGACTGGCTCAAGCTCAAGTGTTCCCAGGGCCAGGAGTTCGTCATCGGCGGATTCACGGAACCGGGAGGCACCCGCGTCGGTTTCGGGGCCCTGCTGATCGGCTACTACGACGAGCGGCGGCGCCTGCGCTACGCGGGCAAGGTCGGCACCGGCTACGACCGCAGAACGCTCCTCGACGTACGCGCGCGTCTCGACGAACTGGCCACGTCCCGTTCGCCGTTCGGCGATCCGGTGCGCGAGCGTGCCGCGCGCTGGGTCGAGCCGAGGCTGGTCGCGCAGATCGCGTTCACGGAGTGGACCCGCGACGGCATGCTGCGGCACCCGCGCTTCCTCGGCCTGCGCACCGACAAGTCGCCCGCCGAGGTCGTCAGGGAGCGGCCCGCCGCGTAGGGGGCCCGGACCCGCTCCTGTGGGACCCGCTCCTTCGGGATCCCTCCCTTGCTTGGGACTCGCGCCCGTGCGGCCGACCCACGACTCGCCCCGTGCGGCCGGCCCGCGCCGGGAGATTGCGCTTTGGTCGCCGTGGGCACTTGTTTTCAGTACGAGGCCAGGATCCACCGGTACCCCCGGGGGCATGCCGCCCCAGGCGGCACGGCATTCCGCGAGATAGTAAAAGCCCAGGTCAAAAGCCCAGGTCAGACACGCCTCGGAGCGCCGGTCCGGAGTCGGCTGGCGCACTTCAGTGACAGGCTGCACCATCTTGGGAGCGGGTGCCGATCCCAACCGGCACCGGCGAGAAAGGGGCGTCTCATGCCTCTCATCGACTTCCACGTCCTGCGTGAACTCGTCGCCGAGCACGACAGGCTCACCGACGGACTGTTGCTGGCCTCCGGGACACCGGAATGGCGCCGTCGGCTGGAGGACCTGCAGTACACGGTCTGCGTGTACACCGGCGTCCGCGACCCCCAGCAGGCCCTCAGCCACGCACGCAGACTCCTGGCCGACCGGGCGCGGCGCGCGGAGGCATAGGCGCGACGCGGGGCAGGCCCTCGGCGGGCGCGACACGGCCGGCGGGCGTGGACATGGCCCGGCCCGGGCGGGCCGCCCGGGCCGGCCAGGCCGTTTCCCGGGACGTCCGCCGGGAACCCGCCCGACATGGTGCATTTCGGATACACGATGATGACCGAGCAGGCAGGCCCCCGTGAGCTCGTGGAGCACGTGGTACGGGCCGAGGAGGCGGGTTTTGACTTCTCCGTCACCTCGGACCACTACTTTCCGTGGCTCGACGCGCAGGGGCACTCCCCGTACGCCTGGAGCGTGCTCGGGGCGGCTGCTCAGGCGACCTCGCGGATTCCGCTGATGACCTACGTGACCTGCCCGACGATGCGCTACCACCCCGCCGTGGTCGCGCAGAAGGCCGCCACGATGCAGCTGCTGTCCGGCGGCCGATTCCGGCTCGGCCTCGGCTCCGGTGAGAACCTCAACGAGCATGTCGTCGGAGGGGGCTGGCCGGCCGCCGACGTCCGGCAGGAGATGCTCGCCGAGGCTGTCGGGATCATCCGGGACCTCTTCTCCGGCGGCTACGTCAACCACCACGGCGAGCACTTCGACGTCGAGTCCGCCAAGCTCTGGGACCTTCCCGACGAGCCTGTCGAGATCGGCATCGCGGTGTCCGGCGAGCAGTCCTGCCGACTGGCCGGATCGCTTGCCGACCTGGTGATCGCCGTCGAGCCGAAAGCCGAGCTGCTGGCCGCGTTCGACCGCTACGGCGGCGCCGGCAAGCCGCGCATCGGCCAGCTGCCGGTCTGCTACGACCACGATCGCGACGCGGCCATCGAGCGGGCCCACCAGCAGTTCCGCTGGTTCGGCGGCGGCTGGAAGGTGAACGCGGAACTTCCGGGCCCCGAGTCCTTCGACTCCGCGACGACCTACGTACGGCCCGAGGACGTCGCGGAATCCATCCCGTGCGGGGACGAGGTGGACGCGTTCGTCGAGGCCGTACGGCCCTACAGCGATGCGGGCTTCACCGATGTCGCCCTGGTGCAGATCGGCGGCGCGTCCCAGCTGCCGTATCTGGACTGGGCGCAGAAGGAACTGCTGCCCGCACTCCGCGAACTGTGACGCCCCGCGAGGCGCCGCATGGTGTGGAACACGGTGTGAAAGGAGCACCGGAGATGACGACGTCGAACCACGAACCGCACCTCACGCCCGGACAGCGGGGCGGCGGAGGTGTGCCGCCCGAGGAGACCCCACCCGGCGAGGAGAGCATCCACGGCATCGCCTACCCGGAACCGGTCGGGCTGCGCAAGGCTTGGGGCGCCGCTCCGGCGGTACTGATCATCGCCGTCGCCGTGCTGATCGCCATCGGCCTGATCGGCATGGTGGTGTCGCTGTCGCTGTAGTCCACGGCGGCGGACTTCAAGCCCCGCCTTGGGCTGGCGGTAGCCTCGGCGCCAGGCCCCGGGCCTGGCGCCGGGCCTGGCGCCGGGCTACGCGCCCCGGAAGGGGCGCGGGGAACTGCGCGACCAGCCCCCACCGGGCCCGCGGTTTCATCACCATGCCTAGCGGAGCGCTCACCGCCGCATGGGCCCCCACTGCCCGTCATGCCCCGCTGCCTTCGCCACCTCGTCCTCCGCCTCGTCGATCACGTGCAGGGCGATCCAGCCCACCGGCCGGGCGTTGCGGACGAGCGGCTCGTTGTCGGGGCCGCGGGCCACCTCGTCGCCGGTCAGCACCCACGGCCGGACCTCGCCCTCCTTGTCCCGGCGCAGATGGGAGTAGTCGTACAGGCGCCTGGCCACCCACAGGCGCAGCGGCCGGCCGTTCCACCAGTCCTCCGCGACCAGGCAGTTCGCGGACAGCCCCGGCATGGGGACCCCGGTCAGCTCGTCGATGCTGTTCTCCCGCTGGAGGTCGTGCGCCGGACCGGTGGACCACCGGACGTACACATGCCGGGAGCTCACCAGATCGCACAGTTCGTCCAGGGACCGCACCGTCGGCATGTCGTCGAGGGCCGGTGTCCCGGGCGGATCGTGGCCGGTGTTGCCGGTCATATGGCGCACCTCCTCCGTCAGCCCCTCACCACCAGCCCATCACCAGTCCCCTCGGACTGCACTCCGTACCGACCGTACGGCCGGTACGGAGAGGTGACGTCTCGTACTCTTGCGGCGTGTCTACCCATGAAGATCACCGGCCGAGGGCGAAGAGGCCCAGTCAGGGCGATGTCGCGCGACTGGCGGGGGTGTCGCCGACGACCGTTTCCTTCGTGCTCAACCGGACGGCCGGGCAGACGATCAGCGACGAGACCCGGCAGCGGGTCCTGCAGGCGGTCGCCGAACTCGACTACCGCCCGAACCGGGCCGCGCAGGGCCTGCGTCAGGGGCGCAGCGCGACCATCGGCTTCGTCAGCCACGACGTGGACTTCGGCGTGTTCGCGGCCTCCGCGATCAAGGGGGCACATGAGGTGTCCGTACGCCACGGCAACCTGCTGCTCCTGGTCAACACCGGCGCCTCGAAGCGCCAGGCGGCACAACTCGTCGGCGATCTGCTCGACCGGCAGGTCGACGCACTGATCTTCGCCGCGTCCGGCACCAAGTCGGTGGTGCTCCCGGAAGGCGCCGGGCGGGTCCCGACGATCCTCCTGAACTGCTTCGCCCCGGACGACTCCACCCCGTCGATCCTGCCCGACGAGGTACGCGGCGGCCGTGAGGCGACCCAGGCGCTGCTCGACCTCGGGCACCGGGACATCGCCTACCTCACCGGCACCGTCAGCAGCTGGGCCACCAAAGCCCGGCTGCGCGGCTTCCGTCAGGCGCTGCGCGGCGCGGGGCTCGATCCGCGGGGTCACACCGTGCTCCCCGGCAACTACCACGCCGACTCCGGTTACGCGCTGGCACGGAAGCTGCTGCGACGCGGCTCCCTGCCGACCGCGATCATGTGCGGCAACGACCGGATGGCCGTCGGCGCGATCCTGGCGCTCCTTGAGGCGGGGGTCCGCGTACCCGAAGACGTGTCGGTCATGGGGTACGACGACCAGTTCCAGCTCGCGGCCGAGATCCACCCGGCGCTGAGCACCGTACGGCTGCCGTACGACGCCATGGGCCGCCTGGCCGCCGAGCAACTGGCCGCAGGCGGGCCCGCCGTGCAGACCGGGCGCACCCTGGTGCACTGCCCGCTCGTGATGCGTGACTCCACGGCGGCCCCGGCCCGGTCGGCCCGGTCGGCCCGGTCCGCCCGGGGCTGAGTCGGGCCGGTCCCGCAGAAGCGCGAGCACATCCTGCGCGTACATCCACGGATAACTCCCCTGTAACAACTCCTTGACGCGAGAAATGGGGGACCGCTAGCTTTTCGCCACTAATTCGTATTAGTAACCCGCTGCGGTGCCCTGGCCTCAAGGCCCCGCCGCCGGCAGACGGGTTCGCCTCAGGTGCGAGACGTCGGCTCCCGTGCCGCCAGCTCACCGCTCAAGGAGGAACACATGCCCACACGGAAGCTGGTTCTCGCCGTGAGTGCGTTCAGCGCACTCACGCTGCTCGCCACTGGTTGCTCGTCCGGCTCCGACAGTAGCGCGAGCGACAAGAAGACCATCACGATCTGGTCGAGCATGGACCAGCCGATCATCGACGGCCTCAAGGCGAAGGTGAATCCCGAGGCCAAGGCACAGGGCATAACCGTCCAGTGGCGCAAGGTCGACAACATCAACCAGATCATCGTGCAGAAGGTGCAGGCCAACGACGCACCCGACATCGCGCTCCTGCCGCAGCCGGGCATCATCAAGGACTTCGCGACCAAGGGCAAGGTCACCCCGCTGGACGACGTCCTCGACATCCCGGCACTGCAGAAGAGCATGACGCCGGGCACGTTGGACGTCGCCAAGGTCAACGGCAAGACGTACGGCCTGATGGTCAGCATGAACGTCAAGGGCCTGGTCTTCTACCCGAAGAAGGCGTTCGAGGCCGCCGGTTACACCGCCCCGAAGACCCTCGACGAGCTCAACGCCCTCACCGAGAAGATCAAGGCCGACGGGAAGACGCCCTGGTGTCTGGGCATCGAGGCCGCGACGGCGACCGGATGGCCCGCCACCGACTGGTTCGAGAACCTGGTCCTGAAGTACGGCGGCGTCGACAAGTACAACGAATGGATCTCGCACAAGATCAAGTTCGACTCGCCGCTGGTCCGCCAGGCCGCCGCCCAGTTCGAGAAGATCGCCTTCACCGACGGCAACGTGCTCGGCGGCCGCAAGTCGATCGCCAGCAACAACTTCGGCACCGCCGGCAACCCCATGTTCCAGAGCAAGCCCGGCTGCTACATGTACCAGCAGGGCAGCTTCATCACCGGCTTCTTCCCCAAGGCCGTGCAGAAGAACCTGGACTCCGAGGTCGGCGTCTTCGGCCTGCCCCCGGTCACGGCGGGCGGCGACAACCCCGTCGAGGGCGGCGGCGACACCGCCTCCATCTACCAGGACAGCCCGGCCGCCCGGAAGGTCATGAAGCTGCTCGCGGCCACCGACGTCGGCACCACCGCGGCGAAGAACGGCTCCTCCTTCATCTCGCCGCACAAGGACTTCCCGCTCAGCAACTACCCGCTGAAGACCACCCAGTCGATAGCCAAGGTCGCCTACGACTCCACCGGCTTCGCCTTCGACGGCTCCGACGCGATGCCGACCGCCGTCGGTACCGGCAGCTTCTGGAAGGAAATGACGGCCTGGATCTCCGGCCAGGAGTCGCTGGACGCCGCCCTGAAGAACATCGACGCCAGCTGGCCCGTGAGCTGACCACCACGCGGTAGCGCCGCGGAGGGCGGGCGGCCACAGTCCTGCCCGCCCTCCGCGGCCGCCGAACCGACCCGACAACGACTCACGTTCGAGGAAAGGAACCGCCGTGGTCAGCCAAGTACTCTCGACGGTGCTCACCGTGCTGGCGGGCGTCGCCGCCGCCCTGGTCGTCTACTGGGTACTCAACAAGCTCGCCGAGGCCCTGCCGGGCCCCTGGGAGAACCGGATCAAGCCCTATTTCTACGTCGCGCCGGCGGTCGCGGCGATCGGGGTCTACCTGGTGTACCCGACGATCATCACCGTCATCAACAGCTTCAAGAACAGCGACGGTTCGCGCTTCGTCGGCGTGGAGAACTTCGTCAAGCTGCTTCAGACACCGGCCTTCCGGCAGACCCTGCTCAACACACTGCTGTGGATCGCCATCGTCCCCGCAGCCTGCATCGTCGTGGGTTTGTTCGTCGCCACGCTGGCCGACCGCCTGTCCTTCAGGGCGGAGAAGGCGGCCAAGACTATCATCTTCATGCCCATGGCCATCAGCGCCGTGGGCTCGGCCACGGTATGGCGCTTCATGTACGCCGCCCAGCCCGCAGGCCAGCCGCAGACCGGCCTGCTCAACGGCATCGTCACCGCCTTCGGCCACGACCCGGTTCCCTGGCTCCAGCAGAGCACCCTGCACAGCAACAGCCTGCTGCTCATGGTCATGCTGCTGTGGGGACAGGCGGGCTTCGCCATGGTGCTGCTGTCCGCGGCCATCAAGGGGGTGCCCGCGGAGACCCTCGAAGCGGCCCGGCTGGACGGGGCGGGCGAGATGCGGATCTTCTGGCGCGTCATCCTCCCGCAGATCCGCGGGACGGTCATCACGGTCTTCGTCACCGTCCTCATCACCGTCATGAAGGTCTTCGACGTGATCTACGTGACGACCAACGGGGCCTTCAACACCAACGTCGTCGGCCTGGAGTTCTTCAACCAGCTCTACACGAACTACAACTACGGCTACGCGTCGGCGATCGTCGTCATGCTGCTCATCGCCATCGTGCCGATCATGATCTACCAGATTCGCCACTTCAGGGCGGAGGAGCCGGCATGACCACCCAGACGACCGGAACGATCACCCCGGCGGCATCGCGCCGCTTCCGCCCGGCCCGGCGAGGCGCCCAGGCGTCGCCCGGCAGGAGCGGCAGGCGCAGCCCGCTCCCGGTCAAGCTGAGCGTGCTGTTCGTCTGCGCCCTGTGGATCGTGCCCACCCTCGGGGTGGTCATCACGTCCTTCCGGACCGTGGACGCCGCGAACTCCAGCGGCTGGTGGTCCCTGCTGGCCCACCCCGGCGGACTGGCAGACCTGACCACCGGCAACTACTCGAAGGCCATCGAGCAGGCGGACCTCGGCTCGGCCTTCTTCAACAGCGTGGCCATCACGCTCCCGGCGGTCTTCGTGCCGCTCCTCATCGCCGCGTTCGCCGCGTACGCCTTCACCTTCATGAGGTTCAAGGGACGTGACGCCCTCTTCATCGTCATCGTGAGCCTGCTCGTCGTACCGAACTACGTCGCGTTCGTCCCCATCATCAAGCTCTACTCCGACGTGAACCTGAACGGCACCTTTCCGGCCGCCTGGCTCGCCCACATCGGCTTCGGCATGTCGCTCGCCGTCTACATCCTGCGCAACTACATGGCGACCCTGCCCAAGGACGTCGTCGAGTCCGCCAAGATCGACGGCGCCAGCCACTTCCAGACCTTCTACCGGCTGATCCTGCCGATGTCGGCTCCCGCACTGGCGTCCTTCGCGATCTTCCAGTTCCTCTGGGTCTGGAACGACCTGCTCGTCGCCCTGGTCTTCGTGGGCCCCGGCGACAAGCAGCCGATCACCATCGCGACCAACAACCTGTTCGGCCAGCAGGGCACGGGCTGGGAGCTCGTGACGGCAGGCGGCCTGTTCTCCATGCTCGTCCCGATCCTGGTCTTCCTGACCCTGCAGCGGTACTTCGTCCGCGGCCTGACCAGCGGAGCCGTCAAGGGCTGAGACGGGCCGTGGCTCCCGCCCCCGGCGCCGAACGGAAAGCGCTGGCCAAGAGGCCGTCGCCCGGGCTCGTCGCCGGGTGGCCACGCACGACGCCGTACCGCAGAACCCCTTCGTCGCCCCACGCCCAACGAACAGGCAGGAACCCAGCCACGTGAGCAAGCCGAACGATTCCTGGTGGCGCAACGCCGTCATCTACCAGGTCTACATCCGCAGCTTCGCCGACGCCGACGGCGACGGAACCGGCGACATCGCCGGCCTGCGCTCCCGCCTGCCCTACCTGGCCCGCCTCGGTGTCGACGCGATCTGGATCAACCCCTGGTACCCATCGCCGCTGGCCGACGGCGGCTACGACGTCTCCGACTACCGCGACATCCACCCCGCCTACGGCACCCTCGACGAAGCCGCGCAGATGATCGCCGAGGCACACGGACTCGGCCTGCGCGTACTCCTGGACATCGTCCCCAACCACACCTCCGACCAGCACCCCTGGTTCCAGGAGGCCCTCGCCGCCCCGCCCGGTTCGCCGGAGCGTGACCGGTACCTCTTCCGCGACGGCAGGGGCGACGACGGCTCCCTGCCGCCCAACGACTGGCACGCCGCCTTCGGCGGGCCGGCCTGGACGCGTACCGCCGACGGCCAGTGGTATCTGCACCTCTTCGCCCCCGAACAGCCCGACCTCAACTGGGAGAACCCCGAGGTGCGCGCCGAGTTCGATTCGATCCTGCGCTTCTGGTTCGACCTCGGCGTCGACGGCTTCCGTATCGACGTCGCCCACGGCATGGACAAGGACCCCGCCCTCCCGGACCTCGGGCTGCCGGAGTTCTCCGTCCTCACGGCGGAGGGCCAGGACGACCACCCGCACTGGGACCGCGACGGCGTCCACGACATCTTCCGCGGCTGGCGAGCCATCGCCGACAGCTACCCCGACCGCCGCGTCTTCGTCGCCGAGGCCCACGTACGCCCCGGCCGCCTGGCCGACTACCTCCGCGACGACGAACTACACACCGCCTTCAACTTCGACTTCCTCAAGTGCCCCCTGGAGGCAGACCGGTTGCGGGAGGTCATCGACCGCAGCATCACCGACCTCGCCACCGTCGGCGCCCCCGCCACCTGGGTACTGTCCAACCACGACGAGACCCGCCACGTCACCCGCTACGGCCGCGCCCACACCGGCGTGACGACCCCGCTGCGTCACCAGCGCCACCCCTCCGACCTGGCCCTCGGCACCCGCCGCGCCCGCGCAGCCGCCCTGCTGATGCTGGCCCTGCCCGGAGGCGCCTACATCTACCAGGGCGAGGAACTGGGCCTGTACGAAGTCGAGGACCTCCCCGAAGAGGCCCTCCAGGATCCTGCCTGGGAACGCTCCGGCCACACCGTCCGAGGCCGCGACGGCTGCCGCGTCCCCCTCCCCTGGACCGGCGACACCCCGCCCTTCGGCTTCGGCCCGCCCGGATCCGTACCCTGGCTCCCCCAGCCCGCGGACTGGAGGTCCTACACCGCCGAAGCCAACGAGGCCGACCCCGCCTCCATGCTCCGGCTCTACCGCTCCGCGCTGCGCCTGCGGCGGACCACCCCGGGCCTGAACGGCGAGGATTTCCGCTGGCTGGACAGCCCAGAAGGCACCCTCCTCTTCGCACGCGGCCAGGACCTGCTGTGCGCCGTCAACCTCTCCGACGAGCCAGTCCCTCTCCCCGAGGACTGCGGCCTTCTCCTCACCTCAGGCCCGCTGGACGACGACGGGCTGCTGCCCCCGGACACCACGGTCTGGCTGCAGCGCGACCAGATCATGTAACGGGCGGGGGCCCGTACTTCGCCACGGAGCAGCTGCAGCAGGCGACGAGAACGGCTCCCGGTTCGGCTGACGTACCGGCTCCGGCTCCGGCGCAGAGCCCGTCGGAGGCGATGTTCGCCGCCGACGAGGCGTCCCGCGGCCTCGGCCGGCTCTGATGCTCCGTCATCCAGCCTGGCGACGCGTCACGCCCGCGACAGCTGGTCCCTCGGCAGTGGCGCTACCACCTCTGACCTCAGCGAATGGAACGCATTCCGCGCACAAAGATGCGTCAGCTGGTCGTTGACCGGCGATCCGCGGTAAGGCCAGGGTGGTGGAGCCATATCGGATTCCGGTCGCCCGTTTCCGGTCACCGAACCGAGTGCAGAGAGGAGGGCGCGTGGGCACCCAGTACAACGCGCCGGGCGGATGGGGCGGCGCAGTCGACGGAGGAAGGCGGGGTGCGCTGGACGGTCTGCGCATCGCCGACTTCTCCCGGGTTCTCGCGGGGCCCTATGCCACCATGCTGCTCGCCGACCTCGGCGCGGACGTGGTGAAGGTGGAGCGGCCGGAGACAGGGGACGACACCCGGGCCTGGCACCCGCCGGCGGACCACGACGGCACATCGACCTATTTCCTGAGCGTCAACCGGAACAAGAGGTCCGTCGTCCTGGATCTGACGACCGAGGCGGGGCTCGAACAGGCCCGCGCCCTGATCGCCGAGTCCGACGTACTCGTGGAGAACTTCCGTCCCGGCACGATGGAGCGGCTGGGGCTCGGCCACGAGGAGCTCCGTGCCCGGCACCCGGAGCTGATCTACTGCTCGATCAGTGGTTTCGGCAGCGGCGCGGGCGCCGCGATCCCCGGATACGACCTGCTCGTGCAGGCCGTCGGCGGCCTGATGAGCGTCACCGGGGACGTGCACGGGGAGCCGGTGAAGGCAGGCGTGGCCCTGGTCGATGTGATCACCGGACTGCACGCCTCGCTCGGCATCCTGGCGGCCCTCCGGCACCGGGACGCCACCGGCGAGGGACAGCTCGTGGAGGTGAACCTGCTCGGCTCGCTGCTGTCGGCCATGGTCAACCAGGCGTCGGCATTCGCCGTCGCCGGTGTCGTCCCGGGACGCATGGGCAACGCGCACCCGAGCATTGCCCCGTACGAGACCCTCCCGACCGCCGACCGTCCGCTCGCCCTCGCGGTCGGCAACGACCGGCAGTTCGCGGCGCTCGCCGAGGTCGTCGGGGATCCCGGCCTCGCTCTCGACGACCGCTTCCGCACCAACTCCGACCGGGTCGCCCACCGCGCCGAGCTGTGGGACATCCTGACCGAGCGGCTGAGCGCCGCAGGTGCCGACCACTGGGCGGCCGTCCTGCTGGCCGCCGGGGTGCCCGCGGGACCGGTCAACACCCTCGACGAGGCGTTCGCCTTCGCCCAGAAGCTCGGCCTTCCCGGGATCGTCGACATCCCCGCGGCGGCCGACGGAGAAGGCGGCAGGCCGTCCCGCCAGGTCGCGCACCCCATCACGCTGAGCGGGACACCCGCGCAGTACCGCCTGCCCCCGCCCGGCCTGGGCCAGCACACCGCGCAGATCCTGCATGGCCCGTCCGACCTGTCCGAACCGTCCGACCACGCCTCCGCGTGACACGGAGCGGTCACCTGACCGTTCGAAGCGTCGTCAGCGTCGTCAGCGTTGGCGCGCCACGACCGAACCAACCCACCCGATCTCCCAACCCTGATCACTAGGAGCCCACCATGAGCGGCAAGCCGCTGCAGGACCCCCTCGAGCTGCTCGACATCGCCTCCGTCCTCTCCGACGAGGAGCGCGAGATCCAGGCCACCGTCGCCAAGTTCCTCGCCGACCGGGTGCGCCCGCACATCGGCGAGTGGTTCGAGAACGCGCACTTCGCCCGCGAACTCGCCCCGGAACTCGGCAAGCTGGGCGTCCTCGGCATGCACCTGGAAGGCTATGGCTGCGCCGGGACGAACGCGGTCAGCTACGGTCTGGCCTGCCTGGAGCTGGAGGCGGCGGACTCCGGCTTCCGCAGCTTCGTCTCGGTACAGGGCTCCCTGTCGATGTACTCCATCTGGAAGTGGGGCTCGGAGGAGCAGAAGCAGGAGTGGCTGAGCCGACTGGCCGCCGGCGAGGCGATCGGCTGCTTCGGCCTGACCGAGCCCGACTTCGGCAGCAACCCCGCCGGGATGCGCACCAGGGCCGTCCGCGACGGCGACGCATGGATCCTCAACGGCTCCAAGATGTGGATCACCAACGGCGGCATCGCCGATGTGGCCACCGTCTGGGCGCAGACCGAGGACGGCGTCCGCGGCTTCCTCGTGCCGCGCGGCACGCCCGGCTTCACCACGCAGGACATCAAGCAGAAGATGTCGCTGCGTGCGTCCATCACGTCGGAGCTGTACTTCGACAACGTCCGGCTGCCCGACGCGGCGCGGCTGCCGCACGCACGGGGCCTGCGCGGACCGCTGTCCTGCCTGAACGAGGCCCGCTTCGGCATCTTGTTCGGCGCGGTCGGCGCGGCCCGCGACTCGCTCCAGGCGGCCATCGAGTACGCCGACTCGCGGGTGCAGTTCGACAAGCCGATCAGCGCCTTCCAGCTCACCCAGAAGAAGCTCGCCGACATGACCGTGTCGCTGGGCAGCGCCGCGCTGCTTGCCATCCACCTGGGCCGGCTCAAGGACCAGCACCGCATCAAGCCGGAGCAGATCAGCGTCGGCAAGCTCAACAACGTCCGGGAAGCGATCGCGATCGCGCGGGAGTGCCGCTCCATCCTGGGCGCCAACGGCATCTCCCTGGAGTACTCGCCGCTGCGCCACGCCAACAACCTGGAGTCCGTCCTGACCTACGAAGGCACCAACGAGATGCACACGCTGGTCGTCGGTCAGGCGATCACCGGCTACCCGGCGTTCCGCTGACCCTGACCGCTGGCCGCTGAAGGTGAAGGAAGGGGACGAGGACGGCACCCGGCGGACGGACGTGACGGCGCTGCGGGGAGCGGTCGAGGCACCCTGAACGCCCGCCGGGTTACAGACGCTTCAGCCGGCGGCGACCGTGGCGGCAGCCGCCTCCCGCAGGCGGCGGATCACGCCGCGCACCGCGGGTGACGTCTCGCCCCTGCGGTAGGCGCCGACCAGCCGGGTGGTCAGCGGTACGTCCGCCAGCGGGCGGTAGGCCACCCCCGGGATGTGCACGCGGCGCAGCGAATCGGGGACCAGAGCCACCGCGAGACCACCGCCCACCAGGGTCAGAGCCGCGATGAAATCCCGTACCGGGGGAGCGCACCGCGCGCTGAACCCGCCCTGCTCCGCCACTTCGAGGATCTGGTCGCGGCAGCCGTACTCCTCGTCGAAGTGAGGGGCGACGAAGCACTCGTCGCGCAGCTCCGCCGCCGGTACCGCCTCGTACGCCGCCAGCGGTGCGCCGGCCGGCAGCGCCAGGACGACGTCTTCGGTGAGCAGGCAGGTCGCCGTCACTTCGGGCGGGTACTCAGGCCTCCAGCGCAGGAAGCCGACGTCGATGTCCCCGCAGGCCAGCGCCTCCAGTTGGGCCGGTGTCTCCATCTCGCACACCTGCACCGTCAGCTCGGTGCCGGGGGCCGCGCAGCGGGTGAGGACGTCGGTCAGCACGCCGGAGAACGCGGCCGAGGCGACGTACGCGATCTGGGCGTGCCCCAGCTCCCCGCGACCGGCTCGCCGGCCCACCGCCTCGGCCCGTGCGGCCTGCGCGAGGGTCAGCCGTGCCTCCTCCAGGAACAGCCGCCCGGCACTGGTCAGAGCCGGGCGGGTACGTCGTCCACGGTCGATCAGCCGCACGCCCAGATGCGACTCCAGCGCCCTGACCTGGGCGCTCAGCGCCGACGGAGCGAGATGCAGACGGTCTGCCGCCCTCGCGAAGTGCAGTTCCTCCGCGACGGTGACGAACGATTCCAGCCAGCGCAGTTCCACCGGCTCCTCCGTCCTGCCGGGCCCGTGCCGACGATAGCACCGGCCTCGGGCGCGGTCGGTGGCGTCAAGAGCCTGGTGGTGCCCGGGCGCCGGGCCGAACTGCTGCGGTCCGCCCGGGTGTCCGGCCGCAGGGTGCCCGCGGTTCAGGCGTCCGGGCGCAGGGCGTCGGAGATCGGCTTGGCGCCGCCGTGCGTGGTGAGGCCGCCGTCGACCGGGATCTCGGCGCCCGTGATGAAGGAGGCCTCGTCGGACAGGAGGAACACCACGAGTGGGGCGACCTCGGCCACGCTCCCGGTACGGCCCAGCGGTGTCCCGAGGATGTTCGCGTCGCGGAACGCGGGCGCGGCGGAGGCGGTCATGTCCGTCTCGATGAAGCCGGGGTGGATGGTGTTCACGCGGATGCCGCGCGGCCCCAGTTCCATGGCGGCGGTCTTCGACAGGCCGCGCAGCGCCCACTTGCTGGTGGTGTACGCGACGGGGTAGTGGGCGGTCAGTGCCGCCGACGAACCGACGTTCACGATCGACGCCCCCGGGCGCATCAGCGGCACCAGGTGCTGGATGCCGAGGAGCGGCCCGGTGACGTTGACCGCGTGGACGTGGGCCATGTCCTCGGGTCGTACGTCGTCGATGCGGGCCCGCCAGGTGATGCCCGCGTTGTTGACGAGGCCGTGCACCTGCCCGTACGCCTCGCGCAGTTCGGCGGCGAGCTCCGCCCAGTCCGGCTCGCTGGTGACGTCGAGGCGGCGGCAGCCGGGTGCCTGCGTCACGTCGGTGGCGATCACGCGGGCGCCCTCGCGGGCCAGCGCCTCGGCCTCCGCGGCGCCCTGGCCGCCGGCTGCGCCCGTGACCACGACGACCTTGCCGAGGAGCCTCTTGGGGTGGAGGTCGGTCACGGCCGCTCCCGGGGACGGCGCCGCGCGCTCGGGACCGGCACGGGATCGGGGCCGGTCACCACGGTGTTGGAGACGCTGCCGATGCCCTCGACGGTGAGCGTCACCGTGTCGCCGGGCTTCAGCGGCGCCGGTTCCTGCCTGCCGCGTACGCCCCACAGCTCGGCGAGGCAGCCGCCGTTGCCGCACGTGCCGGAACCGAGCACGTCACCGGGACGCACCCACGTTCCGCGCGAGGCGTAGGAGACCATCTCCTCGAACGTCCAGCTCATGTTGGACAGCAGGTCCTCGCCGACCACCTCGCCGTTGACCTCGGCGGTCAGCGCCAGGCGCAGGAAGCCGTCCGCGTCGCGGTACCTCTCCAGCTCGTCGGCGGTGACCAGGTACGGGCCCAGCGTGGTGGCGGTGTCCTTGCCCTTGCAGGGGCCGAGGCCGACCTTCATCTCGGCGGACTGCAGGTCGCGGGCGGACCAGTCGTTGAAGACGGTGTAGCCGACGATGTGGTCGCGGGCCTGCTCGGGGGTGAGGTCGCGGCCCTCCTTGCCGATCACGGCGGCGACCTCCAGCTCGAAGTCGAGCACGCTCGACCCCGGCGGCATGGGGATGTCGTCGTGCGGGCCGTACACCGCGTAGGGGTTGGTGAAGTAGAAGGTCGGAGCCGCGTACCACCGCTCGGGCACACCGGCGGTCCCGTCCACGGAGCGTCGTACGCCTTCGACGTGTTCCTCGAAGGTGACGAAGTCCCGCACAGTGGGCGGCTGGAGCGGTGGCAGCAGGTGTACGTCCGACAGCGGGACGGCGTCACCCACAGGGCGGGCGCCGAGGGCGTCGAGGGGTGAGGTGCCGTCCGGCAGGGCCCGTACGACGGTGCCGTCCACGACGCCGCAGTGACGCCGCCCCTCGTAGAGGTAAGTGGCGATGCGCAATGGTCGGCGCCCCTTACACCGGCGGGGCGACGAACACGCCGCGGTCGACGTCGTTGAAGGACTCCTTGGCGACCAGTTCGTTCATCGGGTTCGCCGTGCCCCACTGGTCGGTGACCTCGGGCTTCGAGAAGTCGTAGACATGGGGGTGCCAGGTGTCCTCGTCCAGTTCCTCCAGCTCGGTGGTGTACTCGACCGTGTTGCCGTGCGGGTCCAGGAAGTACGTGAAGGTGTTGTCGCCCGCCATGTGCCTGCCAGGGCCCCAGATCTTGCGGAAACCGGCCCGCATGACGCGGCCGGAGCCGCGCATGTACTCGTCCAGGCCGCGCATCTCGAAGGAGATGTGGTGCAGGGAGGTGTGCGGGCACTGGGCGATGGCCATCGAGTGGTGCTGGTTGCTGATCCGCATGAAGTGCATGACCTCGCCCATGTGCGGCGAGCTGAGGGTGTCGGAGAGGCGGAAGCCGAGGTGGGTCTCGTACCACTCGCGGGTCTTGTTCAGGTCGGGGGAGTTGAGCACCACGTGCGACAGTCGGACGGGGATGGCCTCCTTCTCCTCGATACGGCGGTGCTGCCGTGCTTCCACGTCGGCGGAGACCTCGATGGTGCGGCCGTCGACGTCGAAGAAGCGGAAGCCGTACCCGCCGCCCGGGGTGTCGAGCTTCCCCGGCTGGGACACCAACTGCACGCCCTGCGAGAGGAGTTGCTCGGCGAGGGTGTCCACGTCGGCCGGGCTGCCCGCCCCGTAGGAGACCAGGTCGAGACGCTTTTCGTCGGCCTTGCGCAGGCGGACGACGTACTGTTCGGGGCTGCCCTCGGCGGCGAGGAAGGAGATGCCGGAGTCCTCGGCGACCTCGGTCAGGCCCCAGACGCCGGCGTAGAAGTCGAGCTGCTTGTCGTAGTCGGGCACGGCGAGGTCGACGTGCCGGAGATGGGTGAGCAGGCGGTTGCTCATGGGGTTCCTCCTCAGACGAGGGTGAGGTTGAGCAGGGCGGCGGCGTTTCCGCCGCGCACGGCGTGGAAGTCGGTGTCGGGCAGGTCCGCGGCGCGCAGCGCGCCCAGCGGGTCGTCGGTGCCCATGTCGAAGGGGAAGTCGGACCCGAGCAGGACCCGGTCCGCGCCCGCGGCGCGCACCAACTCCCGCAGTACGTACGGGTCGTGGACCAGAGAGTCGAA
The DNA here is from genome assembly GCF_001642995.1 of Streptomyces jeddahensis. Lineage (GTDB taxonomy): Bacteria > Actinomycetota > Actinomycetes > Streptomycetales > Streptomycetaceae > Streptomyces > Streptomyces jeddahensis. Next base: position 61,913 of record NZ_LOHS01000093.1, read on the forward strand.
GTACAGCCGCTTCAGGTAGCTGCTCGGCTCCCGTGAGCAGCCCTGGGCGTCGGGGCGGGCCCGCCAGGCGTGGTCGGAGCGGCCGATGTGCGTGGGGAGGTAGCCGCCGCCGTGCGCCGCGATCAGCTTCAGGCCCGGATGGCGGTCCAGGGCGCCGGAGAAGATCAGGTGGGAGAGGGCGACGGCGTTCTCGGTGGGCTGGCCGACCGTGTTGGACAGGTACCACTGGTCCAGGCGCTCGTCGAGCGTGCAGCCGAACGGGTGCAGGAAGACCAGGGCGCCGGTCTCCTCCGCGCGCGCCCAGAAGGGTGCGAGCTGCGGGTCGGAGAGCTCCAGGTCTCGTGTCCCGCCCGGCCCTGGGGCGTGCGAGGAGATCTCCACGCCCTTCAGCCCCTGGTCCAGTGCGTGGTCGAGCAGGGCCACTGCGAGGCCGGGGTGCTGGAGCGGGACCAGGCCGAGGCCGTGCAGCCGGTCGGGGGCCTTCGCGCAGTGCGCGGCGGTGCCCTCGTTGGCCAGCCGGCAGACGCGCTCGGCAAGTTGGGGCTCGGCCCAGTAGTGGTAGTGGTTCGGCGAGGGGCTCACCAGTTGCACGTCCACGCCGGCCGCGTCCATGGCCGCCAGGCGGGCGCCGACATCCGTCAGCCGTGGGACCCGCTCGCCGACCATCGGACCGTTGACGGCCAGGGCCGCCGACCCGTTGCGGCGGGCATCGAGGTTACGGGCCTCGGCGAGCCCGGGCTGACCGGCGACGGCCTCCTCGATCTCCGGCAGCAGGAGGTGGGCGTGGACGTCGATGGTCGGCGCGGACGATGCGGTGGCGGTCACGGGCGCTCCTTGAGGAGGTTCATGGTGCGGCCGATCAGCCCGGCCACGTCGGCGTCGCGCACGCCGTCCAGCTGCCACTGGCCGATCTGCACGGACGCCTCGACGACGGTGCGCACCCGGGGGATGCGGCGGTCGTGGTACGCCTGCAGCAGCTCGTCGTCCCAGTCCCGTCCACTGGTGAGCAGCTCGGCGAGCACGGAGGCGTCCTCCAGGGACATCGCCGCGCCCTGGGCGAGGGTGGGCGGGCAGCAGTGGGCGGCGTCGCCGATGAGCACGACCCGGCCCCGGTGCCAGGAGCCCTCGACGAGCAGGCGGTCGAACCAGGTGTAGTTGACCTTCTTCGGGTCGGTGATGTGCTCGATGATCTGCGGCCAGACCCCGCCGTAGGCCCGCGCCAGGCGGCGCATCTCGTCGGCGTAGGCGGCCGGGTCGATGGAGGCGCGGTCGCGGCAGGCTTCGACGACGTAGGCGTAGATGGTGTGCTCGCTGGTGGGGCAGTAGCCGGCGATGTAGGCGGGGCCGCCGTAGGCGAGGTCGGTGCGCGTCACGCTCTCGGGCCGTGGGGCGGCGATGCGCCAGATCGCCATGCCGGTGGGTTCGGGTTTGTCGGTGATACCGATCGCGGCGCGGCTGGCGGAGTTGAGACCGTCGGCGGCGATCACCAGGTCGTAACGGCCCTCGCTGCCGTCGCTGAAACGCACCGAGACGCCGTCGGCGTCCTGCTCCAGCGCCTCGGCGGTGGTGCCCAGGCGTATGGAGGCAGCGGACGCGCGGACCGCGTCGATGAGGATCTGCTGCAGCTGGGGGCGCTGCATGCCGAGGGTGGCGGGCAGGTCGTCGCCGCCGGTCTGGATGTCCTCGGCGACGAACAGAACGGTGCCGTCGGGAGCGGTCACGCCCAGCGAGCCGAAGGCGTATCCGGAGGCGCTCACCTGCTCCCACACACCCAGCTCGCGCAGCACGCGCAGGGCGTTGCCCTGGAGGGTGATGCCGGAGCCGGTGGTGGCGTTCCAGTCGGGCTTGGCCTCGATCAGGTCCACGGCCACACCGGCGCGCCGCAGCAGGATGGTGACGGCGCTGCCGGAGGCGCCCCCGCCGATGACGAGGACGGTACGGGGGTCGGTCATGGGGAACTCCCTTGGTCCGCTCTGTTGCTTGAGTTACTTGACGGCGATGGGGTTGACCGGTGAGCCGACGGCGCCGGTGATGGGCAGGGGTGCGGCGGTGAGCCAGAACGCGTACACGCCGTCGGCCGCGCAGTCCGCGGCGAGGGCCTCGAGGTCCCACATCTCGCCGATCAGCAGGCCCATGTTGGGGATGACGACCTGGTGCAGCGGCTGGAAGGCGTGGTCGAACTCGTTGGGCCGGACCTCGAAGCCCCAGGTGTCGGTGGCGATCGCGGCGATCTCGGTGCGGTGCAGCCACCCGGCGGTGGTGAACGACAGGCCGGGCGCGGGTCCGCCCGCGTAGTCGCCCCAGCCCTCACGCCGGACCCGGGCCAGCTGCCCGGTCCGTACGACGACGATGTCCCCGCGGCCGACGGTCACGCCGTGGGCCTCGGCGGTCGCGGTCAGGTGCGCCTCGGTGATGGCGAACCCGTCGGGCAGCTCCGGCGTACCGTCGTCGTCACCGATGACCCGGGCCACGTCCAGCAGTACGCCGCGACCGGCCACGTACGGGGCCATGTGCTCGATGCCGGTGACGAGGTCGCCGTCGGAGGTGACGACCTTCTCCGCGTCGCGTCCGTTCCACGCCTTGCCGTGGTCGAAGATGTGCCCGAGCCCGTCCCACTGCGTGGAGCACTGCAGCGGCATCGCGATCACGTCGTCCGCCCCGCCGATGCCGTGCGGGAAGCCCTGGTTGCCGAGGGCCGCGTCGGTGCCGGTGTCGAGCATGGTGTGCACCGGGTTGGTCCGCCGGCGCCAGCCCTTCTGCGGCCCGTTCATGTCGAAGCGCTGCGACAGCGAGAAACTGACACCCCGTCGGACAAGGGCGGCCCCCTCGCGGCGCTTGGCCTCGTCGAGGAAGTTGAGCGTGCCCAGCACGTCGTCCTCGCCCCAACGCCCCCAGTTGGAGTACGCCTTGGCGGCCTCGGCGATCGCGCCCTCCGGGTCGCGGCGGTCCAGGCTCACGCCTTCTCCTCCACGCAACGGGTGCGCTGCACGCCCAGACCGGTGATGGAGCCCTCCATGACGTCGCCGTCGCGCAGCAGCCGCCCCCAGTGGATCCCGTTGCCGGCCGGGCTGCCGGTCAACACGAGGTCCCCGGGCAGGAGCCGGGCGGTCCGGGAGATGTACGACACCAGCCGCGCGATGCCGAAGAGCATGTCCTTGGTGGACTCGTCCTGCATGGTCTCGCCGTTCAGCTTCAGCGTGACCCGCAGGTCACCCGGGTCGGCGATCGACTCGGCCGGCACGATCCACGGCCCGAGCGGGGTGAAGCCGGGGGCGTTCTTGCAGCGCAGCCAGTCCGTGCCGATGGCCGGCATGTCACGGCGGAAGACGGTGGCACGGTCGGTGAGGTCGTTGGCGATCGTGTACCCGGCGACGTACTCCAGAGCCTCCTCGACCGGCACCCGGTAGGCGGGCTTCGCGACGACGGCCGCCAGCTCCAGCTCCCAGTCGGGCTTCGCGGCCCAGGAGGGGAGTACGACGTCGTCGTACGGGCCGGCGATGGTGCTGGGCAGGCCGATGAAGACGTACGGCAGGTCCTCGGCCGCCCGCCGGTCCATGATCGCGGCGATCTCCGCGCGCGCCTCCTCGACGGTGCGCGGGTCGTCGGGGGAGCGGTGGGCGACCTCGAGGTCGATCACGTGCTGCCGGTAGTTGGCGCCGGACTGGAAGATCTGGCGGGGCTCGACGGGGGCGTGGACCCGCAGGCCGTCAAGTGCCTGCCAGGTGCCGGTCCCGTCCGTGGCGAGGGCGTGCAGGAGGGGCAGCAGCTCCGCCCAGCGTTCGAAGATCCCACGGGTCGTCAGGGCGGGTTCACCGAGAGCCGCACGAAGGTCGAGCACCCGGTCATCGGACAGGAGACCGGGGAACGGCTCCCCGTCCGGAGCGGAGAACGTGCCGAGCGCGAACGGGCCGGCAGGTTGCACGAGCGTTGCCATCAGATTTCCTCCTGCTGGGTTGCGGTCTACTCTGGCCCCGACCGGTGAATCACGGAAATCAATCCTGTGGATGTGCCGAATCCATGCCATGGATGGCTCTCGCTTGCTAGGTGGTGCCCCGGTGAACCTGTCCCGACTCGACCTCAATCTGGTCGTCGCCCTGCGTGCTCTCCTGGAGGAGCGCAACGTCACCCGGGCCGGCGAGCGCGTCGGGCTGAGCCAGCCCGCGATGAGTGCGGCGCTGTCCCGGCTGCGCCGCCATTTCGACGACGAGTTGCTCGCCCGGACCGGCAACTCCTACGAGCTGACCCCGCTCGGCGTCGCCCTGCGCGACCGCAGTGCCACCGCGTGCGACCTGCTGGAACGCGTCTTCTCCAGCCAGGCCGACTTCGACCCGGCCGCCGAGACCCGCGAGTTCACCCTGCTCGCCTCCGACTACGGCGCGGCCGTCTTCGGCGCCGCGCTCGCCCGCGCCCTGCACCGGGAGGCGCCAGGGATCCGCCTCGCCTTCCAGCACCCGGCACCCTCCGTCGTGGAGAACACCGCCACCGTGCTGAGCACCGTCGACGGACTGCTGATGCCGCACGGCGTCATCGACCAGTTCCCCGCCGTCGACCTCCACCAGGACCGATGGCTGTGCCTGGTCGCCGACGACCACCCCGAGATCGGCGACGCGCTCACCCTCGACCACCTGGCCCGCCTGCCCTGGGCCGTCTACCAGCGTCCCTACGACGCCCCGGCCGCCCGTCAGCTCAGCATGCTCGGCATCAGCCCCCGGGTGGAGGTCTCCGTGCAGACCTTCCAGTTGCTGCCGCACATGGTCGAGGGCACCCGCCGGGTCGCGATGATCCAGGAGCGCCTGGCCCGCAGAGCGGTCCGCTCCGCCGCGGTACGCGTCCTGCCCTGCCCGTTCGAGGCCGTACCGGTGCAGGAGGCGATGTGGTGGCATCCCGTGCACACCCAGGACGCGGCCCACATCTGGCTGCGGCAGAAGGCCGCGGAGGTGGGCGCGACGCTGACGGCTCATAGCAACGGCCCGGCAACGCCCTGAGGGGCGCGGGGCTGTGACATATGCGGCTCCGTCGCGATGGGGGTGCCCCCTGTTCATGGGGATGCTCGGTTGGCCGTCAGGCCAACTGCTCGGGCAGCGGCCGGGGATCCGCGGCGCCCGCGCGGCGGCGGACCGCCAGCAGCCCCGCCGCGACGAGGGCGGCGGCCAGCCCCAGCACACCCACCGCACCGGCGAGGCTGCCGACCGCCGGCTCCACGGCGAGCAGCACGAGTGGGCAGACGAACTCGCCGCCGAAGAAGGCCGCCGTCCACAGCCCCGTGCCGCGGCCGCGGTCCTCGAACGCCAGGCGGGACATGGCACTGGTGAGGAGGGCGGGCAGCAGCATGCCCGTGCCCACGCAGTTGACGACCGCCCCGATGACCAGCAGCGGGGCGTCTCCCATGAGGTCCGCGAGGAACATCACCCCGAAGCCGACCGCGCAGACAGCGAAGACGGCGGGCAGCATCGGGTCGGGAGAGCGCTTCAGCCGGGCGAAGGCGATCGCTCCAGCCACGGTGGCGGCACTCGCGATCGCGGTGGCCAGGCCGATCACACCGGTGTTCTCCACGCCGAGGTCGTCGAGCAGGTACGACATCTCCACCGGGACGGTGTAGAACACCATCGCCCCGAAGAAGGTGAGGGCGCAGATACCCGCCAACTGCCGCCAGGGGAACGGACGTCGGGTCTGCCCTTCGGGCCGGGTGTCCCCTTCGGCCCGGGTCTCCGCCTCGTCCGGGGCCTCGTCCGAGGCATCGTGGGCGGCCGCGCGGACCGCCAGCGTGGGCAGGGCGGTGGCCATCAGCGGGGCGAGCGCCAGGCTCACGGCGTAGATCCAGAAGGGCACGCGCCAGCCCGCCGCGCCGACGGCGCCGCCGAGTACGAAGAAGACGGTGGCCGACGCGGAGGCGCACATGGTCTGCAGGGCCAGGTACTTCACCCGCCGGTGACCGGAGTAGTAGTCGCCGATCAAGGTGGTGCAGCAGGTCATGATGGCGGCCTCGGTGACACCGACCAGGGCGCGGCTCGCGATGATGGCGCCCAGCGAGTCCAGCCACAGAGGGGCGGTTCCGAACACGGCGTACAGGACGGTCGCCACGACCAGCAGGCGCTTACGGCCCAGCCGGTCCACGATCATCCCGGCGAACGGGGCCAGCAGCGCCAGCGACAGCGCCGGTACGGTCAGCGCGAGAGGAACCAGCGCCTTGGCCCCCGGTACCGACGCGAAGTGGTCCTGCATCTTCGGCAGCACCGGGGCGATCAGCACCGCCCCCAGGATCGGCAGACAGCTGCCCGCCATCAGCAGGGTCACACGCAGCAGATGGACCGGGCGCGAGACGGCGACGGGTGACGCGGCGGCGTCATCGACCGCGGCGGGAGGCGGGATCGGGGACACGGAACCGGGCATGGCGACTCCAGGGACGGTGTACGGGAGCGGGCATGCCTGTGACTGGCGCCTACGGTGCACGGCATGCTGTGGACGGCCGCACGTCGGCGGCTGGTCCGGACAGCGGCGTGCGGGTAGGGACGACTATCGGCTGTGCGGGGCCCCGCCGCCATCCTCTGCGCGATCTGAATCCCGTATCCGGCTCATCCATGCCGTGGATGGGCTTCGCCGCTGCCTGGAGCCCCGCGGTGCTCGGCCGGAAATTCTGGAAGAGATCGCTGACGGCGTGATCACACCTCTGCTGCAATCGGCATGAGAAGAACGAGAGTTGCTGTGACCGAGTGAGAAGAGAGCGGAATGTACGCCAAGATTCCAGAAATGGTCCGTGCTGCGGAAGAACGAGCGGAGAAGACTTCCTTCGAGCAGTCCTGCGAGCCTGCTGTGGGCGCGTTGCTGGGCGCCCTGGCGGCAGCCGTGCCTCGCGGCGGACGCATTCTCGAGCTGGGCACCGGGACCGGAGTCGGGACGGCGTGGCTGGCCTCGGGAGTCGGTCCCAGAACCGATGTGACCCTCACGACCGTCGAAGTCGTCCCGGAACTTGCCGAGTCGGTGCGCGCCGCCGGCCTGCCCGACTGGGTGGACGTCGTCACCGGTGACGCCCTGGACGTCGTTCCGCGCCTCGGCCGCTTCGACCTGATCTTCGCCGACGCGGTGGCCGGCAAGTGGGAGGGGCTGGACGTGACGCTCGGCGCCCTCGCGCCCGGCGGGATACTCGTCGTCGACGACATGCAGCCCGCCCGGTACGACCGGCCGGAGCACCGCGCGGTCGTCGACAGGATCCGCGCCACCCTGGCGTCCGACCCGGAGCTGGCCACAGCCGACTTCGTCGAGGCCACGGGGCTGATGCTCGCCACGCGGAGGGCGGCGTGAACACGATGCCGTGATTACCGAGACCGAGAGCATGATGACCGCACCTGTCAGTGTGCCGTGCCGCTGCCCTGTGCGGCAGCGGACCGGTACGTGACGGCCGGCTCGTGGTCCTTCTTCGTCAATGCGCCCGAAGCACATCAAGTGCCATCAGCGCCACGTGTAGTTCGGTGCGCTGTTCGCCGGACTCGAGGTCCCAGTCGAGGAGACGCTCGATGGTGCGGAGGCGTTGGTACATGGTCTCGCGGGAGAGGCCGCCCCGGCGAGCGGCGGTGGTCTTGTTGCCGGCCGCGTCGAGGTAGTGGCGCAGGGTCGTCAGCAGGCCGGTGCCGTGCTGAGTGTCGTGGTCGATGAGTCGCCCGAGCTGCTGTTCGGTGTACTCCTGGATCCGGGTGTCCTCGCGTAGGGCGTACAGCAGGCGGCGCAGGCCGATGTCGGACAGCTCGTGGAAGGAACGGTCGGGCGGCAGCGGCTGGCCGGGAGGGGTCGCTTCGGCGACGCGGGCCGCCTCGCGAAAAGAGCGGGCGCTGTCGGAGAGGTCCGTGACCTCCGAGCCGACACTCACGACTGCTTGCGAGGCCAGGCCCAGTGCGGTGCTGCAGAGGCGTTCGACGATGGGGCGCCAGGGTTGGGAGGGGCGCAGGGCCAGCAGGATGCCGATGCGGTCGGGGGCCAGTTCACCGACGAGCGCAGGGACGCCTGCCGCCCGGAGCTCCTGGAACAGGCGGGTCTCGGGCTCGGCTCCCCCATTCCCTGTGCGTAGGTCCACCACAGTCGCGACGAAGCGGTTCCGGTCGCTCGGCAGGCCCAGTGCCGCGCAGCGGGCACGGGCGTCCTCGGCGGAGTGGTGGCGCCGTTCGACCAGGTCGCGCAGGGCGTTCCGGTGCGCGGTGCGCTCCCAGGGGGTGGGGTGGATGAGGCGGGCGACGGTCAGTGCCATCGCGGTCCTCTCCAGCACGGTGATGTCCTCCGGCCCGAAGACCGGCCCGCCGTCGGTGCGAGCGGGGAGCATGGCCACACGGCCCCAGCGTTCGCCCTGGTACTCGACGGGTGCCGTGAGCCAGCCCTCCGGGCCGCATATCGCCGTACGGTCGCCGGGCCTGGTGGCTCTGGAGCGCTGTTCCCAGTCCGTGAGTGCCTCGTCCACCGTGCTTCCGGACGGCTCGCAGATCAGTGCCTGGTGTACCAGGTTCTCCAGAACGACCGTGCGGCCGCTCATCTCCGCCGCCGCGCGCACCACGTCCTCCGGCCCGGCTCCATGCAGGGTGAGGGCGGTGAACGCCTCGTGGATGCGCTGGGTGCGGCGCATCGCGTCCGCCTGGTTGCCGAGCAGGAGCGCGTGCACGACCTGGGTGACCTCCAGGAAGTTGACGTCCTTGGCCAGGGTGACGAGCGGGAGGCCGCGGAGACGGCAGGCGTCGACGAGCGCGTCCGGCGGGCGGTGATAGCGGCGTACGAGTTCGATGACCAGCGCCGCGGCCCCGACGTCGGCGAGTTCGTCGACGTACCGGCGTACGCCGGCCGCGTCCTCCGGAAGCGGCATTCCGGTGGTGAGGACGAGTTCGCCGCCCTTGAGGAAGGACGCGGGATCGGTCAGTTCGGTGATGTGGACCCACCTGACCGGCCGGTCCAGGTGCGGCACGCCGGTGACGACCTGGGGCCGTCCAGCGGCCATGACAGGGAGGGCCAGGACGTCGGCCACGGTGAGCGGACGGGTGGGCCCCTGGCCGGCCGGGTGGTTGTCGTTCACGGTGTCTCCATGGGGTCCCCTGCTCGAGCCGAGCCCAGAGCTCGGGGAGCGCCCGGCCACTGTGACAAGGGTCGATGACCTGCGCAAGAGAGGTTCGGCGGGGATCGGCACCCCGGCACGCCCCGGGCACGGACGCGTCATCCGCATCGGCCGTGAAGCCGTGCGGTTGACACAACGTCCGGATACCGCGTCCCGGCCGGACAGATCGCGCGTTGGCGCGGCCCTGGCCTGCGGAGATGCTCGACAGAACGCAACAGATCGACGACCGAGGCCGGGAGACGAACATGACCGCACTGTCGCCGCACCTTCGCCAGGCCACGCCCGTGGTGGCGGCCCGTGGTGAGGGCGTCCACCTCTATGGCGAGGACGGCCGCCGCTATCTGGACTTCACCGCCGGCATCGGCGTCACCAGCACCGGACACTGCCACCCCAAGGTCGTCGCGGCCGCACAGGAGCAGGTGGCCACGCTCGTCCACGGTCAGTACACGACCGTCATGCACCAGCCGCTGCGGCGGCTCGTCGAGAAGCTCGGCGAGGTACTGCCGGCCGGCCTCGACAGCCTGTTCTTCACCAACTCCGGCAGCGAGGCGGTGGAGGCCGCGCTGCGGCTGGCCCGCCAGGCCACCGGCCGCCCCAACATCATCGTCTGCCACGGCGGCTTCCACGGCCGTACCGTGGCCGCCGCCTCCATGACGACCTCCGGCACCCGCTTCCGGTCCGGCTTCTCCCCGCTGATGAGCGGTGTCGTCGTCACCCCCTTCCCGTCGGCCTACCGCTACGGCTGGGACGAGGAGACCGCGACCCGCTTCGCCCTGAAGGAGCTGGACTACACGCTCCAGACGATCTCCTCGCCCGCCGACACGGCCGCGATCATCGTCGAGCCGGTGCTCGGCGAGGGTGGGTACGTGCCCGCGACTCGAGCCTTCCTGGAGGGCCTGCGGGAGCGGGCGGACCGGCACGGTTTCCTGCTGATCCTCGACGAGGTGCAGACGGGCGTCGGCCGCACAGGACGGTTCTGGGGCCACGACCACTTCGGCGTCACGCCCGACATCCTCGTCACCGCCAAGGGCCTGGCCAGCGGTTTCCCGCTGTCCGGCATCGCCGCCTCCGAGGAGCTGATGACCAAGGCGTGGCCCGGCTCGCAGGGCGGTACGTACGGCGCCAACGCCGTCGCCTGCGCCGCGGCCTGCGCCACCCTCGACGTCGTACGTGACGAGAAGCTCGTCGAGAACGCCGAGACGATGGGCAAGCGGCTGCGCCACGGCCTGGAGGCGGTGGCGGACCGGACACCGGGCATCGGGGACGTGCGCGGTCTGGGCCTGATGCTCGCCACCGAGTTCGTCACCGAGGACGGCAGCCCCGACCCCGAGACCGCCGCCCGCGTCCAGCGGGCCGCCGTGGACGAGGGCCTGCTCCTGCTGCTGTGCGGGGCCTGGAACCAGGTCGTGCGCATGATCCCGGCGCTCGTGATCGACGAGACGGCGGTGGACGAGGGCCTCCAGGCGTGGGCGACCGCGGTGGAAGTCGGCACATCGGGAGCGGCACGGCGATGACGGACACCACCACGGCCCTGGAGCCGCTGGTCGCGCGGCTGGCCGAGACCGCTGTCGGCCTGCGGGTGGAGACCGGCCCTGGCGCCACGGGCCTCTACGCCTACGACGCCTCCAACTACCGGGTCCCGCCGAGGGCCGTGGTCTTCCCCCGCAGCGCCGACGACGTCGTCGCGGTGCTGCGGGCCTGCCGCGAGACGGGCGTGCCGGTGACCGCCCGCGGCGGCGGCACCAGCATGGCGGGCAACGCGGTCGGGCCCGGCCTGGTCCTGGACTTCTCCCGGTACATGAACCGGATCCTGGACATCGACCCGTCCGCGCGGACGGCGCGCGTCGAGGCCGGCGTCGTCCTCGACACGCTGCGCAGCGCGACCGCCCTGCACGGGCTCACCTTCGGTCCTGATCCGTCCTCGCACAGCCGCTGCACCCTCGGCGGGATGATCGGCAACGACGCGTGCGGGAACCGGTCGGTGCGGGACGGGCGGACCAGCGGCCACATCGAGGCCCTGGAGATCGTGACGGCCGACGGCGTGCGGGCCGTGGCCGACCGCTCCGGGCTGCATGCCGCCGAGCCGGGCGACGCCGACGCCGTGCAGCGCGTCGCCCGGCTCGAGGCGGACGTACGGCGCCTGATCGCCGACAACCTGGAGCCGATCCGAACCGAACTGGGCCGCATCCCCCGCCAGGTCTCCGGCTACCAACTGCACCACCTGCTGCCCGAGAACGGGTTCGACGTGGCCCGAGCCCTCGTCGGGACTGAAGGCTCCTGTGCGGTCGTCACCGCCGCGACGGTCCGCCTGGTGGCGACCGCACAGGCATCAGCGCTGCTGACCCTCGGCTACGACGACGTCGTCGACGCCGCAGAGGACGTGCCGGAGATCCTGCGCTGGTCGCCCAGCGCCGTGGAGGGCATGGACGAGGCGATCGTCGCGACGATGCGGGCCCGCCGTGGCCCGGACTCCGTCACCGGCCTGCCCGAGGGACGGGCCTGGCTCTACGTGGAACTCGACGGCGACGACGAGGCCGCGGTGAACGCCCGGGCCGCCGAACTGCTGGACGTGCTCAAGGCCCGGGGCCGGATGATCGGCGGACGGGTCGTGGAGAGCCCGGCCGAGCGGCGCTCACTGTGGCGCGTCCGCGAGGACGGGGCCGGTCTCGCCGCCCGCCTGGTGGACGGAGGGGAGTCCTGGCCCGGCTGGGAGGACTCGGCGGTCGCGCCCGAGAACCTCGCCGCCTATCTGCGGGACTTCCGCCGACTGCTGGCCTCTCACCGGCTGACGGGCGTGCTGTACGGGCATTTCGGCGCGGGCTGCGTGCATGTGCGCATCGACTTCGACCTGGCCACGGACAGCGGCCGGGCTGCCATGCGCCGGTTCCTCTCCGAAGCCGCCGCCCTGGTCGTCGAGCACGGCGGCACCCTGTCGGGCGAGCACGGGGACGGGCGGGCGCGCGGTGAGCTGCTGGAGGTCATGTACAGCCACCGGATGATCCGGGCGTTTGCCGCCTTCAAGGAGATCTTCGATCCGGAGGGCCTGCTGAACCCCGGCGTCATCGTGGCCCCGGCCCGGCTCGACGCCGATCTCGCGCTGCACACGCCCTCTGACGTGCTGCCCGTCGAGACACTCTTCTCCTTCCCGCACGACGAGGACGGCTTCGCGGGCGCCGTGCGCCGCTGCGTCGGCGTCGGCCGCTGCCGCAGCGACGCGGGCGGCGTGATGTGTCCCAGCTACCGGGCCACGGGGGAGGAGAACGACTCGACCCGCGGCCGGGCCCGCCTGCTGCAGGAGATGGTGCGGGGCGGGACCGTCCAGGACGGCTGGCGCTCGACCGAGGTCAAGGACGCCCTCGATCTGTGCCTGTCCTGCAAGGCGTGCTCCAGCGACTGCCCGGTCGGCGTCGACATGGCCACGTACAAGGCCGAGTTCCTGCACCAGCACTACAAGGGAAGGCTCCGGCCCCGCTCCCACTACTCGCTGGGCTGGCTGCCCCTGACCTCCGCGCTCGCCGGATACGCTGCGCGCCCGGTCAACGCCCTGCTGCGCGGACCGATCGGCAAGCTGCTCGCCCGCCTCGGAGGCGTGACCACGAAGCGCAGGATCCCGGCCTTCGCCTCCCGCAGCGCGCTGCGCCGGGCCCTGCGCTCGGCGAGGACCGGTGAACCGGCGAAGGCCCTGCTCTTCGTGGACAGCTTCACGCGCGCGTTCCGTCCCGAGGTGGCCGGAGCGGCGAGCCGCGTGCTCGCCGACGCCGGCATCCCCTGCACGGCGGAGGACGGACTGTGCTGCGGCCTGACCTGGGTCAGCACAGGTCAGCTGTCCACCGCTCGCCGCATCATGGCCCGTACGGTCGCCCACCTCGACAACGGCGACGACCGTCCGATCGTCGTTGCCGAGCCCAGCTGCGCCGCGGCCCTCAAACGCGACGTACCGGAACTGCTCGGCACCGACGCGGCCCGTCGCGTCGCCTCCCGCGTCCACACCCTCACCGGCGCCCTGACCGACCTGGCCGCGCCGGACTGGACCCCGCCGGAACTGCCGGACCAGGTCGTCCTGCAGACCCACTGCCACGAGTACGCCACCTTCAAGGGCCGCCACCCCCGCGACCTGCTCAGCCGCCTCGGCGTACGCAAGGTCGACGAGGCCGAGGGCTGCTGCGGACTCGCCGGGAACTTCGGTTTCGAGGCACAGCACTACGAGACCTCGATGGCCGTCGCGGACCTGGCCCTGAAGCCACGCCTCGACGGCATCGACCAGGACGCACCCGCCGTCGTCGTGGCCGACGGCTTCAGCTGCGCCACCCAGATCGACCACCTCGCCGGTGACCGGGGCATCCGCGCCCTGCACCTGGCGGAACTGCTCGACCCCGCCGCCGATCAACCAGGAGGAACCTCATGACCGACACACCCACGCAGTTGTTCATCGGCGGGGCCTGGGTGGACGCCGCGGACGGCGCCACCATGCCCGTCGACGACCCCGCGACCGGCGAGATCCTCTGTCACGTCGCCGACGCGGGCCCCAAGGACGCCAAGCTCGCGGAGGACGCGGCCGTCCAGGCGCAGGAGGAGTGGGCCCGCACGGCGCCGCGGGCGCGCAGCGAGATCCTGCGCCGCGCGTACGAGATCATCCTCGAGCGCACCGACGAGCTGGCCCACCTGATGACGGCCGAGATGGGCAAGCCGCTCGCCGAGGCCAGGGGAGAGGTGGCGTACGCCGCCGAGTTCTTCCGCTGGTTCTCCGAGGAGGCCGTCCGCATCGACGGCGGCCTCGGCACCCTGCCGGACGGCCGCAACCGCATGCTGCTCTCCCGCCGCCCGGTGGGCCCCTGCCTGCTGATCACCCCGTGGAACTTCCCGCTCGCCATGGGCACCCGCAAGATCGGCCCGGCGATCGCGGCGGGCTGCACGATGGTGCTCAAGCCGGCCCCGCAGACCCCTCTCTCCAGCCTGGCTCTCGCCGAGATTCTCAAGGAGGCCGGGCTGCCGGACGGCGTACTGAACGTCGTCACCACGTCCCGGGCGGGGGAGGTGTGCGAGCCGCTGCTGCGCGGCGGGCGGATCCGCAAGCTGTCCTTCACCGGCTCCACCGGGGTCGGGCGGCTGCTGCTCGCCCAGTGCGCCGACACTGTGGTGCGCACGTCGATGGAGCTGGGCGGCAACGCCCCGTTCATCGTCTTCCAGGACGCCGACCTGGACAAGGCCGTGGACGGCGCGATGGTCGCCAAGATGCGCAACATGGGCGAGGCATGCACGGCAGCCAACCGCTTCTTCGTGCACCGGTCGGTGGCGGAGGACTTCGCGCAGCGCCTCGCCCTGCGCATGGGCGCGCTCGTCGTGGGCCCCGGCACCCGGGACGGCGTCGACGTCGGGCCGCTGATCGACAGGGCCGGACGTGCCAAGGTCGAGGAACTGGTCGCCGACGCGGTGGAGCGCGGCGCCCGTGTCCTCGTCGGCGGCCGTGCGCCCGAAGGCCCTGGCTGCTTCTACCCGCCGACCGTGCTCGCCGACGTCGCCCCTGACAGCCGCCTGATGGACACGGAGATCTTCGGACCGGTCGCCGCGATCCTCACCTTCGACGACGAGGACGAGGTCGTCCGCCGCGCCAACGACACCCCCTGGGGCCTGGTCGGCTACGTCTTCACCGAGGGCCTCGACCGCGCCCTGCGCGTCAGCGAACGCCTGGAGGTGGGCATGGTCGGCCTCAACACCGGCCTCGTCTCCAACCCGGCCGCGCCCTTCGGCGGCGTCAAGCAGTCCGGGCTCGGGCGCGAGGGCGGCCGGGTGGGGATCGACGAGTTCCTGGAGTACCAGTACCTCGCGGTGCCTGTGCGATGACGGCGGTCCTGCCCTGATCTACGCCGTATCGCGCACCGCGGGCCACCCGTGCCCGGCCGCTCCGTCCTCAGGCCGGGCACGGGGTCAGGTCGGCCTCGACGCGGGCGGCTGGGCCCGCCTGCCCTGAGAGGGAGCGGCCGTACTCAGCGCAGGTGGCGCGCGGTGATCTCCGCCGCCGTGTCGGTCACCAGCTGCCCCAACTCGTCGAGCCGGCCGGGCTCGAAGCGGGAGTCGGGCAGGGAGACGGCCACGGCGGCCAGCGGGACGCCGTCACCGTCCAGGACAGGTGCCGCGATGGCACAGACACCCTGAAGGTACTGGTTGTGGTTGACGGCGTATCCACGGTCTCGGACGCGGCGGAGCTCTGCCCGCAGCCGCACCGGGTCGGTGATGGTCTCCGCGCCGTAACCCTCGAGTGTGCCCGCAGCGACCTCGTCGACCTCGGACTTCGGCAGATGGGCGAGGACCGCGTGACCGGCGGCCGTGGCGTGCAGGGGTGAGGTGTCGCCGATGGCGTGGAAGGTCCGTACGGCGTGGTCGCAGTCGACGCGGTCGACGACGACCATGCCCTGCAGGTCGTCGGGCACCGACAGGTGGATGGTCTCGTTCACCGCGTCGCGGAGCCGGATCATGGGCTCGCGGGCGGCGGCGAACAGGCTGGAGCCCTGCAGGGCGGCGGGCCGTACGGCCAGCACACGGGCGCCGATCTCCCACCGGGTCGTGTCCTTGCGGTTCGCCCGCAGCCAGCCTGCCTCGTTGAGTGTGACCAGGGTGCGCTGCACGGTCGACTTCGGGAGGCCGAAGATCTTCGTCAGCTCCCCCACGGTGACGGGCTGATGCTGGGCGACCGCCTCCAGGACGCGCAGCGACCTGGTGACGCTCTTCATTTCCACGGTTCCCCCTGGTGATCCTCGAAATCTCTGCCTTGCACTCTTGACTCCCTCCCAGAGCCGGAGGCACGATCGTGCCGGATTCTAGCACAGCGTTCCACAATCTGGCACGCGCTCTGGAGGTCGGTCGTCAGACCGGCATCGTGAAGGAGGGAATCCCATGACCCGCGGCGATGGACAGCGGTGGCGCACCTTGACGCGCCTACCTAGCCGCGTGGTGCGGCCGCCCTGCGCTCGGTCCCCTATCCCGGCGCAGGGCGGTGGCAGCCATGCAACGCACAAGGGCCGGCACGTGCTTCCGCACGGACCGGCCCTTGCTGCGGGCTTCGCCCGTCGTCTTCGTTCAGGCGCTCAGCCGGCGCCCCGTGATCTCCGCTGCCGTATCGGCGACCAGGCGGCCCCACTCCGGCAGCCGGTCCGCGTCGAACCGGGAGTCGGGCATGGAGATGGCCACCGCGGCCAGCGGTGTGCCGTTCTCGTCCAGGACGGGCGCGGCGACCGCGCAGACACCTGGCCGGTACTGGTTGCGGTTGACCGAGTAACCCTCGGTGCGGATCCGGTCCAGCTCGGCCCGCAGCTCGTCGGGGTCGGCGGGTGTCGTGTCGCTGTAGCGCTCCAGCCCCTGCGTGATGAGCTCCTCGACGTCCCGCTTCGGCAGATGGGCGAGGATGGCGCGCCCGACGGCGGTGGCGTGCAGGGGTGAGGTGTCGCCGATCGTATGGAAGGTGCGCACGGGGTGGTCGCAGTCCACGCGGTCGACGACGACCATGCCCTGCAGGGCGTCGGGCACCGACAGGTGGATCGTCTCGTTCACCGCGTCACGGAGCCGGATCATGGGCTCGCGGGCGGCGGCGAACAGGCTGGAGCCCTGCAGGGCGGCAGGCCGTACGGCCAGGACGCGGGCGCCGATCTCCCAGCGTGTGGTGTCTTTGCGGTTGGCTCGCAGCCAGCCGGCCTCCGCCAGTGTCACCAGGGTGCGCTGCACGGTCGACTTCGGCAGGCCGAAGAGCTTCGTCAACTCCCCTACGGTGACCGGCTGATGCTGGGCGACTGCCTCCAGGATCCGCAGCGACCTGGTGACGCTCTTCATTTCCATCCGGTTTCCCCCTGTTAATCCTCGAAATTTCTGCCGGACACCCTCTTGACTCCCATCCGACCCGCTGCCATTCTCTGTGCCAGATTCTAGCACAGCATTCCACAATGTGGCACGGCTCCTCAGAGGATCCCGACGAAGTGAGCCGGACTGCGAGATGCGGCGGTTGGTAGCCGCAGGCCCCACACAAGGCCCGGCTCCCGCCCAAAACCTCTCGAATCGAACAGCCTCACGCCGAGGGCCCAGCATGCGCCTCGGTGATACGAAAGGAAAGCCCTGTGTCAGCTGCCAGGAAGCGCGTCGCCGTCGTCGGCGTCGGAACGATGGGCAGCCAGGCCGCCTGGCGGCTGGCGGCCCGGGGAGCGGAGGTCGTGGGATATGACCGGTTCGCCCCCGGCCACGACCGCAGCGCCGCCGGCGGTGAGACCCGCATCTTCCGCAGCGCCCACTTCGAGGACTCCCGGTACGTCCCGCTGCTCAAGCACGCCGACGCCCTGTACGAGCAGCTTCAGCAGGAGACCGGCCGTGAGCTGCGCCGTCTGACCGGATGCCTGTTGATGGGGCCGACCGAGCACCACCAGATGGCCACCGTCCTGCAGTCCATCGCCGAGCACGGCCTCGACCACGAGGTGCTCGACGCCGAGGCCCTGGCCAAGCGCTTCCCGCAGTACCGCATCGAGGACGGCGACGCGGCCGTGCTCGACCGCCGCGCCGGCTTCATCCGCCCCGAACTGACCATCCAGACCGCGGCCCGCCGCGCGGAGCAGCTGGGCGCCGTGATCCACCGCTACACCACGGTCCGCGAGATCGTGCCCGTCGCGAACGGCGTCGAGATCCGCACCGACACCGGCAGCGAGCGCTTCGACACGGCCGTCGTCACTCCCGGCCCCTGGGTCAACGACCTGCTGCCCGACCTGCCGTGGGAGGTGGACATCCGCCGCCTCGTCAGCGCCTGGTTCGTGCCCACCACCAACGCCTGGTTCGGCGAGGAGCGCCCCGCGTTCATCCGTACGGCGCCCACCCACTGCTACGGCCTGCCCTCGCCGGACGGCATCTCCGTCAAGCTCGGCCTCTCCCAGGCCCTGCACCGGCCCGCAGGCGACCCGAACGAGCTGGACCGGACGGTGCAGCCGGAGGAGCTGGAGATCTTCAGCGAGTTGATCGGCCGCTACCTGCCGGACCTGCACCCGGACCCGACCCGGCTCTCCGTCTACATGGAGGGCTACACCGGGAGCAGCCGCCCCCTCGTCGGCCCGCTGCCCGGCGCCGAGAACGTCGTCCTGCTCGCGGGATTCTCCGGCCACGGCTTCAAGCTCTCGCCCGCCTTCGGTGACATCGCCGCCGACCTGGCGCTGGACGGCACCTCGTCCCAGCCCATCGACTTCATCTCCACCGTCGGCCGCACGGAGGCATGACCATGAGCGACGCCACCCTCTCCGTCGGCTCCCTTCAGGCCCAGCCGGGCACCAAGGCGCGCGGCACCGTCCAGGCGGATCTCGGCACCCTTGCCGTCGACATCCCGCTGATCCTGGTCAACGGCTCCCGCCCCGGCCCCCGGGTCGTCATCACCGCGGGTGTGCACGGCGGCGAGTTCACGCCCATCGACGCCGTCGTACGACTGGCGGAAGAGCTGGAACCCGCCGAGGTGCAGGGACAGGTGATCATCTGCCCGGTCGCCAACCCGCCCGCCGTGTACCAGGGCCGGCTCAACATCTCCCCGGTAGACGGCGTGAACCTCAACCGCGTCTTCCCCGGCGACCCGGCCGGCGGCCCCACCGAGCGGCTGGCCGCCTGGCTCTTCGCCCACCTGGTCGACGGCGCCGACGTCTACATCGACCTGCACTGCGGCGGCATCGACCAGGTCCTGCGGGACTTCGTCGGCTACCGCCTCACCGGTAACCCGGACCTGGACAAGGCGACCGCCGAACTGGCAGGCTCCTTCGGCATCGAGGATGTCATCCTCGGACTGACGCCCGAGGGCGGCAACAGCCACGCGGCCGCCGCCCGCCGGGGCATCTCGGCGGTCCTCGTCGAGGTGGGCCAGCTCGGCCAGCGGGACGAGGCCACCGCCCTCCGCCGCGTCGACGGCCTGCTGAAGGCACTGCGCCACCTGGGCGTCCTCGACCAGGACGACTCCGCCCCGGCACCGATCCGCGAGTGGGTCTGGTCCGCCGGCGTCACCGCCGAGGCCACCGGCCTGTGGTACCCGGAGTTCTCCTTCGACGCCGACATCATCGGCGAAGTCGCAGAAGGCGACCTCCTCGGCCGCATCGTCGACCCGACCGACGGCACGGAGCACACCGTCCACGCCCCGGCCGGCGGACGGATCATCTACGGCATGCACGGCCTCACCGTCGCCCCCGGCAAGGAACTGGCCGCCCTGGCCGTCCCGTGGGACCCCGACACGGCCACGCGGGCCGACACCCTCCAGGTCCCCGGTTTGGGTGCCGGATCCGACGAGGCGGGTCCCCGCACCTAGACCCCCATTCCAGCCCCTCCCCTTTCCACGTCCCCAGCCGCTCCCCTACTCACGGCCAGCACCACCAGGAGGCACACCATGAAAGATGCCCGGATAGACCGCAGACTGTTCCTGCGAGGAATAGGCGGGGTCACGGCGGGTGTCGCCGCCGCGACCACCCTCAGCGCCTGCGGCACCGGCACCAGCCGCGCCTCGGCCGGCGGCGGTAAGGGCGGCGGCAAGACGGTGGTCGTCCGCGACAGCG
>NZ_LOHS01000094.1 GCF_001642995.1 Streptomyces jeddahensis
CCTTCTTGTCGTAGTCCTTCTTGTCCTCGTCTCTCTTGCCGTAGTCGTCCTTCTTGTCCTCGTCCTTGCCGTAGTCGTCCTTCTTGTCGTCCTTCTTGTCGTAGTCGTCGTCGCCATAGGAGGAGGCGGTGTGCGACGTCCAGAGCTCGGCCACGGTGACGGCATTCGCGGCGGGAGCGGCGATCGCGAGGGCCGCGGTGACTGCGGCCGAGGCGAACAGGGTGCGGGTAATTCGCATGGGGAGAGATTCCTTTCGCCACGACTGCGACGGCCGACCCGGCGCCGGCTCTTCGGATCGCAGTAGCGACGTGATCACCCTCAGCGGGATTGCGGCTCCGCACCACCGGAGAAGGCCGCATTTGAGCTACTAAGTGGGCCCATCGAGTGGTTGAGGCGGAATTATTACCCGCTTGGCAGCACGTAGCGGCCCCTGATGCGTCATCACGATGGGGTAAGGGGGTACGTGCCGCCGTCCGTGGCTGACGAGCCGTCCGCTGTCCCCCGTCCGGTCGAGCGTGCCGGTCTTCCGGCCGCTCCTGACCGCCTGTCAGCCGTCGGTCCGGGTCTCGTCCGGACCGGCTCCGCCGAGCCCTACGACGGGAGCGCCTGAGGTGGTCGCCACTCGAGGAGCAGGATCGTCGCGTCGTCGCGCAGGCGGTTGTCCTGGGCGTCCAGGATCCCGTGGATGAGGTGGCGCAGGGTCTCCGGGGCGGGTTCGCCCGCCGCGGTGGCGCGGATGATGGAGTCGGCGAAGCGATCGAGGCCGAACTCCGCTCCGGCCTGGGTGCGGGCCTCGGTGACGCCGTCGGTGTAGAGCAGGACGCGGTCGCCGGGCTCGAGGTCGATCTCGTGTACCTGGCGGGGCGCGTCCAGGAATGCGGCGGGGAGGCCCATGGGCGGGTCGGCGGGGCGTTCCAGGGCCCCGTGCACCAGGCGCTCGTTGCGGATGAGCAGCGGCTGCGGGTGCCCGCAGTTGCACCAGCGCAGGGCGCCGCTCATGAGGTCGAGCTGGGTGAGGACGCCCGTGCAGAACTGGTCGGGAAGCCACTCGGCGAGCGTGCGGTCGACGGTCTCCACCAGCTCGGGAAGGTCGGCGCCAGTCCGGCGGCCGTTGCGGCAGGCCGCCAGGGTGACGGCCGTGGTGAGGCCCGATGCCATGTTGTGGCCCATGGCGTCCAGGATCGCGGCGTGCAGGGTCGTCTCGCTGAGCGCGTGGTCGAAGGCGTCGCCGCCTATCTCGTAGGCGGGTTCGAGCACGGCGGTGGATATGGCGTGGACGTTGCCTATGGTGCGGGGCGGCATCACGGCCCTCAGCAGCTCGGCGGGCAGCTGCATGGGCTCGATGCGGGTCCGCTGCACCAAGCTGTCCCGGTACGCCCGCCGGGAGGTGATCATCATCGCGAAGAGGGCGGCGAGGGCCCGGCAGTGCCGCAGCCGCTCCGCGTCCAGGGACATGGTGTACGTCGCGAGCACGCCGAGCCGCTCGGCGCCGTCCACCATCGGCAGCCACACGGTCACGCCGCCCGTGGAGGACTCCTCCACGCGCAGCGAAAGCGTGCGGTACGACCATCCGGCGAGCGATGCGTCGATCGGGAGAGCCGGCGACACGTCCGTCAGGGATATCAGGTGCCGCTGCTGCACATCCGCGAGATAGACCACGGCCCGGTCCAGGCCGACGGCCGTGGCGCACCGGCTGACGGCCGTGGACAGGTCCAGGGCCGCGTTCCGGGGATCGGCGAGGAACTCCTCCAGAAGCCTCTCCCCGGCCACTGATGCCGGCACGTCGTCTCCCATGTCTCCCACCTGCAGGTACGCCAGACGTCACGCGGCCTGTCGGTCTGGTCCGTCCGTCTGTCCAGGTCCGCGACATCAGCAGTCTCACACCGGTGCCGTACTTCCGCTCGGTGACCCGGCAGGGGTGGGAACCGGCCGGTCCCCGCCCCGCGACGCTCTGTCAGCCGCGCCTCGGCGTGCGCTGCGCCCGGCCGCGTCTCAGCTGCCGAAGTCGACGGTCAGCTGTCGAAGTCGACGGTCAGCTCGTCGGAGACCGGGAACGACTGGCAGGTCAGGACGTACCCGGCGTCGACCTCGGCGGGTTCGAGGGCGAAGTTGCGGCGCATGTCCGCCTTGCCTTCGGTCACCAGCGCGCGGCAGGTGCCGCAGACCCCGCCCTTGCAGGCGAAGGGCAGGTCGGGGCGGGTGCGCTGGGCGCCGTCGAGGATGGTGTGCTCGCGGGAGAGCGCGGCCGTGGTGGAGCGCCCGTCGAGGGTGATGGTCACCTGGCTGACGGGCCCTTCGACCGCCGCGTCCTCGTGGCGCACCGGCTGCACGGGCTCGTCGTCGGCGTAGAACAGCTCCTGGTGGACGCGGTCGCCGGGGACTCCGAGGCCGGCGAGGACCCGCTGGGCGTCCCTGACCATGCCGTGCGGGCCGCACAGCCACCAGTGGTCGGTGTCGTCGATGTCGACGAGGGCGTCGATCAGGGTGGCGAGGCGGTCGGCGTCGAGGCGTCCGGTCAGGATGTCGGCCTCGCGGGGCTCGCGGGAGAGGACATGGGCGAGCTGGAAGCGGGCCGGATAGAGGTCCTTGAGGTCGGCGAGCTCGTCGGCGAACATCACCGTGTCGGTGCGCCGGTTGCCGTAGAAGAGCGTGACCTGGGAAGTGTCGTCGGCGGCGAGGACGGACTCGGCGATGGAGAGCATGGGCGTGATGCCGGACCCGGCCGCGATCAGGACGTGGTGACCTGAGCGGGTGAGGTCGGGCGTGAACGCGCCCGTCGGCCCCATCACCTCGACGGTGTCGCCGGGCCGTACGTCGTGCACGAGCCACGACGAGAACAGCCCGCCCGGCACGACGCGTACGCCGATGCGGGGCGTCGACCCGGCCGGGGAGCAGATCGAGTACGAGCGGCGTTCGTCGCGGCCGTCGACCTCGCGCCGCAGCGTGAGGGCCTGGCCGGGCGCGAAGGCGAACTCCTCGGCGAGCTCGGCGGGGACGTCGAAGCTGACGGCGGCTGCGTCCTCGCACAGGGGCTGGACGGCGGCGACCCGCAGGCGGTGGAAGGCCGGGCGGCGGCGGGCGTGCGCCGGCCGGGCAGGCGGGGCCGGGGCCGTCGTGTCGTGCATCAGATCTCCTTGACGTACTCGAACGGCTCCCGGCAGGAGCGGCAGCGCCACAGGGCCTTGCAGGAGGTGGCGGCGAAGCGGGAGGTCTCCTCCGTGTCCGCCGAGCCGCAGCGCGGGCAGGTGACGGACCGTCGGGTGGCCGACAGTTCGAGCGGAACGGGGCCGGTGGAGCGGCGGGGTGCGGCGCCGGGGGGCGCGATGCCGTGTTCGGCGAGCTTGCGGCGGCCCGCGGGGGTGATCCAGTCGCTGGTCCACGGCGGGTCCAGGACGGTACGGATCTCGACCCGGTCGAATCCGGCCTGCCGCAACCGCGCGGCCACGCCGGCGCGCATCTCGGCCATCGCCGGGCAGCCGGAGTAGGTGGGCGTGAGACCGGCGACCACCGTGCCGTCCTCGGTGATCTCGACCCCCCGCAGAACGCCGAGGTCGGCCAGGGTGAGCATGGGCAGCTCGGGGTCCGGCACCTGCTCGGCGATGCGCCGGGCCCGCCGTGCCTCGGCCGACACGGTGGTCACCATGTCCCCTCCGGTGGTCACCATGTCCCCTCCGGGTGGGCGCGGGCCAAACTCTGGAGTTCGACCAGCAGCGGGGCCAGGTGTTCGGTGTGGTCGCCGTCGCGGCCGGCGCCGGGCAGGGGCCGGTACACCGGCATGGGAAGTCCGGCCGCCTCCGTGACCTGGCGCAGGACGGCGACGACCTCGTCGCGCACGTCGTACGCCGTGAACAACTCACCGATGTACGGGGCGACCTGCTCCAGGGCCCTGCGCATCCGCCGGTGCGACTCCTCGGTGCCGTCGCCCAGGCGGACGGCCCACTCCGCCGCGTACTGCCGGTGGTACGCCAGTTCCTTGACGCCCTTGGCCGCGATCGCCGCGAGGACGGGGTCGGGCGAGGCCGTGAGCTGCGCGAAGTGTGCAAGCCGCCAGCTGGAGAGCACCAGCAGCCGGGTGACGGAGAACGCGAAGTCACCGCACGGCAGTTCGGCAAGGCGGACGTTGCGGAAATCGCCGGGGTCACGGAAGTAGGCGTACGCGTCCTCGCCGCGCCCGGTGCCGTCCACCTGCCCGCAGCGTGCGTACAGCAGGCGGGCCTGGCCGAGCAGATCGAGCCCGATGTTGGCCAGCGCCACCTCCTCCTCAAGCTCGGGGGCACGCGTGCACCACTCGGCCAGCCGCTGCGCGCTGACCAGCGCGTCGTCGCCCAGCGCCAGGCAGCACGCGGCCAGTCCGGCGGCGTCGACACCCTCGGGCACGGTGGTGTCCACGCCGTGCAGGGGGTCCTCGAAACCGGTCCCGTACGCCCAGCGGGCGTCGTCCTCGTGTCCCTCGGCGAGGGTCATGTAGACGTGATCGTCACTCATGCCTGCTCCTCGATGGGACTAGATGTGCGGGACGTCGTCGGGGATGTCGTAGAAGGTCGGGTGGCGGTAGACCTTGTCGGCGCTGGGTGCGAAGAACGGGTCCTTCTCGTCGCGTGTGGAGGCGGCGATGTGCTCGGAGCGCACCACCCAGATCGAGACCCCCTCGTTGCGCCGCGTGTACAGATCACGCGCGTGGGTGAGGGCCATCCGGTCGTCCGCGGCGTGCAGCGAGCCCACGTGGACGTGGTTCAGCCCGCGCTTGCCGCGCACGAACACCTCGTACAGCGGCCAGTCGCCCTTGACGGTGTCACTCATGCCGCCGCCCCCTTCCGGGCTCGCTCGCTCTGCTTGGCCTGCTTGGCCGCGTACGCGCTCGCCGCCTCCCGCACCCACGCGCCCTCCTCGTGGGCCGTCCGGCGCCGCTCCATCCGCTGGGCGTTGCACGGTCCGTCACCGGAGATCACCCGCTGCAGCTCTGACCAGTCCGGCGTGCCGAAGTCGTGGTGGCCGCGCTCGGCGTTCCACCGCAGCTCCGGGTCGGGCAGGGTCACGCCGAGCTTCTCGGCCTGCGGGACGGTCATGTCCACGAAGCGCTGCCGCAGCTCGTCGTTGCTGTGCCGCTTGATCTTCCACGCCATGGACTGCGCCGAGTTG
Organism: Streptomyces jeddahensis; assembly: GCF_001642995.1. Taxonomy (GTDB): domain Bacteria; phylum Actinomycetota; class Actinomycetes; order Streptomycetales; family Streptomycetaceae; genus Streptomyces; species Streptomyces jeddahensis. Next base: position 5,140 of record NZ_LOHS01000094.1, read on the forward strand.
GGCGAGGCGTCGTCCGGCGGGCCGAACATCATCAGCGACGGCCACCACCAGCGGTCCACCGCGTCCTGCACCATCTCCCGCTGCGCGTCGGTGCCGCGCATCATCGTCATCAGCAGCTCGTAACCCTGCCGCTGATGAAACGACTCCTCCTTGCAGATCCGCACCATCGCCCGCGCATACGGCCCATAGGAGCTCCGGCACAGCGGCACCTGGTTGCAGATCGCCGCGCCGTCCACGAACCAGCCGATCACACCGACGTCCGCGAAGGACAGCGTCGGGTAGTTGAAGATCGACGAGTACTTCTGCCGTCCCTCGATCAGCCGCTGCGTGAGGTCCGCGCGGTCCGCGCCCAGGGTCTCCGCCGCCGAGTACAGGTACAGCCCGTGCCCCGCCTCGTCCTGGACCTTCGCGAACAGGATCGCCTTGCGGCGCAGCGACGGCGCCTTCATGATCCACTCGCCCTCCGGCTGCATACCGATGATCTCCGAGTGGGCATGCTGCGCGATCTGCCTGATCAGCGTCCTGCGGTAGCCGTCGGGCATCCAGTCCCGCGGCTCGATCCGCTGGTCCCTCGCGATCGTCGCGTCGAAGTGCTGCTCGAGGTCCTGCTCATCGGGTCCCTCCGGGCGGGGGCCGGCGGGGCCCGCGGCGGACGAGGTCGATGAGGCGGAGTCTGACGTGGTCATCGGCACCCGCTTCTGGCTCTCTCAACAAACCGACCGTTCGTTCGGTTCATGGTTCCAGTGTGCCGAGTTTTTCCTCGCCGGACAAGCCCGGCGGGGCGCGGGCGCCCAAGGCGGCGGATTAAGCCCCGGGGCGCCCGGGGCCGCCGACCACCTCCCGGCCGGCGGCCCCGTTCCCGCACCCGCACCCGCACCCGCACCCGCCACGAGGCGAGCCCACTGCGGCATCGGACCACACCTGATCTCACGTCAGGTTTCACATAAGCCCCGCAACTCCTACGCGCACTCCCCCAACACCCAGACCTCCTTGGGCGTTTGACGCTGACTTGGTCACGACAAGAACACCTTGAGCGCGAACCCCCACTTGAGCGCCACCGGTCAATGAAAGGTCTGGTGTTCCTATGAGAGCAACCGTCCGTCGGCTCGGGGCCCTTCTGCCCGCCGCCATGCTGCTCGCAGCCGGATTGCAGTTCACCGCCTCTCCCGCGCACAGCGCGCCCCTCGCCGACCTGCGTCTCGCTCCCGAGGCGACGGCCGTCCCGAACAGCTGGATCGTCGTCCTCAAGGACGGCTCGACCACCAAGGCGGCGACGCCCGCCACGGCCAGGAACCTCGCCGCCGAGTACGACGGCATCCTGGGCCGCGTCTACAGCAGCGCCCTCAAGGGGTTCTCCGCCGAACTGACGAAGAGCGAGGCGGCCGAGCTCGCCCGAGACCCCAAGGTCGCGTACGTCCAGCAGAACCAGGTCCTGCGCATCAACGACACCCAGTCCAACGCGACCTGGGGCATCGACCGCGTCGACCAGCGGAATCTGCCGCTGAGCAAGACCTACACGTACAACACGACCGCATCGAACGTCACCGCCTACATCATCGACACCGGGATCCGCACCTCGCACAGCGAGTTCGGCGGCCGTGCGAGCGTCGGCACCGACACGGTGGGCGGCGGCCAGAACGGTCAGGACTGCAACGGGCACGGCACGCATGTGGCGGGCACGGTGGGCGGCAAGACGTACGGCGTCGCGAAGGGCGTGAAGCTGGTCGCGGTGCGGGTGCTCGACTGCAACGGCTCCGGGACCACGGCCGGCGTCGTGGCCGGCATCGACTGGGTCACCGCGAACGCCGTGAAGCCCGCCGTGGCGAACATGAGCCTGGGCGGCGGCGCGGACACGACGCTCGACAACGCCGTGAAGAGGTCCATAGCCTCCGGCGTCAGCTACTCGATCGCCGCGGGCAACGGCAACATCCTCGGCTGGCCGCAGAACGCCTGCAACTACTCCCCGGCCCGCGTCCCGGAGGCCATCACCGTCGGCGCCACCGACTCCTCCGACAGGCGGGCGTCGTTCTCCAACTACGGCACCTGCCTCGACCTGTTCGCCCCGGGCGTCAGCATCACGTCGGCGTGGGACGACAGCGACACGGCCACCAACACCATCAGCGGCACATCCATGGCGACGCCCCACACCGCTGGTGTCGCGGCCCTCTATCTGGCCACCCACCCGACCGCGTCCCCGGCGCAGGTACGCGACGCGCTGGTGAACGGCGCGACCACCGGCAAGGTGACGGACCCGCGCACCGGCTCGCCCAACAGGCTGCTCTACTCGCTGTTCTAGAAGCCGCTGTTCCAGAGCTCTAGAAGCCGCTGTTCCAGACCGGCCGAACCCAGGCACCCCACCGGCCGGGGCTCCTCAGAGTCCCGGCCGGTGGGGTGCCGACGGGAGGCCTAGGCCCCTGTCTTCCTAGGACACCACGTCCTTCCGCCGGAACCCGCGGAAGGCCAGCGCGAACAGCACCAGCGCGTACGTGAGGGAGACGGACGCACCCTGGATCATGCCGCCCCATTCGGGCGTCGGCTGGATCACGTCCGCCCAGGCGAACTGCCAGTGCGCAGGCAGGAAGTGGCGCCAGTCGCCGAGAGCCGTCACCGCGTCCAGCACATTGCCGACGATCGTCAGCCCGACCGCGCCGCCGACCGCGCCGAGCGGCGCGTCCGTCTTCGTCGACAGCCAGAACGCGAGCCCGGCCGTGACGAGCTGGGACACGAAGATGTACGCGATGACGATCACGAGCCGCTGGGCCGCGGTGCCCGCGTCGAGCGCCCCGCCGGTCGGGATCTGCAGCGGCCCCCAGCCGTACGCGACGGCACCGACCGCCAGCGCCACCAGCGGCAGCAGCACCATCGCAGCGAGGCTCAGGCCCAGCGCGACGGCCAGCTTCGACCACAGCATCCGGGCCCGGGGCACGGGCGCCGCGAGCAGATAGCGCAGCGACGACCAGCTCGCCTCGGAGGCGACCGTGTCCCCGCAGAACAGCGCCACGGGGATCACCAGCAGGAAGCCCGCCGAGACGAACAGGCAGGTCGCGGCGAAGTTCGCCCCGGACGCGGTGGCCGTGTCCATCAGGGTCACCCGGTCGTCGGGGCCGTCCGGCTCGCCGCCGATCGCGAAGGCCACGACCAGCACGAACGGCAGCACGGCCAGCACCGCGCCCATCACCAGCGTGCGCCGCCGCTTCAGCTGGCGGACCAGCTCGACGCGCAGCGGCAGCGTCCGTCCCGCGCGGTACCCGTGCGCCACCTCGGTGCGTTCGGCGAGCGCGGTCATGCGGTGCCTCCGATCAGGGTCAGGAACGCGTCTTCCAGCCGCCGGTGTGGCCCGACCGATTCGACCGGCACCTCAAGGCGGAGGAGTTCGGCGAGCAGCTGCGGTGTGCTGGCGCCCTCCAGCCGTACGAGCAGCCCGCCATCGGCGCGCACCGCCGAGCCCACGCCCGGCAGAGCGGCGATCTTCTCCACGAGCGGGTCGTCTAGCGGCTGGGCCGTGCCGACGAGCAGCGTCTCCCCGGAGCCGACGATCTCGTCGACCCGTCCCGCCTGCACGAGCTTGCCGCGGTCCATGACCACGAGATGCGTGCAGGTCTGCTCGACCTCCGCGAGGAGGTGGCTCGAGACGATGACGGTGCGGCCGGCCGCCGCGTACCGGATCATCACCTCGCGCATCTCGCGGATCTGCGGCGGGTCCAGGCCGTTCGTCGGCTCGTCGAGGATCAGCAGGTCCGGCAGGCCGAGCATGGCCTGGGCGATGGCGAGGCGCTGGCGCATGCCCTGCGAGTACGTGCGGACGGCGCGCTGCAGGGCGTCGCCGAGCCCGGCGATCTCCAGCGCCTCGTCCATGTGGGCGTCCTCGGCGGGCCGGCCGGTGGCCTGCCAGTACAGCTCGAGGTTCTCGCGGCCGGAGAGGTGCGGCAGGAAGCCCGCGCCCTCGACGAACGCGCCGACCCGGGACAGCACCGGCGCACCGGGGCGGATCGCGTGGCCGAAGACGCGGATCTCGCCGCCGTCGGGCCGGATCAGGCCCATGAGCATGCGCAGGGTGGTCGTCTTGCCTGCGCCGTTGGGCCCGAGCAGGCCGAGCACCTGGCCCTTCTCGACGCGGAAGGAGAGGTCCCGTACGGCGTACCGGTCGGCCGAGTTCGCGTACCGCTTGCTCAGGTCGGTGATCTGCAGCGGCACGTCGGCGAGGTCCGGGTCCGGCGGCGGGGTCGCGGTGCGGCGCCGCCCCGTGAGCAGCAGCGCGAGCGCGGCGACGGCTCCAGCGATGGGCAGCCACCACACCCAGGCTGGCAGCGGAGCGGCCGCTGTGGCCACACCGGGCGCCGTCGGAACCTTCAGGTCGCTCTTGAGGGACGCCGTGTATGTGGCGGTCTTGACCGGTGAGGCGTAGGCGAGGTCGGTCGAGGCGAGGACAAGACGCAGGCGGTGGCCCTTCTGCACCTCGTGGTCGACGGCCGGCAGGGTCAGGGTGACGTCCTTGCCGCCCTTGGCGCCGGAACCCTCGACCCGCACGGGCGCGACCAGTTGGGAGGGCAGCACCTGCTGTCTGCCGTCCGGCCCCACGTCGTACACCTTGGCGAAGAGCACGGCGTCGTCGCTGGTGGACGCGATGTGCACCGTGGCCGTCGGAGAGCCGGTGATGCGCAGATCGCTGCGCAGCGGCGCCGATTCGAACCGCGCGAACTGGCCGGGGAAGTCGAGGGAGACGCCGACGCCGAGGGACGACAGGGACAGGCCTCCGGCGGCACCGCCGAGTCCCGGCAGCGAGGAGACGGCGGGCGGCCCGGCGCCCGCGGGGTTGTCGAAGGTCTGCTCGCGGCCGGTGAGCGGCACGCTGTGCAACCCGCTCTCGAGGCCGGGATACCGGTCTCCGCTGGCGCCGCGCAGCTGGGCCTCGCCGTCGGTGGAGTCGACACCTCCGGTACGGGTGATGCGGAACGCGGGCCCGGTGTCGGCGTTCTTGTCGTCCTTCAGATAGCGGTCGAACCAGGCGTCCACGCGCGCGTACACCCGGTCGACTTCCATGTCGCCGCCGTCGTGCCCGCCCGCGATCCAGTCGACGTCGACCGGCGCGCCGTTGGCGCGGATCGCCTTGGCCATGGCGTCGGCCTGGCCGAGCGGGAAGAGGGAGTCCGTCTGGCCCTGCATGATGAGCGTGGGCACCTTGATGCGGTCGCCGACGGCCGACGGGCTGCGCTCCTGCAGAAGTGCCCGCGCCTCGGCGTCGGGTGTGCCGGTCTCCGCGACCCGCTCGTACATCTCGCAGAGCTGCTTGTCGAACCTCTCGCAGCCACCGCCCGAGTTGATGAACATCCCGGCCCACAGCTTCTTGAACACGCCGTTCGGGAACAGCGCGTCCGCGAGGTTCCAGTACGTGATCTGCGGGGCGATCGCGTCGACCCGCTGGTCGTACCCGGCGGCGAGCAGCGACACCGCGCCGCCGTACGACGGGCCGGCGACGCCCACGCGCGGGTCGCCGGACGTGTCGAGCTGCACCTCGGGCCGTTTCGCCAGCCAGTCGATCAGCCGGGAGACGTCGGCGACCTCGCCCTTCGGGTCGTTCAGGCCGATCGGTCCGGTGGACCGGCCGAAGCCGCGGGCGGACCACGTCAGCACCGCATACCCGTCGCGGGCGAGGTCCTCGGCCTGTGTCCGCACGTCGTTCTTGCTGCCGCCGAAACCGTGCGCCAGCAGCACGGCCGGGCGACGGCCGGCACCTGCGGTGAAGTACGACGTGTCGATCCTGGCACCGCCCGTGTCGAGCGTCCGGTCCTCGCGGTGCACGGCCGGAGCGTCGTCCGAGGCGGCGGCCGTCCATGTCCCGGCACCGGCGAGCACCACAACAGCGGCCGCGGCGGCCAGCCACCGCCGCGGCCCGCGCATTTCGGGCAGTCGGAGATCCATGCCGTCAACGGTAAAGGCAGGCACCGACATGCACGGCAGCCGCCGGTCTGAACCCCCGGCCCTCCTTGGGAGGTACGCCGCACCGACCACGTACCGCAGACGCGGTACGTGCCTTCGGTGCCGTGGCGCCGGCCGGGCACCTCGCCCGGCCGGCGCGCAGCCGTCAGTGGTTGCGCGGGAACCCGAGGTCAACCCCCGCCGGGGCTTCCGACGGGTCCGGCCAGCGGGTCGTGACGACCTTGCCGCGGGTGTAGAAGTGCGTGCCGTCGTTGCCGTAGATGTGGTGGTCGCCGAAGAGCGAGTCCTTCCAGCCGCCGAAGGAGTGGTAGCCGACGGGCACCGGGATCGGCACGTTCACGCCGACCATGCCCGCCTCGATCTCCATCTGGAAGCGGCGGGCCGCGCCGCCGTCCCGGGTGAAGATCGCGGTGCCGTTCCCGAACGGCGAGGCGTTGATGAGGGCGACGCCCTCCTCGTACGTGTCGACGCGCAGCACGCACAGCACCGGGCCGAAGATCTCGTCCTTGTAGGCGTCGGCGTCCGTGGGCACCTTGTCGAGCAGGGACAGGCCGATCCAGTGGCCGTTCTCGAAGCCGGGCACGGTGTAGCCGGTGCCGTCGAGCACCACCTCGGCGCCCTGGTCGGCGGCGCCCTTCACATACGAGGCGACCTTGTCGCGGTGCGCGGCCGTGATGAGCGGGCCCATCTCGGACTCCGGGTCGTTTCCGGGCCCGATCTTGATCTTCTCGGCACGCTCCTTGATCTTCGCGACGAGCTCGTCGCCGGTCGAACCGACGGCGACGACGGCCGAGATGGCCATGCAGCGCTCGCCCGCGGAGCCGTACGCGGCGGAGACTGCGGCGTCCGCGGCGGCGTCCAGGTCGGCGTCGGGGAGCACCAGCATGTGGTTCTTGGCGCCGCCGAGGGCCTGGACGCGCTTGCCGTTCGCGGAGGCCGTGGTGTGGATGTAGCGGGCGATCGGCGTGGAGCCGACGAACGACACGGCCGCAACGTCCGGGTGTTCGAGCAGCCGGTCCACGGCCACCTTGTCGCCGTGCACGACGTTGAACACGCCGTCCGGCAGCCCGGCCTCCGCGAGCAGCTCGGCGACCTTCATGGACGCCGACGGATCCTTCTCGCTCGGCTTCAGCACGAAGGTGTTCCCGCAGGCGATGGCCATCGGGAACATCCACATCGGCACCATGGCCGGGAAGTTGAACGGCGTGATGCCGACGACGACGCCCAGCGGCTGCCGGATCGCCGCCACGTCGACCCGGTTGGACACCTGCGTGGACAGCTCGCCCTTCAGCTGCGTGGTGATGCCGCAGGCCAGGTCGACGATCTCCAGCCCTCGGGCGACCTCGCCGAGCGCGTCCGAGTGCACCTTGCCGTGCTCGGCGGTGATCAGCTCGGCGATCGCGTCCCGGTTGGCGTCCAGCAGCGCGCGGAACTTGAACAGAATCGCGGTGCGCTGCGCCAGCGAGGACTGGCCCCACGTCGCGTACGCCGCCTTGGCCTCGGCGACCGCGGCGTCCACCTCGTCGACCGTGGCGAAGGCGACCTGCGTGGTGACGGCGCCCGTCGCGGGGTCGGTGACCGGGCCGTACGTCCCCGACGTGCCCTCGACGGTCTTCCCGCCGATCCAGTGGTGGACGGTCTTCGTCATGACAAGATCCCTACCTTCACAGACGGCGGCGTCGGGCCCTGACGGCCCGGTCGTACTCCTTGTGGGCTGCGTGGCCCTCCTCATGGGCCTGCGTGGCCGACGCGCGGGTCCCTGCCTCGGCCACGCCCACATCCCACCACGCCCGGACGGGCCGCGCGCCGGACACTGTGTCGGGCATTTCGGGGTCGGCGTAGACACATGGGAGCTGCCGAAGAGAACCTCCGGCGCGGGGCCGTGGCGGGCGGGGAGTCGGCGCTCGCACTTCGCTCCTGCCAGGGCGAAGCGGCCTCCCGCGCCGGAGGCGATCGGTGCCGGGCGTCGCGCGGTGCGTGCGGGCGAGGTCGTCGACCTCGGCTGGACGCATGCGCCTGACCCGGCAGTTCAGGGATCCGGCACTCCGCCTGCACCGTACACACGCCTCTCGGATGAGCAGGGAGGGCGCAGGAGCGGCGGGCGGCGTCGGCCGACTCGTGGGGAGTGGGGAGTGGGGACGGGATGGTTCTCGACGTCTGGGTTTAGTCGCATCACCGCACCCTGTCAATGCATTGTCCTGACATCCTTACCGTCTTGACACTTTTCTCCGGCGGCCGGGAAGCTGTACCGCCATGACGACGGGGAGGGGAGCGGCGACGGCGCCACGACCGGCCCACCGTGCCGCCAGCACCTGGGAGGCCGCATGGGCGCTGCCACACCCGCGGCTGCGGCCTGGCGTGATCAGCTACCGCGGGTTCCGGTTCGATCTCGAGCGTCCGCGGCGCCGGCTGGAGACACCGATCGGCGCGGTCACTCTGATGCTCGGCTTCGAGGAGCCGGTGCGGATCTCCACCGCGGGGCGTCCCGCCGTCTCGCTCGTCTCGGTGTGCGCGGGGCTGGGCACGGTACCCGTGGTCGGTGAGCACAAGGGGCGGCTCTCGGGCGTCTCGGTACTGCTCGCGCCCTGGGCCGCGTTCTCGCTCTTCGGCATCGCACAGCACGAGCTGGCCGATCAGCACGTCGACCCGTACGACCTCGACAGACCGCGCGGGCTCACCGGCTGGGGCAGCATCCCCGAACTCGTCTCCGCACTGGCCGGGCTGAGCACCTGGAGCGCCCGGTTCACCCTGCTGGACGAGGTCCTGGGCCGCTGCGCGGATGCCGCAACACCCTGTTCGCCCCGGATCATCGGCGCCTGGAACACGCTCGTCCGCACCGGTGGCACCATCCCGGTCAGCCGCCTCGCCCACGAGGTCGGCTGGAGCGTACGCCAGCTGGAGAACCGCTTCCGGGAGCAGATCGGCCTCGGACCCAAGGCTGCCGCCCGGGTGCTGCGGCTGCAGCGCGCACGGCGGCTGCTCGTGGCCGGGCACAGCCAGGCCGATACGGCGGCGGCCTGCGGCTTCTACGACCAGGCGCACCTCTGCGGTGAGTTCAGGGCGATGACCGGATGCACACCCGCCGAGTTCACCGCGGCCCGCAACCGACGAGGGCCGCAGCGCTCGGGACCGCCCAGCACGGACCGGCTGACCGGCGAGGCCACGAGCCTGGTGCTGCCACCGGGGCGCAGTGCGCTTTTTTCCAAGACCGGAGGGCGGCGCTGACGGCACGCTGGGGCCTTCCAGCTCTCTGACCGGGGGGAATCGGAGGGCAGCGGGGAGCGGTGGACCGGAACTGGCGCAGCAGGCCCGGTCCACTACGCCTGCCCGGCCATCGCTGGCCCTCGCCCGAGTCGGCCCAGCCCCCAGGCTCGTCTGTCAGGCTCGTCCGTCAGGCTGGTCTCAGCACCCGCACATCGCGGCATTCTGCTGGCACCGTGCCGTGCCTCACGTCGGCTTGCCTCGCGTGCCGCGTCTCATGGCGCTGTGCGTCACGCGTGTTACGAATGCCTCTCTTCTGTCACGCATGTCCCGTGTTCGCAGGCCTTGTGTCACATGCGATCCACAGCTGGTCTCCTGCACTCACTCGGTGTCGTTCATCAGACGCAGGCTGAGTGATCGCCAGCATCGCGTCCAGCTCCCCCGACGGCCTGCCCGGCTGCTGCTGCGACGCTCGCAGGGAGGTGCACTGATGACCGACCGAAGGCTCTGGTCGTACAAGGAGATCGCCGCGCACATCAAGGTGCAGCCGGACACGGTCCGGTCCTACCGCAAGCACGGGCTGCTGCCGCCGCCCGACCATGTCGAGAGCGGCAAGCCCTTCTGGTACGCGGACACCGTGCGCGCCTGGGTGGCGTCCCGGCCCGGCAACCGGCACCGCAGAACCGATTGACCTGCCTGGCCGGGCCTGCGGTGTCCCGCCTCGCGTGCCGTCCGTCCGGCGGCCGGGCCCGGCCTTCACCGCTGGGTTCGAACGTCCGGCCTTCACCGCTGTGGTTCGATGGCCCGGCACCTCCACCGCTGCAGTTCGACGACCCGGCCCTCACCGCTGCGGTTCGACGACCGTGACCCCCGCGCCCGGCGCCGCGCCCATCGCCGCCAGGGCCGCAGGGGCCTCCGACAGCGGGATCGTGGAGGTGACCAGGAGGTCGGGGCGCACGGCGCCCGCGCGCACCAGCTCCAGCATGGGGGCGTACGCGTGGGCGGGCATGCCGTGGCTGCCCAGGAGTTCCAGTTCCAGGGCGATGACACGGGACATCGGCACGACCGGGTCTCCGGCGGCGGACGGGAGCAGACCGACCTGGATGTGGCGGCCGCGGCGCCGCAGACCGCCCACGGAGGCCGCGCAGGTCGCCGGTGACCCGAGGGCGTCGAGCGAAACATGGGCGCCACCGCCGGACAGTTCGCGGACCGCCTCGGCGACGTCGCCGGCCGTCGAGGCGTCGACGCACTCAGCGGCTCCGAACTTCCGCGCGAGGTCCAGCGCATCGGGCGATATGTCGACGGCCACGACCCGCGCACCGGAGGCTGCCGCGATCATCACGGCCGACAGGCCCACACCGCCGCACCCGTGCACGGCGACCCACTGGCCCGGCGCCACCCTGCCCTGGGCGACGACGGCACGGAAGGCGGTCGCGAACCGGCAGCCCAGCCCGGCCGCCGTCACGAACGACATCTCCTCCGGCACCGCCACCAGGTTGACGTCGGCATGCTCCAGCGCGACGTACTGCGCGAAGGAGCCCCAGTGAGTGAAGCCGGGCTGGGTCTGCCGCTCGCACACCTGCTGGTCCCCTTCCGCGCAGGCGCCGCAGCTGCCGCAGGCGCAGACGAACGGCACGGTGACCCGGTCGCCGGGCCGCCAGCGGGCCACCCGGTCGCCCACGGCCTCGAGGACCCCGGCGAGTTCATGGCCGGGCACATGGGGCAGCACGACGTCCGGGTCGTGCCCCATCCAGCCGTGCCAGTCGCTGCGGCACAGACCGGTGGCCTCGACCCGGACGACCACCCCGTCGAGCGAGGGCACCGGATCCGCCACGTCCCGCACCTCGGCCGGCTCCCCGTACCGCTCGAACACCACTGCCCGCATCGTCCTCCACCAGTCCTTCCGTCCTGTCCGGCGCCCGACCGCAGCCCGGCGCGGGTGCGCGGTCGTGCGCTCACCGCCCGCACGCTATGCGCTCCGCTGGAAGTGCCGCTATGTGCCCGTCGGTCGTCTGCGGCACCATCGTGGCTGGTCGCGCAGTTCCCCGCGCCCCTGAAGGGGCGCGCCAAACCGCGTCGGCGGGTCGCGTCCGCGCCGCTCTGCCTAAGAACTCGCAGTGACCCGCCGGTAAGGTCCCATCAGGTCTTCACAGAGCCCCTTCAACATCCTTACGCTTGGGCCTGGATTGCCGTATCGAGGATCTTGCGCAGGCAGAAGAGATGTGCAAGAGATGCAGATCACAGCGGTCCGAACGTAACCATCGAAGGGGCTCGCGAGTCTAAGAAGGCGATATCAGGAACGTCTTGGGGGGCGTGCCTGATGTCGGGGGACGTCTTGGGGGACGTCCCCGGATGGAGGTACCCCATGGCGCCGAAGCCGTGGGGAGCGTTGGCCGGGACACGTGCACCGGGGAGCTATGAGCGGCCCTCCCGTGCGTACGCGTCCCGGCGGACCGCAACAGGTATCGACGGGTTCCCTGACACCTGACAGAGCCCGCGACACCTGACGCAGCTGGCGCTGCCCCTACAGACGCCCGGCCGGATCCCGTGGGGGGAATCCGCACCGGGACACAGGAAAGCGCCCCGCCTACCGGCCCGTGGGGGGACCGGCAGCGGGGCGCTTTCCCCTTTTTATAGAGCTCGGTTCGCCTCCGGGGGCACAGAAGCCTGTGTCGACAGCCCGACCGTGCTCAGCCCCTCCTCCGTCGGGGCCTCCGCGCGCTCGGTCTCTCGACACAGGCGCGCCCCCTTCGGCTCACTCGCTGGGGCGGTTGCAGTGACCGTAAGCCCTCTCAAACGGAGTGACCGTCTCAAACGGAGCGACCCGTCAGCGCTCCTCGACCGGCACGAAGTCGCGCAGGACCTCGCCCGTGTAGATCTGGCGCGGGCGGCCGATGCGGGAACCCGGCTCCTTGATCATCTCGTGCCACTGGGCGATCCAGCCGGGGAGGCGGCCGAGCGCGAAGAGCACGGTGAACATCTCGGTCGGGAAGCCCATGGCCCGGTAGATCAGACCGGTGTAGAAGTCCACGTTCGGGTAGAGGCTGCGCGAGACGAAGTAGTCGTCGGAGAGCGCGTGCTCCTCCAGCTTGAGCGCGATGTCGAGCAGCTCGTCGGACTTGCCGAGGGCCGAGAGGACATCGTGCGCGGCGGCCTTGATGATCTTGGCGCGGGGGTCGAAGTTCTTGTAGACCCGGTGGCCGAAGCCCATCAGGCGGACGCCGTCCTCCTTGTTCTTCACCTTGCGGATGAAGGAGTCGACGTCACCGCCGGAGGCCTGGATGCCCTGGAGCATCTCGAGCACCGACTGGTTGGCGCCACCGTGCAGCGGGCCCCACAGGGCGGAGATGCCGGCGGAGATCGAGGCGAACATGTTCGCCTGCGAGGAGCCGACCAGGCGCACCGTGGAGGTCGAACAGTTCTGCTCGTGGTCCGCGTGCAGGATCAGCAGCTTGTCGAGCGCCGAGACCACGACCGGGTCGAGGTCGTACTCCTGGGCCGGGACCGAGAAGGTCATGCGCAGGAAGTTCTCGACGTAGCCGAGGTCGTTGCGCGGGTAGACGAAGGGGTGGCCGATGGACTTCTTGTACGCGTACGCCGCGATCGTCGGAAGCTTGGCGAGCAGCCGGATCGTGGAGAGGTAGCGCTGCTTCTCGTCGAACGGGTTGTGGCTGTCCTGGTAGAACGTCGACAGCGCGCTGACCACGGAGGACAGCATGGCCATCGGGTGGGCGTCGCGCGGGAAGCCGCGGTAGAAGTTCTTGACGTCCTCGTGCAGCAGGGTGTGCTGCGTGATCTCGTTCCTGAAGGTAGCGAGCTCGTCGACGTTCGGCAGCTCCCCGTTGATCAGCAGGTACGCGACCTCCAGGAAGGTGGAGCGCTCGGCCAGCTGCTCGATCGGGTAGCCGCGGTAGCGGAGGATGCCCTGCTCGCCGTCCAGATAGGTGATCGCGGATTTATACGCGGCGGTGTTGCCGTACCCGCTGTCCAGGGTCACCAGACCGGTCTGGGCGCGGAGCTTCCCGATGTCGAAGCCCTTGTCGCCGACGGTGCTCTCGACCACCGGGTAGGTGTACTCGCCGTCGCCGTACCGCAGTACTACAGAGTTGTCGCTCACGTCTTCCCTCACCGACGTAGTGCCTCATCTTCGAGGTGCCCTGACTGTCTCTACCATCCCCCATTTGGCTCAGGAGAGTGCACTCGGGGTCGACCGTTGGGGCTGTCAGCGGCACTGAGTGCCGCCAACCTGCTCATCCTGCCCCCTTCACCCTGCTTCTGGAAGTGTTGTGTGACCTTTGCGACTCGTTTGATCGATCAAAATTCTGTATGCCTTTCGTTCCGCGGTCGTTGGGGCGGTCGGAGCGCGGGTTTCGGGGGCGGAGAGTTTCAGCAGAAACGTATCTCCGAGCGTCGTTCGCGGGACTCGAACGACGCTTGCCGGATCCCCGTCGGACACCCTCGGCCCTGGCCCGCTGTCCGTCAGCGACCCGCCAGGCGGAAGTCCAGAGCGGTGCAGCGCCTGCCCGCCGACACCGTGCGGACCGCCTGTCCGAGGGCCTTGCGGGAACCGACCAGCACGACCAGCTTCTTGGCCCGCGTCACCGCCGTATAGAGCAGGTTCCGCTGCAGCATCATCCAAGCCCCCGTGGTGACCGGGACCACCACCGCCGGATACTCGCTGCCCTGGGACCGGTGGATGGTCACCGCATAGGCATGCGCCAGCTCGTCGAGCTCGTCGAAGTCGTACGGAACCTCCTCGTCCTCGTCCGTCAGCACCGTCAGGCGCTGGTCGTCCAGGCTGAGCGAGGTGACCACGCCGACCGTGCCGTTGAAGACGCCGTTGCGCCCCTTCTCGTAATTGTTGCGAATCTGGGTCACCTTGTCGCCGACGCGGAAGACACGGCCTCCGAAACGCTTCTCGGCCAGCTCGGGACGGGCCGGTGTGATGGCCTGCTGCAGCAGGCCGTTCAGGTTCCCCGCTCCCGCCGGGCCGCGGTGCATCGGGGCCAGGACCTGCACGTCGCGGCGCGGGTCCAGGCCGAAGGTGGCGGGGATGCGCCGGGCCGCCACGTCCACCGTGAGGCGGCCCGCGGCCTCGGTGTCGTCCTCGACGAACAGGAAGAAGTCTTTCAGGCCCTGCGTGACGGGCGGTATGCCGGAATTGATGCGGTGGGCGTTGGTGACCACGCCGGACTGCTGGGCCTGGCGGAAGATACGGGTCAGGCGGACCGCCGGGACGGGGCTGCCGTCGCTGAGCAGATCGCGCAGCACCTCGCCGGCGCCGACGCTGGGCAGCTGGTCGACGTCCCCGACGAAGAGCAGATGGGCGCCGGGCGGCACGGCCTTGGCCAGCTTGTTGGCGAGCAGCAGGTCGAGCATGGACGCCTCGTCGACCACGACCAGGTCCGCGTCCAGAGGGCGGTCCCGGTCGTACGCCGCGTCGCCGCCGGGCTTGAGTTCGAGGAGTCGGTGCACCGTGGACGCCTCGGCGCCGGTGAGCTCGGCGAGGCGCTTGGCGGCCCGGCCCGTGGGGGCGGCAAGCACGACCTTGGCCCGCTTGGCCCGGGCCAGCTCGACGATCGAGCGGACCGTGAAGGACTTGCCGCAGCCGGGGCCGCCCGTGAGGACGGCGACCTTGCGGGTCAGGGCGAGCCGCACGGCCTCCTCTTGCTCGGGGGCCAGCTCCGCGCCCGTACGGTCCGCGAGCCAGGACAGGGCCTTGTCCCAGGCCACGTCATGGAAGGCCGGCAGCCGATCGTCACCGGTGTTCAGCAGGCGCAGGAGCTGCGCGGAGAGGGAGACCTCGGCACGGTGGAAGGGGACGAGGTAGACGGCGGTGACCGTCTCGCCGCCTCCGTCCGGCGCCGGGATCTGCTCCCGTACGACGCCCTCCTCGTCGGCCGCGAGCTCGGCCAGGCAGTCGATCACCAGGCCCGTGTCCACCTGGAGCAGCTTCACCGCGTCCGCGATGAGCCGCTCCTCGGGCAGATAGCAGTGGCCCTGGTCGGTGGACTGCGACAGCGCGTACTGCAGGCCTGCCTTGACGCGCTCCGGGCTGTCGTGCGGGATGCCGACGGACTGGGCGATCCGGTCCGCCGTGAGGAAGCCGATGCCCCAGACGTCGGCCGCCAGGCGGTACGGCTCGTTCTTGACGACCGAGATCGACGCGTCGCCGTACTTCTTGTAAATCCGGACCGCGATGGACGTCGACACCTCGACGGTCTGGAGGAACAGCATGACTTCCTTGATCGCCTTCTGCTCCTCCCAGGCGTCGGCGATCTTCTTGGTCCGCTTGGGGCCGAGGCCCGGCACCTCGATCAGACGCTTCGGCTCCTCCTCGATGATCTTCAGCGTGTCCAGCCCGAAGTGCTGCGTGATCCGGTCGGCGAAGACCGGCCCGATGCCCTTCACGAGACCCGATCCCAGATAGCGGCGGATGCCCTGGACGGTCGCGGGCAGCACCGTCGTGTAGTTCTCCACGGTGAACTGGCGTCCGTACTGCGGGTGGGAGCCCCAGCGGCCCTCCATCCGCAGCGACTCCCCCACCTGCGCGCCGAGCAGCGAGCCCACGACCGTGAGCAGTTCGCCGCCGCCGCGGCCGGTGTCGACTCTCGCGACCGTGTAGCCGTTCTCCTCGTTGGCGTACGTGATCCGCTCGAGAACCCCCTCGAGCACCGCCATGCGCCGCGGCTCGGCCCCTGCACCGCCGCCTGCGCCCACCGCACGGCCGCCTTCAGCCCCTGCGCCGCCGCCTGCCCCTCGACTCGCCATGATCCGACGGTATCGCCGGGGGGTGACAACGGGGCTCCTCCCGTCACCTGAGCCGCCACGTCGGTGACCGCAGCTCCGTGGCGGTGACGTCCGCGGTGACGTCCTTTCGCTCATCTGAGCGCGATCTATCACGATCCGATTTCGACGCCTCCGAGGTCTTGCCCTCCCCTCGTGTAATCGATTCCAATCCTCCGTGTAATCGATTCCACGAGAGGTGGGACCGCGATGGTGAGCATCAAGGACGTTGCTGCCGAGGCTGGCGTATCCGTCGCCACGGTGTCCCGTGTGCTCAACAGCCACCCGTCGGTCAGCCCCGATGCGCGTGCCCGCGTCCTCGCCGCCGTCGAGACGCTGGGCTACCGCCCGAACGCCGTCGCCCGGTCCCTGCGCACCGACCAGACCCGCACCCTCGGCCTGGTCATCAGCGATGTGCTCAACCCGTACTTCACGGAGCTGGCCCGCTCCGTCGAGGAGGCGGCCCGCGCGCTCGGCTACAGCGTCATCATCGGGAATGCCGACGAGCGGCCCGACCTGCAGGACCACCACGTCCGTACGCTGCTGGACCGCCGTATCGACGGGCTGCTCGTCTCCCCCACCGACGGCGGCTCCCCGCTGATGCTGGAGGCGGCGCGAGCGGGCACGCCGATGGTCTTCGTCGACCGCTGGATCGCCGGTGTCGACGTACCCGTCGTACGGGCCGACGGCCGCGAGGCCGTACGCGACCTGGTCCGCCATCTGCACGGTCTCGGGCACCGCAGGCTCGCCATCATCGCGGGTCCCGCGGCCACCACGACCGGCAGTGAGCGCGTCGAGGCGTTCCGCGAGGCGCTGCGCGAGCACGGGCTGCCGCTGCCCGAGGAGCTGATAGGGCAGGGCGATTTCCAGGCTGCCAGCGGACGCCGCGTCACCGAGGCGTTCCTCGCGCTGCCCGAGCCGCCCGACGTCGTCTTCGCCGCCGACAACCTGATGGCGCTCGGCGCGCTGGATGCGATCCGCGCGCGCGGGCTGCGCGTTCCGCAGGACATCGGTCTTGCCGCGTTCGACGACATCCCGTGGTTCGTGCACACCGATCCGCCGATCACGGCGATCGCCCAGCCGACCGGCGAACTGGGCCGGGCCGCGGTCCGCGCGCTGGTCGACCGCATCGAGGGCCGCCCTCCCGAGTCGGTCACCCTCCCCGCCCGTCTCGTCGTACGCCGCTCCTGCGGCGAGCAGTCCCCAGAGAACTCCCCAGCATGAAGGAGCAGCGCGTGAGCAACCCGGACGAGTTGCTGCGTATCGAAGGGATACGCAAGACGTTCCCCGGCGTCGTCGCGCTCGACGGCGTCGACTTCGATCTCCGCCGCGGCGAGGTGCATGTCCTGCTCGGCGAGAACGGCGCGGGCAAGAGCACCCTCATCAAGATGCTCTCCGGTGCCTACCGCCCGGACTCCGGCCGCGTCCTGGTAGACGGCGAGGAAGTCCGTATCCACGCCGCGCAGGACGCGGAGCGACTCGGTATCGCCACGATCTACCAGGAGTTCAACCTGGTCCCCGATCTGACGGTCGCCGAGAACATCTTCCTGGGCCGCCAGCCGCGCCGCTTCGGGATGGTCGACCGGAAGCGGATGGAGGCCGAGGCCGCCGTACTCCTCGAGCGGGTCGGCGTGAACGTCTCCCCGCGCGCGCGGGTGCGTGAACTCGGCATCGCGCGGCTGCAGATGGTGGAGATCGCCAAGGCGCTGAGCCTCGACGCGCGTGTGCTCATCATGGATGAGCCGACCGCCGTCCTCACCTCCGAAGAGGTCGACAAGCTCTTCCGTATCGTGCGTCAGCTGCGGGAGGACGGCGTCGGCATCGTCTTCATCACGCACCACTTGGAGGAGATCGCCGCTCTCGGCGACCGCGTGACCGTCCTCCGCGACGGCAAGAGCGTCGGCCAGGTGCCCGCGTCGACTCCGGAGGACGAGCTCGTACGGCTGATGGTGGGCCGCAGCATCGAGCAGCAGTACCCACGCGCGCGTGCCGACGCGGGCGAGGCCCTGCTGTCCGTGCGCGGGCTGACCCGGGACGGCGTCTTCCACGACGTGAGCTTCGAGGTGCGGGCCGGTGAGGTCGTCGGCATCGCGGGGCTCGTGGGGGCGGGGCGTACGGAGGTCGTCCGCGCGGTCTTCGGCGCCGACCCGTACGACACGGGCTCGGTGCACGTCGCGGGCGCGCAGGTGCCGCGCCACGACGTGGGCGCGGCCATGACCGCCGGCATCGGACTCGTCCCCGAGGACCGCAAGGGGCAGGGGCTCGTCCTCGACGCCTCCGTGGAGGAGAACCTCGGTCTGGTCACGATGCGTGCGGCGACCCGCGGCGGACTGGTCGACCGCAAGGCCCAGCGCACCGCGGCCGCCCGGATCGCCGAGCAGCTCGGCGTCCGTATGGCGGGCCTCGGCCAGCACGTCCGCACCCTGTCCGGCGGCAACCAGCAGAAGGTCGTCATCGGCAAGTGGCTGCTTGCGAACACGAAGGTGCTGATCCTCGACGAGCCGACGCGCGGCATCGACGTCGGCGCCAAGGTCGAGATCTATCAGCTCGTCAACGAACTGACGGCCGCGGGCGCCGCCGTCCTGATGATCTCCAGCGACCTGCCCGAGGTGCTCGGCATGAGCGACCGGGTGCTGGTCATGGCCCAGGGCCGGATCGCGGGCGAACTCTCCGCGGACGAGGCCACCCAGGACGCCGTCATGGCGCTCGCCGTCAGCACGAACTCGGGCAGCACGAACACCGGCAACACCGAAAAGGAGGCCCCCCGTGGCCACTGACACGCTCAAGAGCACATCGGGCGCGAGTGGCGCCTCGGCGGTCCGCCGCCTCCTGCTCGACAACGGCGCGCTCAGCGCCCTGATCGTCCTGGTCATCGCGATGTCGCTGCTCTCCGGCGACTTCCTGACCACCCAGAACCTGCTGAACGTCGGCGTCCAGGCGGCCGTGACCGCCATCCTCGCCTTCGGCGTGACCTTCGTGATCGTCTCGGCGGGCATCGACCTGTCGGTCGGCTCGGTAGCCGCCCTCTCCGCCACGGTCCTTGCCTGGACGGCGACTTCGGAGGGCGTGCCGGTCTGGATCGCGGTGATACTCGCGATCGCCACGGGCATCGCCTGCGGCCTGGTCAACGGCGTCCTGATCTCGTACGGCAAGCTGCCGCCGTTCATCGCGACGCTGGCCATGCTGTCGGTCGGCCGCGGTCTGTCCCTGGTGATCTCGCAAGGCAGCCCGATCGCCTTCCCCGACTCGGTCTCGCACCTCGGCGACACGCTCGGCGGCTGGCTGCCCGTCCCGGTCCTCGTCATGATCGTGATGGGCCTGATCACGGCGCTGATCCTGGGCCGTACGTACATCGGCCGCTCCATGTACGCGATCGGCGGCAACGAGGAGGCGGCCCGCCTCTCCGGTCTGCGCGTGAAGAAGCAGAAGCTGGCGATCTACGCGCTGTCGGGTCTGTTCGCCGCCGCCGCGGGCATCGTCCTGGCCTCCCGTCTGTCCTCCGCGCAGCCGCAGGCCGCGCAGGGATACGAGCTCGACGCGATCGCCGCGGTCGTCATCGGCGGCGCCAGTCTGGCGGGCGGTACGGGCAAGGCGTCCGGCACGCTCATCGGCGCGCTGATCCTGGCGGTGCTGCGCAACGGCCTCAACCTCCTTTCGGTGTCCGCGTTCTGGCAGCAGGTCGTCATCGGTGTCGTCATCGCGCTGGCGGTGCTCCTCGACACGGTGCGGCGCAAGGCCGGGGCGACGCCGGTCGCGGCCGGTGCCGGTGGTGCGGGTGCCTCCGGCAAGAAGGGCCCGCAAGCTGTGAAGTTCGCCCTCGCCGCGGTCCTCGTTGCGGCCGTCCTGGGCGCGATGTCCCTCTTCAACAGCGGCTCGTCCCCCGCGAACCAGAAGCTGGGCCTGTCCCTGTCGACCCTCAACAACCCGTTCTTCGTGCAGATCCGTGAGGGCGCGCAGGAGGCCGCGAAGAAGGCGGGCGCCGACCTGACCGTCACGGACGCCCAGAACGACGCGTCCCAGCAGGCAAACCAGCTGCAGAACTTCACCAGCGAGGGCCTCGGTTCGATCATCGTCAACCCAGTGGACTCGGACGCCGCGGGCCCGGCGGTGCGGGCCGCGAACAAGGCCGGCATCCCGGTGATCGGCGTCGACCGCGGCGTCAACAAGGCCGACACGGCCGCGCTCGTCGCCTCCGACAACGTCGCGGGCGGCAGGCTCGCCGCGAAGACGCTGGCCGAGAAGCTGGGCGGCCAGGGCGAGATCGTCATCCTGCAGGGTCAGGCCGGTACGTCGGCCAGCCGCGAGCGCGGCGCGGGCTTCGCCGAGGGCCTGAAGGCCTACCCGGGCATCAAGGTCCTGGCCAAGCAGCCCGCGGACTTCGACCGCACCAAGGGCCTCGACGTGATGACGAACATGCTGCAGGCCCACCCGGACGTGGACGGCGTCTTCGCCGAGAACGACGAGATGGCGCTCGGCGCGATCAAGGCGCTGGGCAGCAAGGCCGGTACGTCGGTCGCGGTCGTCGGCTTCGACGGCACCCCGGACGGTCTGAAGGCGGTCAAGGCGGGCACGCTCTACGCGTCGGTGGCCCAGCAGCCCAAGGAGCTCGGCCGGATCGCGGTCGAGAACGCCCTGAAGGCGGCCGAGGGCGAGAAGGTCTCGGAGACGGTGAAGGTGCCGGTGAAGGTCGTCACGTCGCAGAACGTGGACGGCTTCACCGGATGAGTCAACCGACCGGCGTAGGGAGAGGGTTCATGTACGACTACGACCTGTTGGTCGTAGGGTCGGCCAACGCCGACCTGGTGATCGGTGTCGACCGCCGCCCCGGCCCCGGTGAGACGGTGCTCGGGTCCGACCTGGCCGTCCACCCGGGCGGCAAGGGCGCGAACCAGGCGGTCGCCGCCGCCCGCCTCGGGGCTCGTACGGCCCTGCTGGCCCGGGTCGGGGACGACGCGCACGGACGGCTGCTGCTGGACTCGCAGCGTGCGGCCGGAGTGGACACCGTCGGCGTCCTCACCGGCGGCGCACCCACCGGGGTGGCGCTGATCACGGTGGACCCGTCGGGCGACAACAGCATCGTGGTGTCGCCCGGCGCCAACGCCCGCCTGGCGCCCGAGGACGTGCGGGCCGCGAAGGTCCTGCTCTCTTCGGCGCGGGTCGTCTCGGCGCAGCTGGAGATCCCGCTGGACACGGTCGCCGAGGTCGTACGGAGCCTCGCCGACGGCAGCCGTTTCGTACTGAACCCGTCGCCCCCGGCGCCGCTGCCCGCCGAGGTGCTTGCGGCCTGCGATCCGCTGGTCGTCAACGAGCACGAGGCGCGCGTGATCCTGGGCGGCTCGGCGGGCGACGCTCCGGAGGAGTGGGCGGACGGCCTGCTGGCCCTGGGCCCGCGCTCGGTCGTCGTCACGCTGGGCGCGGAGGGTGCCCTGGTGGCGGACGGCGAGTCGGCCGTCCGCGTGCCGTCAGTGCAGGTCGCCGCCGTGGACACCACGGGTGCCGGCGACGCCTTCACGGCGGCCCTGGCCTGGCGCCTCGGCCTCGGCGACGACCTGCCGACGGCCGCCGCCTTCGCGGTGCGCGTGGGTGCGGCGGCGGTCACGAGGGAGGGCGCGCAGGCGTCCTTCCCCACCCTTGAGGAGACACAAGCTCTGTGAAGAAGGCCGGAATTCTCAACCGCCACCTGTCGGGTGCCCTCGCCGAACTCGGCCACGGCGACGGCGTCCTCGTCTGCGACGCCGGAATGCCGATCCCGCCGGGCCCGAGGGTCGTCGATCTCGCCTTCCGGGCCGGCGTCCCGTCCTTCGCGGAGGTACTGGACGGCCTGCTGGCCGAACTGGTCGTGGAGGGCGCGGTCGCCGCACACGAGGTACGGGACGCGAACCCGTCGGCGACGCGGCTCCTGGAGACGTCCTTCCCCGAGCTGGAGCTGGTCGCGCACGAGGAGTTGAAGGCGATGTCGGCGGACGCCCGCCTGGTGGTCCGCACCGGCGAGGCGCGGCCGTACGCGAATGTGCTGCTGCGCTGCGGCGTCTTCTTCTGACCACCGCATCACCGAGTTGCCCGGGAAAACTCTCGAGGGGGCCTGATCCGTCGATCAGACCCCCTCGTTCCCACCCCCATGTCAGAACCCCGCGATCCCCCCAGATCCCCCTCCAGAAGTCCTGACGCCAAGTAGACCAGCGACCGCCGGGAAGGGTTGCACGGGTCCGCAAGAAAATTCCGGCCAGCCCGCAGGCGGCGAAAAACCAACTGCGCCCGGGACGGAGCCTCGGTAACGTCGACGTCCATGTCGCCTTCCCATGAGCGTCCCCCCTTCACCGCGGACGAGCGGACCGCCCTGATCGGCTGGCTTGACCTGCAGCGTTCCATCGTGCGGTGGAAGTGCAAGGGCCTGTCGGACAAGGACACGCACCGCGCCGTCCTCCCGTCGTCTCCGCTGATGACGATGGCGGGCGTCATCTCCCACCTGCGGTGGACCGAACAGACCTGGTTCGAGGTGCTGTTCCTGGGCGGGCCGGCCGACGGCCCCCAGTTCCTGGAGGACCCGGAGGACGCCGACATGCGCGTCGACGGCACCCCCCTCGACCAGCTCCTCGATGAGTACGAGCGCCAATGCGCCGTCTCCAACGAGATCATCGCGGCCCACTCCCTGGACGAAGTGGGCCGCCATCCCGACTTCCGTTCGGCCTCCGCCAACCTGCGGTGGATGGTGATCCACATGATCGAGGAGACCGCACGGCACGCCGGTCACCTGGACGCCATCCGTGAGCTGCTCGACGGCGAGACCGGTTACTACTGACGCTCCCGGTCACCGCCGTCCCGGCGCGACGCCTGTCACGCGTACCGCACGAACCGCTCCGCCGTCTCGGCCAGGACCTCCTTTCCGTCCCGCGCCCACAGCCCGTCGTTGAAGAGCTCGACCTCAATGGGGCCGGTGTACCCGGCGGCCTCGACGTAGCCGCGCCACTCCCGCATGTCGATCGCGCCGTCGCCGATCTGGCCGCGGCCGTTGAGGACGCCTTCCGGCAGCGGAGTCGTCCAGTCGGCGAGCTGGAAGGAGTGAATCCGGCCCGCGGCCCCGGCCCGGGCGATCTGTGCGGCCGCCTGGTCGTCCCACCAGATGTGGTACGTGTCGACGGTGACCCCGACCTGCTCGGCGGGGAAGCGTTCGGCCAGGTCGAGGGCCTGCCCGAGCGTGGAGACCACGCAGCGGTCGGACGCGTACATCGGGTGCAGCGCCTCGATCGCGAGGCGGACGCCGCGCTCGGCCGCGTACGGGGCGAGCACGGCGAGCGCGTCCGCGATGCGCTCGCGGGCCCCGTGGAGGTCCTTGCTGCCGGCGGGGAGGCCGCCGCAGACCAGGACCAGCGTGTCCGTGCCGAGCGTGGCGGCCTCGTCGATCGCCGCGTGGTTGTCGCCCAGCGCCTCCGCCCGCTCGACGGGGTCGATCGCCGTGAGGAAGCCGCCCCGGCACAGGGTGGTGACGGTGAGGCCCGCGTCCCGTACGAGCTTGGCGGCCGCCTCCACGCCGTACTGCTGCACCGGTTCGCGCCACAGGCCCACGCCCGGCACGCCGAGGTCGACGCACGCGGAGACCAGCTCGGGCAGCGTGAGCTGCTTGACCGTCATCTGGTTGATGCTGAAGCGGCTGAGGTCGGTCAGCGGTTCGGTCACTGCTGGACTCCGTAGACGTTGAGCAGGGACTTCATACGGGCCTCGGCGAGGGCCGGGTCCGGGAACAGGCCCAGGCTGTCGGCCAGTTCGTACGCCCGGGCGAAGTGCGGGAGGGAGCGGGCCGACTGGAGGCCGCCGACCATCGTGAAGTGCTCCTGGTGCCCGGCCAGCCACGCCAGGAAGACCACGCCGGTCTTGTAGAAGCGGGTCGGCGCCTGGAAGAGGTGGCGGGACAACTCGACGGTCGGGTCGAGGAGGGCCCGGAAGCCCTTCACGTCGCCCGTGTCGAGGACCCGTACCGCCTCCGCCGCGAGCGGGCCCAGCGGGTCGAAGATGCCGAGGAGGGCGTGGCTGAAACCCTGCTCGTCGCCGGCGATCAGCTCCGGGTAGTTGAAGTCGTCGCCCGTGTAGCAGCGCACGCCCTTCGGGAGGCGGCGGCGCACGCCGATCTCGCGGCCCGCGTCCAGGAGGGACATCTTGATGCCGTCGACCTTGTCCGGGTGGGCGGCGATGACCTCGATGAAGGTGTCGGTGGCCGCGTCCAGGTCGGACGAGCCCCAGTAGCCCTCGAGCGCCGGGTCGAACATCGGGCCGAGCCAGTGCAGGACGACGGGCTCCGCGGACTGGCGCAGCAGCCGCCCGTAGACGTCCAGGTAGTCCTCGGGGCCCTTGGCGACGGCCGCGAGGGCGCGCGAGGCCATGAGGATGGGCTGGACGCCGGCCTCCTCGACGACCGCCAGCTGCTCCTCGTACGCGGCCACGACGTCGTCGAGCGAGGTGGCGGGCGCGGTGAGCTGGTCGGTGCCGACACCGGCCGCGATCCGGCCGCCGACGGCCTTGGCCTCGGCGGAGGACCGCTTGATCAGTTCGGCGGCCCCGGCCCAGTCCAGGCCCATGCCGCGCTGGGCGGTATCCATGGCCTCGGCGACGCCGAGACCGTGCGACCACAGGTGGCGGCGGAAGGCGAGGGTGGCGTCCCAGTCGACGGCCGCCGGGGAGTCCGGGGACACGTCCGCGAACGGGTCGGCGACCACGTGCGCGGCGGAGAAGACCGTGCGGGAGGCGAGCGGGGCGCCGCCGGGGGTGAACACGGAGGGTTCGGTGCGCGGCTCGTAGGCGCGCAGGGCGCCGGTCGCGTCGGGCAGGCGGATGGTCACAGCGCGATCTCCGGAACCTCGAGGCGGCTGCCCTCGGCCGCCGACTTCAGGCCGAGCTCGGCGAGCTGGACACCGCGGGCGCCGGCGAGCAGGTCCCAGTGGTAGGGCGCGTCGGCGTAGATGTGCTTGAGGAAGAGCTCCCACTGGGCCTTGAAGCCGTTGTCGAACTCGGCGTTGTCCGGAACCTCCTGCCACTGGTCGCGGAAGACCTCGGTGGCCGGGATGTCCGGGTTCCACACCGGCTTCGGCGTGGCGCTGCGGTGCTGGACGCGGCACTTGCGCAGGCCCGCGACCGCGGAGCCCTCGGTGCCGTCGACCTGGAACTCGACGAGCTCGTCGCGGTTGACGCGGACCGCCCAGGAGGAGTTGATCTGCGCGATCGTGCCGCCCTCGAGCTCGAAGATGCCGTACGCGGCGTCGTCGGCCGTGGCGTCGTACGGCTTGCCCTGCTCGTCCCAGCGCTGCGGGATGTGCGTGGCGGTAAGGGCCTGGACGGACTTCACGCGGCCGAACAGCTCGTGCAGGACGTACTCCCAGTGCGGGAACATGTCGACGACGATGCCGCCGCCGTCCTCGGCCCGGTAGTTCCAGGACGGGCGCTGCGCCTCCTGCCAGTCGCCCTCGAAGACCCAGTAGCCGAACTCGCCGCGGATGGAGAGGATCCGGCCGAAGAAGCCGCCGTCGATGAGCCGCTTCAGCTTCAGCAGGCCCGGCAGGAACAGCTTGTCCTGGACGACGCCGTGCTTGATCCCGGCCGCCTCAGCCAGGCGCGCCAGCTCCAGGGCACCGTCCAGACCGGTGGCGGTGGGCTTCTCGGTGTAGATGTGCTTGCCCGCCGCGATCGCCTTCTTGATCGCCTCCTCGCGGGCCGAGGTGACCTGGGCGTCGAAGTAGATGTCGATCGTCTCGTCGGCGAGGACGGCGTCCAGGTCGGTCGAGATGTTCGCCTGGTCCAGGCCGTGCTGTTCGGCAAGCGCCTTCAGCGCGTGCTCGCGGCGGCCGACGAGGACCGGCTCGGGCCACAGCACGGTGCCGTCGCCGAGGTCGAGGCCGCCCTGCTCGCGAATGGCGAGGATCGAGCGGACCAGGTGCTGGCGATAGCCCATGCGTCCTGTCACGCCGTTCATGGCGATGCGCACCGTCTTGCGTGTCACGAGTTTCCCTCCGTACGGCCCGTACGCCCTGTCCGCGCACGGCGAGCGTCCGCAGCTACGTAGCAAGCGCTTTCTATAGGGTAAGAAGCTAGCCTCTGCACAGCGGCTCGGACAAGTACCTCGTACAAGTACCGGAGGGCGACCTGTGCACATGGGCTCGGACAAGCACCGGAGGACGACCAGATGACTGTGACCCTCGCGGACGTGGCGGCGCGCGCGCAGGTCTCCCCCGCCACCGTCTCCCGCGTGCTCAACGGCAACTACCCGGTGGCCGCGAAGACGCGGGAGCGGGTGCTGCGCGCGGTCGACGAGCTCGACTACGTCCTCAACGGCCCCGCCAGCGCGCTTGCCGCGGCCACGTCAGACCTGGTCGGCATCCTCGTCAACGACATCGCCGACCCCTTCTTCGGGATCATGGCGGGCGCGGTCCAGTCGGAGATCGGGGGGCAGCCGGACGGGCGCGCGGGCGGTGAACGGCTGGCCGTCGTGTGCAACACGGGGGGCTCGCCGGAGCGCGAGATCACGTATCTGACCCTGCTGCAGCGGCAGCGGGCCGCGGCCGTGGTCCTCACCGGTGGCGCGGTCGAGAACCCGGCGCACGTCGAAGCGGTGTCCGCGAAGCTGCGCAGGCTCGCGGACGCGGGCACGCGCGTGGTGCTCTGCGGGCGGCCGCCGGTCCCCGGCACCGACGCGGTCGCGATCACCTTCGACAACCGCGGCGGCGGGCAACGGCTCACTGAGCATCTGATCGCGCTCGGGCACCGCCGTATCGCCTACATCGCGGGACCCGAGGAGCGCACCACCACCCGGCACCGGCTGGAAGGCCACCGCGACGCGCTGGCCGCGCACGGCATCGAGGACGACCCCCGGCTCACCGTGCACGGGCCGTACGACCGCCGCTCCGGGTACGACGCGACGCTCGAACTCCTGCGCCGCGACCGCTCGTTGACCGCCATCGTGGCCGCCAACGACACGGTCGCCCTCGGCGCCTGCGCGGCCCTGCGCGACGAGGGCCTGCGCATCCCGGACGACGTGTCGGTGGCAGGCTTCGACGACCTGCCGTTCAGCATCGACGCGGTGCCGGCCCTGACGACGGTACGGCTGCCGCTGGCCGCGGCGGGGGCACGGGCGGGACGGATCGCGATGGGGCGGGAGGAGCGGCCGCCGG
Organism: Streptomyces jeddahensis; assembly: GCF_001642995.1. Lineage (GTDB taxonomy): Bacteria > Actinomycetota > Actinomycetes > Streptomycetales > Streptomycetaceae > Streptomyces > Streptomyces jeddahensis. Next base: position 32,217 of record NZ_LOHS01000094.1, read on the forward strand.
GCGGGATCGCGACGGTGCAGGGGGAACTGATGGTTCGGGGGTCTACGGCGGCGCCACGAGGGTGACAAACGGCGCCAGCGGTTCGTCGGCACCGGAGTGTGTGGCGTTGCCGCCGTCGACCGACCCATGGGGTGGACATATGCGCCTACGCTTGCGATCGTTTCGAATATTTCAGATACTTCGGATAGCAGGATTCCAGGTGGGAGGCGTTAGCGATGGCAGCATCCGCCGTTGACCGGCACGGTGCAAACGGCCTGGAGGAGGCCGAGGCCGCGGCTCTCGCGCTGCGGCGAGTGAAGAAGTTTCTCGCTGAGCATGAGCGCGAGTCCGTGGTCCGGGCGGTCGTCGAGGGCGAGTCGGACGCCTTGACCCTGCCCAGGGGAGCCGTAGAACTGCTCGCCACCGTGCTCGCGCATATGGCGGCGGGCCGGGCGGTGTCGGTGGTTCCGTCGCACGCGGAGCTCACCACGCAGCAAGCCGCCGATCTGCTCAACGTCTCGAGACCGTTTCTCATCGGTCTGCTCAAGGCAGGAGAGATCGAGTACCGGACAGTGGGCACGCACCGAAGGATCCGGGCCGAGTCCTTGCTGGAGTACCGCCGCCGCGACGACCAGGCCCGACGTGAGGCGGCAGACGAACTCACGGCCCTGAACCAGGAGATGGGGCTGATCTGAACCGTGGCCTTCGTGGTGATCTACGACGCATGCGTACTGTATCCGAGCACCTTGCGGGACCTGCTGATAGGACGGGCTCGTCGAGGCCGTAGCGGCCCTCCGCGCCTGACCGTATTCTCTGACTGAGTCAACGGTTTCGCGCCTGCGCCGAAGGCGACCTCACAGCCAGGGCGACACGGGCGACCGCGAGGCAGGTGTCCCATGACCGTGCACGACATCCGCTCGTTCAACCGCTTCTACACGAACCTCATCGGCGCGCTGGACTACGGCCGCCACCTGTACGCGCCGTACACGCTGACCGAGTCGCGCGTGCTGTACGAGCTCGCGCACTCTCCGCGTACCGAAGCCGCCGATCTGCGGGCCGAGCTCTCTCTCGATGCCGGGTACCTGAGCCGGATCCTCGCCAGGTTCGAGAAGGACGGGCTGATCGAACGGGCCCCGTCGGAGCGGGACACGCGGCGCCGGCAGGTCACGCTGACCGCGCGCGGGCGCGAGACGGCCGCGCTGCTCGACGAGCGTTCGAGCCAGGCCGTGGCGTCGCTCCTCGCGACCGTGCCGGCCGGTGAGCGGCAGAGGCTCGCCGAAGCGCTGCGCACCGTCCGCGAGCTGCTGTCCGGTGGCCGTCCGCCGCGGGCCGAGGACGTGGTGCTGCGCGAGCGAGGACCGGGCGACCTGGGCTGGATGGTGCAGCGCAACGCCGCGCTGTACGCCGCCGAGTACGGCTGGAACACCGACTACGAAGGCCTGGTGGCCCGTATCGTCGCCGACTTCGCCGAGGACCACGACCCGTATCTGGAGCGGGTGTGGATCGCCGAACTCGACGGGCGCCCGGTGGGCTGCGTGATGTGCGTACGCGACGCGGCACCCGCCACGGCGCGGCTGCGGCTGCTGCTCGTCGAGCCGGACGCGCGCGGCCTCGGCATCGGCGACAAGCTGGTGCGCGCGTGCGTCGACTTCGCGCGGAGCGTGGGCTACCGGGACCTGGTGCTGTGGACGAACGACGTCCTGACCGCGGCTCGCCGGATCTACCAGCGGCACGGCTTCGTCCTGGTCGCGGAGAAGCCGCACCGCTCGTTCGGGGCCGATCTGGTGGGGCAGGACTGGCGGCTGGCTCTGCACGGGACGCCGGGTGACGGGTAGATAACTGTCGATTCAGTTGTAGGCCACAGTTGGTCATATAGTCACTCACATGAGTGAGAAGGCTGACGATTGGATCTCTGCCGGGAAGGCTGCGAAGCGGCTCGGGGTGTCGACGCGGACGTTGCGCCGCTACACCCTCGAAGGCGTTCTGGAAGACCGGCGGTCACCAGGCGGCCGGAGGATCTTCCGCGTGGGGGACCTGGATGCGGTTGCTCGTCGTCGAGGTCGGCCGGTGGAGCGTTCGGGGGCGGTGGTGCTGTACGGGCGCGTGTCTTCCCATCAGCAGCGGGCCGAGGGGGACTTGGAGCGGCAGGGGGAGCGGCTGCGGGAAGCAGCCGGCGACCGTCCGATCGCTGGGGTGTTCACCGATGTGGCCTCCGGCCTGTCGGACAAGCGCAAGGGGCTGCGGCGGGCTTTGCGGGCCTGCCAGGGCGACAGGGTGACAACGCTGCTGGTCACACACGAGGAGCGGCTGGCCCGGTTCGGCACCGCGCTGCTGGCGGAAGTGGTACTGCCGTCGTGGGGTGTGCGGTTGGAGATCGCCGGTGGGGACGAGGGGCTGGATGGCGGCGAGGGCAATGATCTGGTGCGGGACACGCTGGCGGTGGTCACCTCCTTCTCCGGGCGCTTGTACGGCTCGCGGTCGGCGAAGGCCCGCGCCCTCACTCAGGCCGTCAAGTCCACTCTCGAAGAGGCTAATTTGTAGGCCACTGCAGGTCACATATAGGCTCTGGACTGCCGGTTGAGGAACCTAGCGAGGAAAGGGGGACGTGGTCGTGCCGAAGCTCCGCAGGAAGCGCGAACTGCGCATGATCGCGGCCCCCTTCACCGTTGCCGCGCCGTCCGGGGCCCGTATCCGGGACCGTCTTCCGCTGACCGGCGAAGAGGCCGAGGTTCTGCGCCAGGTGGGCGAGCACAACGGCCGCCACCAGCGGGCTGACCTGGCCGAGCGCATCCGTATCGGCAAGGTCAAGGCTAAGGACACCCGCCGTGCGGAGCGGAAGAAGAAACTGACCGCGGCGTCCTCTTCGCGTTGGGCGGGGGCCATGACCAGGGCAAGCGAGGATCAGTACCAGCTGTCGATGCGGGTACTGTTCGATGAGCGGGCCAGTCTGCGCCGAGCCATCCGCACCATCAGCAAGCGCCTCGCGGTCCCCTGCGGGCAGCGCAAGGGGAAGGTGCGCGGCTACGCCGATCAGAACGAACGCTTCCAGAAGCAGCGCCGCCTGCAGGTCCTCAAGGCCCGACTCGCCCGCGTTGAGCAGCGGATCGACGCGGGGCGTCCGAGCATTGTGGTCGGCGGCCGGCGCCTGGCCAGGATCCGGCACAACCTGGAGAAGGCCCATCTCACTGCGGCCGAGTGGGGTCAGCGGTGGGAAGCCGAGCGGTTGTTCCTCACCGCCGATGGCGAGAGCGGTGCACCGTACGGCAACTACACCATCACCGTCGACCCGGCTGACGGCTCGGTGACACTCGTGCTGCCGGAGCCGCTCAGGCACCTGGCGAACGCACCGAGAGGCAGGTACAAGCTCTCCTGCGCCGTCTTCTTCCACCACCGGCGCCAAGAATGGCTCGACCGCGTGGAGGCGCACTGTGCCGTTCGGTACGACTTCGTCCACGAGCCGACCCGGGACCGTTGGTACCTCGATGCCTCCTGGTCCGCCGACAAGGCCGTCCTCCCCTGCCCCGAAGAGATCAGGCAGTTCGGTGAGCGGATGCTCGGCATCGACCTGAACGCCGACCACCTCGCCGCCTACGTGCTCGACCAGCACGGCAACCCCATCGGCGAGCCCATCACCATCCCGCTCGACCTGACCGGCCCGGCCAGCCAGCGCGACGGCAGGTTGAGGGCAGCGATCAGCAACCTGATCACCATCGCGAAGGAGCACCACTGCGTCGGAATCGCAGTGGAGAACCTCGGCTTCGATGACGCCCGCCAGGTTGGACGGGAGACTATGGGGCGAGGCAGGCGAGGCAAGAAGTTCCGCCGCACCGTGGCTGGTATCCCCACCGCCCGATTCCGTGAACGCCTGCGCGGCATGACCTTCCACGCCGGACTCGTCGTCATCGCTGTCGACCCTGCATACACCAGCAAGTGGGGCGGCCAGCACTGGAAGACCCCACTCCAAGACCAGAACAAGACCAACGTCACGCGACACCACGCAGCCGCGGTGGCGATCGGCCGGCGTGGCCTGGGACACCGAATCCGGCGTCGGCCAGGTGTGACCGCCCACCACCAGAGGATGGTGGAGCGGAGAGCTACCGGCCAGGCTGTATTCGTTCCCAGGCCACGCGGGACCACGAGCCCACCCAGGACAGCGGGCACGCCAAACGGAGGCGGCAAGACCCGACCGTGCCGAGGTGACCAACTCGTGCTGTTCCCCGATCTCGAAGACCGTTCGCGAGGTCACCGGACCACCTGTCCGGAATCATGCGAGTCGGCCAACACTGGCCAACATCGCTAGGAGCGGTAGGGTCCGGATCGGGTCCCGCCCTTCCGGGCGAGCCCATGGAACCCGGTCGGGCATGCCCGTCCTCGCGCACACCCGGCCCGCCCCAGCGAGGTGAACAACGGTGAAACTGGCCTTCTCCACCCTCGGCGTGCCGGGGCTTCCCATCCCCGACGTGGTACGGCTCGCGGCCGAGCACGGCTACCACGGCGTCGAACTACGCGCCCACGAGGAGGAGCCGGTCCACCCGGGCATCGTCCTCACCGAACGGGCCGACGTCGCCGCCGAGTTCAAGGCGGCCGGCATCCAGATCCTGGGAATCGCGGGGTACGCGCGCGTGGCGGCGCCCGGCGAGGACGAGCCGGTGCTCGCGGAGATCCGCGGCCTGCTGGAACTCGCCCGGGACCTCGGCGCGCCGTTCATCCGCGTCTTCCCCGGCGGCGGCACGAAGCAGACCGCCGAGGAGGCCGACGCGACGGCCGCCCGCCGGCTGGGCACCGCCGTGGAGTACGCCGGCGACCTGGGCGTACGCATCCTCCTGGAGACCCACGACTCGCACCGCACGGGCGCCGCCGCCACCCGCGTCCTCGGCCAGGTGGGCCATCGCCGCCTCGGCGCCCTGTGGGACGTGATGCACACCTGGCTCGGCGGAGAGCAGCCCTCCGAGACGTACGCCGCGCTGTCGCCGTATCTCGGCTACGTCCAGGTCAAGGACATCGCGTCAGCCGAGGACACGACACCCCTGCCGCTCGGCGCCGGCGTCCTGCCGCTCACCGAACTGGTGGACATCCTCAGCCGGAACGGCTGGGACGGCTGGCTGTGCTGGGAGTACGAGAAGCGCTGGTACGAGGCCGCGGCGCCGCTGCCCGGCCTGCTGGGGCCGGGCAGGACGCACCTCGCACGCCTGCTCAACGAGTCCGCGTGACCGGCTCGCAGGGCACGCCACGGACCTAGGCCGGGGCGTTCTCCTCGAGTTCCTCCTCCAGCTTCCGATCACCGTGGTAGTACGCGTGGCTCCATCCGGTCGCGGCGGCGGCCTGCGGGGAGAGCCGCTGCACGCCGGACGGGCGTGCGGACGGGTGTGCGGCCCGCTGCGCTGCAGACACCGCCGCGGGCGCGGGTACGGCGGGCGGTACGGAGCCGTCCGCGCGCGCGGGTTCTGCCGCGGTGGGCTGGGGAGTCGCCGCGGCGGGCCGCTTGCCCCGCCGTTCGAAGGCATAGGCGGCAACGAGGAGCAACGCTCCGGCCACGACCCAGAGCGCGAGCCGCAGGACGTACCCTCCGACGTCGAGGCCGTCGAAGTACACGATGTTCCGTGCCGCCTCGAGGAACCCGGCTCCGTTCCAGAACGCGTGCAGAGCGCCGAAGAACCCCGGCTGGAGCGCCGGTTCGAAGATTCCGCCGCACGAGGTGAAGTTCAGCGCCACGAACATGATCGTCATGCTGAGCGTCGTCCAGCGCTTGAAGAACGTGTGCAGGCCGGTCCCGACCCAGACGATGCCCAGCGAGTACAGCCAGGACAGAGCCCAGACTGCGGCGAGGTCGTGGTCGACGAAGCCGAAGACGGGGCCTGCGAAGAGCAGCCCGAGGATGCTCACGACGAACGAGGTTCCCACTCCGATGAGCGCCCGGATTCCGGTGGCGAGGACAGCGCCCGCGCCGCCGATGACGGCCACCGACGCATAGGAGCCGATGCTGACGGCGACGAGCAGGAAGAACAGCGCCTGACCGGTCGGGTCGTTCTCGCCCAGCGAGACGACGTCGGTGACCTCGAGGGGCCGATGCTCCGCCGCGGCGACCTGCGTGAACACCTTCTGCACGACGGTGGCCGTGGTCTCGGAGCCGCCCTTGGCGATCAGCAGCTCCGGATGCCCGGCGCTCGGGACGAAGGCGCCGGACACCTCGCGCTCCTGCAGCCGGGAGACCGCGGCGTCGCGCGAGGCGACCGTGCGGATGTCGAGCGCGTCACCGGCCTTGTCCTGCAGCGTCTGCGCCTAGATGGGCCATACAACTACATTCTGTTGTATCATACAACTAGATGGTCGCGAGAGGGGTGCCTATGAGCGACGTGAGCGACGTGAGCGAGGAGAGCCTCGCCCGGGAGACCGCCAGTCAGGCGATCGCGCGAGAGGTGATCGCACTCACCCGGCGGGCTCGCGCCGCAGCCGCCCAGCTGCACCCGGAGCTCTCCCTCGTCACGCACACGATCCTGACGCACGTGAGCGACCAGCGAGGCTGCAACGCGACCGATCTCGCGGCGCATTACATGCTCGACAAGTCCACGGTCAGCAGGCAGGTCTCGGCCCTGTTGAGAATGGGCCTGCTCGCGCGCCGGCCGGACCCCCGCGACCACCGTGCGCAGATCCTCGAGGTGACCGAGGCCGGGTACAGCGCCCTGGCGGCGGCAGCCCGCAGCCGCCAGGCGATGTTCGACGACCGCCTGGGCGACTGGGGCACGAGTGACCTGGTGCGCTTCGCCGCCTACCTGGAGCGGTACAACCGGACACTCCCCCGCGGCGGCAGGCCGGCAGCAGGCGACACCGTCGCCTGAGCGTGGCGACGCCTCCGCACAGGTGAACGCCTCACTCGTAGGAGGCCGTTACTCGGCCAGTGCCGGCGACTTGGCCGGGGGTGCGACCTCCACCGGAAGAATCGCCTTCGCCTGGCGGCTCCCCCCGGCCCCGGCGAGCGACGTCAGCGCCACCCCGCCCACCAGCAGCGCCGCCGCGCACCACCGCAGCGGGCTCACCGGCTCGCCCAGGAACAGCGCAGCCGCCGACATCCCGAAGACGGGCACGAGGAGCGAGAAGGGCGCGACCGTGGAGGCCGGATGGCGGCGGAGCAGCCAGCCCCAGGCGCCGAAGCCGAAGACCGTGGTGATCCAGGCGACGTAGACGATGACGCCCGCGCCCTGCCAGTCGAGGGAGCGCAGGGCGGCGAGGTCCGCGGACGGGCCCTCGGTGAGCAGGGACAGCAGGAGCAGCGGCAGGACCGGGACCGTACTGACCCACACCATGAAGTTGAGCGAGTCCGGCGGGGACGCCTTGCGGGTCAGGACGTTGGAGACGCCCCAGCAGGCGGCGGCCGCGATGACCAGCGCGAAGGCGAGGAGCGGCCCGGACGCGCCCTCGTCCACCGCGGCGACCGCGACGCCGCCGAGGGCCACCACCATGCCCGCGACACGGACACGTCCGGGCCGCTCGCCCAGCACAACCATGGCGAACAGGGCCGTGAACACGGCCTGGATCTGCAGCACGAGCGACGACAGGCCGGCGGGCATGCCCGCGTCCATGCCGACGAAGAGCAGCCCGAACTTCGCCACACCGAGGGCGAGTCCGACCGCCACGATCCACTTCCAGGCGACCTTGGGCCGCCCCACGAAGAAGACCGCGGGCAGCGCCGCCACCAGGAAGCGCAGGGCCGAGAAGAGCAGCGGCGGGAAGTGGTCGAGGCCGACCTCGATGACGGTGAAGTTCACGCCCCAGACGGCGGCGACGAGGACGGCGAGACAGATGTGTACGGGACGCATGCAGTGAGCATCGTCGGCCACCACCGTGAAGCACCAGCGCGAGTTCCTTCATGGTTGGATGAAGTATCGCTTACGCATGCGTCGGCCCGAGCCGACTTCGAGGAGGTCCCCATGCTCGATCTCCAGCGGCTGCGCGCCCTGCACGCCGTCTCCGTCCACGGCACGGTCGGCGCGGCCGCGGCCGCCCTCGGTTACACCCCGTCCGCCGTGTCGCAGCAGCTGGCGAAGCTGGAGCGGGAGACCCGGACGGTCCTGCTCGAACGGCATGGACGCGGGGTCCGGCTCACCGACGAGGCGTGCCAACTCGCCGATACAGCAAGTGAGTTGATGGCGATCGTCGAGCGAGCCGAGACGGAGTTGGAGGAGCGGCGGGGGCTGCCCGCCGGGCGGCTGACCGTGGCAGCGTTCGCCTCGGCGGCACGCGGCCTGCTCCCCCGCGTACTGGCCGATCTGGCCGCGCGCCATCCGGCGCTGGACGCCCGGCTGACCGAGGTCGACCCGCATCTCTCCGTCGACCTCGTGGCCAAGGGCGCCGTCGACGTGGCCGTCGCGCACGACTGGGACATCGCGCCGCTGCCCGCCCCGCCCGGCGTCGAACAGGCCGTCATCGGCGAGGACCTGTGCGATCTGCTCGTACAGGCCGGGCATCCGCTCGCGGGGCGGCAGTCCGTACGCCGCGAGGACCTCAAGCAGGAGCGGTGGGTGTGCCAGCCGCCGGGGCGGGTCTGTCACGACTGGCTCGTCCGCACACTGCGCGCGGCCGGTTGCGAGCCGGACATCGCGCACCAGGCGGACGAGAACCCGACGCTGGTGGCGCTCGTCGCGGCCGGGCTCGGCATCGCACTGCTGCCCCGGCTCGGGCGCGGCCCGCTGCCCGACGGCGTCGTCGAGGTGCGGCTCGACCCCGTGCCCGTACGGCGGTTGTACGCGCTCTGGCGGACCGGGGCGGCGCGGCGGCCCGCGATCGCGGAGACGGTCAGTACCCTGCAGGCCCACTGGCCTGCCGCCTCGGCACACGCGCCCCTGTGAGCGCCGGCGCACCAACTTCGCGGAATCTCCGCGATACGGGGAACCTGTGCCCAAGCGCCCGCGTCAAACGGGCATGCTGACGGATGAGTCTCCGCAGAGCGGTGTCGGCCTCGCTGCTGGCTGCGATCGCTGACCACCCCTCTCCACCGCCTGCGGCCGGCAGCACGCCGTCACCGGCGCGCCCCCCTCCAACTGCGCCGGTGACGGCCCCTCATCCCGGCCCGGGAATCCGCTCGTTGCGTAGCCCTTGCCCGGTGCGTTCCTGCCCCGGCACCCGCGCGCACCCTTGACTGTAAGAAATTGTCAGGATATCCGTGGCGTCGCGGAAGTTTCCTTCAATCGCCTTCTCCACCACGCCCCTCCATGGATCCCACGGATCTCCTCCGGAAGGAGCGCACGTGCAGTACAGACACTCCGGAACCTCCAGACGCACTCTCCTCGCTGCCACCGCGGGCGCGGCCGCCGCCCTGACCGCAGGCGCCGGCCCAGCGCACGCCGACGCGGACGGCGCGGCCGACGCGAACGCGGGCAGCGGCCAGGACGACAGGCTCAAGGCGCTCATATCCCGTATGAGCCTCGAGGAGAAGGTCGGCCAGCTCTTCGTGATGCGGGTGTACGGCCACTCCGCGACCGAACCGGACCAGGCCGACATCGACGCCAACCTCAAGGAGATCGGGGTCAGAACGGCCGCCGAACTCATCGCCGAGTACCGCGTGGGCGGGATCATCTACTTCGCCTGGGCGCACAACACCCGTGATCCGCACCAGATCGCGGACCTGTCCAACGGCATCCAGGAGGCCGGGCTCTCCCTCCCAGGCGGCCTGCCCCTGCTCATCTCCACCGACCAGGAGCACGGCATCGTCGCGCGCGTGGGCAAGCCCGCGACGCTGCTCCCGGGCGCGATGGCGCTCGGCGCCCGGGGTTCGCGGTCCGACGCGCGCCGGGCCGCGCAGATCGCGGGAGCCGAGCTGCGCGCGATGGGCATCCGGCAGAACTACGCGCCGGTCGCCGACGTGAACGTCAACCCGGCCAACCCCGTCATCGGCGTACGGTCGTTCGGCGCCGACCCCGAAGCGGTGGCCGGACTGGTCGCCGCCCAGGTCAAGGGCTACCAGAGCGCGGACATCGCCGCGACGTCCAAGCACTTCCCGGGACACGGCGACACCGAGACCGACAGCCACTACGGCTTCCCGGTCATCGAGCACACCACGGAGCAGTGGGGGCAGCTCGACGCGCCGCCGTTCCGGGCAGCGATCGCAGCCGGCATCGACTCGATCATGACCGCGCACATCATGGTCCCGGCGCTCGACCCGTCCGGCGACCCGGCCACGCTCTCGCACCCCATCCTCACGGGCATCCTGCGCGAACAGCTCGGCTACGACGGCGTCGTGGTGACGGACTCGCTCGGCATGGCGGGCGTACGCCAGAAGTACGGCGACGACCGCGTCCCCGTCCTCGCGCTCAAGGCGGGCGTCGACCAGCTGCTGAATCCGCCCAGCCTCGACACCGCCTGGAACGCGGTCCTGAACGCGGTCAAGGGCGGCGAGCTGACGGAGGCGCGGCTCGACGAGTCGATCCTGCGCATCCTGCGGCTGAAGGCGAAGCTCGGGCTCTTCACGGACCCGTACGTCTCCCATGAGGGCGTCCACCGGACCGTCGGCACCGACGCGCATCTCGCGGCGGCGGACCGCATCGCCGAGGAGACGACGACCCTGCTGGTGAACGAGCAGGGCCTGCTGCCGCTGTCGCGCCTGACCCACAAGAACGTGCTGGTCGTGGGCGCGGATCCGGCCTCCCCTTCCGGCACGACCGGTCCGCCCACGGCCGTACTCGCGGGCGCGCTCTCCGAACTGGGTTTCTCCGCCACGGCACTCTCCACCGGCACGGCACCCTCGCAGGCGAAGACCGACGAGGCGGTGGCGGCGGCCCGGGGGAAGGACGCGGTGGTCGTCGGCACGTACAACGTCTCGGCTACGAGCTCTCAGCGCAGCCTCGTCGACGCGCTGATCGCCACCGGCGTGCCGGTCGTCGCGGTGGCGATCCGCAACCCGTACGACGTGGCGCAGCTGCCCGGCGTCGGCGCGTGCGTCGCCGCGTACTCCTGGACGGACGTGGAACTCCGCGCCGCGGCAAGGGTGATCGCGGGCCGCGCACAACCGGAGGGCAGGCTGCCGGTTCCTGTGCAGCGGACGGACGACCCGTCGCAGGTGCTGTATCCGATCGGCTACGGACTGTCGTACTAGCTGCGCAGTCCGGCGTACGCGACGTACGCCGGACACCCGGCACACCACCCCCAAGAGACGCAAATCCCCTGCACATCCGGCGTGTGCGCGTTCCGGCAGGTCACGCTTGATGGATCTATGGGGGGTTGGTCATGCACAACGCGCGGACCGCGGGGGTGGTGTGCGCGCTGCTGGTCGCCGCAGCGGCGCTCACCGGATGTCAGAAGTCCCCGTCTTCGGAGGCGGGTTCGGAGGACGGCAGGCTCGGCGGGGTACCGTCGCCGACCCGGCCGTCGGGGTACGGAGCGGTGTTCCTCGCCCTCGACGAGTGCAGTTCGCGGGGGCGCGAGACGTTCACCGAGGTGTCGTGCACGAGCGAGAAGGCGGCGGCGCGGGTCGTCGCACGCTACGACGGCAGCGTGTCGGAAGGGCCGTCCTGTCCTGAGCGCACGGACTTCGTGCTGCACATCAGCGAGAACAGCCCGGCACTGGACGAGGACGGCGACGGGGCGGTGCCGCAGGGGTACGCGTGCATGCGCAACCTCGAGGCGCCGCACCCCGGGGATCCCGGGGGCGGCGGGGGGCCGCGCACGATCGTCGGGGACTGTGTGTACTCGGCGGGGCGCGGGGAGGTCCGCGAGACGTCGTGCGACGGCAAGGGCGAGGAGGCCCCCGAGTACCGGGTGACCAAGGCGGTCACCTCCCGCCCCAAGTGCCCGTCCTCGACGGCGCTCTACGTCGAGCTCGGCGGCGCGAAGCCGGTGGGCTGCGCGGTACGCCTCTGACGCCGCCCGCCCGCCTGTGGGCAGTCGTTCCGCGCTGCGGAACGCCTGCCCACAAACCGGCGGCGGCGCGGCCGCCTACGGCCGCAGTGTCGGCTCGCGCCGGAGCTGCTGACGGTCCAGCTTCGCGTCATACGCGGCCAACGGCTTCGCCTCGGCCGAAGCCGCGGCCGAAACCCCCGCCCACGCAAGAATCCGCGACGTCGCAAGGTCGCGGTCGGCCTCGGTCAGACCAGCGACCCGGGCACCGTGGTTGGCCCCGGGCGCAGTGAACACGTAAGAGTCACGCGCCCCCTTGCCCAGCCGGAACGGCTCGGCGCCCCACGGGTCGTTCTCCCCGTACACGTACAGCATCCGCTGCGCGTTGTGCCGCACCCAGCTGTCGACGTCCCGCATCACCCATGGCTGGAACGTCATCGGGATGGACCGCGGCACGAAGTTCCGCGGCGGCTGGTAGCCGTACCGGGACAGGCCGCCCAGCCAGGGCTGCTGGATGGTCGGCGCGCCGAGCTGCGTGCCCGCCTGGTAGTAGTACGGCGTGTAGGGCTCGAGCCCCTGGTCGGTGTAGAACGACCAGCCGGAGATGGCGTCGACGTAGTCGAAGAGCTCCTGGTCCGTCGCGGTCGACGCGTCCGGCACGTCGGCGCACTCGGCCTCGAGGTGGTACTGCCAGAAGCCCCACACCAGGTCCAGGACGACGGCCTCATACGCCTTGTCGAGCGAGCCGACCGTCGCGAACGTGTAGCCGTTCTCCTCGGCGTACGCGGCGTACTTCTCCTCCAGCGGCTCACGCCGGACGAGCGCCTCGCGCTGGACCGCGTTCAGCTTGTCGCGGCACTCCTCGGTGCCGACGGTCTCGAAGAACTCGTCGTAGGCCGAGTCCTCCTTGTTCACCACGTCGTTGGGCGCGACGTACGCGACGACGCCGTCCATGTCGCGCGGATAGAACCGCTCGTAGTAAGTGGCCGTCATGCCGCCCTTGGAGCCGCCGGTGGCCAGCCAGTTCTGGTTGTAGATCGGCTTCAGCGCCTTGAAGATGCGGTGCTGGTCGCTCGCGGCCTGCCAGATGTCAAGCGTGGACCAGTCGGCGGGGTCGGGCCGGGACGGTGTGAAGAAGCGGTACTCCATCGACACCTGGTTGCCGTCGACGATGCGCGTCGGCTCGGAACGGCTGGGCGTGGTGGAGACGTTGTAGCCCGAGGTGGAGAAGACGGTCGGGCGGTTCGTGTCCTTGTGCAGCACCGTGATGCGCTGCTCGAAGGTGCCCTGGGACGGATGCCGGTGGTCGACCGGCTGTGTGTAGTTCAGGACGAAGTAGCGGTAGCCGTCGTAGGGCTTCTCCTCTATCAGGCTCATGCCGGGAACGGCCAGGAGCCGGTCCTTGATGTCGGTGTCGGCGGCCGCCGGTTCCGCGGCGGTGGCGGCACCGGCCGTGCTCAGGGTGCCGATCAGCACCACGAGCGACAGCAGCCATCTGACTGCCTTGCGCATGCACCCTCCCCTGATGAAACGCAGATGTGCGCCGGAACCTAGCGGAGCAACTGCCCTGACACCAGGGGATGTTGGGATGTAAGGGAAAGGAGAGGGAGATCCCTCGGTGATACCTCGGAGATACCTTGGAGTCCTCGGAGTATCTGGGAATCCTTCGGAGATCCCTCAGCAGAGGATCCAGCCCGAGCTCACGGAGCCCGAGCCGACCGCTCCCTTGATCCATACGCAGCGGTGGCCCGCGTGCACCGTGACCGGGCCCGCGTGATGGACGTAGCGGCCGCTGTCCCGCACCGGGCGGCTGCCGCGCGCCTGCACGCTGACGTACATCGACCTGCGCGTGCCGGGCCGCTCGGCGACGGTCACGGCGCAGACGTAGCCGCGGTTCTTGTAGACGCGTACGTCGCCGGTGGAGAAGGGGAGGGTGCGGACCTTGCGGCCGGGGCAGAGGGAGGCGGCTTCGGCGGTGCCGGTGCCGGGGCCCGCGAGGGCCAGGAGCGCCGCGGCCGTCAGTACGGCCGTACCGAGCACGCCGCGGCGCCGGAAACGCCGGTCTATCGCACCACTGTCCACTGAGGCCCCTTTGGTCACGTCGGCACCACCGTACTGGTGAACGGACGCGCCACACCGTGCCTGTGGTTGCGTTCACGCCGCCGTACAGACGAACGGAGGCGAAAGGATGCGCCTGAAGGCGGCACTGACCGGAGGTCAGCGGGCCTCACCTCGCCGTGCCGGCCTCCACCGTCTCCTCCGGCTCCCCGATGAAGGTCCGCCACAGCTCCGCGTACCGGCCGCCGCGCGCGAGCAGTTCGTCGTGCGTGCCCTCCTCGGCGACCCGGCCGTCGGCCATCACCACGACGCGGTCGGCGCGGGCCGCCGTGGTGAGGCGGTGGGCGACGACGAGCGTGGTCCGCTTGCCCGCGAGGCGGTCGGTGGCCTGGTTGACCTGGGCCTCGGTGGCCAGGTCGAGGGATGCGGTCGCCTCGTCGAGGAGCAGGATGTCCGGGTCGACGAGCTCGGCCCGGGCCAGCGCGATCAGCTGGCGCTGGCCTGCGGAGAGGTTGCGGCCGCGCTCGGAGACCTCGTGCAGATAGCCGCCGTCGAGAGTGGCGATCATGTCGTGCGCGCCGACCGCACGGGCCGCCGCCTCCACCTCGGCGTCCGTGGCGTTGGGGCGGCCGTAGGCAATGGCGTCGCGGACGGTCCCGGAGAAGAGGTACGCCTCCTGCGGGACGACACCGAGGCGGTGGCGGTAGCTGGTCAGATCCAGGGCCCGCAGGTCGGTGCCGTCCACCGTCACCCGGCCGTCCGTCGGGTCGTAGAACCGCGCGACGAGCTTGACGAGCGTCGACTTGCCCGCGCCGGTCTCGCCGACGAAGGCGACGGTCTGCCCGGCCGGGATGTGCAGCGTGACGCCGCTGAGGGCCTCTTCGGCGTCTCCGCCCTCCTCGGCGCCCCCGTACGCGAAGGTCACGTCCTCGAAGGCGATCTCGCCGCGCAGCGACGGCACGTCGAGCGGCTCGTCGGCTGCCTTCGTCGAGGTCGGCTCCTGGAGCAGCTCCTGGATACGGCCGAGTGAGACGGTCGCCTGCTGGTAGCCGTCGAAGACCTGCGACAGCTGCTGCACGGGCGCGAAGAACAGGTCGATGTAGAGCAGATACGCGACCAGGGCGCCGGTGGTGAGGGTGCCCGCGTCGACCCGCCCCGCGCCCACGATCAGCACGGCGGCCGCGGCGACGGACGACAGCATCTGCACGAAGGGGAAGTAGATCGAGATCAGCCACTGGCCGCGGATCCGCGCCTGGCGGTAGCTGTCGCTGCGCTCCGCGAACCGCCGCCCGCCGGACCGCTCGCGGCGGAACGCCTGCACGATTCGCAGCCCGGAGACGGTCTCCTGCAGATCGGCGTTGACCACCGACACGCGCTCGCGCGCCAGTTCGTACGCCTTCACGCTCTGCTTGCGGAAGAAGTACGTGCCGACGATCAGTGGCGGCAGCGTCGCGAAGACGACGAGGGCGAGCTCGAGGTCGATCACCAGGAGCGCGGCCATGATGCCGAAGAAGGTGACGACGGAGACGAAGGCGGTGACCAGGCCCGTCTGCAGGAACGTGGACAGCGCGTCCACGTCCGTGGTCATCCGGGTCATGATGCGGCCCGTCAGCTCACGCTCGTAGTAGTCGAGCCCGAGCCGCTGCAACTGCGCGAAGATCTTCAGACGGAGGGAGTACAGGACGCGTTCGCCGGTCCGTCCCGTCATGCGCGTCTCGCCGATCTGTGCCGCCCACTGGACGATCACGGTCACCAGGCCGAGACCGGCCGCCGCCCACACGGCGCCGAGCGCCATCTGTGTGACGCCCTCGTCGATGCCGTGCCGGATCAGCACCGGCAGCAGCAGGCCCATGCCCGCGTCGACCGCGACCAGGAGGAGAGCGAACAGCAGCGGCCTGCCGAAGCCGTGCAGCAGCCTGCGCAGCCCGTACGACTCCTCGGGGGTCACCGCACGGGCCTCGTCGACGTCCGGGGTGTCGGTGGCCGGGGGCAGCGCCTCGACCTTGGCGAGGAGCTCGGGTGTGGCGGGCGTGCCGGACAGCGCGGCGTCCTGCGGCCGGCGGTCGCCCGTCCACAGGCGGGGGGTGATGCCGCGTTCCGCGTCGAACTCGGCGTCGAGCTCGTCGCGGACGGTCGTGTCCTCGGGCTGCTCGGCAGGCACGGCGTGGCCGGGCGAGACGCCGCCCAGCTCGTCCGGGTCGGTGAGCAGCCGCCGGTAGAGGGCCGAGCGTTCCTGCAGCTCCTCGTGCGTGCCGATGTCGGCGAGCCGTCCGCCGTCGAGCACGGCGATGCGGTCGGCGAGGCCGAGCGTGGAGCGGCGGTGGGCGATGAGCAGGGTGGTCCGGCCCTCCATCACATGCGCCAGCGCCTCGTGGATCTCGTGCTCCACGCGCGCGTCGACGGCGGAGGTCGCGTCGTCGAGCACGAGGAGGCGCGGGTCGGTGAGGATGGCGCGGGCGAGCGCGATGCGCTGACGCTGGCCGCCGGAGAGGGTGAGCCCGTGCTCCCCGACCTTGGTGTCGTAGCCCTCGGGGAGATCGCGGACGAACCGGTCGGCCTGGGCGGCGCGGGCGGCCCTGAAGATCTCCTCGTCGGTGGCGTCCGGCTTTCCGTACGCGATGTTGGCGCGCACGGTGTCCGAGAACAGGAAGCTGTCCTCCGGTACGAGCCCGATGGCGGCGCGCAGCGACTCGAGCGTCAGTTCGCGCACGTCGCGGCCGCCGACGAGGACGGCGCCGTGCGTCACGTCGTAGAAGCGCGGCAGCAGCAGCGAGACGGTGGACTTGCCGGAACCGGACGCGCCGACGACGGCGACCGTCTCGCCGGGCCGGATCTCGAAGGACAGCCCGTCGAGGACGGGCTGTCCGTCCGCGTATGCGAACGACACGTCGTCGAACTCGACGGTCGCGGGGGCGTCGGCGGGCAGCTCGACCGTGCCGTCCTCGAGCGTGGGCTCGGTGTCGATCAGCTCGAGGACGCGCTCCACGCCGGCCCGGGCCTGCTGGCCGACGGTCAGCACCACGGCGAGCATGCGGACCGGTCCGACGAGCTGCGCGAGATAGCTGGAGAAGGCCACGAACGTGCCGAGCGTGATCTGGCCGCGCACCGCCAGCCAGCCGCCGAGCGCCAGCATCGCGACCTGCCCGAAGGCGGGGACGGCCTGCAGCGCCGGGGTGTACCTGGCGTTGAGCCGGATCGTGCGCAGCCGCCCGGCGAACAGCCGCCGGCTCACGTCGCGCAGCTTCGCGGTCTCCTGCTCCTCCTGCCCAAAGCCCTTGACGACCCGTACGCCGGAGACGGCCCCGTCGACGACGCCCGCGACAGCTCCTGCCTGTGCCTGCGCGTACCAGGTGGCGGGGTGGAGCCGGGTGCGGCTGTGCCGGGCGATGTACCAGATGGCGGGGGCGACGGCGAGCGCGACGAGGGTGAGCGGCAGCGACAGCCACGCCATGATCACCAGGGAGATCAGGAAGAGCAGGATGTTGCCGATGGTCATCGGCAACATGAAGAGCAGGCTCTGGATGAGCTGGAGGTCGCTGGTGGCCCGTCCGACGACCTGCCCGGTGGACAGTTCGCCCTGCCGCCGCCCGTCCAGCTTCGTGATCGTCCCGAACATCTCGGTACGCAGGTCGTGCTGGACGTCGAGGGCGAGGCGGCCGCCGTAGTAGCGCCGGATGTAGGTGAAGACGTAGACGAGGACGGCGGCCCCGATCAGCGCGCCCGCCCAGACGGCCATGGACCGCGTCTTGTCCTCGATGACGTCGTCGATGATCACCTTGATGATCAGCGGGACGAGCGCCATGACGGCCATACCGGCGAGCGACGAGCCGAGCGCGAGCACGACGTCCTTGGGGTAGCGCCACGCGTACCCGGCGAGGCTCCGTGCCCAACCGGGATCCTGTTGACCGTCCCGCCCCTGTTCCGCTGCCACGCCGGCGCCTCCCGTTCGTCCTGTCCCGCCGGAAGATCCCAACGCCGCGGGCTGCGGATTTCATCCCGCCGCAACAATTCCGGGGGCGAGAGGGGACCAAGGACCGAGGGTGCCCCGGCCCTTGGTCCTACGTCGCCCCGCGTCGTGCTGTGCACGGTGGTGCTCTTGGCCCCGGCCGGGGTCTTGGTCGCGACGGCGGGCCGCCGTCCGGCGTCTCAGCCGCCGTGCGGCAGGCGGACGGTCATCCGGTAGAAGCGGGTGATCTGGGCCGGGTTCTGGTTGTCGTCGCTGACCAGCAGCAACCGCAGCGCGCCGCCGTGGGTGCGGCCGGTGACGGCGAGGCCCTCGATGTTGTCGAGCAGCGGGTTGGGCTGCGGCTGCCTGGCGGTGGCGCCGAGGGACGGGCAGTCGACGAGGTCGGCGAGGAGGGTCTTGCGGGCCAGGCGTACGGCGTCGTCCTGCCCGGTGAGGGCCTCGATGCCGGTGGTGTCGGTGGCGTGCCGGATGTCGGCGAGGTAGAGCCGGACGGTGTTGCCGACCCCGGCCGTGAAGCCGCGCTCGAGGACGAGCAGACGCCCGTCGGGCGTGGCGGTGGCCTCGGAGACGCCGAGCCCGGTATCGGTGCGGTAGCCGTACTGGGCGGAGAGCCGGAAGTCGTCGGCGCCGTGGCGCTGCCAGGTCTGGAGGCGCACGATGCCGGCCGTGTCGCCGCTCAGCGAGCCCTCCATCGCGGCGAGGAGCCTGTGCCCGCCCGGGAGGAGGGTGAGGCCCTCGAAGGTGGCGTTGCGGGTGGCGCGCCCGGCGGGCGCGACCTGCAGTGCCTCCGGCACCGGGAGCCGGTCGAGCAGGGTGCCGTCCTGCCCGTACCGGCGGACCGACGGCTCGGTCTCGGAGGACACGAGCCGGCTGCCGTCACGGTCGACGACGAGCCCCTCGGAGTCCAGCTCCGCCCCGGTCTCGCTCGCGAGGGCCTGCACGGAACGCGGCTGGTAGGTCACCGGATCCAGCGTGAACAGCTGCGACCGGTCGGACAGCGCGGCGATCGCACCGTCCCGGTCCACGGCGAGCGCGGAGAAGTTGCCGACGAAGGTGCCGTTGTAGGTCGTCTTGTCCAGGGCGTCGGAGTAGCCGTCTATGGAGACGGACGACGAACACGCGTTGCTGGACGGCGAGTTTCCGGGGGTGCCGATCGCCGGTCCGGCGACGGCGGGCCCGGCGGCGGCAGGCCCGGCGGCGGACAGACAGGCGGCCGCGGCCAGGGTGGCGGTGGCAGTGACGAGTACGGTTCTCAGACGCATGGCGTCACGGTAGAGCGCTCCCGGTTGAGCGAAGGCGGACTGCTCGTGAACGCTTGGGAAGCCCCACTCTCACAGAGACCTTGCGCCCTTGAACTCGACGAGGAGACTCCGTCGTCGAGTTCAAGGCGCACTCCGCCGCTTGCGCGCCGCCTGACGCGCCGTCAGAAGTGCGTCGGCGCGAACATCCGCAGTGCCGCCGGGAGCACCACCACCGAGGGGCCCGGTGCCGCGAGGGCCTTCGCCAGGTCGGACTCCAGGGTTTCCGGACTCGTCCGGACACCCTGGACGCCGAAGGACTCGGCAAGGGCCACGTAATCCGGGCGGGACAGCTCCGTCGCCGTGGCCTCGCCGAAGGCGTCCGTCATGTACTCGCGCAGGATGCCGTAGCCGCCGTCGTCGACGATCAGCCAGGTGACGTTGAGGTCGTGCTGCCTGGCCGTCGCCAGTTCGGCTATGGAGTACAGCGCGCCGCCGTCGCCCGAGACCGCCAGGACCGGGCGGGTGGGGTCGGCCACCGCCGCTCCGAGCGCCGCCGGGAAGGCGTAGCCGAGGCCGCCCGCGCCCTGGGCGGAGTGCATGGTGTTCGGCCGGCGGGCGTCGAAGGCCGACCAGGCCCAGTACGCCAGGATCGTCATGTCCCAGAACGACGGGGTGTCGTCCGGCAGGGCGGCGCGGACCGCGGAGAGCACCCGCTGCTCCAGGGTGAGGTCCTGGGAGGCGATCCGGTCGCGGACGCGGCCGAGCAGCGTCCGTACGCGCTCGGGGGCCGCCGGGTCCGGGCGCTCCTCCACCGTCTCGAGCAGCGCCGAGAGCGCCAGGCGCGCGTCCGCGTGGATGCCGAGCGCCGGGTAGTTGGACTCCAGCTTGCCGAGGTCCGCCTCGATCTGGATGACGCGGCCGCGGGGCTTGAACGTACCGTAGTTCGAGGACAGTTCGCCCAGGCCCGAGCCGACCACCAGCAGGACGTCCGCGTCCTCCAGGAAGTCGGTCGTGTGCCGGTCCTCCAGCCAGGACTGGAGCGAGAGCGGGTGCTCCCAGGGGAAGGCGCCCTTGCCGCCGAAGGTCGTCACGACCGGGGCCTGGATCTTCTCCGCGAGGGCGCGCAGCTTGCCGGACGCGTCCGCACGTACGACACCACCGCCCGCGATGATCGCCGGACGCTCGGCGCGCGACAGCAGGTCGGCCGCCACCGCGGTGAGTTCCGGGCGCGGCACCAGGTCGTGCGGCGTCGCGTCGACCGCCGTGACCACGGGCAGCATCGTCTCGGCGAGCAGCACGTCCTGCGGGATCTCCACCCAGACCGGCCCGTGCGGTGCGGTCAGCGCCGACTCCCAGGCCGCGGCGATCGCCGAGGGGATCTGCGACTGCGTACGCACCGTGTGCACCGACTTCACCACACCGCGGAACGACGCCTGCTGGTCGGGCAGCTCGTGCAGATAGCCGTGGCGTCCGCCGCCGAGCCCGGCGACGGGGATCTGGCTGCTGATCGCCAGCACGGGAGCGCTCGCCGCTGCCGCCTCCTGCAGCGCCGCCAGCGAGGTCAGCGCACCCGGTCCCGTCGACAGCAGCAGCGGCGCCGCCTCACCGGTGATCCGGCCGTACGCGTCGGCGGCGAACCCGGCGTTGTTCTCGACGCGCAGCCCCACGTAGCGCAGGGACGAGCGGCGCAGCGCGTCGAACATGCCGAGCGCGTGCTGGCCCGGCAGCCCGAAGACGGTGGTGGCGCCCAGGCCCTGCAGGGTCTCGATGACGAGGTCGCCGCCGTTGCGCCCCGGCGGGGGATTGAGCGCGGCCTCGGTCTGGGCGGCCGTGGGGCGCAGCTCCAGGTCGTGGTCGTGGGTCACTTGCCCTCACCCTCCTCACGGGCCTTCGCTATCTGCCGGGACATGATCGTCGTCAGCTCGTACGCGGTGTGCGAGGCGGCGACGGCGGTGATCTCGGCGTGGTCGTAGGCGGGGGCGACCTCGACGACGTCCGCGGACACCAGGTTGCACGAGGCCAGGCCGCGGAGGATCTCGAGCAGCTCGCGCGAGGTCATGCCGCCGGCCTCGGGGGTGCCGGTGCCGGGCGCGTGCGCCGGGTCGAGGCAGTCGATGTCGATGGAGATGTACAGCGGGCGGTCGCCTATGCGCTGGCGCAGCTGGTCGGCGACCTCGTCCGCGCCACGACGGTAGATGTCGGCGGACGTGACGATGCCGAAGCCCATCTTCTCGTCGTCGGTCAGGTCCTGCTTGCCGTACAGCGGGCCGCGCGTGCCGACGTGCGAGAGCGCGGAGGTGTCGAGGATGCCCTCCTCGACGGCGCGGCGGAACGGCGTTCCGTGCGTGTACTCGGCGCCGAAGTACGTGTCCCACGTGTCGAGGTGCGCGTCGAAGTGCAGCAGCGCCACCGGGCCGTGCTTCTTCGCGACCGACCGCAGCAGCGGCAGCGCGATGGTGTGGTCGCCGCCGAGCGTCATCATCCGCGCGCCCGTCCCGAGGATCTCGTCGGCGGCGGCCTCGATGGTCTCCACGGCCTCGTTGATGTTGAACGGGTTGGCCGCGATGTCACCGGCGTCGGCGACCTGCGCGAGCGCGAAGGGCGACGCGTCCTGCGCCGGGTTGTACGGCCGCAGCAGCCGCGAGGCCTCCCGGATCGCGTTGCCGCCGAAGCGGGCGCCGGGCCGGTACGAGACGCCCGTGTCGAACGGCACACCGACGACGGCCACATCGGCGGCCTCCACCTGGTCGATGCGCGGCAGCCGGGCGAACGTCGCAGGACCGGCGTACCGCGGGACACGAGAGGAGTCGACGGGGCCGCGTGGGCCGCCCTCGCCGCCGATAACCGGGTAGTCGGTGCTGCTCATCGTCGAACTCCTCCACGTGGTACGGATCCGGGGGTGTGGATCCAGGTGGTGCGGGTCCCGGTGGTACGGGATCTGCTTGGTCAAGTGTTGCGCGGCCCACTGACAGTCCCGCGTACCGGTCTCGGTGGCAGGGATCCGTCAGCAGGCCGCCCGGGGAAGGGACCGGCCGTACGGGTCAGGCGCCCGCAGCGCTCGGCGCGGCCGCCTCGGCCTCAGCCGGGGCCTCGCCGCCCCGCCCCGCCAGCCGCTCACGCCAGTGCGCCAGCACCGCCGCGTCGGTCGGCTTCGTGGCCAGGGACACCACGACGTACGCGGCGAGCGAGGACAGCAGGCCGTAGTACACGGGCTCGTTCGCGAGAATGCCGTACCCCCACATCAGCCCGATGACGGCGAGGCCGCCCACGACCACCGACGCCAACGCGCCCTGTACGGTGCCGCGCCGCCACAGCAGCCCGCCGAGGATCGGCACGAGCAGCCCGCCGACAAGCAGGTTGTACGCGACGGTCAGCGCCTCGACGACGTCGTTCAGGGCGATCGCGATGCAGACCACGGCGACGCCCATGATCAGGATGAAGGCGCGGTTGCCCTTCACCTCGTCGTGCTCCTCGCCGCTGCGTGACACCACGCCCCGCAGCCTCGACCAGATGTCGTTGTTCGCGACGGTCGCACACGCGATCAGCGCACCGGAGGACGTGGACATCACGGCGGCGAGGGCCGCGGCCAGCACGAGACCGCGCACGCCCATGGGCAGCTCGTCCTTGACGATGGTCGCGAAGGCGTCGTCCGCGCTCTCCAGCTTCGGGTAGAGCACCTTGGCCGCCGTACCGATGACGGCACCCGCCAGCGCGTACGCCAGGCAGTACGTGCCCGCGACCGTGCCGCCCCACTTGGCGGTCTTGTCGCTGCGCGCGGTGAACACGCGCTGCCAGATGTCCTGCCCGATCAGCATGCCGAACGTGTAGATCAGGACATACGTGAAGATCGTCTCGCCGCCGATGCCCAGCGGGTCGAAGTACTCGGTGGGCAGCTGGGCCTTCATCTCGCTGAAGCCGCCGGCCTTGACGACCGCGATGGGCAGCAGCAGAAGCAGCACACCGATGGTCTTCACGACGAACTGCACCATGTCGGTGAGCGTGATGGACCACATGCCGCCGAGCGTCGAGTACGCGACGACGATCGAGCCACCGAGGACGATCGCAAGCGTCCGGTTCATGTCGAACAGGACGTCGAAGATCGTGGCGTACGCGATCGTGGACGTCACCGCGAGCATGAGCGTGTATGCCCACATGACGACACCGGAGATCACCCCGGCCCGGCCGCCGTAGCGCAGGTCGAGCATCTCGGAGACGGTGTAGACCTTCAGCCGGGCGATGCGGGCGGAGAAGAAGATCGACAGGGCGAGCAGGCCGAGGCCGATGGTGAAGACCATCCAGGCGCCCGAGAGCCCGTACTTGTAGCCGAGGCCGACGCCGCCGATGGTGGACGCGCCGCCGAGGACGATCGCGGCCATGGTGCCGGAGTACATACCGGGGCCGAGCCGACGGCCGGCGACCAGGAACTCGCTCTTGGACTTGGCGCGGCGCATGCCCCACCAGCCCATGGCCAGCATCCCGGCCAGATAGACCACGATCACTGTGTAGTCGACGGCCATGCCGCCCTCCTTCGCTCACCTCGGTGGCAGGTCGTGCAGTCGGTGTGGGTGGGCCGGCGAGGCGCACTCGGCTCGCGGGCCCTGCGGCCGGCGACTGAGCGCGGGGACATCCGCCCGTACCCGCGGCCGCCGACGGCACGACACTAAGTGGCCGGAATGCGACGCTGAAGTGTACGTTTCATCCATTCCTCCGGAACAGAATGGAGGGAACGTCCATCGTGCCGGACCCCGCCGCCCCACCGACCCCGCCGGTCCCGCTTGCCGCCCTGCTGGCCCGCGAGGACCTCGGCCTGCGCCAGATCGCCGGTCCCGCGGACGAGCCCACGATGATCTTGTGGGCCCACACCTCCGAGATGGCGGACCCCTATCCGTATCTGCTCGGCGGCGAGCTGTTGCTCACCGCGGGCGTGCACGCCACGGAGGCCGCGGGGACCGGATCGTACTTCGACGACTACGTGTCCCGGATCGTCGAGGCGGGCGGCGCGGCGCTCGGCTTCGGTCTTGCGCCGGTGCACGACACCGTGCCGCGCGCCCTGATCGCGGCCTGCGACCGGTACGGGCTGCCGCTCGTCGAGGTGCCGCCGCGGACGACGTTCAGCGCGGTGGCCCGGGCCGTGTGGGGGCTCATGGCCCAGGCCCGGCACGCGGAACTTCGCCGGGTGACGGAGGCCCAGCAGGGCCTGGCGACCGCGGCGGCCCGGACTGATCCGGTACCGGCGGTCTTGCGGCAGCTGGCGCAGCGTCTGGGCGGCTGGGCTGCGCTGTTCGCTCCGGACGGGACGGAGGCGGGGACGGCCGGACGCCGGCCCGGCAGCGAGGCGCTGCACGCCCTGTGCGAGCTGGCCGCGGTGGTACGGCCGGTCGGGGGCTCGGCGGACACCGACACTCCCGAGGCCGCCCCCGGATCCGGACCGGCCTCCGGCAAGCGCAGCCCTGCTGCCCGCCCGTCCTCGGCCACCGACACCGCGGCCGGCATGAGCCTCACCGCGTACGCGCTCGGCGGCGGGCAGGGCTTCACGCTCGGCATCGCCACGGACCACCGCGAACCCGGCGACCATACGATCGCGGGCGTCGCCGTGGTCCTCCTCTCGCTGCTCACCGGGGAACACCAGAGCGCCACGGGAGCCGCCCGCTCGACGGCGCTGGTCCGGCTGCTGCTGGGCGCCTCCCCGGAGGAGGTGGCACCGCTGCTGGGCGGCGAACGCTGGGTCGTGGCGCACGCGAGACCGGCAGGCGGCGGAGACAGCGGTACTGGTACTGGTACGGCGGCCCCCACCAGCCCCCTCAGCGCCTCAGCGCTGGGTGCTGCACTGGGCACCCCCCTCGTGGACGCGCACGGCGACGTCGTACGCCTGCTCGTCCCCGCCGACCGCCAGGTCACCGCTCAGCCGGGGTGGACGCTCGGCGTGAGCACCCCGGTCGGCGCACGCGAGCTGGCGGCGGCCGACACGCAGGCGGCCAGGGCCCTGACACGGGCGCTGGCCACCCGTACCGGGCTCGTGGCGCACAGCGACCGCTCCGGTCTCGCCGCGCTGGTTCCCCCGGACGAAGCCGACGCCCACGCGCGCGTGCTGCTCGCCCCGCTCACCGACAGCCCACAGGGCCCCGCCCTCACCGGGACGCTGCGCACCTGGCTGTCCCTGCACGGCAGTTGGGACCGCACGGCGGTCGCGCTCTCGGTCCACCGCAACACGGTCCGCCAGCGCATCGCCCGCTGCGCGGCGCTCCTCGATGCCGATCTGGACGACCCGGACGTGCGGATGGAGCTGTGGTTCGCGCTCGGCCGACTCTGAAGGGCTCCCGCACCGGCGCTGTCGACGGTGCGGGCGACTCTGGCCGGCCGTATCCCGACCCCGGCCGACCGCTGCACCGAAGAGTTCACCGGAAGTACGGTCCACCGCTCGGAACACCGCTGCCGTCCGGCATGCCCGACGGCACAATGGGCGCATGCCGATACCCAGCCGCGCCGACCTCGTCGGCCACCTCGTCCGCACCCGCATAGCGGGCGACGTCGCCACTCCCCGCGAGAACAACCTCTCCCACTACCGCAAGCTCGCGAACGGCGACCGCCACTACTGGCTCGGCCTGGAGCTCGGCGACCGCTGGACCGACGAGCAGGACGTGCTCGCCGTGATGGCCGAGCGCTGCGGTGTCGTCGACGACCCGCGACACCGGCACGGACAGGACACCATCGACCCGGAGCTCACGGTCGACGCGCTGGACCGCATGGCGGCCCGACTGCGCAAGGCGGCCGCGGGCGAGCAGCGCGTACTGTTCGCCACCGGTCACCCGGGCGGCCTGCTCGACGTGCACCGTGCGACGGCCACCGCGCTGCGCGCCGCAGGATGCGAGATCGTGGTGATCCCGGAGGGCCTGGAGGCGGACGGGGGCTACGTCTGGCAGTTCGCGGACGTCGCGGTGCTGGAGCGGGGTGCGACGCTCTGGCACACGCATTCCCCCGAACCGATGGCGGCGATCCTCGACGGCCTGGAGCGGGAGGGCCGCCCGCTGCCCGACCTGGTGGTGGCCGACCACGGCTGGGCGGGCTGCGCGGGCCAGCGCGGCATCGACTCCGTCGGCTACGCGGACTGCAACGACCCGGCCCTCTTCATCGGCGAGGCCGAGGGCACCGTCCAGGTCACGGTCCCCCTCGACGACCACGTGACGAGCCCGCGCCACTACGACCCGATGACGGCGTACCTGCTGGCACAGGCGGGGCTGACGGAGGACACGTGACCGGGACGGGCGTCAGCAAGACCCCCGGGACCGCGTGAGCAAGACCGCGTGACCAAGGCCGTCGGTCATACGGGCCGCCGAGGTGCGGGGCCGACGCCCCGCCCCCGCCGAGCTCACCTCGCCCGCGGCACCCGCACAACCCCTTCCTGGATCACGGAAATGGCCAGCCGCCCGTCCTGCGTGTAGATCCGGGCCTGCCCGAGGCCCCGCCCGCCGGACGAGGAGGGCGACTCCTGGTCGTACAGGAGCCATTCGTCGGCCCGGAACGGCCGGTGGAACCACATCGCGTGGTCGAGCGACGCCCCGACGACGTCGCCGATGGCCCAGCCGCCGCGCCCGTGCGCGAGCAGCACGGAGTCGAGCAGCGTCATGTCGGAGACGTACGTGGCGAGGCAGACGTGCAGCAGCGGATCGTCCACGAGCTTGCCGTTGGTGCGGAACCACACCTGCGAGCGCGGCTCGCGCGGCTGCCCGACGGTGCCGAACGGCGGCTCGTCGACATACCGCAGATCGACCGCTTCCCGCGCCTCGAGCATCCGCTCGGCGACGCTGGGATCGCGGAAGACGTCCGCGTACTTCGGCAGTGACTCGGCGGCCGTGGGCAGCGTCTCCGGATCGGGCGCGGACGGCATGTCCGCCTGGTGGTCGAGCCCTTCCTCGTACGTCTGGAAGGACGCGGACAGATGGAAGATCGGCTGCCCGTGCTGGACGGCGACGACCCTGCGCGTCGTGAAGGAGCGCCCGTCACGGATGCGGTCGACCGTGTAGACGATCGGCGCGCCGGGGTCCCCCGCGCGCAGGAAGTACGAGTGCAGGGAGTGTGCGTGCCGGTCGCCGGGGACGGTGCGCCCGGCGGCGACGAGGGCCTGCGCCGCGACCTGGCCGCCGAAGACGCGGGGAACCAGGGAAGCGCGGGACTGGCCACGGAAGATGTCCTGCTCGATCTGCTCGAGGTCGAGCAGATCGAGCAGGGACTGGAGTGCCTGATGCATGCAGCTAGTTTGCCGGTGCCGTGTTACGGCTGTTGATCAAGAACCTTGCCGGGGACTACAGGCCCATGTCCTTGGCGATGATCGACTTCATGATCTCGCTGGTGCCGCCGTAGATGCGGTTGACGCGGTTGTCCGCGTACAGGCGGGCGATCGGGTACTCGTTCATGTAGCCGTAGCCGCCGTGCAGCTGGAGGCAGCGGTCGATCACGCGGTGCGCGACCTCGGTGCAGAACAGCTTGGCGGAGGCGGCCTCGGCGGGCGTCAGCTCACCGGCGTCGAGGGCCTCGGTCGCGCGGTCCGCGACGGCCTCGGCCGCGTCCACCTCGGCCTGGCATGCGGCCAGCTCGAACTTGGTGTTCTGGAAGTGCGCGACCGGCTTGCCGAAGACGGTGCGCTCCTGCACGTACTGCTTGGCGAACCGGACGGCAGCCTTGGCCTGCGCGTAGGCGCCGAAGGCGATGCCCCAGCGCTCGGACGCCAGGTTGTGACCGAGGTAGTAGAAGCCCTTGTTCTCCTCGCCGAGCAGGTCCTCGGCCGGCACCTTGACGTCGACGAAGGCCAGCTCGGCCGTGTCGGAGGTGCGCAGACCCAGCTTGTCCAGCTTGCGGCCGATGGAGTAGCCCTCGGACTTGGTGTCGACGGCGAAGAGGGAGATGCCGAAGCGGCGGTCCTCGGCGGTCGGGGCGGAGGTCCGCGCGCAGACGATGACCTTGTCGGCGTGGACACCGCCGGTGATGAAGGTCTTGGCGCCGTTGAGGACGTAGTGCGTGCCGTCCTCGCTGAGCTTGGCCGTGGTCTTCATGCCCGCGAGGTCGGAGCCGGTGCCCGGCTCCGTCATCGCGATGGCCCACATCTCCTCGCCGGTGACGAACTTCGGCAGGTAACGCTTCTTCTGCTCGTCGGTGGCGAGCATCTTGATGTACGGCAGGGCGAGCAACACGTGCACGCCGGAGCCGCCGAACTGGACGCCCGCGCGAGCGGTCTCCTCGTAGAGGACGGCCTCGAACTTGTGGCTGTCCAGGCCCGCGCCGCCGAACTCCTCGGGCACGTTGATACCGAAGATGCCCAGCTCACCGAGCTTGTAGTAGAACTCGCGCGGCGCCTGGCCGGCCGCGAACCACTCGTCGTAGACCGGCACGACCTCGGCCTCGATGAAGGCACGCAGGGTCTCCCGGAACGCCTCGTGGTCCTCATTGAAAACGGTACGGCGCACGGACATGCTCCTTCGTTACGGCTCGCGACCATCGGAACCAGCGGACTGGCAAGCAGCAGACACAGGACTAAGCGCTTGCTCAGACTCAGGTTACCGGCCAGTCACCGCGACAGTCCAGAGACGCACGTCACGTAGGAACGGGTCCTACGCCCCACTCCCCGCGGCCGCGAACGCCCCCCGCGCAAGCCGGTGCAGCAGCTGCGCCGTGGCCGCCCGCCCGGGCAGCGCACCCGGGCGGCTCAGATGCGGAGTCGAGTTCAGCAGCCCGAACACCGCGTGCACCGAGGCCCGCGCCGCCGGCTCGGCCAAGTCCGGATAGACCTGCCGGACGACCTCCACCCACAACTCGACGTACTGCCGCTGCAGCTGGCGCACCAGCTTGCGGTCGCTCTCCCGGAGGCGGTCCAGCTCGCGGTCGTGCAGGGTGATCAGAGGGCGGTCGTCGAGCGCGAAGTCGATGTGCCCCTCGATGAGGGAGTCGAGCAGCGCCTCGGGATCCCCGTCGGCCTCGGCGGCGCGCCGCTTACCGCCCGTCAGCAGCTGCCCGCTGATGCCTACGAGCAGCTCGGCGAGCATCGCGTCCTTGCCGGCGAAGTGGCGGTAGAGGCCGGGACCGCTGATGCCCACGGCGGCCCCTATCTCGTCGACGCCGACACCGTGGAAGCCGCGCTCGGCGAAGAGCCGGGCGGCCTCCTTGAGGATCTGCTCGCGCCGGGTGGGGGCGTCGGTTCTGGTGACCATGCAGATAATTCTAGACAGGGAGGTTAGCGGTCGTTAACCTGAGGGAAATGGTTAACGGTCATTAACTTCGGCCACGCGGCTCCAGCGCCTGCACAGGTGGGGCTGCCGGGACGGCCGACCGGCTTCATCGGTACGGGCAAGGGGGCTCGACGCGATGTACGAGGCACCGGAGCTGACGAGCGCGGCAGATCCCGCGTCGGAGGCCTGGCGGGTCAACGAGGCGGCGCACCACGCCCTCGGCGAGGAGCTGCGCTCCCGGCTGGCCGAGGCCAGGCTCGGCGGGGGCGAGCGGGCCCGCGCCCGCCATGTGGCGCGCGGCAAGCTGCTGCCGCGCGACCGCGTGGACACGCTCCTCGACCCGGGCTCGCCGTTCCTGGAGCTGGCCCCGCTGGCGGCGTTCGGGATGTACGGCGGGGACGCTCCGGCGGCGGGCGTGATCGCCGGGATCGGGCGGGTCTCGGGCCGCGAGTGCGTGATCGTCGCGAATGACGCGACGGTCAAGGGCGGCACGTACTACCCGATGACGGTGAAGAAGCACCTGCGCGCCCAGGAGGTGGCCCTGGAGAACCGCCTGCCCTGCGTCTACCTGGTGGATTCGGGCGGCGCCTTCCTGCCCATGCAGGACGAGGTCTTCCCGGACAGGGGGCACTTCGGGCGGATCTTCTACAACCAGGCGCGGATGTCGGGCGCGGGCATCCCGCAGATCGCGGCGGTGCTCGGTTCGTGCACGGCGGGCGGCGCGTATGTGCCCGCGATGAGCGACGAGGCCGTGATCGTCCGCAATCAGGGCACGATCTTCCTGGGCGGCCCGCCGCTGGTGAAGGCGGCGACGGGCGAGGTCGTCACGGCCGAGGAGCTGGGCGGCGGCGAGGTCCACGCGCGCGTCTCGGGTGTGACGGACCATCTGGCGGAGGACGACGCACACGCGCTGCGCATCGTGCGGACCATCGTCTCGACCCTTCCCGCGCGCGGGGAGCTCCCTTGGGCGGTCGAGCCGGCCGTGGAGCCAAAGGTGGACCCGGCCGGGCTGTACGGGGCGGTGCCGGTGGACCCCCGCACCCCCTATGACGTGCGCGAGGTCATCGCGCGCGTGGTCGACGCCTCCCGCTTCGCCGAGTTCAAGGCGGAGTTCGGGCAGACGCTGGTGACCGGGTTCGCGCGGATCCACGGCCATCCGGTGGGGATCGTCGCCAACAACGGCATCCTGTTCTCCGAGTCCGCGCAGAAGGGCGCCCATTTCATCGAGCTGTGCGACCAGCGCGGCATCCCGCTGCTCTTCCTGCAGAACATCTCGGGCTTCATGGTCGGCCGGGACTACGAGGCGGGTGGCATCGCCAAGCACGGCGCCAAGATGGTCACGGCCGTGGCCTGCACGCGCGTCCCGAAGCTGACCGTGGTGATCGGCGGGTCGTACGGCGCGGGCAACTACTCGATGTGCGGACGGGCGTATTCGCCGCGGTTCCTGTGGATGTGGCCGGGCGCCAAGATCTCGGTGATGGGCGGCGAGCAGGCGGCCTCCGTGCTGGCGACCGTCAAGCGGGACCAGCTGGAGGCACGGGGCGAGGAGTGGCCCGCCGAGGACGAGGAGTCCTTCAAGGCCCCGATCCGTGCGCAGTACGAGTCGCAGGGGAATGCCTACTACGCGACGGCGCGGCTGTGGGACGACGGCGTGATCGACCCGCTGGAGACCCGGCAGGTGCTGGGGCTGGCCCTGACCGCCTGTGCCAACGCCCCGCTTCCCGAGAGGGACTCGACCGCCGCCGGCTTCGGCGTCTTCCGGATGTGAGGGTGGGAATGTTCGACACGGTTCTTGTGGCCAACCGGGGCGAGATCGCCGTCCGCGTCATCCGCACGCTCCGCGCCCTCGGAGTGCGCTCGGTGGCGGTCTTCAGCGACGCGGACGCGGGCGCCCGGCACGTACGGGAGGCGGACACGGCCGTACGGATCGGTCCGCCGCCCGCGGCGGAGAGCTATCTGTCGGTGGAGCGGCTGCTGGAGGCGGCGGCGCGGACCGGGGCACAGGCGGTCCACCCGGGATACGGATTCCTCGCCGAGAACGCGGGCTTCGCGCGGGCCTGCGAGGACGCCGGTCTGGTCTTCATCGGGCCGTCGGCCTCCGCGATCGAGCTGATGGGCGACAAGATCCGCGCCAAGGAGACCGTGCAGGCGGCCGGGGTGCCGGTCGTGCCCGGCTCGTCGGGCAGCGGCCTCACGGACGCCCAACTCGCCGAGGCCGCCCGCGAGATCGGGCTGCCGGTACTGCTGAAGCCGTCGGCGGGCGGCGGCGGCAAGGGCATGCGTCTCACCCGCGTCGAGTCCGCGTTGCTGGACGAGATCGCGGCCGCCAGACGCGAGGCCCGCGCCTCCTTCGGTGACGACACGCTGCTCGTGGAGCGCTGGATCGACCGGCCCCGGCACATCGAGATCCAGGTCCTGGCGGACGCACACGGCCATGTGATCCATCTCGGCGAGCGCGAGTGCTCGCTGCAGCGACGCCATCAGAAGATCATCGAGGAGGCGCCGTCCGTCCTCCTGGACGAGAAGACCCGCGCGGCGATGGGCGAGGCGGCCGTCCAGGCGGCCCGGTCCTGCGGGTACCGGGGCGCGGGCACGGTCGAGTTCATCGTCCCGGGCGGCGACCCGTCCGCGTACTACTTCATGGAGATGAACACCCGGCTCCAGGTCGAGCACCCGGTGACGGAGCTGATCACGGGCCTGGACCTGGTCGAGTGGCAGCTGCGGATCGCGGCGGGCGAGCATCTGCCCTACGCGCAGGAGGACATCAGGCTCGACGGGCATGCGATCGAGGCCCGTATCTGTGCCGAGGACCCGTCCCGCGGCTTCCTGCCCTCCGGCGGCACGGTCCTCGCACTGCACGAGCCCCAGGGCGACGGGGTGCGCACCGACTCGGGGCTCAGCGAGGGCACGGAGGTCGGCAGCCTCTACGACCCGATGCTGTCGAAGGTCATCGCGCACGGACCCGACCGCGCCACGGCACTGCGCAGGCTGCGGGCCGCCCTGTCCGGCACGGTCACGCTGGGCGTGCAGACGAACGCCGGGTTCCTGCGCCGGCTGCTGGCCCATCCGGCCGTCGTCGAGGGCGACCTGGACACCGGGCTGGTGGAGCGCGAGATCGACGCACTCGTGGACCAGTCGGTGCCCGACGAGGTGTATGAGGCCGCGGCGGCGGTACGGCAGGCGGCGCTGGAGCCCGGGGGCGGAGGCTGGACCGACCCGTTCTCGGTGCCGAGCGGGTGGCGGCTCGGCAGTGCACCGGCCCCGGTCAGGCACTGGCTGCGGATCCCGGGCCTGGACCCCGTCGAGTACGTCGCCCGGGGCGCCCACACCGTCGAGCCCGACCGCGTCACGGTCACGCTCGACGGCATCCGGCACCCCTTCCACCGGGCGGGCGACTGGCTGGGCCGCGACGGGGACGCCTGGCACGTGCGGGACCACGACCCGGTGGCTGCCGCGCTCATCGGCGCGGCCCGCTCGGGAGCGGACTCCCTCACGGCACCCATGCCGGGCACGGTCACGGTGGTGAAGGTCGCCGTCGGCGACGAGGTGACCGCGGGCCAGAGCCTGCTGGTGGTCGAGGCGATGAAGATGGAGCACGTCATCTCCGCCCCGCACGCCGGCACCGTCGTGGAGCTGGACGTCACTCCCGGCTCGACCGTCGCCATGGACCAAGTGCTGGCCGTGGTCGACCCGCACGAGCTGCCTGATCACGGCCCGTCCGCCGAGGAACCGCCCCCGCCCGCGGCGCCGCCCGGGGCCACCGAGACGGGGCCCCTGGGCGACTCGTCCGCCCCCGAGAAGCCGCCCCAGACGTCATCGGCACCCGAGAAGTCACCCGCACCCCAGACGTCATCGGCTCCCGAGGAGGTGGCGCCATGACCGCAGCCGGACTGCCCATGGCCGTCCCGGCCCAGGACCTGCCCGCGCGGGTGCGGATCCACGAGGTCGGCGCGCGCGACGGGCTGCAGAACGAGAAGTCCGCCGTGCCCACCGAGATCAAGGCGGACTTCATCCGCCGGCTCGCGGAGTCGGGCCTCACCACCATCGAGGCGACCAGCTTCGTGCACCCGAAGTGGGTGCCCCAACTGGCCGACGCCGAGCAGCTGTTCCCTCGCGTACGGGACCTGGAAGGCGTCGCCCTGCCCGTGCTCGTGCCGAACGAGCGCGGCCTCGACCGGGCCCTCGCACTCGGCGCCCGCCGTATCGCCGTGTTCGCCAGCGCCACCGAGTCCTTCGCCAAGGCCAATCTGAACCGGACGGTGGACGAGTCCCTGGCCATGTTCGAGCCGGTCGTGGCCCGCGCGAAAGAGGAGAAGATCCACGTCCGGGGCTATCTGTCGATGTGCTTCGGCGACCCCTGGGAGGGCCCGGTGCCCATCGCCCAGGTCGTACGGGTCTGCCGCGCCCTGCTCGACATGGGGTGTCACGAGCTGAGCCTCGGCGACACCATCGGCGTGGCCACACCGGGCCATGTGCAGGCACTGCTGGCCGCGCTGAACGAGTCCGGCGTGCCCACGGACGCGCTCGGTGTGCACTTCCACGACACCTACGGCCAGGCCCTCGCCAACACGCTGGCCGCGCTGCAGCACGGCGTCACCACCGTCGACGCCTCCGCGGGCGGCCTCGGCGGCTGCCCGTACGCGAAGAGCGCCACCGGGAACCTCGCCACCGAGGACCTGGTGTGGATGCTTCACGGCCTCGGGATCGAGACCGGGGTCGACCTCGGCCGTCTGGTCGCCACGAGCGTCTGGATGGCCGCCCACCTCAGCCGGCCCAGCCCGTCCCGGACGGTGCGCGCCCTCTCCCACAAGGAGTCCTAGCCATGCTCAAGGAGTCCCAGCCATGACGATCGACCACCGGCTGTCACCGGAACACGAGGAACTCCGCCGCACGGTCGAGGAGTTCGCGCACGACGTCGTCGCCCCGAAGATCGGCGACTTCTACGAGCGGCACGAGTTCCCGTACGAGATCGTGCGGGAGATGGGCCGCATGGGCCTGTTCGGCCTGCCGTTCCCGGAGGAGTACGGCGGGATGGGCGGCGATTATCTGGCACTCGGCATCGCGCTCGAGGAGCTGGCCCGCGTCGACTCGTCCGTCGCCATCACACTCGAGGCGGGCGTCTCGCTGGGCGCGATGCCGGTTTTCCGCTACGGCACCGAGGCGCAGAAACAGGAGTGGCTGCCCCGGCTCTGCTCGGGCGAGATCCTGGGCGCCTTCGGGCTGACCGAGCCTGACGGCGGCTCGGACGCGAGCGCGACGCGCACCACGGCCGTCCTGGACAAGACGGCGGACGAATGGGTCATCAACGGCACGAAGTGCTTCATCACCAACTCGGGGACGGACATCACGGGCCTGGTCACGGTCACCGCCGTCACCGGCCGCGCAGACGACGGCAAGCCGCTGATCTCGTCGATCATCGTGCCGTCGGGCACTCCGGGCTTCACGGTGGCACCGCCGTACTCGAAGGTCGGCTGGAACGCGTCGGACACCCGGGAGCTGTCGTTCGACGACGTACGGGTCCCGGCCGCGAACCTGCTGGGTGAACTCGGCCGCGGATACGCCCAGTTCCTGCGGATCCTCGACGAGGGCCGCATCGCCATCTCGGCGCTGGCGACGGGCCTGGCGCAGGGCTGCGTGGACGAGTCCGTCAAGTACGCGAAGGAGCGCCACGCCTTCGGGCGCCCGATCGGCGCCAACCAGGCCATCCAGTTCAAGATCGCCGACATGGAGATGAAGGCCCACACGGCCCGGCTCGCCTGGCGGGACGCGGCATCGCGTCTGATCAGCGGCGAGCCGTTCAAGAAGGAGGCCGCCCTGGCCAAGCTCTACTCGTCGACGGTCGCCGTGGACAACGCCCGCGAGGCGACCCAGATCCACGGCGGCTACGGCTTCATGAACGATTATCCGGTGGCCCGTATGTGGCGGGACTCCAAGATCCTGGAGATCGGCGAGGGGACGAGCGAGGTCCAGCGCTTGCTGATCGCCCGTGAGCTGGGGCTTGTGGGCTGACACCGAGAGCCGGGCACCCCGCCTGAGGCCGGGCACCCCGGCCGCTCATAGCCGACTGCCGGCGAGGCCGGGCTCACGGGACGGAAGCGCCCCCACCCTCTGGACAAGTAATGAGGTTAGGCTAACCTACCTTCGACCTTGTCCAGGGGCGCCATGCCCGTCACGAAAGCAGCCCATCCATGCCCAACGCCCGTGCCTCCCACCTCTCCCGTCGCGGCATCCTCGCCGCAGGCGGCGCCCTCGGTATCGGCGCCCTGCTGACCGCTTGCGGCGACACCGACGCGAAGAGCGGCGGCTCGGACGCTTCAGCCGAGGCCACGAAGTCCGGCCCCTGGACCTTCAAGGACGACCGCGGCGAGACGGTGAAGCTGGACAAGACCCCGGCGAACATCGTCGCGTTCACCGGTGTCGCGGCCGCCCTCTACGACTACGGCATCGAGGTCAAGGGCGTCTTCGGCCCGACCACGACCCAGGACGGCAGGGCCGACGTCCAGGCCGGCGACATGGACGTCAGCAAGCTGACCGTCATCGGCAACACCTGGGGCGAGTTCAACATCGAGAAGTACGCGGGCCTCTCCCCCGACGTGCTGATCTCCACGATGTTCGACGACGCGGGCACCCTCTGGTACGTCCCCGAGGAGTCCGCGTCCAAGATCCTCAAGCTGGCCCCGAGCGTCGGCATCTCCGTCTACGACCGTCAGATGGACAAGCCGCTGCAGCGCATGTTCGCCCTGGCCGAGTCGCTCGGCGCCGACGTGACGTCGGAGAAGGTCACCGCGGCGAAGAAGCGCTTCGAGGACGCGGCCGCACGGCTCCGCAAGGCCGCCAAGGCGCACCCCGACATCAAGGTGCTGGCCGGTTCCGCAAGCCAGGACATCTTCTACGTCTCCGGCTCGAACCTCTCCATCGACCTGGAGTACTTCAAGGCGCTCGGCGTGAACATCGTCGAGCCGTCGGCGAAGGCCCTGAAGGCCAGCGGCGGCTGGTTCGAGAGCCTGAGCTGGGAGAACGTCGACAAGTACAAGGCCGACATCATCATCATGGACGACCGCACGCAGGCCATCCAGCCGGCCGACATCACCGAGGCGACCTGGAAGAAGCTGCCCGCCGTCAAGGCCGGCCAGGTCATCGCCCGTACGCCGGAGCCGATCCTGTCCTACGACAAGTGCGCGCCGATCCTCGAGAACCTCGCCGAGGCCATCGAGACGGCGAAGAAGGTCAGCTGACCGCCCGAGCCGACCGGTCAGCCGACACCGTCCGAAGGGCCGGCTGACCCACTCGGTCCGAGCAGTCCGACGAACACACCTCAATAGCCCTCATCGACGCTCCAGGAGCCAGAGATGACGACAGCCGTGGCCGCCCCGTTCCGTTTCTTCGCACTGCACGTCGTACGGACGAGGCGGCTCGGCCCGTCCATGGTCCGTGTCACGTTCACCGGGCGCGAGGCGCACGCCTTCGCCTCCGGTGGCCGCGACCAGAGCCTCTCGCTCTTCCTGCCGCACCCGGGCCAGACCGAGCCCGTGCTCCCACTCGAGGCGGGCGACAACTGGTGGCACGCCTGGCGTGAACTGCCCGACGACGTACGGGCGGTGATGCGGTCGTACACGGTGCGCGCCCAGCGACGCACGCCTGACGGTGTCGACGAGATCGACATCGATTTCGCGCTGCACGGGGTGGAGCCAGGGGCCGCCACCCCGGCCGGCCCCGCCTCGCGCTGGGCGGCCGGCGCCCGGGCCGGTGACCGCGTCCTGGTCCTCGGCCCGGCGATCGCCGACAACACGGCGGTACGTTTCCGTCCGCCCGCCGACACCGACCTGGTCGTGATGTGGGCGGACGAGACGGCCCTGCCCGCGGCCTCGGCCATCCTGGAGTGGCTGCCGCCGGGCACCCGGGCCCGCGTCTGGCTGGAGGTCCAGCACGCCGCAGACCGCCTGGAGTTGACTACCCCGGCCGATGCGGACATCACCTGGCTCGTGCGCGACGAGCACGGCACGGGGGGCGAGGCGACCGGCGGCGTCGAGGGGTCCCCCATGGCCCTCGACGCCCTCCGGGCCGCTCAACTCCCCGATGCGACCGCCCCGTACGCCTGGATCGCGGGTGAGTCAGGGTGCGTGAAGGCGCTGCGCCGCCATCTGGTGCGGGAGCGCGCGTTCGACCGCAAGCGCGTCACCTTCGTCGGCTACTGGCGCCGCGGTCTGACGGAGGAACAGCTGCGCGAGCAGGCGTAGTCGCGTCAAATCCCCATCCAGCCACAGGAATACATCGCAAAAGAGACAGGTGAGGCAGGGTCGCGCGTCTGAATTAGGTTAGGCTAACCTAAGTCCGTCGTCGCGACCCTTCCCTTGTCCTGAGCCGTCCGGAGGACCCCCATGCGCTCGCACCTGCTCAATGACACGACCGCGGAGCGGTACCGCCGCTCCGTGACCGAAGGAGTCGAGCGGGTGGCGGCCAAACTCGCCACCACCGACCGGCCGTTCACCGGCGTCACCGTCGACACCCTCACCCCCGTCATCGAGAAAATCGACCTGGACCGGCCGCTGGGCGACACGACCGCGGTCCTCGACGAGCTCGAAGAGGTCTACCTCCGCGACGCTGTCTACTTCCACCACCCGCGCTACCTCGCGCACCTCAACTGCCCGGTCGTCATCCCGGCCGTGCTCGGCGAGGCCGTCCTGTCCGCGGTCAACTCGTCCCTCGACACTTGGGACCAGTCGGCCGGCGGCACCCTCATCGAACGCAAGCTCATCGACTGGACCGCCGAGCGGATTGGTCTCGGCCCGGCCGCCGACGGCGTGTTCACCAGCGGCGGTACGCAGTCCAACCTCCAGGCGTTGCTCCTGGCCCGCGAGGAGGCCAAGGCCCACGACACCGCCCGGCTGCGCATCTTCGCCTCCGAGGTCAGCCACTTCAGCGTCAAGAAGTCCGCGAAACTCCTCGGCCTGAGCGCCGACTCGGTCGTCTCCCTCCCCTGCGACCAGAACAAGCGCATGCACACGGTCGCGCTCGCCCACGAGCTGGAGCGCTGCATCCACGACGGCCTGGTCCCCATGGCCGTCGTCGCCACCGCGGGCACCACCGACTTCGGCTCGATCGACCCGCTGCCGGAGATCGCTGAGCTGTGCGCCCAGTACGGCACGTGGATGCACGTCGACGCTGCGTACGGCTGCGGGCTGCTGGTGTCGAAGACCCGCCGCGACCTCCTCGACGGCATCGAGCGCGCCGACTCCGTCACCGTCGACTACCACAAGTCCTTCTTCCAGCCCGTGAGTTCGAGCGCCGTCCTGGTGCGGGACGCGGCCACGCTGCGCCACGCCACGTACCACGCGGACTACCTCAACCCGCGCCGCATGGTGGAGGAACGAATCCCCAACCAGGTGGACAAGTCCCTGCAGACCACCCGCCGCTTCGACGCGCTCAAGCTGTGGATGACGCTGCGCGTGATGGGCGCCGACGGGGTCGGCGAGCTCTTCGACGAGGTCTGCGACCTGGCCGCCGAGGGCTGGAAACTGCTGGCCGCCGACCCGCGCTTCGACGTCGTGGTCCAGCCCCAGCTGTCCACGCTCGTCTTCCGCTGTATTCCGGCCTCCGTCACCGACCCGGCCGAGATCGACCGCGCCAACCTGTACGCCCGCAAGGCGCTGTTCGCCTCCGGCGACGCGATCGTCGCGGGCACCACGGTGGGCGGCCGCCACTACCTGAAGTTCACCCTGCTCAACCCCGAGACGACGGTCACCGACATCGCGGCCGTCCTCGATCTGATCGCCGGCCACGCCGAGCAGTACCTGGGAGAGTCCCTTGACCGCGCTTCCTGAGCCCAGCCCCCACGTCCACGATTTCGTGGGGATCGGCCTCGGCCCCTTCAATCTCGGCCTGGCCTGCCTCACCGAGCCCATCGACGAGCTCGACGGAGTGTTCCTGGAGTCCAAGCCGCACTTCGAGTGGCACTCGGGGATGTTCCTCGACGGCGCCCACCTCCAGACGCCGTTCATGTCGGACCTGGTTACCCTCGCCGACCCGACCTCGCCCTACTCCTTCCTCAACTACCTGAAGGAATCGGGCCGCCTGTACTCCTTCTACATCCGCGAGAACTTCTACCCGCTGCGCGTCGAGTACGACGACTACTGCCGCTGGGCCGCCTCGAAGCTCTCCTCCATCCGCTTCAACACGACGGTGACCGAGGTCGCCTACGAGGACGAGGGCAAGGTCTACGTCGTACGGACGGCAGGCGGCGAGACGTACTACGGCCGCCGGCTCGTCCTCGGCACCGGAACCCCGCCGTACATCCCGGAGGCCTGCCAGGGACTGGGCGGCGACTTCATCCACAACTCCCGCTATCTGCAGAACAAGCAGGAGCTGCAGCGCAAGGAGTCGATCACGCTGGTCGGCAGCGGCCAGTCCGCCGCCGAGATCTACTACGACCTGCTGAGCGAGATCGACGTCCACGGCTACCGGCTGAACTGGGTCACCCGCTCCCCGCGCTTCTTCCCGCTGGAGTACACCAAGCTCACGCTGGAGATGACCTCTCCGGAGTACGTCGACTACTTCCACGCGCTGCCCGAGGACACCCGCTACCGCCTCGAGACGCAGCAGAGGGGCCTGTTCAAGGGCATCGACGGCGATCTCATCAACGAGATCTTCGACCTGCTGTACCAGAAGAGCCTCGGCGGCCCGGTCCCCACCAGGCTCCTCACCAACTCGGCGCTGCACACCGCGGCCTACGAGGACGGCACGTACACCCTCGGCCTGCGCCAGGAGGAGCAGGGCAAGGACTACGAGATCCGCACCGAGGGCCTGATCCTGGCCACCGGCTACAAGTACGCGACGCCGGCGTTCCTGGAGCCCGTGCGCGACCGCGTCCGCTGGGACTCCCGCGGCCGCTTCGACGTCGCCCGCAACTACTCCATCGACACCACCGGCCGCGGGATCTTCCTGCAGAACGCGGGCGTGCACACGCACAGCATCACGAGCCCGGACCTCGGCATGGGCCCCTACCGCAACAGCTACATCATCAGCGAGTTGCTGGGCCGCGAGTACTACCCCGTCGAGAAGACCATCGCGTTCCAGGAGTTCGCCGTATGAGCCGCACGAGCCACACCGCCCGCACACACGACCTCGGCACGTTCAGCGTCCGGCCGATGGACCCGCTGGCCGACGCCGAACTGGTGCACGGCTGGGTCACGCACCCCAAGGCCGCTTTCTGGCTGATGCAGGACGCGAAACTGCAGGACGTGGAGCGCGAGTACATGGCCATCGCGGCCGCCGAGCACCACGACGCGTTCATCGGCCTGCACAACGGCGAGCCCGCGTTCCTGATGGAGCGCTACGACCCGGCGCACGTCGAGCTCGTCGGCCTGTACGAGCCGCAGCCGGGCGACACCGGCATGCACTTCCTGGTCGCGCCGACGGACACGCCCCTGCACGGCTTCACCCGGGCCGTGATCACCGCGGTGATGGAGCACCTGTTCGCCGACCCGGCGACGGAGCGCGTCGTCGTCGAACCCGACGTACGCAACAAGGCCGTGCATGCGCTGAACGAGGCCGTCGGATTTGAAGCCGAACGCGAGATCCAGAAGCCCGAGAAGAAGGCGCTGCTGAGCTTCTGCACACGCGCGCAGTTCGAGGCAGCGGTCGTACGAGAAGCAGCAGCACGAGAAGCAGCAGTACGCGAGGCCGCACGTGCGGGTGCCCAGGCGTCCGCACCGGCTGACGCACAAGGAGTGGCCATATGACCCTGTCCGACGCCGTGGCGCACCTGTCCCCCGAGCGCTGGGCAGGGGCCAACCGCCTCCTCGTCCGCAAAGCGCTCGCCGAGTTCGCCCACGAGCGGCTCTTCACGCCGGAGCCGCTGGGCGACGACCGGTACGCCGTCCGAAGCGACGACGGCACGGTCGAGTACCGCTTCACGGCCCGCCGGCTGCGCCTGGACCACTGGCAGGTGTTCCCGGAGTCCATCACCCGCCACCGGGGTGGCACGGAACTCCCGCTGCACGCCCTGGAGTTCTTCATCGAGCTGAAGGACTCGCTCGGCCTGAGCGACGCCATCCTGCCGGTCTATCTGGAGGAGATCTCCTCCACGCTCTCCGGCACCTGCTACAAGCTCACCAAGCCGACCGTCCCGGCGGCCGAGCTGGCACGCGCGGACTTCCAGGCCATCGAGACGGGCATGACCGAGGGCCACCCCTGTTTCGTCGCGAACAACGGCCGGCTCGGCTTCGGCGTACACGAGTACCTGTCGTACGCGCCGGAGACCGCGAGCCCCGTCCGGCTGGTGTGGCTCGCCGCCCCCCGCTCGCGGGCCGCTTTCACGGCGGGCGTCGGCCTCGACTACGAGTCGCTGCTGCGGTCGGAGCTCGGCGAGGAGACGCTGAAGCGGTTCGCGCAGACGCTCACGGACCAGGGGCTCGACCCGGACGACTACCTCCTCATCCCCGTCCACCCCTGGCAGTGGTGGAACAAGCTCTCGGTGACGTTCGCCGCCGAGATCGCCCAGCACCACCTCGTGTGCCTCGGCGAGGGCGACGACGAGTACCTGGCCCAGCAGTCGATCCGTACGTTCTTCAACACGAGCGACCCGGCCAAGCACTATGTGAAAACCGCCCTGTCGGTGCTCAACATGGGCTTCATGCGCGGGCTCTCGGCCGCGTACATGGAGGCGACCCCGGCGATCAACGACTGGCTGGCGGGCCTCATCGACAGCGACGAAGTGCTGAAGTCCACCGGCCTGTCGGTCATCCGCGAGCGCGCCGCCGTCGGCTACCGGCACCTGGAGTACGAGGCCGCGACCGACCGCTACTCGCCGTACCGCAAGATGCTCGCCGCGCTGTGGCGCGAGAGCCCCGTGCCGTCCCTGCAGGAGGGCGAACGGCTCGCGACCATGGCGTCACTGCTGCACACCGACCGCGAGGGCGCCTCCTTCGCGGCCGCGCTGATCGAGCAGTCCGGCCTGACGCCCACGGAGTGGCTGAAGCACTATCTGCGCGCCTACCTCACCCCGCTGCTGCACAGCTTCTACGCGTACGACCTGGTGTTCATGCCGCACGGCGAGAACGTGATCCTGGTCCTGAAGGACGGCGTCGTGCAGCGGGCGGTCTTCAAGGACATCGCCGAGGAGATCGCGGTCATGGATCCGGACGCGGTGCTGCCGCCCGCGGTCGAGCGGATCCGGGTCGAGGTCCCCGAGGACAAGAAGCTGCTGTCGATCTTCACCGACGTCTTCGACTGCTTCTTCCGCTTCCTGGCCGCGAACCTCGTCACGGAGGGCGTGCTGGACGAGGACACGTTCTGGACGGCCGTCGCCGACTGCGTACGGGACTACCAGGAGTCCACGCCCGAACTCGCCGACAAATTCCGGCAGTACGACATGTTCGCGCCCGAGTTCGCCCTGTCCTGCCTCAACCGGCTGCAGCTGCGCAACAACGCGCAGATGGTCGACCTGGCCGATCCGTCGGGGGCGCTCCAGCTCGTGGGCGATCTGAAGAACCCCATAGCG
The DNA here is from genome assembly GCF_001642995.1 of Streptomyces jeddahensis. Lineage (GTDB taxonomy): Bacteria > Actinomycetota > Actinomycetes > Streptomycetales > Streptomycetaceae > Streptomyces > Streptomyces jeddahensis. The sequence continues at coordinate 75,003 of NZ_LOHS01000094.1, forward strand.
GGCCTCTGAAGAACCCATGGCGGGGCTTCTGAAGAACCCCATATCCGGCCTGTGACGGCCCATGAACGGGCGGGCGCCCCTGGAGTACGGTCCTCCGGGGGCGCCCGTCGTGGGGCTACTTGGCCCTGCGCGCCACCGTGAAGTGGTCGATCCGGTCACCCGTCTCGGCGATGCCCTGGACCTTCAGCGTGGTGTAGCGGCCCTTGGGCGCGGGGGTGACGTCCACGCGCAGGAACGAGTAGTTCAGGTAGCGCACCCGGGACCACGCGACCGTCTCGTTCTGCTTGCCGTCCTTGAGGTTGACGAACGAGGCCACGGAGTCGACCTCGTGCTCGTGCCCCTCGTACGAGTCCGGGGCGCTGAACGCGTACAGGCTGCGGCCCGCCGCCCCCGCCGTCACGTACACCACGCCCTCGGTCTCGGGGTACGCCGTACCGCCGATAGGCAGCTTCTTGGCGACCTCGTCGCCCTTGATGACGTCGGTGCGCTCGTACTGGTGGTTGTGGCCGTTGATCACCAGGTCGACGGTGTACTTCTCGAACAGCGGCACCCACTCCTGGCGCACGCCCCCCTCGGAGGCGTGGGCGGTGGAGGTGCAGTACGCGCAGTGGTGGAAGAAGACGACGATGAAGTCGATGTCGTCCGACGTCCGGAACTTCTTCAGCTGGGCCTCGAACCACTTCGTCTGGGTGCCGCCGGAGATACCGAGGTTGGCCGGGATCTCGTAGGAGACGTCGTTGGGGTCCAGCGAGATGATCGCCGTGTTGCCGTAGACGAAGGAGTAGACGCCCGGCAGGTTCTGCTTGTCGGGGCCGTTGTCGGGGAGCGTGAAGCGCGCCTCCTCGCCGCCGTAGCCGTTGGGCGAGTACCAGGCCTCCATGTCGTGGTTGCCGTACGAGACCATCCACGGGACGGACTTGGCGACCGACTCGGTCTGGTACAGGAACTGGTCCCAGGTGCGCGAGTCGAAGCCGGTGTCGGTGGACTTGCCCTGACCGGCCGGGTCGCCGTAGGCGATGTCGCCGGCGTGCAGATGGAAGACCGGGTTCTGGCCGAGGATCAGGCTGTCGTTGGCGAGCGCGTGGTAGCTGACGCCCTGGTCGCCGAAGGCCGTGAAGGTGAACGGCTTCGCGGTGGCGGGGGCGGTGGTGAAGGTGCCGAGGGTGCCGAGCAGGTGCGGCTCGGCCGGGTCGAAGCCCGCGTGGCCGACGCCGTAGTGGTACGTCATGCCGGGCCGCAGGTTCGCGAGCTTGGCGTGCAGGTAGTACTGCGTGTGGTCGCCGCTGGCGCCGACGCCGGCCGGGGTGTACAGGGTGCGGACCTCGGCCTCGATCTTGCGGGAGAGGTCCCAGGGGTGGGCGCCGATCCGGATGAAGGGGTTCTTCACCGCGACCGGGACCTGCCAGGAGACGGTGATCTCCGTGCGCGGGTCGTTGCCGTAGGCGAGGTGGCGGCCGAAGGGGGCGACGAGGGCGCCGTCGACCGTCTCGGTCTCGGGGGCGGTGCGCTGCGTCGGGACTGCGGCCTGGGCAGTGGCACCCGTCACGAACGCGCCACCCGTGACGGCACCCAGCGTGACGGCGCCGCCTCTGATCATCGAGCGCCGCGAGAATCTGGCGCGCAGGTATTCGTGCTGCTCGGCCATGCTCATGCGCTCGGCCAGCTTCTCGGGTACTCCCATGCGAGGAATGTCCATGGCGACTGAAACTCGTCTCCCGAGACGACCAGTCGCCGGACGCCCGGTGGACGGCTCACGAACAGGCGCTCATGAGAGTTCCAATGTTTCTCAAAGGAGTTTCAACACATCGCTGCCCGATATCGGGCAGGATTCTTGCGAAAGCGTCGCCGATACCCCAAGATCTACCGGGTGCACGACGAACTTGTTGATCATCTGACGCGGTCCACGCCCCTCAACCGGGGCGAGGCGCTGCGCGTGATCCAGGACGTGCTCGCCTACTTCGACGAGACGACCGAGGAATACGTCCGTCGCCGCCACCGTGAGCTGCAGGCACAGGGCCTGGTGAACGCGGCGATCTTCGAACAGATCGAGGCGGACCTGAAGTACCGCGCCGTGGCACCGCCCGAGCTCACGCTCAGGCAGCTGCGGCGCATCGTCTACGGCTGACACCGTCCTGCGGCTGACACCGCCTACGGATCGGCGCGGGCGACAACTACATCGACACGGGGAAACAGAGGGACGACTTATATGTGCGGAATCGTCGGATACATCGGGAAGCGTGACGTGGCACCGCTGCTGCTCGAGGGCCTGCAGCGGCTGGAGTACCGGGGCTACGACTCGGCGGGCATCGTCGTGACATCCCCCAAGACGGCCGGCCTGAAGATGGTCAAGGCCAAGGGCCGCGTCCGCGACCTGGAGGCCAAGGTCCCGGCCCGCTTCAAGGGCACGGTCGGCATCGCCCACACCCGCTGGGCCACGCACGGCGCCCCCTCCGACGAGAACGCGCACCCCCACATGGACGCCGAGGGCAAGGTCGCCGTCGTCCACAACGGCATCATCGACAACGCCTCCGAGCTGCGCGCCAAGCTGACCGCCGACGGTGTGGAGTTCCTCTCCGAGACCGACACCGAGGTCGTCACGCACCTCATCGCCCGCTCCCAGGCCGAAAAGCTCGAGGACAAGGTCCGCGACGCCCTCCGCCTGATCGAGGGCACGTACGGCATCGCGGTCCTGCACGCCGACTTCTCCGACCGCATCGTCGTGGCCCGTAACGGCTCCCCGGTCGTGCTCGGCATCGGCGAGAAGGAGATGTTCGTCGCATCGGACGTCGCCGCGCTGGTCGCTCACACGCGCCAGATCGTCACCCTCGACGACGGCGAGATGGCCACGCTGAAGGCCGACGACTTCCGCACGTACACCACCGAGGGCACCCGTACGACCGCCTCGCCGACCACGGTCGAGTGGGAGGCCGAGTCGTACGACATGGGCGGCCACGACACGTACATGCACAAGGAGATCCACGAGCAGGTCGACGCCGTGGACCGGGTGCTGCGCGGCCGCATCGACGACCGGTTCTCCACCGTGCACCTGGGCGGCCTCAACCTGGACGCCCGCGAGGCGCGCGCCGTGCGCCGCGTGAAGATCCTCGGCTGCGGCACCTCCTACCACGCGGGCATGATCGGCGCCCAGATGATCGAGGAGCTGGCCCGCATCCCCGCCGACGCCGAGCCGGCCTCCGAGTTCCGCTACCGCAACGCCGTCGTCGACCCCGACACGCTCTACATCGCGGTCTCGCAGTCCGGTGAGACGTACGACGTGCTGGCCGCCGTGCAGGAGCTCAAGCGCAAGGGCGCCCGCGTCCTCGGCGTGGTGAACGTCGTCGGCTCCGCCATCGCCCGCGAGGCCGACGGCGGCATGTACGTGCACGCGGGCCCCGAGGTCTGCGTCGTGTCCACCAAGTGCTTCACCAACACCACCGTCGCCTTCGCGCTGCTCGCCCTGCACCTCGGCCGCACCCGCGACCTGTCCGTGTCCGACGGCAAGCGGATCATCGCGGGCCTGCGCAAACTGCCCGCGCAGATCGCCGAGATCCTCGAGCAGGAGGACGAGATCAAGAAGCTGGCCGACGAGTACGCCGACGCCAAGTCGATGCTGTTCATCGGCCGCGTGCGCGGCTACCCGGTGGCCCGCGAGGCCTCCCTGAAGCTCAAGGAGGTCTCGTACATCCACGCTGAGGCCTATCCCGCATCGGAGTTGAAGCACGGCCCGCTCGCGCTCATCGAGCCCGCGCTGCCCACCGTCGCGATCGTCCCGGACGACGACCTGCTGGAGAAGAACCGCGCCGCGCTGGAGGAGATCAAGGCACGCAGCGGCCGCATCCTCGCGGTCGCGCACCAGGAGCAGGAGAAGGCCGACCGCACGATCGTGGTCCCGAAGAACGAGGACGAGCTGGACCCGATCCTGATGGGCATCCCGCTGCAACTCCTCGCGTACCACACGGCCTTGGCCCTGGGCCGGGACATCGACAAGCCGCGGAACCTGGCGAAGTCGGTGACGGTGGAGTAGTCACCGTCGCGCGCCCGTGCACGTGAACGACCCCCTGTGTGTGCCACCAAGCACACAGGGGGTCGCTCCTTTCGTGGCCGGGGCTGCCCAGACCCCGGCCTGTGGCTGCCTCAGCCGGTGGCCGTCACCCCCCGGCCGGCAGCACGCCGCGGAAGCGATGTGGGCCAGTGGGCCAGCGCCGCCGTCGCCCCGTACCAGGACGCCGCGCCCGCCACCACCGCAAACCAGCCACCGGCCTTGGCGAGGGCGTCATTGCCCGCGAAGGCCGCGATGGCGAGAAGGAGGAGGGAGACGAAGAACAGCCCGTACGTGCCCTGGGTGAGCTTGCCGCCGCCCGCGGCGCCCAGCGTCAGGCTCAGCGCGACGAGGGCGAACAGGAGCATGAACAGTCCGGCGGCGTTGCCGGAGACCTGGTCGCCCGCCGTGACGCCCCAGGTGAACCACAGGGCGCCGAGGGCCGAGAAGGCGGTGCCGGTGGCCGCGTCACGGTCGCGGAGGGCCAGCAGGCCCGCGACGAAGAGGGCGACGCCGCCCACGTAGGTGGCCAGGGACACGGCGTCGGACGCCGTCACGCCGTCGATCACATCGGCATGTCCGAGGCCGAAGGCCAACAGGGTGAGACCGAGGGCGAGATGGCCGAGAGTCGAGATGCTGCTTCCCGCAGAGACGTCGTTGTCCACAACGGGCTCCCTTCATGTGCAGTTGTGCTGCGTGACGCCGGCCCGATGCGGTGCGGGGCCCGGCGACCGGTATGTACCCTTCACAAGGGCACAAATCACCTCTACGCATGAGTAGATTGCCCGTCGACACGCGGAAGTTGACGCCGCCCGCGCTCTATCTCACCTGGGACAACGGGAAGTTACGGAATGACGACGACGGGGCGCTGGGCGCGCTTCGCGAGCCGCCCCGCCACGGAGCCGAAGATGCGGCCGACGATGCCGTGCGTGGAGCCGACGACGATCGCGTCCGCCGCGTACTCCTGGCCGACCTCTTCGAGCTCGTGGCAGATGTCGCCGCCGCGCTCGACGAGGATCCAGGGCACCTCGGCGAGATAGTCCGCACAGGCGAGCTCGAGGCCGAGCACCTCGGTGCGGTGGTCCGGGACGTCGACGAAGACCGGAGGCTCGCAGCCGGCCCACACGGTGGTCGGCAGCCGGTTGGCGACATGCACGATGATCAGGCCGGAGCCGGAGCGGCGGGCCATACCGATCGCATACGCAAGGGCCCGCTCACTCGAGGTCGAACCGTCGAAGCCGACGACGACGCCGTGCTTGAAAGCGGGGTCGCAGGGGTGTCGTGTTTCCTCTGCCGCGAGGGGGTCGGCCGTGTGATCGGCGACCTGCCTCTTGCGGTCCGCGGGATCAAAGAATTCGTGACCGGCCATCGGTGTCTCGGCGAAGGAAGTCCTCTTGGGAGGGTCGGCTGTCAAGGATGTGCGAGGCGGAACAGTGGTTGGCGCCGGAGCTGTGTCCGGGAATCATCTTCCCAACCCCATACCCCCAAGGGTACGGCGGCACTCCTCTCCTGCCCAGAGCACGCCGCCCTCGCGACGGCGTTCCCCGGAGCATGCATGAGCCGCGCCCGTATGGCAATGGTTGCTGCCCCGTACAGCCGCTTCGCCCCGCTTCTCGCCCCAGCCGCGGCCGAGGCCGGGGCGGGGGTCGGGGACGGGCGGCGTTACGGGCAGGCATGGCCGCTCGCGTTGTGGGCAGTCGTTCCGCTGGGGTGGAACGGGTGCTGCAGGGACACCAGAGGCGCAGCGCCCCCGCGAGGGGGCGCACCCCCGCGCCCCTCACACCGGCGAAAACACGCCGGTGAGCCACCGGCATCCCGCCCGCGCCCCCACCTCTTTTCGGCCAACTTCCCCCGGACTCACCCCCCTTGGCCGAACCGCCCCTCAACCCGGGTTCCACCAGGACCGAAAGCCCCCCGGAGGGGCCCCGCACCCTACGTGGACCAGCCACGGAGTCCACGCACACTTCCCTGCCCGCTCCCGGAATGCAACGCTTCGTGATCGAATGCTTCACGCCAAGTTGCCATGTCGACATAGCGTCGGATGCGGAACTGGTCACGCCGGCACCACTGGACACAGTAGATTCGATCATGACTGTCTTACGGCGGGGGACTCGTGCAGGACCGAGGGGAAACGTGCAGGAGCGACAAGCCCGACACGAACAGGGAGCCGCGACCACCGAGGGGGGCTTAGCAGCATGAGCCACGACTCCACTGCCGCACCGGAGGGTGCAGCCCGGAAGCTCTCCGGGCGCCGCCGCAAGGAGATCGTCGCGGTGCTGCTGTTCAGCGGCGGACCCATTTTTGAGAGTTCCATTCCGCTTTCGGTGTTCGGGATCGACCGCCAGGACGCCGGAGTGCCCCGTTACCGCCTGCTGGTGTGCGCCGGCGAGGAGGGACCGCTGCGCACGACGGGGGGCCTGGAACTCACCGCACCGTACGGCCTGGAGGCGATCGCCCGGGCGGGCACCGTGGTCGTACCGGCCTGGAGGTCGATCACCTCGCCGCCCCCCGCGGACGCCCTGGAGGCGCTGCGCCGGGCGCACGAGGAGGGAGCCCGTATCGTCGGGCTCTGCACCGGGGCGTTTGTCCTGGCCGCAGCCGGCCTCCTGGACGGCCGCCCGGCGACGACCCACTGGATGTACGCGCCGACGCTGGCCAAGCGCTACCCGTCCGTCCACGTGGACCCGCGGGAGCTCTTCGTCGACGACGGCGACGTCCTCACCTCCGCGGGCACGGCGGCGGGCATCGACCTGTGCCTGCACATCGTGCGCTCGGACCACGGCAACGAGGCCGCGGGCGCGCTGGCCCGCCGCCTGGTCGTGCCGCCGCGCCGCAGCGGCGGCCAGGAGCGCTACCTCGACCGGTCTTTACCGGAGGAGATCGGCGCCGACCCGCTCGCCGAGGTCGTCGCCTGGGCGCTTGAGCACCTCCACGAGCAGTTCGACGTGGAGACCCTGGCCGCGCGCGCGTACATGAGCCGGCGGACCTTCGACCGCAGGTTCCGCTCGCTCACCGGGAGCGCTCCCCTGCAGTGGCTGATCACCCAGCGCGTGCTGCAGGCGCAGCGGCTGCTCGAGACCTCCGACTACTCGGTCGACGAGGTCGCGGGCCGCTGTGGCTTCCGCTCACCCGTGGCGCTGCGCGGCCACTTCCGGCGCCAGCTCGGCTCGTCCCCGGCCGCCTACCGGGCCGCGTACCGGGCCCGCAGGCCCGGGGCCGAGAAGCCGGCGGACGCCGGGGCCTCCGCGGCTCCGGAGACCGCGCTGCCGCCGCAGAACAGGCGTCCCGCCGCGTCGAACGGGCTGGGACCGGCCCCGTCGGCGCCCACGGAGCCGGGCAAGCCCAGCTCGGATACGTACGCAACCACTCGCCCGAGTCTGCCCGGCCCGCGGAGCGCGCCGTAGGGTTAGACACATGAACGATCGCATGGTGTGGATCGACTGCGAGATGACCGGGCTCTCGCTGGCGAACGACGCGCTCATCGAGGTGGCCGCCCTGGTCACCGACTCTGAGCTGAACGTGCTCGGCGAAGGGGTGGACATCGTGATCCGCCCGCCGGACGCGGCGCTGGAGACCATGCCCGAGGTGGTGCGGCAGATGCACACCGCCTCGGGTCTCCTCGACGAGCTGGCGGGCGGTACGACACTCGCCGACGCCGAGGAGCAGGTCCTGGCGTACGTACGCGAGCACGTCAAGGAGCCCGGGAAGGCCCCACTGTGCGGAAACTCGGTCGGCACCGACCGCGGCTTCCTGCTGCGCGACATGCCGCGCGTGGAGGAGTACCTCCACTACCGGATCGTCGACGTGTCCTCGGTGAAGGAGCTGGCCCGCCGCTGGTACCCGCGGGCGTACTTCAACAGTCCCGAGAAGAACGGCAACCACCGGGCGCTCGCCGACATCCGCGAGTCGATCGCCGAGCTGCGCTACTACCGGGAGGCGATCTTCGTGCCGCAGCCGGGACCGGACTCGGAGACCGCGAAGACCATCGCGCTCCGGCACGTCCTGCCCGCCGAAGGGGCCCCTGCCGCCCCCCGGCAGTAGGGCGCCGGGAAAGGCGGGCGCGAGCACCGCCCCGGACCCTGTACACTTTTTCTCGGCCGGTCGGGGAATCCTCACGGAGAACCGCCGGTCATGGTGGGTGTAGCTCAGCTGGTAGAGCACCTGGTTGTGGTCCAGGATGCCGCGGGTTCGAGTCCCGTCACTCACCCTGAAGGATCAAGGCCCGGCCTGCGAGAGCAGGCCGGGCCTTCGTCTTGCTGCCGCATGCCTGCTGGGAGCGTGCTTTGCGGTGGCGGGCTTGACACCGGGTGGACGCGTGACGACTGCCCTCCCGGCAGCCAGGACGAGCGCGAGGCCCATCCATTGTCCGCCCCGCTCATCCACCCGCCCTTCGCACGCGGGCGTGCCCTCTCAGAACGAGGTACCCCTCAGGACGAGGCCCGCTCCACCAGCTGCGTCGGCAGGACGACCTGCTGGCGGTCCAGGCCCCGGGACGCCGCCGGGCGGCCGTCCGCGATCTCGGCGAGCAGCAGATCGATCATGGCCCGCCCCATCTCCTCGATCGGCTGCCGCACGCTCGTCAGCGGCGGATCCATGTGCCGGGCGATCGCCGAGTCGTCGAAGCCGACCAGGGCCACGTCGTCGGGGATGCGACGGCCCGCCTCGCGCAGCAGCTGACGGGCGCCGGCCGCCATCACGTCGGAGCCCGCGAACACCGCGTCCAGACCGGGACGCCGCCGCAGCAGCTCCGCCATCGCCCGGTGACCGCCCTCCTCGGTGAAGTCGCCCGCCACGATCAGGTCCGCGTCCACCTCGTGGCCCGCGTCCCGCAGCCCGTCCCGGTAGCCGTCGACACGGCGCTGCGCACCGTAGACGTCCAGGCGGCCCGTGATGGTCCCTATCGTCGAGCGGCCGCGCGCCAGCAGGTGCTCGACGGCCGAGCGCGCCCCGGCGTAGTTGTCCGAGTCGACCGAGGGCAGCGTCTCCTCGACGGACCGCGGGCCGCTGATGACGGCCGGGATCTCGAGCTGGGCCAGCAGATCGGGCAGCGGGTCGTCGGCGTGCACGGACACGAGCAGCACGCCGTCCACCCGGTGGGCGGCCAGATACTGGGCCAGGCGCCTGCGCTCGCGGTCGTTGCCCGCGAAGATCAGCAGCAGCTGCATCTCCGTCTCGGCGAGCTGTGAGCCGACACCGCGCAGCATGTCCGAGAAGTACGGCTCGGCGAAGAACCGGGTCTCGGGCTCGGGCACCACCATGGCGACGGCGTCGGTGCGGTTGGCGGCGAGCGCGCGCGCCGCCGTGTTCGGCACATAACCGAGCTCGGCGACGGCGGCCTCGACCGCCTCGCGGGTCGCCTCGCTGACCCGTGGGGAACCGTTGATCACCCGGGAGACCGTGCCGCGGCCCACGCCCGCGCGTGCGGCGACCTCTTCCAGCGTCGGCCGCCGGCCACCCCGGCTCCGCGCTCCGTGCGCTGCCATTGCCCGCCTCCCGTTCACCGTGCCAGGTGAGGAATCTAACAGTCCGATCTACGCCCCGTTCAGACTGATCGCCGACCGGGGCCCACCGCACACCCACCGCGCACCTCGACCTTCGGTCCAGCCCTCGGCACGGCCCGCGATCCGGGTCTCGGCCCGGCCTTCAGTCCGGCCTTCGGTACGCTCCTCGGCCGGGTCCGCCGTCCGTCCGCCACCGCCCGGCCGCCCGATACCTAACAGCCCGATAACTGAAGACATATCTCGCTGTCCGGTCCCTTGACACCCCCGCGCCGAGCCGCGACCCTTCAAGACATCACTTGTGGGAGCGCTCCCACAATACCTGGCACCTACATATCCCGCACGTTCCCCGCCCGAGCCGCAGCGTGAACAAACGGGCCCAACAGAGCAGTTGGCCGGGGGGTCGGCACGTCAGGCAACTGGAGGACGCAATGCGCACGAGTACCCGCGGGTCCCGTCGGCTAGTGGCCCTCGCGGCCGTGGCCGCGCTCGGTACGGGGCTGCTGGCAGGCTGCGCCGAGGACTCGGAAGGTCCGTCGGACTCTTCTGGCGGCGGTGGCGACGCGAACGGCAAGATCACACTCACGGTCGGCACCTTCGGCGAGTTCGGCTACAAGCAGGCCGGTCTGTACGACGAGTACATGAAGCTGCACCCCGACATCAACATCAAGGAGAACGTCACCCAGCGCACCGACGTGTACTGGCCGAAGACGCTCACCCGCCTGCAGGCCGGTTCGGGTACCGACGACATTCAGGCGATCGAGATCGGCAACATCACCGAGGCCGTGCAGACGCAGGCCGAGAAGTTCGTCGACCTCGGCAAGGAGGTCGACAAGTCCCAGTGGCTGGACTGGAAGCTGGCGCAGGCCACCACCAAGGACGGCAAGACGATCGGGCTCGGCACCGACATCGGCCCGATGGCCATCTGTTACCGCAAGGACCTCTTCGAGAAGGCCGGCATCGAGACGGACCGCACCAAGCTCGCCGAGCTGTGGAAGGGCGACTGGTCCAAGTACGTCGGTCTCGGCAAGGAGTACATGAAGAAGGCGCCGAGCGGCACCAAGTTCGTGGACTCCGCCTCCTCCGTCTACAACGCGGCGCTCGGCGGTGCGAGCCAGCGGTACTACGACGAGGACGGCAACGTCGTCTGGGACAAGTCCGAGGGCGTGAAGAAGGCCTGGGACGTCGCCATGGAGGTGGCGACCAGCGACATGTCGGCGAAGCTGAAGCAGTTCGACAAGCCGTGGGACCAGGGCTACGCCAACGGCACGTTCGCCACGGTGGCCTGCCCCGCGTGGATGATCGGCTACATCCAGCAGAAGGCCGGTGACTCCGGCAAGGGCAAGTGGGATGTGGCGGCGGCGCCGACCGCGTCCAACTGGGGCGGTTCGTTCATCGGCGTGCCGACGGCGAGCAAGCACCAGAAGGAGGCCATCGCGCTCGCGAAGTGGCTGACCGCTCCCGAGCAGCAGGCGAAGGTCTTCGCCAAGCAGGCGACCTTCCCGTCGACCCCGTCTGCGTACGCGAACCTGAAGCCGCTGGCCGCCACCACGGCGTACTTCTCCGACGCGCCGATCACGCAGATCTTCTCGGACTCGGCGAAGACCATCCCGACGCAGTACTTCGGCGTCAAGGACCAGCCGATCAACACCGCCCTCACCGACATCGGCATCCTGCAGGTCGAGCAGAAGGGCAAGACGCCTGAGCAGGGCTGGGACGCGGCCAGCAAGGAGATCAAGGACGTGCTCGGCCAGTGACCAGCTCCGAGCAGGCTCTCGCGCACCCCGCGTCGAGCGCCGACGCCGCGCCTGGCAAGCAGCCGGGCGCGGCCCCGGGCGCTCAAGGTCGCGGTACGCCGCCGACGGGCACCGACTCCTGGCGCAGCCGGTTGTACCGCTGGGACATGAAGGCGTCGCCGTACGCGTTCATCGCCCCCTTCTTCATCATCTTCGGGGCCTTCTCGCTGGTTCCGTTGCTCTACACGGCCTGGTACTCGCTGCACAACGTGCAGCTGTCCGCCCTGGACAACCAGACCTGGGCAGGCCTGGACAACTACAGGAACCTGCTGTCCTCGGACTTCTTCTGGAACTCCCTGTGGGTCACCTTCGTCATCGGCGTGATCTCGACCGTGCCGCAGCTGATGATGGCGATCTGGCTCGCGCACCTGCTCAACTACCGGCTGCGCGGCTCGGTCGTCTGGCGGGTCGTGATGCTCACCCCGTACGCGACCTCGGTGGCTGCGGCGACGCTGGTGTTCGTGCTGCTGTACTCCTGGGACGGCGGCATGATCAACTGGTTGCTCGACTTCGTCGGGGTTGACCCGATCAACTGGCGTGAGTCCGACTGGGGTTCGAGGTTCGCCGTCTCCACGATCGTGATCTGGCGGTGGACCGGCTACAACGCGCTGATTTACCTCGCGGCGATGCAGGCGATACCCGCCGACCTCTACGAGTCGGCGGCCCTCGACGGCGCGGGCCGCTGGCAGCAGTTCCGCCATGTGACGATCCCGATGCTGCGGCCGACGATCCTGTTCACGGTGGTCGTCTCCACGATCGGCGCGACGCAGCTCTTCGGTGAGCCGCTGCTGTTCGGCGGGGTCAGCGGTTCCAAGGGCGGCTCCGAGCACCAGTACCAGACGCTCGGCCTGTACATGTACGACCAAGGCTGGATCATCGGCAACCTCGGCAAGGCGTCCGCGATCGCCTGGTCGATGTTCCTGATCCTGCTGATCGTCGCCGTGATCAACATGCTGCTCACCCGACGCCTGAGGAAGTCCCAATGACCACAAGCGAACTCACACTCCCTCAGGCGAAGGAGAAAGGTGGCGCGAAGGGCGAACGGGGTTCCCGGCGCCCCCGGGTGATGGGCGCGGGCAAGCAGCTGCACGCGGGCCCCGTCACCTATGTCGTCCTGACGGTCTTCGCGTTGTTCTCTCTGGCGCCGCTGGTGTGGACGGCGATCGCGGCCTCGCGCACGGACCGGCGGCTCGCGCAGACGCCGCCTCCGCTGTGGTTCGGCGGGAACCTGTTCAAGAACCTGGAGACCGCGTGGGAGCAGGCGGGGCTCGGCACCGCGATGTTCAACACCACGTTCGTCGCCGCGACCATCACCGTCGGTACGGTCCTGTTCTCCACGCTCGCCGGTTTCGCCTTCGCCAAGCTGCGGTTCCGGTTCTCGAGCGCGCTGCTGCTGATCACCATCGGCACGATGATGATCCCGCCGCAGCTGGCCATCGTGCCGCTGTACCTGTGGATGAGCGACCTGGGATGGACCAACCAGCTGCAGACGGTGATCCTGCCCACCCTGGTCAGCGCCTTCGGCACGTTCTTCATGCGGCAGTACCTCCTGCAGGCGCTGCCCACCGAGCTGATCGAGGCGGCACGCGTCGACGGTGCGAGCAGCCTGCGCATCGTGTGGCACGTCGTCTTCCCGGCCGCGCGGCCGGCGATGGCGGTGCTGGGGCTGCTGACCTTCGTGATGGCCTGGAACGACTTCCTCTGGCCGATCATCGCGCTGAACCAGCAGAACCCCACCGTGCAGGTCGCCCTCATGCAGCTCGGCACCGGCTACATCCCCGACCAGTCTGTGATCATGGCCGGCGCGCTGCTCGGTACTCTGCCGTTGCTGATCGCCTTCCTCCTGTTCGGCAAGCAGATCGTCGGCGGCATCATGCAGGGCGCCATCAAGGGCTGAACCCTCGCCGCCATCAATGGCTGAACCCATGGGGCCGGGTCACCGCTGCCCCGGCCCCTAGCCCGCCCCTCTCCCCTCCTCGCCTCTTCCCTCCTTCAAGACCCGTCGGTCTCCACGACCCCCTATGGGAGCGCTTCCATGTCTGAGCCCCTGACCTTCCCGTCCTCCTTCCTCTGGGGAGCCGCCACCTCGGCGTACCAGATCGAAGGAGCGGTACGGGAAGACGGCCGCACCCCCTCGATCTGGGACACCTTCTGCCGCACCCCCGGCAAGGTGCTCGGCGGCGACACCGGCGACATCGCCGTCGACCACTACCACCGCTACCGCGACGACGTCGCCCTCATGGCGGACCTCGGCCTCACCGCGTACCGCTTCTCGGTGTCCTGGCCGCGTGTGCAGCCGACCGGCCGCGGCCCCGCCGTCCAGCGCGGCCTCGACTTCTACCGGCGCCTCGTCGACGAGCTGCTCGCGCACGGCATCAAGCCAGCCGTCACGCTCTACCACTGGGACCTCCCCCAGGAGCTGGAGGACGCGGGCGGCTGGCCGGAGCGCGAGACGGCGTACCGCTTCGCGGAGTACGCGGCTATCGTGGGCGAGGCCCTCGGCGACCGGGTCGAGCAGTGGATCACGCTCAACGAGCCGTGGTGCAGCGCCTTCCTGGGCTACGGCTCCGGGGTGCACGCCCCCGGGCGCACGGACCACGCGGCCGCCCTGGGCGCCGCCCACCACCTCAACCTGGCCCACGGCCTGGGCACGTCCGCGCTGCGCAGCGTGATGCCCGCCCGCAACAGCGTCGCGGTGAGCCTCAACCCCTCGATGCTGAGGGCGGTCTCGGACGCTCCCGAGGACCTGGACGCCAAGCGGCGCATCGACAACCTCGCCAACGGGATCTTCCACGGCCCGATGCTGCACGGCGCCTACCCGGAGACCCTGTTCACCGACACGGCCAGCGTCACCGACTGGTCGTTCGTCCAGCAGGGGGACCTCGGCGCCATCCACCAGCCGCTGGACGCCCTGGGCCTCAACTACTACTCGCCCACCCTCGTCTCGGCCGCCGAGAACGCCCCCTCCGGGCCGCGCGCGGACGGCCACGGCATCAGCGACCACTCCCCCTGGCCCGCCGCCGACGACGTGGCCTTCCACCAGACCCCCGGCGACCGCACGGAGATGGGCTGGACCGTCGACCCGACCGGCCTGCACGAGCTGATCATGCGCTACACCAACGAGGCACCGGGCCTGCCGATCTACATCACCGAGAACGGCGCCGCCTACGACGACAAGCCCGACCCCGACGGCCGCGTCCACGACCCGGAGCGCATCGCCTATCTGCACGGCCACCTCTCCGCCGTACGCCAGGCGATCAGCGACGGCGCCGACGTCCGCGGCTACTACCTCTGGTCCCTGATGGACAACTTCGAGTGGGCATACGGCTACGAGAAGCGGTTCGGCGCGGTGTACGTGGACTACGCGACGCTGGCCCGCACACCGAAGTCGAGCGCCCGGTGGTACGGCGATGTGGCGAGGACGGGGGCTCTGCCGTCGGAGGGGGCGGGCGGCGGCGCCTAGTCCCGGAGACGGCGGACGGGGCATAGCCACGGACGCATAGCCACGGAGGCCCCTGGTTGCCCGGATATTCGAGTGCCGATCGGATACCGGGCAACCAGAATGGGCCCTCGATGACCGCCGAGACGACACATGGGGAGCGGACGCGCATGACGGACAGTCAGACCGGTCGCCATCCTGACCAGACCCGCCAGGCTCCCGAACGCCCGCTGGCGCTCGTCACAGGGGCGGGCCGGTCGGAAGGCATCGCCGCGTCCGTGGCCGAAGGCCTGGCCGAGGCCGGCTGGGACGTGGCGTTCACGTACTGGACGCCGTACGACGAGCGCATGCAGTGGGGAGCCGAGCCCGAGGCACCCGGCCGGCTCACGAAGCGGCTGGCGGAACTCGGCGCGAGGTCGACGGCGGTCGAGGCCGATCTGAGCGACCCGTCCGCGCCCGGGGCGCTCTTCGACGCAGTGGAAGGCGCGTTGGGGAAGGTCACCGCACTCGTCCTCTGCCACTGCGAGTCCGTCGACTCGGGGCTCCTCGACACCACCGTCGAGAGCTTCGACCTGCACTTCGCGGTCAACACACGCGCAACGTGGCTGCTGATCAGGGAGTACGCGACCAGGTTCCGCGGCCCGCACGGGACCGGCCGCATCATCGCCCTCACCAGCGACCACACGGTCGGCAACCTCCCGTACGGCGCGAGCAAGGGCGCCCTGGACCGCATCACCCTGGCCGCCGCCCGCGAGCTCGCCCACCTCGGCGTGACGGCGAACGTGATCAACCCCGGGCCCACGGACACCGGCTGGATGACCGACCAGCTGAAGAGGGACCTGGCACAGGCCACCCCGCTGGGACGCCTCGGGCTGCCACGGGACTGCGCCAACCTCGTCACGTTCCTCTGCTCGGACCAGGGCGGCTGGATCAACGGCCAGCTGCTGCAGAGCAACGGCGGGCTCGCCTAGCCGACCGGCCTCGGATGCATCCGGCCCCGGATGCATCCGGCCCCGGACGTGTGCGGCCCCGGACGTATGCGGCCCCGGACGTATGCGGAGCGCCGCTCAGCGGAAGACGGACGGCGGCGGCGCAGGTGACGCGACGGCGCTGGCGTCCGTCACCGCGGCCGCTCCCCCGGTGAAGTCGGCGAGGGTCCGTCCGTGCTCGACCCGCCCGGGATGCGGGTCGCTCGCGGCGCGCCGGGTCAGCTCCGCGACGGGCAGGGGCAGGCTGGAGGCGACGAGCACGGCGTTCCCGAAGCGCTTGCCGCGCAGCACGGTCGGGTCGGCGACGAGCGCGAGCTCGGGGAAGACGGCCGCGGCCGTCGCGATCTGGCCGCGCAGATGGGCGAGCGGCGGCCCGTCGGCGAGATTGGCGGCGTACCAACCGCCCGGTCCGAGGACCCTGCGCACCTCGTGCAGGAACTCGGTGCTGGTGAGGTGGGCGGGCGTGCGGGCGCCGCTGAACACGTCTGCGATCACCACGTCGGCCCAGCCGTCAGGGATCTTGGCGAGCACGGCGCGGGCGTCCGCGGAGCGCACCCGGATACGGGCGCCGGGATCCAACGGCAGCTCGCCACGGACCAGTTGGACGAGGGCCGCGTCGCGCTCGGCTATCTGCTGGGTGGAGCGGGGGCGGGTGGCGGCGACGTAACGTGCGAGCGTGAAGGCGCCCCCGCCGAGATGCACGGCCTGCACCGGCTTCCCCGGCGGCGCGACGAGATCGATGACGTGGCCGAGCCTGCGCTGGTACTCGAAGGCGAGGTACGCGGGATCGTCGAGGTCGACGTGCGACTGCGGGGCCCCGTCGACGAGCAGCGTCCAGCCCCGTACGCGGTCCGGGTCGGGTATCAGCTCGGCGAGCCCACCGTCGACCTCGGCCACGACGGCCGCCACGGCATCCCGCCGCCCCCTCGCCTTCTTACCTTTTGCCCGCGCCACGTGCTCATTATCGGATGCCTGGGGGCGGGGGGCCTCGCGCAGGGGCCCCACATCTGGTGCCGCGGAGCGGCAGGAAGCCGGTTGCCGCGGAGCGGCAAGAAGGGGCGTGCGGG
>NZ_LOHS01000095.1 GCF_001642995.1 Streptomyces jeddahensis
GGCTTCCCCTGCCAGTCCTTCTCGTCGCTGTCCCTCGACCCTCCCCTCGTCGCCTTCATGGTGGCCCGTACGTCGACCACGTGGCCGCGCATCGCGCGAGCGGGGGTCTTCTGCGCAAACATCCTGGGGGCCCAGCAGGGCGACCTGTGCCGCGGCTTCGCGGTGAGCGGGGCGGACAAGTTCGCGGGCGTCGCCTACGACGCGGCACCGGTGTCCGGCTCGCCTCGCCTCGCCGGCGCTCCCGCCTGGGTCGACTGCACGATCCACGCCGTGCACACCGGCGGCGACCACCTGATCGTGGTGGGCCGCGTGGACGCACTGGGCACGGTGGACGACGGCCCGGGGGATCCTCTGCTGTTCCACCGAGGGCGGTTCGGACGGTTGAGCGACTGAATCTCGGATTCCGCGCATGGCGCTCATCAGTGCGAGTGATTCGTACGATGGGGGCTGTTACGGAGAGTGGTCGACCCTCTACCTTCGAGGCATGAACGAACCTTTGCGGATCGACGTATCCGAAGTCATCGAACCGGACCTGCTCATGCAGTTGGTGGCCGGCCAGGAGACCGTCGAGCTGACGGACCATGGCGAGGTCATCCAAGTGATCGAGCGGCATGACCGCCCGATGACCGCTGAGGAACTCATGGCGTTCTGGGAGTCCGGTGGAGGCATCGACCGGGAGATGCTGGACGAGATCGACGCCATGTTCTCCGACGACGACGAGTACAACGAGCCGGGAGCCGGGTCCTCGTCATGAATACCGGCTACGCACTCGCGGACACATCGGTCTTCGTGGCACGCGAAACAGGCCGCGCCCTCGCCTCACAGCTCCCCCGGAGTGTCTTCGTCTCCTCCATCACACTCGCCGAGCTGTCACTCGGCGTCATCTCGTCACTGGATGCGAAGACCCGCGCAAAGCGGCTAGCCACACTGGGCGTTGCCGCGACCTACCAGATCCTTCCAGCCGACCGCATCGTCGCCTCCGTCTGGTCGCAGATGATGGCCGAGATAGTCAGGTCCGGCCGCCGTCTGCCCAAGGCCCGCGTCAACGACGCCTGGATCGCCGCCACCGCCCGAGCCAGCAGCATTCCTGTGGTCACACAGGACGACGGATTCACCGCCTTCCCCGGTGTCGAGGTCATCCGCGTCTGACCTACGCCCCCGCCACCACCGGCACAGCCGTCCGCCCCCTCCGGATCACCAACGCCATCAGAGCCGCCGCCGCACACAGCGCCCCCGACGCGTACCAGACCATGTCGTACGAGCCGAAGACATCCCGGGCGACGCCGCCGAGGAAGGCGATCAGGGCCGCGCCCACCTGGTGGGAGGCCAGGACCCAGCCGAAGACGATCGCGCTGTCCTCGCCGTAGTGCTCGCGGCACAGGGCAAGCGTCGGCGGGACCGTGGCGACCCAGTCAAGACCGTAGAAGACGATGAAGAAGATCATCGGCGGGCGCACGGAGGGGCCGCCGAGGGCGAGGAGCATCGGCAGGAAGAGGAGCGAAATGCCGCGCAGTGCGTAGTAGACGGCCAGCAGGCGGCGCGCCTCGAAGCGGTCCGTGAACCAACCGGAGGCCACCGTGCCGACGACATCGAAGACGCCGATGACCGCGAGCAACGAAGCCGCCGTCGTGATGGGCATGTGGTCGTCGTGGGCCGCCGGGATGAAGTGGGTCTGGATGAGTCCGTTCGTCGAGGCACCGCAGATCGCGAAGGTGCCGGCGAGCAGCCAGAACGGTCCGGTCCGAGCCGCGGAGAAGAGGACCTTGACCGCACGCCGAGCGGCGCCCGGGACGGGCGCGGGCTTCTCCACGAACTCCCGGGATCCGTACGGCTTCAGCCCCACGTCGGCCGGATGGTCACGCAGCAGCAGCCACACGAAGGGCACGACCGCCAGCGCGGCAAGCGCCACCGTCACCGCTGCGGGACGCCAGTCGTGCTCCTCCACGATCCACGACAGAAGAGGAAGGAAGATCAGCTGGCCAGACGCAGAAGCGGCCGTCAGGATGCCCGTGACCAGGCCGCGGCGCTCGGTGAACCACCGGTTCGTCACGGTCGCCGCGAACGCCAGCGCCATCGAGCCGGAACCGAGACCGACCAGCACACCCCAGCACAACAGCAGCTGCCAGGGAGCCGTCATCCACACGGTCATGCCGGAGCCGAGTGCGATCACGGTCAACGCGACGGCGACGACCCGCCGGATACCGAACCGGTCCATCAGCGCCGCGGCAAACGGCGCGGTGAGGCCGTACAGCGCGAGGTTGACGGACACGGCGAGGCCGATCGTGCCGCGTGACCAGTCGAACTCCTGGTGCAGCGGGTCGATCAGAAGGCCCGGCAGCGAACGGAAGGCCGCGGCCCCGATGATCGTCACAAACGTGACGGCCGCGACGAACCAGGCTCGATGGACCACGAGCCTGCGGGTGCGCCGCCGACCGGAGAGGTCGGCCGGGCGCGTCCCGCTGGCCGGGTCGGCCGGGCGCGGCCCGCTGGTCGGGGCGGCCGGAGGGGTCGGCAGGTCTGAGGTCGGCTCCTGCTGAGTGCCAGGCGCCGTGGTTGTCGGGGTCGCGTCGTTCTGCGTCACGCCCAAGAGCTTCGGGGTTCCCGCCACCGAGATCGAGTGGCCCGAAGGACAGCATTCGCTAGGATCGGGCCATGGGTACCGGTACCGTGCGCGCGCACCGCAGACACCGCGTCGTCGTCCTCGCCATGGACGGGCTGCTGCCCTTCGAGCTGGGCATTCCGCAGCGCATCTTCGGCCGCGCCAGGGATGCCGGGGGACGGCGGCTGTACGAGGTCGTGACCTGCTCCGTCCGGCCTCCGGGCCCGGTGCGTACGGACGCCGACTTCGCCCTCCTCGTCGAGAACGGACCAGAGGCCCTGGCCACCGCGGACACGCTCGTCGTGCCCGCCTCCTACGAGCTCGGACCGGTCTACGAGGAGGGCCGGCTCACCGACGAGCTGGCCGCCGCCCTCGCCCACGTCAGGCCCGGTACACGGCTCATGGCCATCTGCACGGGCGGATACGTCCTGGCCGCGGCCGGCTGTCTCGACGGCCGGCCCGCGACCACGCACTGGGCCCACGCCGAGCACTTCCAGCGGCTCTTCCCCCGGATCAAGGTCGACCCTGACGTCCTCTTCGTCGACGACGACGATGTCCTGACCTCCGCCGGGGTCGCCGCCGGAATCGACCTGTGCCTGCATGTCGTGCGCCGTGACCACGGCGCCGCGGTGGCCAACGAGGTCGCGCGCCACACCGTCGTACCGCCCCATCGCGACGGCGGGCAGGCGCAGTACATCCAGCGGCCGGTCCCCGAACCGCAGCTGGCCACCACGGCCGCGGCGCGCGCCTGGGCGCTGGAGCGGCTGCACGAGCCGATCCAGCTGCGCGACATGGCCGAGCAGGAGTCGATGTCGGTACGCACCTTCACGCGCCGGTTCCGCGAGGAGGCCGGGGTCAGCCCGGGCCAGTGGCTGACGCAGCAGCGCGTGCAACGGGCCCGGCAACTGCTGGAGTCCAGCGACCTCTCGATCGACCAGGTGGCCCGGGACGCCGGTTTCGGCACCGCGCAGTCGATGCGTCAGCACCTCCAGGCCGCGCTCGGCGTGACGCCCACCGCCTACCGGCGCACCTTCCGCTCCGCCGGACCGCCCACCGAACCGCCAGCCAACCGGGCCGCCGAACCGCCAGCCGACCGGGCCACCCGGCCGATCACAGACAGGGCCACCCAGCCGGTAGCCACCAGATGAGGTCCGGAGCCGCTTCATGCGGCTAGATGTAGTCCGGAGCCGCTTCATGCGGCCCGGAGCCGCTCAAAACGTCAGTACCGCCCGCGCCACGCGCCCGTCCCGGGCGTCCTCGACCGCCTTCGCGAAGTCCTCCACCGGATACGTCGTGGTCACCAGCTCGTCCAGGAGCAGCCGGCCGTCCCGGTACAGGTCCGCGTACAGGGCGATGTCCCGCTGCGGGCGCGACGATCCGTAGCGGCAGCCGAGGATCGACTTGTCCAGGTACATCGACGAGACGAGGAACGATGCCTCGGCGGTCGCGGGCGGGACGCCGAGCAGGATGGCCTGGCCGTGCCGGTCGAGCATGTCGATCGCCTGCCGGATCAGCTCCACGCGCCCCACGCACTCGAACGCATGGTCCGCACCGCGCGGCAGTACGTCCTTGACGCCCTCCGTCGAGGTGAGGAAGTGCGTGGCGCCGAACTGCCGGGCCACCGTCTCCTTCTCCGGGTTCGCGTCCACCGCGACGATCGTGAGGGCGCCCGCGATGCGCGCGCCCTGGATGACGTTCAGGCCGATGCCGCCGGTGCCGATGACGAGCACGCTGTCGCCGCGGTCGACGCGCGCGCGGTTGAGGACGGCTCCCACGCCCGTCAGCACGCCGCACCCGATCAGCGCCGCCGACGTGAGGGGAATGCCGGACGGGATCCGCACGGCCTGCACCGCCTTCACGACCGTCCGCTCGGCGAAGGCCGAGTTGGACGCGAACTGGTACAGCGGCCGTCCGTCCCGTGCGAACGGCTGCTGCGGCATGCCGATCGCCTTCCGGCACATCGTGGGCCGCCCGCGGTCGCACTCCGCGCACGCCCCGCAGTTGGCGAGCGTCGATAGCGCCACATGATCCCCAGGCTGGACATGGGTGACGCCCACACCCACGGCCTCGACCACACCCGCGCCCTCATGTCCGAGCACCACAGGTACGGGGAAGGGTATGGTCCCGTCCACCACTGAGAGATCGCTGTGGCAGAGCCCGGCCGCGGAGACGCGGACCAGCACCTCGCCCGGCCCGGGTTCCCGTATCTCCAGGTCGTCGACGACCTGGGCCTGTTTCCCGTCGAAGATCACGCCTCGCATCGCGGACTCCTCACGTGCTCACGTCGGGACCGGTCACCACGGCTCCCTGGGTAGGCCGAGCACCCGCTCGGCGATGATGTTGCGCTGGATCTCGTCCGAGCCGCCGTAGATCGTGTCGGCGCGACTGAAGAGGAACAGGCGTTGCAGGGCGTCGAGTTCGTACGGTGCGTCCGGCGACCAGTCCGCCGGGCCCACGGCGGCAGCGGCGCCCCGCACCTGCATCGCCAGCTCGCCGAGCCGCTGGTGCCAGCCGCCCCACAGCAGCTTGGCGACGCTCGGCGCCCCGGCGTCGGAACCCGCCCCGGACTCGGGACTCCCCAGCGTGCGAAGGGCGTTCCAGCGCATCGTCCGCAGCTCGGCCCACTGCCGTACGAGGCGGTCACGGAGCACGGGGTCGGCCGCCGTACCGGAGGCGACGGCGAGCCGGACGACGCGCCCCAGCTCCTCCGCGAACCCGATCTGCTGGGCCAGCGTCGACACACCGCGCTCGAAACCGAGCAGCCCCATGGCGACGCGCCACCCGTTGCCCTCGCCCTCGACGACGTGCCCGGCCTCCGCCACCGCCCCGTCGAAGAAGACCTCGTTGAACTCGCTCGTGCCCGTCATCTGCCGGATCGGCCGGACCTCGATACGGCCCGGCTGATCCATCGGCACCAGAAGGAACGACAGTCCGTGGTGGCGGCGCGCCGTCGGGTCCGTCCGCGCGAGGACGA
Source organism: Streptomyces jeddahensis (assembly GCF_001642995.1). Taxonomy (GTDB): domain Bacteria; phylum Actinomycetota; class Actinomycetes; order Streptomycetales; family Streptomycetaceae; genus Streptomyces; species Streptomyces jeddahensis. Next base: position 5,574 of record NZ_LOHS01000095.1, read on the forward strand.
AGCACCAGTCCGCCTCGTGCGCGAACGAGGTCCAGATCTTCTGGCCGGTGATGCGGTACGTGGCCGGGCCGGCGCCGCCCGTGTCACGCACCGCCGTCGTGCGCACCCCCGCGAGGTCCGATCCCGCGCCCGGCTCGCTGTAGCCCTGGCACCACAGTTCCTCGCCGCGGGCGATGGGCGGCAGGAAGCGCTGCTTCTGCTCCTCGGTGCCGTGGGCCAGAAGGGTCGGGGCCAGGAGGTTCTCGCCGATGTGGCCGTAGCGGGCTGGGGCTCGGGCCCGGGCGTATTCCTCTGCCCAGACGACCTGCTGGGTGAGGGTTGCGCGTCGGTTGCCGTAGCCCTCGGCGTCCCAGCCAAGGCCTATCCAGCCGGCCGCGCCGAGTTCTCTCTCCCACGCTCTGCGGGCGTGGGTGTTCTCGTGCTCGCTGCCCGGGCCCCCGCTGCCTGCTGCTTCGGCGTACTCCTCGGTGAGGTGTTCGCCGAGCCATGCCCGGGCCTCGGCCCGGAAGGCCTCGTCCTCCGGACCGAACCGGAAGTCCACGCCACCAACCCCCTACGTGTTCGGTCGTTCCTTCGCGGCCGCCGCCCTCGCCATCTCTTCCAGGCGCGCCAGCATCGGCATCGGGTCCGTGCCGACCGTGCCCGGCAGGAAGTCGGCGATCTTCTCCGGGTTCCAGGAGCCGTCCGCGTAGCCCGCCCGCAGTTCCCGGGGCTGGGCCCACACCGCGATCTTGGGGCCGGCGATCGTGTACACCTGGCCGGTGATGTTCTCGGCCCTGGCGCGGTCGCTGAGCAGGTAGACGACGAGGGCCGCCACGTCCTCGGGCTCGCCGATCTCCTTGAGCTCCATGGGGACGTTCGCGGACATCCGCGTACGGGCCACGGGGGCCACCGCGTTCGCCGTCACGCCGTATTTGTGCAGGCCGAGCGCAGCGCTGCGGACGAGCGAGATGATGCCGCCCTTGGCCGCGGAGTAGTTGGCCTGGGACACCGAGCCCTGATGGTTTCCGCTGGTGAAGCCGATGAGCGCCCCGGAGCCCTGCCTGCGCATGACCGCCGACGCGGCGCGGAAGACCGTGAAGGTGCCCTTGAGGTGGGTGGCCACCACGGGATCCCACTCCTCCTCGGACATGTTGAAGAGCATCCGTTCGCGCAGGATGCCCGCCACGCACACGACGCCGTCGATCCGCCCGTACTCCGCCAGCGCCACGTCGACGAGCCGCTGCCCGCCCGCCATCGTGGAGATGTCGTCGGCGACCGCGACCGCCTCTCCGCCCGCGGACTCGATCTCCTTGACCACCGCGTCGGCTATCTCGCTGGTCGGTTCGGCGCCGTCGACCGAGACGCCGTAGTCGTTGACGACGACCTTGGCGCCCTCCGCGGCCGCGGCGAGGGCGACCGCCCGGCCGATACCGCGCCCGGCGCCCGTCACGGCGACGACCTTGCCTGCCAAGAACTTCCCCACGCCCGTCCCCTTCCCGAGGTTTCTGACGGACCGTTAGATTTAGTTGCGAGCCGATTCTACGACCCGTCAGATACCTGGAGACAAGCCCCGGGGAGGGACCGATGTCACTGCCGACGCTGGGTCCGGAGTTTCACGACATCGCCAAGCGCGTCAACAACTGGGGCCGCTGGGGCGCCGACGACGAGATCGGCACGCTGAACCTGATCACCGACGCGGTCGTACGCGAGGCTGCCGCGACCGTCCGGACGGGCCGCCGGGTGCCCCTCGCGCTGCCCCTGAAGCAGGACGGCGTACAGACCGGCATGATCCCGGGCCGGGTCAACCCCCTGCACGCCATGGTGCAGATCAACCAGGAGATCTTCGGCCCCGGCACGGTCGCCTGCAGCGACGACGCCGTGACGATGGGCCTGCAGGCGGCGACCCACTGGGATGCCCTCACCCATGTCTCGCATTCAGGGAAGATCTACAACGGCCGCCCGGCGAGCACCATCACACCGCACGGCGGAGCCGAGTTCAGCGGCATCGACAAGCCACGGCACATCGTCTCCCGCGGCGTCCTGCTGGACGTGGCCCGCGCACGCGGCACGGACCGGCTCGACGGCGGCCACGCCGTGACCCCCGAGGACCTGGAGGCCGCCGAGGACCTCGCGGGCACGACCGTACGGGCAGGCGACATCGTCCTCGTACGCACCGGGCAGATCCAGACATATCTGGCAGGGGACAAGCACGGATACGGGTTTCCGTCCCCCGGGCTCTCCGTGCGGACGCCCGAGTGGTTCCACGCACGCGATGTGGCGGCGGTGGCGAACGACACGCTGACCTTCGAGATCTTCCCGCCCGAGATCGAGAACCTGTGGCTGCCGGTGCACGCCCTGGACCTGGTCGAGATGGGGATGCTGCAGGGCCAGAACTGGAATCTGGAGGAGTTGTCCGAGGCCTGCGCGGACGAAGGGCGTTACGCCTTCCTGCTGTCCGCGATGCCGGAGCCGTTCGTGGGCGGGACGGGGACTCCGGTGGCGCCGGTCGCGATCCTGTAGGCCACGACGTACGTGGAGTGGCGGCGCGCCGCACCCGCCCCGAGCACGGAACCGCGCACCGCCATCCAACTCCGGCGTATCGGCACCGCACCTCCTGTGCCCCCGCAAGGTGCCGACGCCACGCCGCGATCCGCACTCGCCGAGGACCCCCGTGATGGACGCCCTCGGCGTCCCCTCGCCGCGAATCGCTGACCACAAGGGTGATGAATCGGACACCTCACGTCAACACCCGGTTGGGTGTTATGTGATGTATGCCTAATTTATGGCGGCGCGTACGGGAGCACACGAGGGCGCGATCTCGCGCGCACTTCAGCTCGACGATCAAGCTCGTTCAGCTCGAGGATCAAGCTCCGGCACTGCACGCCGCCCGCTCAACGACCCGTGCAGCACGGCCGCTTACGCCTACACGGCCTCCGCCTGCACACCTTCGTACGCCGCGGCGTCGTAGGACGCCCCGCTCCCGAACCCCGCACCTCCGCGCGCCGTCGCCTCGTACGACATGGCAGTCGAGGTCGCCGCCGGTTCGCAGCGGTCCACTTCGCACCAGATGCGCTTGCCCGCTCCTTCGTGCTGCCAGCCCCAGCGGTCGGCGAGTCCGTCGACCAGGGCCAGGCCGCGTCCGTTCGTCTCGTCGCCCTCGGCCTGCCGGGGCCGCGGGGCCCGGGTGCTGGAGTCGGCGACCTCGACGCGGACCGTGCCCGGAGGGGTCGCGGGCACACAGGGGAGGAGGAGGCGCAGCACGGCGGGGCAGCCGGTGTGCACGACGGCGTTGGTGACCAGTTCGGACACGAGCAGGACGAGTGTCTCGGCCAGCGGTTCGTCGGCCCCTATGCCGGATCCGGCGAGCCGCGACCTCGCCCATCTCCGGGCGCGCCCCACCTCCGCGGGGTCGGGCCGGACCTCGATCTGCACCTGAAGCACCTGCACCGCTCACACCATCCGAACCGGCGGACACATCGCCTCGCGCCTCCACGGGGTCACGGACCGTGATCCCCTTGTGAGACAGCATGGTTGACGTACAGTCACCCCAACAAGCGCTTCGGGCATATTCCAGCGCGAAGGAGTACGCGTGCGGCATACTGTGCGACGCATGCTGCGGGGGGTCGAACAGGCGGGCATACAGCTCCGCCATGCTCTGTGACCGGCACGCATCGCCCGCTCCGGTGTCGCCCCAGGGGCAACTCCGAGATGGCTCAGTCTCACAACCGGTCGCATCCCACACAAGGTACCCGAGACGGGACGTGACTCCTCGTTGCGACGAGTCACGCCTCGGACACAACCGTGTATCGACGCAGGGTTACCGTTTCTCCGGTAGCAGCAGCTCCGCCGCCAGGGACTCCTCGGGCGCCGCCGCATCCCCTCCCCGCCGGGCCCTCACCCATGCCCGTTTCAGGTACATATGTACGTCGGCCTCCCAGGTGAAGCCCATGCCGCCGTGGATCTGGAGACAGTCGCGTGCCCCGCGGACGGCCGCCTCGTCGGCGAGCAGCCGGGCGGCGGCGATGTCGAGGGGGTCGGCGGTCACGGCGGCCGCGTAGACGGCGGCGCGCGCCACCTCCGTGCGTACCAGCATCTGGGCGCACAAGTGCTTGACCGCCTGGAAGGAGCCGATGGGGCGGCCGAACTGCTCGCGGTCGCGGGCGTATCGGACGGCCATGTCACAAGTGCGGGATGCGCCGCCGAGTTGTTCGGCGGCGGTGAGGAGCCCGGCCAGAGAGTTGTCGGCGCCCGCCGTCGTGGGCACAACGGCGTGCACCCGGTGCAAGGGCGTGAGCGGATCGACGGAGTGCAGGGGCATGGCCCCGGAGGCGTCTCCCTGAACGACGTCCGCCTCGTCCAGCCACTCCACCAGCGCCCCGTCCACGGCCGTGACCACGGTCTGCCCCTCGGCGGCTCCTGGGACGGTCCCCGCGGCGAGGTGCGTGGCCACCAGCGGTCCGGGCAGCAGGGCGCGCCCCGCCTCCTCGAAGGCGAGTACGGCCTCCGGGAGTCCCAGCCCGACGCCGCCGTCCGCTTCAGGAAGGCGCAGCGCGAAGAACCCCGCCTCGCCGAGCTCGCGCCACAGGCCGCGGTCCAGCCGGGCACCCGACCCGTCCACGCCGGCCTCGTCGACGGCCGCCCGCAGCGCCTCGCGCTCGAAGCGGCCGGCCAGCAGCTCCCGTACGCCCGCCTGCAAGGCCCGCTGGTCGTCCGACAGCTGGAAGTACACGGCGCTCACCCGTTCTTCGGCAGGCCGAGGATGCGCTCGGCGACGATGTTCTGCTGGATCTGGGAGGTGCCGGCGGCGATGGTGTACGAGAGAGAGGACAGCCGGTCCAGGGTCCACTCGCGGGACAGGTCCAGCGCATCCGGGCCCAGGACCTCGGCCGCTGTGTCGTACAGCTCCTGGCGGGCGTGAGAGTAGCGGAGTTTGAAGACGGACCCGCCGACGCCCGGGACGCCGCCCGTCCTCTCCGACTCGCTCACGTTCCACTGGGTGAGCCGCCACAGGGCCCGGAACTCCGCGTTCAGGCGGCCGAGGCGGCGTCTGAGTGAGGGATCGTCCCAGCGGCCGTTCGCCCGCGCCTCACGGGCGAGTTCCCCGAGCACCCGCCGGCAGGCCACGACCTCACCGACGAACGCCGTGCCGCGTTCGAAGGACAGCGTCACCATCGTCACGCGCCAGCCGTCGTTCTCCGCGCCGACCCGGTTCGCGGCCGGCACCCGCACCTCGTCGAGGAACACCTCCGCGAACTCCGTCGAGCCCGCGAGCGTCCGCAGCGGCCGGACCGTGACGCCGGGCGCGTCCATCGGCAGCGCGAGCCAGGTGATGCCGCGATGCTTGGGCACCTCGTCGCTGACCGGCCGCGTACGCACGAGCAGCTCGCACCAGTCGGCGACCTCCGCGTGCGAGGTCCAGATCTTCGAGCCGGTGATGACGTAGTCGTCCCCGTCCCGGACGGCCCTCGTACGCAGCGACGCCAGGTCCGAGCCCGCGTCCGGCTCGCTGAAGCCCTGGCACCACACCTCCTCGCCGCGCAGGATCGGCGGCAGCCAGCGCGCCCGCTGCTCCGGCGTGCCCTCCGCGGCGATCGTGGGTCCAGCGTGCAGCAGGCCCACGAAGTTGGCGCCGACATAGGGCGCTCCGGCCCGTTCCGTCTCCTCCAGGAAGATCAGGTGCTGGGTCGGGGTCGCTCCGCGGCCACCCGCGTCGACGGGCCAGTGCAGCCCGGCGTACCCCGCGTCGTACAGCATCCGCTGCCAGCCGAGGTCGTACGCCCTGCGCGCGGGCCAGTCGCCCGGGTCGGGCTTCGGCGGGAGACCGGGCAGCACCTTGGCGAGCCACTCCCGCAGCCCCGCGCGGAACGCTTCCTCCTCCTCGGTGTACGTGAGGTCCACGCGCGCCCTACCTGTCGAAGTCGAGGTCGAGCATCCGGATCGCGTTGCCGCGCATCAGCTTGTAGACCGTCTCGTCGTCGAGGCCCTTCACGTGGTCCAGGGCGACCTCCTTGGTGTGCGGGAAGGTCGAGTCGACGTGCGGGTAGTCGGTCTCGAAGGTCGCGTTGTCCCGGCCGACCACATCCAGCGACGCGACGCCGTGCTTGTCGCGGAAGAAGCAGCAGAAGATCTGCCGGTAGTAGTACGTGGACGGCGGCTCGGGGATCAGATCGCGCACCCCGCCCCAGGCCCGGTGCTCCTCCCACACGTCGTCGGCGCGCTCCAGGGCGTACGGGATCCAGCCCATCTGGCCCTCGGAGTAGGCCAGCTTCAGGCGTGGGAACTTCACCAGCACCCCTGAGAACAGGAAGTCCATCATCGACGCCATGGCGTTGTTGAAGGACAGCGACGCCTGGACGGCGGGCGGGGCGTCGGGTGATGCGGCGGGCATCTGGGACGACGAGCCGATGTGCATGTTGACGACGGTGCCGGTGTCCTGGCAGACGGCGAAGAACGGGTCCCAGTAGCCGGAGTGGATGGACGGCAGCCCGAGATGGGTCGGGATCTCGCTGAAGGTCACGGCCTTCACCCCGCGGGCCGCGTTCCGCTGGATCTCGGCCACCGCGAGGTCGATGTCCCACAGCGGGATGATGCACAGCGGGATGAGCCGGCCGCCGCTGTCGCCGCACCACTCCTCGACCATCCAGTCGTTGTAGGCGCGTACGCAGGCGAGGGCCACCTCCTTGTCGTGCGCCTCGGCGAAGGTCTGCCCGCAGAAGCGCGGGAAGGTCGGAAAGCAGAGGCTGGCCTCGACGTGGTTGAGGTCCATGTCCTTGAGGCGCTCGACCGGGTCCCAGCAGCCCCGCCGCATCTCCGCGCGCGTGATGCCCTCCAGCGTCATCTCGTCGCGGTCGAAACCGACGGCGGCGATGTTCCGCTTGTACGGGAACTTGAGGTCCTCGTAGATCCACCAGTCGGTCGGCGGCCCGTCCGGGTCCATGGTGATCTGGTACTTGCCGCCGACGTACGCGAGCTCCCCGATGCCCGCGGTGAGCGGCTTTGGGCCGCGGTCCCGGTACTTCTGCGGCAGCCAGGTCTCGAAGAGGTGCGCCGGCTCGATCACGTGGTCGTCGACGCTGATGATCCGAGGCAGTTCGGTCATGTGTCCGTGTTCCCTCCGGCGTTTCCGGTGGCCCGTCGGCGCCCGTCGTCGCTGATCGACCCCGTCACTGTTCTGACGGTTCGTCAGATACTTGTCGGAGTCAGGCTAGCTCCGCACCCCTGGACCGACAAGGCGACGGGCCCTACGCTCTCCGCACGATCTGACTAGTCGTCAGTTAGGTCAGTTACGAGGGGACGGATCGCCGTGACCGACACCGCACACGCACTGGGCGCGTCCCGGACGCTCTGGGAGCTCGTCGAACGCCGCGCCGCACTCAGCCCCGACACCCCCGTCCTGCTCCAGGACGACCGGAGCCTCACCTTCTGTGCCCTGCGGGACCGCGCCGAGCGGGTCGCGGCCGGCCTGTACGGCATGGGCGTACGACCCGGCACGGTCGTCGCCTGGCAGCTGCCCACCCGTATCGAGACCGCCCTGCTCTCCTTCGCGCTGGCCCGGCTCGGCGCGGTGCAGTCACCGGTCATCCCCTTCTACCGGGACCGCGAGGTCGCCTTCGCGCTGACGGAGTCGAAGGCCGAGTACTTCGCGGTACCGGGTGTGTGGCGGGACTTCGACCACACCGGGATGGCGCGGCGGCTCGGCGCGAAGGGCGTGTTCGAGGCGTACGACGCGCTACCGGAGGGCGACCCCGCCGTCCTGCCCCCGCCGCCGGCCGACGGCACCGCGGTGCGCTGGATCTACTGGACGTCGGGCACGACCTCGGACCCCAAGGGTGTGCTGCACACGGACCGTTCGCTGATCGCGGGCGGCTCTTGCCTCGCCCACGCGCTGCGCCTCGCCCCGGACGACGTCGGCTCGATCGCCTTCCCCTACGCCCACATCGGCGGGCCCGACTACACCGTCATGCTGCTGCTGTACGGCGTACCGGCCGTCATGGTCGAGCAGTTCGCGCTGCCGGAGGCGCTGGAGGACTACCGGCGCCACGGCGTGACCATCGCGGGCGGCTCGACGGCCTTCTACTCGATGTTCCTCACTGAGCAGCGCAAACAGCCCGGCCGGAAGCTCGTCCCGACCCTGCGCCTGCTGGCCGGCGGCGGCGCGCCCAAGCCGCCCGAGCTCTACCACGCCGTCGTACGCGAGATGGGGTGCCAGCTTGCGCACGGCTACGGCATGACCGAGGTTCCCATGATCACCATGGGCGATCCGGACGACACGGCCGAGAACCTCGCGACCACGGAGGGCCGTCCGCCCGAGAGCATGGAGATACGGATCACCGACGCGAAGGGCAGTCCGCTGCCCGTGGGGACGGACGGCGAGGTGCGGCTGCGCGGAGAGGCCGTCTGCCAGGGGTATCTCGACCCCGCGCAGAGCGCGGAGGTCTTCGACGCCGACGAGTTTCTCATCACCGGCGATCTGGGGCATCTCACGCCTGGCGGACATCTGGTGCTGACCGGTCGCGTCAAGGACGTCATCATCCGCAAGGGCGAGAACATCTCCGCCAAGGAGATCGAGGACCTGCTGCATCAGCACCCGGCCGTGGGCGATGTGGCGGTCATCGGGCTGCCCGATCAGGAACGGGGCGAGCGGGTCTGCGCCGTCGTGGAACAGCCGGCCGGTGCGGAAAAGCTGACGCTGGAGACCGTCACGGCCCATCTGCGGGCGGAAGGGCTGTCCGTGCACAAGCTGCCGGAACAACTGGAGTTGGTGGACGCCCTTCCGCGCAACGAGACCCTGCGCAAGGTCCTCAAGTACAAGCTGCGGGAGCGGTTCGCCTGAACGACAAGAGGTGGCCCGCGCACGAGCCCGGGCTCACTCCGGGACGGTGAAGTACCGCGCGAACGCGGTCACGATCTCCGCCTCCGTGACGCGGCCGTCGCCGTCCGAGTCGAGCGCCGCGGCGGCCGCGGCGGCGACGTCGTCGCGGGCGCCGAGCACCTTCAGCACGCGTGCGGTCTCCTGGACGGTGGCCGCGCCGTCCCCGTCGCCGTCGGCGACGGCCAGTGCGGCGTGCAGGAAGGGGCGGGCGATCTCGGCGAACCGCTCCGGGTTGTCGCGCAGCCGCTTCACGGCACCGTTCACGAACTCGTCGCGCGTGATCCGCTGGTCGCCGTCCCGGTCCGCGATCCCCGCCATGCCCTGCCAGAACGCCTCCGCTCCGATGTACAGGGCCTGGCCCTTGTCGCACCGGGCCGTCGTACCGAACTCGGCGAGCAGCGACTTGGCGGCGCTGCTGAAGTCCTCGCGGTCGATGTATCCGTTGCCGTCCTGGTCGAACATGGCGAAACGGGCAGCGATCTTGCGTTCGTACTCGGTGCTGACCATGGGTTGTCGGGCCGCCTTTACGTCACTCGGGGGTCTATCTGGCAGGGAGCGTACGACGCCGGGGCCTGTTCGGGAGACGGAAAACGGCGCTTGTACCAAGACCGCAGGAATTCTGGAACAACTGCGTGGCACTGCGACGACCCGCGACGGCGTGACGCAGGTCAGCGCAGCGCGTGACACACGTCAGCGCAGCGCGTGACACACCTCAGCACAGCGCGTCACGCAGGTCAGCGCCGAGCGCAGGACCGGGCCGCGTGGAGGGCCGGGGCGCCGGTCACGCCGAGAGGGGGCCCGCCTCATCGTCGACGGCCGACGCCACATCGGGATGGACGTCGAAGAGCCGGCGCACACCCAGGGCGGCCAGGACCTTGTTGACGTGGGCGCCTCCCCCGGCCACGCCGGAGATGGCACCGTCGGGGGCCGGCGCGGGCAGTATCAGCCGCAGCCGGCCCTGGCAGGAGCGGATCAGACGGCGGGTGGCGATCAGGACGCCGACCCCGCTGGAGTCGCAGAAGAAGACCTCGGAGAGGTCGAGGACGAGGCTGCGGCGGCCGTCGGCCACGGCGTCGTGCACGCGCTGTCGCAGCAAGGGCGAGGTCACCAGGTCCATTTCACCCGATACGTGCAGAACGACCCACTCGCCCTTTTCTCCTTCTCTCACGCTCAGTGTCACGTCACGCCCTCCGCCACTCGATCCGGAAGCCTAACCTTCGCTTCCCCTTCGCGGCTGCCCGGCCGCCGTTCCACGAAACACCCCGGCCGAAACCCCTTGGCGCGGCCCCTCGTAAGGGATCCGGAAAGAGCGATCCAGGGCGATCCAGAACAAGGGATCCGGATGATGCCGCATCTCGTGAAGCACCTTGTGTATTCGACCGCCCAAGCCCCCGCTGTCGCCTCACAATTGGACTCGTTCGATCTCATTCGGTCATCTGTGGGTCTCGTATGCTCACAGTACGCGCAAGAGAAGTCGACGGGAGGGTGTCGGGTGGCCAATACCACTTCGCGGCCTGAACTGGACGGGCATTGACGCAAACAGACGTGCCCCACGGTGACCGCCGACTACATTCGACACAGGGTGACAAACGCACGAAAGCGCGGCACGACCAGGTGAGGGGGTCGCATGGCGAAGGAGTCACCGCCCCGCTGGGACCGCAGGATGCAGCAACGACTGGCGCGCGGCGAGGCGGCGGCGCTGGGTGAGCTGTACGACCGGTTCGCGTCGCTCGTGCACGGCCTTGCGCACCGCGTCCTCGACGACGAGGAGGACGCCGACCGCATCACGCGCGAGGTCTTCGCCCATGTCTGGGAGAACCCCGACGCGTTCGACCCCAGGCAGGGCCCGTTGCGCTCCTGGGTGGCCACGCTCACCCACCGGCTGGCCGTGCAGCGGCTGCGGCAGACCGAGGCCGCGGCGCTGGCACGGGACGGCTCGGGCACCACGGAGGATCTGGAACGCAAGGTCCGCCGCGCCTCGGCGGCCGCCCGCGCGGACTACATCGTGACGAACATGCCGGCCCCGCTGCGTGCCGCGCTCGAGCTGGCGTACTTCCAGCGCCGCGACTACCGGCAGGCCGCCGCCGACCTCGGTGTCACCGAGGACGAGGCCCGGCGCCGGCTCCGCCTGGGTCTGCAGCTGCTGTCCACGGCCCACGACAACGGCACGTCGGGGACACCGCCCGGAAACGGGAGGGCGTGGTGAACGGTCCCGAGCGGTTCGAGCCGTACGACGACGAGGGCGTGGGGGGAGCCCGGGGGGACGACGGCACACGGGGTGACGGGCGCGGCAGCGGCAGCGGGCACGACAGCGGCAGCGGACCGGGCGCCGTGCCGCCGCGCATCCCGCCGCCCCGCTCCTCCGTGGAGGACACCGGACAGCCGCTGCCCGACCCCCCTCCGCCCGTCCCCGGCACTCCGGCGACCACGTCCGCGCCAGCGCCTCTCGTACTCGAGCACCGGGTCCTCAAGTCGCTCCTGGGCGCCTGGGCGCTGTCCGCATGCTCTGCGGAGGAGGCCGAGGCCGTCGAAGTGCATCTCGGCACGTGCGGACCATGCGCCGAGGAGGCGCTGCGGCTGCGCGACGCGGTGGCGCTGCTGCATCCGGCGGAGCCGCTCGACCTCGACCCGATGCTGCGCACCCGGGTCCTGGAGGGCTGCCTCGACCGGCGGCCGCCCCGCATCCCGGTGCCGGACTGGGTCGCTCCGTATGACGCGGAGACCGCACGTCTCGACGCACTGCTCCAGGACATCGGCGACTCGGAGTGGCACGCGCCGGTGCGGCTGCGGTGGTTCGACCGTGACGGGCTCGTGAGCCGCAAGACCACGGTGGCGGGCGTCCTGGCGCATCTGATGATGGTCGACGGCCTGGTGGCGCTCGCGCTCGGTCTCGACGAACTGCCCCCGATGGTCGAGGCGTCCGGGCACGGCGGTGACGTGGGCAAGGCCCGTCCGGGTCCGGCGGAGCGCACCGAGGCGTACTGGCGCGCGTCGCACCGGCCGCCCACCCGCGCGGTACGCGGGCCGTGGCGCGACCAGACCCATACGCTCGTGCGCACAGTGGCCTTCGAGGCCGGAAGCGCCTCCGAGGCCTCCGCCTCCGTCGACTACGGCGACTTCGAACTGCCCCTGCGCGACTCCATGCTGGACCGCGCCTTCGAGTGCTGGGTGCACGCCGGGGACATCGCGGAGGCCGTGGACTACCCGTACGAGCCGCCGGCCCCGCGCCATCTGCACCACATGTTCGACCTGGCCGCGCGTCTCCTGCCGACGACCCTGGCGGCGCGGCGGCGCGCCGGACTCGCGAGCCCTCCCCGCCGGCTGGTCGCCGCGGGGACCCCCGGCCGCAGCCTGCGGCTGGAGGTCGAGGGGGCCGGCGGCGGCGAGTGGCTCATCGCCCTCGACTCCCCCGGAGCCGTCGCCTCCGCCGAGTACGAAGTGGCGCATGTCGCCCTGGACGGCGTCGAGTTCTCCCGGCTGGCCGCGGGGCACATCGCCCCGGACGAGGTGGTGGCGGGCCTCGACGGCGACCGCGAGGCCATCAGGGACGTCCTGTTCGCGACGGCTTCACTGAGCAGGATGTAGGGGCTTCACCCAGCAGGACGCTGGGCGCCCGTCAAGCAAAGATCACCGTCCGGTGCCCGTTCAGCAGGATCCGGTGCTCCGCATGCCACTTGACGGCGCGCGCCAGCGCCTGGCACTCCACGTCGCGCCCGATCGCCACCAGCTGCTCCGGCGTCACCCCGTGGCCGACCCGCTCGACCTCCTGCTCGATGATCGGCCCCTCGTCGAGGTCGGCCGTCACATAGTGCGCGGTGGCGCCGATCAGCTTCACACCGCGCGCATGCGCCTGGTGGTACGGCTTCGCGCCCTTGAAGCTCGGCAGGAACGAGTGGTGGATGTTGATGATCCGCCCGCTCAGCGCCTTGCACAGGTCGTCGGAGAGCACCTGCATATAGCGGGCCAGCACCACCAGTTCCACGTTCTCGGCGCGCACCAGCTCGAGCAGCTGCGCCTCCGCCTGCGCCTTGGTGTCCCGCGTGACCGGAATGTGGTGGAACGGAATGTCGTACGACGCCACGAGCTCGGCGAAGTCCGTGTGGTTGGACACGACCGCCGCGATCTCCACGGGCAGCGCGCCGATGCGGGCGCGGAAGAGGAGGTCGTTCAGGCAGTGCCCGAACTTCGACACCATCAGGATGATGCGCATCTTCTGCTCGGCCAGGTGGATCTGCCAGTCCATCTGGAAGGAGTCACCGACCGCGGCGAAGCTGGCCCGCAGCTTGTCGACGGTCACCGGGGCCTCCGCCGAGAAGTGGACCCGCATGAAGAACAGTCCCGTGTCGTGGTCGCCGAACTGCTGGCTGTCCTCGATGTTGCAGCCGGTCATGAAGAGATAGCTCGACACGGCGTGCACGATGCCCTTCTTGTCCGGGCACGAGAGGGTAAGGACGTACTGCTCAGGGGACACGGAAGACCCAGCCGACTGCTCACTCATGCGGCCAGGGTCCCACAGCAGCCCCAGCGGTGGGCAATCCCACCTCCTCGGCGTCTCAAGGGCCGGCAGGCGGTAGGTGAGCCCTCAACGGAACGCGTCTCGTCGGACACGGAGTGCAACCAGAGGCGATCCGCTTCGACCGCAAGCGTGGCCATGGGCGCTGACCCCGAGGCCACTGAGGCCCCGACGGAGCACGGGCACCCCGCCAGACTCTCAGGCGGACCGGGTCAGAATCCGCAGCACCTCGAGCGTGCGCGGCGGCGCGTCCGGGTCGTCCCCGTCACTCACCGCGAGCCGCACGTGCGCGTCCCTCGCGGCCCGCACCGCCTCCGGCCACCCGTGGTGGTCGACATACGCGGACACCGGCGCGTCGGGCCCCACCTGGTGCATGATCCGGAGCACGCGCAGCACCGCGGTGTCCACGAGGGCCGCCTCCTGCGAGTCGCGGAAGATCGTCCCCACGTACTTCTCTGCGGACCAGTTGTCCAGCCAGGTGTCCTCGACCAGGCGGTACACGGCGTCGGTGACGTCCCCGTACCCCTCGACGCCCGCCAGCCAGACGTCCCGCTGGAAGACGGGATCGGAGAGCATGTGGAGCGCAGAGCGCACATTGCTGCGCCAGCGCCACCACGGCATGTCGTTCACAGGCATGCCGCCCATGGTGGTGTAGCGGCGGCCGCGACGGGAAGACTTCTCCGAACCTTGCACGGTCACCGATCGTACGTTCCCCGTTCGGTCGACCGATCCGACCCCCGCAATTCACCCAGGCGTCACCGTCCGTTGACCCAAGATCACGTCTGGGTTAGAGATGCGGCGGAATCGTGCGTGCCCATGACTGGCAGGCGACGCATGAGCCCATCCGATCCCACTCCTCCCCGCCCGGCCAAGGCGTACCTGCTCGCCGCCGGGGCCTTGGTGGCCTGCGCGTCCGTCCTCGCCGCATGCGGCGTTCTCCCTGGGGCTGCGGGGGGCTCCAGGGAGCCCGTCACCGTGATGACGATGGCGCCCGAGAAGACCGCTGCGACCAACAAGCCCGGAATGCCCGCCATGGCGCTGGCGTATGCGCGCTGGGTCAACGCGAACGGCGGCATCGGCGGCCGCGAACTGAAGGTCATCACCTGCAACGACCACAACGACACCGTGGGCGCCCAGGACTGCGCCCGTCGCGCGGTCGAGAAGAACGTGGTCGCGGTCGTCGGGTCCTACAGCCAGTTCGGCCGCTCCTTCCTCGCCCCGCTGGAGGGCGCCGGCATCCCCTACATCGGCGGCTACGGCATCACCGACGAGGAGTTCACCAGCCCGCTGTCGTACCCCGTGAACGGCGGCCAGCCCGCGCTGATGGCGGGCCTCGGCCGCCAGCTCGCCCAGGCGTGCTCGCGCGTCTCCCTCGTACGCCCCGACACGATCGCCGGCGACCAGCTGCCGGCGCTGTTCGACGCGGGCCTCGCCGCGGGCGGCCGCGGCAAGGCCAGCGACGTCCGTGCCGTCGAGGACGCCACGGACTACACGCCGGAGGCCCGTCAGGCCCTCGCCCGGGCGAGCGCGGACCTCGCCACCAAGGGCTGTGTGACGGCCGCCCTGGGCGACCGCACGGACACCTTCTTCGACTCGTTCCGGCGCACCCGCGACGAGTATCCGGCCGTCAGGATCGCGTCGGTGCTCGGCTCCGTCGACCAGTCGCTCATCGACCGTACGGGCGGCAGGAACGGCGTGTACGAAGGGGCCTCGCTCACCGGCTGGTACCCCGTGTCGAGCGACCGCCGCTGGGACACCATGCGCAAGGTCATCAACGAGCACGCCTTCGGTGACAACCGGATCGACCCCACGGACGCGGGCGTGCAGACCACCTGGATCGCCTACACCGTGCTGAAGCAGGCCGTCGAGTCGCTCGGCGACGGCGAGGTGACGGCCAACACCGTCCGGGACGCCCTCGACGACGGCCTCAAGGTCCAGACCGGCGGCCTCACGCCGACGCTGAGCTGGCGCTTCGAGGACATGATCGCGGTCCGCGACTTCCCGCGCCTGGTCAACGCGTACGTCACCTTCCAGAAGGTCAGCGAGGGGCGCATGGTGTCGGCGCAGAAGGGCTTCGTCGACATGGCGAAGACGCTGGAGAACAGCTGACGCACCGGTCCCCGGTCCCCGGACCGGCCGGCGGGACCCGGGCAGCCGGCCTCGGCGTCTGCGACCGCTCACCGCATGCGGGCGCTGCGACGGCTCACCGCACGCCGACCGCCGGCGCGCTCACCCCTTGCTGACAGCCGCCAGGATCTCCGGCAGCCGTCCCGCCGTGCGGGGTGCGGCCAGGCGCAGGCCCAGAGCCGTTATGCCCGCGCCGTACGCCGTGCCGAGCGGCAGCAGCAGCCAGGTCCAGGCGTCCGCGCCCGCGACGTGCAGCCAGATGGTGAGGGCGAGCACCGGGGCGCACAGCAGGGCCGCCGCGACCATGCCGCCGAAGATCGAGATCCAGGCGAGGCCGGCCTGTCCGGGGGCCACGTTCTTGTAGCCCTCCTGCGGGATGGAGTACGGGAAGCGGGCCGACGACCAGGCGCCCGTGGCGAGCATGGCGCCGAGGAGGGCGAAGGACAGCCCCAGGACCTCGGGGAGAGCCCGCCAGTCGCCGAGCAGGGCGGTGGTCAGGACGGTCACCAGCGTCGCGTACGGCAGGGTGACCACCAGCAGGGCCAGGGCGCGGCCGCAGAGTTCGAGGTAGGCGTCCCGGGTGGAGGAGATCGTCATGGCGACCATCCAGAAGGCCGAGGTGTCCTGGCCGAACTGGTTGTACATCTGGATGCCGAGCATTCCCGCTGCGAAGCACGCGAAGTAGACCGACCCGGTGCCCTGCAGCGCGTTGAAGAGCGGGACGATCAGGCCGATGGCCAGTGACGTGATCCACGCCGCCTTGGTCTTGGGGTCGCGCCATATGTAGCGCAGGCTGCGTTCCATGACGGTGGCGGTGCGGCTGGGGGTGCCGCCCCGGGCGTCGGCCCGGAGGAAAGGCAGGAGGCGGGCGAGGCCCGTCGAGCCGCGTACGCCGTCACTCGTCGGCCCCGCGGCGCCGAGCGTCGAGCCGTCGGGGGAGGTCATCAGGCGGGTCAGATTGCGCTGCCAGGAGTAGAGCAGCGCGGCCAGGGCGGCGGCGGTCAGGGCGAGTTGGGCGAGCGCGGTGGCGTACGCGCCGTCGCTGACCGAGTCGACCGCGTCGACGGCCGCCGCGGGCGGGATCCAGCGGAGTACGTCGGCGAAGGGCTCGAGTGGGGCGAGACCGCCGGACGAACCGAGTCGCTGGACGCCGAAGTTGACGAACTGGGCGCCGATGGCCACGACGAGTCCGCTGAGTACGGCCAGGTCGCGGCCCTTGCGGCTGGTCAGCAGCCGCACGTTGGCGGCGGCGACGGCACGCGCCAGGGCGACGCAGACGAGGAGCGTGAAGGCGATCGCCAGGAAGCCGACCGCCAAGGCGGCCGCGCCGCGTGCGACCGCGATCACCGCGCCCGCCGCGAGGCAGAGCGTGAACAGCGGGCCGATGCCCACGAGGGACGCGGCCAGCAGAGCCCGTATGAGAGGCGCGGGCCGCAGCGGGAGCATCACCAGGCGGGTGGGGTCGAGGGTTTCGTCGCCGCTGGGGAAGAACAGCGGCATCACGGCCCAGCCGAGCGCGAGCACGGCGACGAGCAGGACGCCGACGGCCGCGGCGTGCGCGTTGCCCCGCAGCGCGATGAGGCCGAGGAACTGGAGCGCGGCGAAGAGCAGGGCGACGACCATGGAGGCGACGTAGGCAGCCCTGCGCCCGGCGGACTGCCTCAGTCCGTTGCGCAGCAGGGACACCTTCAGTCGTACGAAGACGGAGGTGAGGGACTCCGCGGCGGTGCCCTCGGCTGCGGTCGCTGGGGTGCTCATCGGGCGCCGCCGCCGAGCCAGTCGAGATCGGATCCGGCGGTGCGGGCGCCGGCGCCGACGAGTTCGAGGAAGGCCTCCTGCAGCGATGCCGCCTCTCCGCGTACGTCCTCGAGGGTGCCGTGGGCGCGGATGCGTCCGGCGGCCATGACGGCGACCCAGTCGCACAGCGACTCGACGAGCTCCATGACGTGCGAGGAGAAGACGACGGTCGCGCCGGAGGCCGTGTAGCGCTCCAGGACCCCGCGGATCGTCTGGGCGGACACGGGGTCGACGCCCTCGAACGGTTCGTCGAGGAAGAGCACTTCGGGGTTGTGGAGCAGCGCGGCGGCCAGCCCGATCTTCTTGCGCATGCCGGTCGAGTAGTCGACGACGAGCTTGTGCTGGGCTCCTGCGAGGTCGAGTACGTCGAGGAGCTGGGCGGCGCGTTTGTCGACCTCGGCGCCGGGCAGGCCGCGCAACCTGCCGGTGTAGGAGAGCAGTTCGCGCCCGGAGAGCCGCTCGAAGAGGCGCAGCCCTTCGGGAAGCACGCCGATGCGGGCCTTCACCTGGGCGGGGTCGCGCCATACGTCGCGACCGGCGACCTCGACGGTGCCGTGATCGGGGCGGAGCAGACCGGTCACCATGGACAGGGTGGTCGTCTTTCCCGCGCCGTTGGGCCCTACGAGGCCGATGAAGCGGCCCGATGGCAGTTCCAGGTCGATTCCCGCGACCGCGATCTGCTCCCCGAACCGCTTCCACAGCCCCTGCACGCGCACCGCAGGCACGCCCGCCGCTTCGTCCACCACTCGCCGGCCTCCCGTCGCTTCTGCCAGCACGATACGGGTGGAGGCGGCGGTTCCGTCGCGGCAACGGTGCTCGACCGGGTCCTCGGGCCGAATTCCGGGCCCGATGAACCGAGGCGGGCCGCGGCCTCAACCGGCTGAGGCCCCGCCGCGGCCTCAACCGGGCGGGGCCTCAGCCGGGCACGGCCTCAGCGCCTGCCGTCCCGCCCGCACGCATACGCCACCGGCGAGATGATCTCCTCCGCTTCGGGCAGCCACCGATTGGAGACGGTGGGACGGCAGGCCCACTGAACGGCCCCGCGTCCACCGACCCGCGTGGGCGGCGCAGCGACGTAGGAGCCCTCGCCGCGAGCGACCAGGTCCAGCGCGAGGGGCGACCACCCGAGCTTCCGTACGAGATCGGTGACCTTCGCCGCGCCGCCCGGCTGGACGAGGAAGTGCATCCGGCGGTCCGGGGTGCGGGTCACCGGGCCGAGCGTGAGCCCCATGCGCTCCATACGGGCCAGCGCCAGGAAGCCGGCGGTCTCGGGCACGTCGAGCACGTCGAACGAGCGCCCTGTCGGCAGCAGGATCGATGCCGTGGGTTGCTTCGACCACAGGCGGCGCGCGGCCGACGCACTGCCGGTCGCCTGCGTGGGCCAGTCCTCGCGGGCGGGGTGCGCGCCGGGCGCCTCGCACGCCGGGTCGCCGCAGGAGCACCGCTGGGTGCCTTTGACCGCCTCGAGCCAGGTGCCGGGAAACACGTCCCAGTGGCGCTCTTCCGCATAGCTCACGGCGGCCTCCAGCAGGGAGGTGCCGCGTGCCGTGTCGTGGGCTGCTCCGCGCTGTTTGGGGATCTGCGCGGTTGACGTCACTCCGATGGTCATCTCATCCACGACGGCCTCAACTCCGGTCGTCCACAGGGGTTACGGCCGCCACACCCCGTACAGCGGCGCATCGTTCCTTCATTCGGGGCGCACGGGTGCACGGCCGGGGCGCGCATGGGGATCGGCGCCAGGGGACGGGTAGGCAGCTGTGGGGTCAACAGCACTTACCCCGGCATATCTCTTATATCCCGCATCTTCCGTTTGTTCGTGGGGCATTGATCTTCGCGGACACGACTCTTCCGGTGCACGGGCAGGCACCGGAGCCACAGAGCGAGTGAGCCGAAGGGGCGCGCCGGAGGCGAACCGCAGACAACAGGGGGTACACGCCATGGCCGCAAGGCCTCTCGTCGCGCGACAGCCGAACGAACGGCTGCAGGCGCTGATCCAGGAAGCCGGCTGCTCCAACGCGGGCCTGGCCCGCCGCGTCAACATGTGCGGCGCGGAGCACGGGCTCGACCTGCGGTACGACAAGACGTCGGTGGCCCGCTGGCTGCGCGGGCAGCAGCCGCGCGGACGGGCGCCCGCGATCATCGCCGAGGCGCTGGGCCGCAAGCTCGGCCGGACCGTCACGATCGACGAGATCGGCATGGCGAACGGCAAGAACCTGGCGGCCGGTGTCGGTCTGCAGTTCTCGCCGACCGTCCTCGGCGCCATCGAGCAGGTCTGCGAGCTGTACCGCAGCGACGTGGGGCGCCGGGACTTCCTCTCCGGCTCGTCCGTCGCCGCGTCCGCACTCGTCGAGCCCAGCCGGGACTGGCTGATCTCCGCGCCGGACCCGCAGGTGGCGCGGGCCGCCGGACCGCGCGTCGGGCCCGCCGACGTGGCCGCCGTGCGGTCGATGACCCAGGCGCTGGTGGACCTTGACCACCAGTACGGCAGCGGGCACGTGCGGCCGGTCGTCGTCCACTACCTCAACAGCGTCGTGTCCGGGCTGCTGGCCGGTTCGTACCGCGAGGCCGTCGGGCGCGAACTCTTCGCCGCAGTCGCGAGGTTGACGGAGCTGGCCGGCTACATGGCGATCGACACGGGCCAGCCGGGGCTCGCGCAGCGCTACTACATCCAGGCGCTGCGGCTCGCGCAGGCGGCCGGCGACCGCGGCTACGGCGGATACGTGCTGGCCGCGTCCATGAGCCACCTCGCCGCCCAGCTCGGCAACCCCCGCGAGATCGCGCAGCTCGCACGTGCCGCGCAGGAGGGCGCCCGCGGCCGGGTCACACCGCGCGCGCAGGCCATGTTCTACGCCGCCGAGGCCCGCGGCCACGCGCTGATGGGCGACGCGCGGGCGGCCCAGGTCGTGATCGGGAAGGCCGTCTCGGCGATGGAGCAGGCCGACCCCGGCTCCGGCGACGACCCGGCGTGGATCGCGCACTTCGACGAGGCGTATTTGGCGGACGAACTGGCGCACTGCCACCGGGATCTGGGGCAGCCCGACGCCGCCGCGCGGCAGGCCGAGGAGTCCCTCGCCAAGCACCCACAGTCCCGCGTGCGGCGGCGCGCCATCGGGCTGGTACTCCTGGCGACGGCACAGGTGCAGAAACGCGAGGTCGAGCAGGCCTGCCACACCGGGCTACGGGCGATCGAACTGCTCGGCGGGCTGCGGTCGAACCGGGGCGCGGAGTACCTGGACGACTTCCAGGAGCGGCTGGCGCCGTACCGCGACGAGCCGGTGGTACGGGAGTTCGGGGCGCGGCTGGAGCTGCAGGCTGCGTGAGAGGCGCGGCGTCGCCGCCCGCGCGGCGGCGACGGCGGCCCTGGGAGGGCGGTGTGGCACGCGCGTGTACCGCCCGCGCGGCGGCGACGGCGGCCCGCGCGGGCGGCGTGTGGCAGGCGGGCGCGTGCCGCCCGCGGGCCCGAGCGGCATACAGAGGGGGCACGAAGAGGGCTGGTGAAGGGGGCGTATACAGCGCCGGGCCCGCAGGTTTTGTTACTGCGGCCGGTGTGAGCCCGGTGTGGCCGCAGTAACGTCCTGAGCTGCATGGCATCGCCGTGGGGCCACCCGGTAGCGTGAACCGACGATTCCGTAAGTACCCCAGTCGTAGGAGTCCCGGTGACGCAGAGCGGACAGGGCGAGGAGCCGCATCTTCCCGCGGCGCGGCCCGTGCGAGAAGGCATCGTGCTGCCCGCCGACGGCGGCGAGCCGCTGCTGCCGGGCACCACGGGCGACCAGACGGCCCCGCCCGGCGGCCGCCCGTGGGGACAGCCGTGGGGCCCCGAGCAGGCGCCGCCTGCCCCGCCCGCCCCGCCGGCACCTCCGATGTCTGGTTCGTCCGGTTACGAGTGGGGGGCCGCCGCGGGCCAGGGTGCTCCCGGCGCCGGGGTGCCGGGCGCACCGCATGGGGGCGGCGTGCCGGGCTGGGGTGCGGCTCCGGACGCGGCCCCGTCCTCCGCTCCGGCCTCGGCGCCCTGGGGCGCCGGGGGTGCGGCACAGCCGCCGACGCCGGGTCCGTACCAGGGCGCACCGCACCCCGGGGTTCAGGGCCCGGGCCCCCAGCAGCCGGGAGGCGGCCCGGAACCGCTGCACCCGACGAACGCCTTCCCCGCCGCTGACCAGAGCGCTCCAGGCGCGGGCGGCTTCCCGGGTGCGCCGCTGCCGTCGGCCGCCGGGTACGGCGGGGCGCTTCCGGCCCCGCCGGCCAGCTTCGGTACGGCGCTGCACGGCGTCGGTCCCGAGGCAGGTCCGGGGGCCGCTGCCGCGGGCACCCAGGGGGGCCAGAGAGGCCCGCACCCACAGGCGAGCCATGGCGGCACGCTTCCTACGCTTCCTCAGGCTGGTGAGGACGGGACACTTGCCGCGACCGGGCCGGGGGGGACGCTTCCCACGTCCGGTCCGGGCGGCGCACTCCCCACGACCGGTCATGGCGCGGCACTTCCCGCGGCTGGTCAGGCCGGGGCCCTTCCCCCGGCCGGGAACGGCGGCCCTCTCCCGCAAGCCGACCAGACCGGGGCACTGCCCCCGGCCGGTCACGGCGGAACCCTTCCCGCGGCCGCGCCCGGCGGTCCGCTTCCGCAGCCAGGCCAGCAAGGCCCAACGGGCCCCGTCCCGGTCCCCCAGCACGGTCCAGGCGGCCCGCTCCCCCAGCCCGGCCCAGGCAGCCCGCTGCCGACCGCCGGCAGCGGGCCCGAGCCCGGGCAGCTCGGGCATGGCAACAGCCCCCAGCCGCCCCACGGGCAGGGCACTCCGCCGTCCCCCGCCGGACAGGCGGCGCCGCACGGCGCGCCCCTCCCGCCCGCCGTCGATACGGCCGCCGAGGCGACGCAGTACATTCCGCCGGTGGCGGGCGCCGGTGCACAGGCCGGACCTGCCGGGGGCTTCGACGAAGGCGCCACGCAGTACATCCCGCCGGTCGCCCCCGGTGCGCTGCCGCCCGAGGTCGCCGCCGACGCCACCCAGTACCTGGGACGCGCGCCCCACGGCGGTGCGACCCCGGGGAACGGACCCGACAGCGAACCCACGCAGTACATCGCCCCCGTCCCCCCACCGCCGCCCGGCGCCCCGTACGGCATCCGGCCCGGCGCTCCGGGCGACCGGCCGGCGACCCCGGCCGAGTTCGACAGCCTCTTCCGTGCCGATCCGCAACCCGAAGGGGCGGCGGCCACCCAGCAGTTGCCCCGCTTCCAGCCGCCGACGGCCACGGGCGGTCACTACGGTGCGGCCGCTCCCGAGGCCGGAGCCGGGCGGGCCGCCGCGCGCCAGGCGTCCGAGGGCGGCAACGGCCGTACGCGCTCGAAGCTGCCCCTCATCGCAGCCGCCGGCATCGGCATCGCGGTCCTCGGCATCGGCGCGGGAGCCCTCCTCGGCTCCGGTGGCGACGACACGAAGGACGACAGCAAGACCGTGTCCGCGAGCGCGCCCGCCGCTGACGAGTCCGCGTCACCGACCACCGACCCCGCCAAGGAACAGGCTGTCGCACTCGACAAGCTGCTCGCGGACAGCAACAACAGCCGCGACGCGGTGATCAAGGCCGTCGCCGACGTCAAGGCATGCAACAACCTCGGCCAGGCCGCCACCGATCTGCGGAACGCGGCGCAGCAGCGCAACGACCTCGTCACACGTCTCGCGGCGCTCTCCGTCGACAAGCTCCCCAACCACGCCCAGCTCACCACCGCCCTCAACGGCGCCTGGAAGGCCTCCGCTTCGGCGGACAACCACTACGCGGCATGGGCCCAGGAGGTCGCCGGCAAGAAGGGCTGCAAGGACGGCCAGGCCCGCACCACCGCGCACCAGCGCGCGGGCAACCGCGCGAGCGGCACGGCCACCGCACAGAAGACCAAGGCCGCCGCACTCTGGAACGCCATCGCATCGAAGTACGGCCTGACGCAACGCAAGCCGTTCCAGCTCTGACCACAAGCCGTACGAGCGTGCTCGATCCGTTCGACGACATCGGGCGGGGTCTGGGTCGGTGAGGAGTGCGGAACGCTCGAGCGGTCCATCGGCCCGGCCTCGCCGTACTGGTCGTAGCGAATCTTCCACCTGGACAGGCAGGCGCGGGAGACGCCGGCCTCGGCGGCGACATGCGCGATCGGGCGGCTGCCGCAGCGCTCCACGAGCCTTCGGCGTCCCTCGATGTTCAGGGGGGCGTTCGCATGCGTCACGGGAGCACCTCGGTGCTTCGGCCAGCTGCGATCACAGCGCGGAGG
The DNA here is from genome assembly GCF_001642995.1 of Streptomyces jeddahensis. Taxonomy (GTDB): domain Bacteria; phylum Actinomycetota; class Actinomycetes; order Streptomycetales; family Streptomycetaceae; genus Streptomyces; species Streptomyces jeddahensis. The sequence continues at coordinate 29,112 of NZ_LOHS01000095.1, forward strand.
GGCAACGCGATGAGCAGCGCGACAGCGACCAGGAGCCCGCTTGCCCACAGCGGCCCGAGGTCCCCGACCGTGGTGCTGAGGGTAGTCGCGGCGATGAGAGGGCCGACGGCGGCGCCGACGTTGAGTGCGGCGGTCGCGTAGGAGCCCGCCATCGTGGGGGCTTCTGCCGCCTCGTAGAGGACCCGTGTGATCAGCGTGCTGCCCAGCGCGAACGACAGTGCGCCTTGGACGAAGACGAGGCAGAGCAGAGCGACCGGCTTGTCGGCCAGTATGGCCAGGGCCGGCCAGCCGATGAGCAGCAGAGGACCGCCGACTGCGAGGACTAGGGCAGGGCGCTGGTCGGACAGCCGTCCGGCGACGGTGACGCCCACGAAGGAACCGGCACCGAAGAGCACCAGAGCGACAGAGATCCACAGCTCGCCCAGCCCGGCGGTGTCGGTCACAACGGGGGCGAGGAAGGTGAAGCTTCCGAAGGTTGCCGCGTTCACCAGCGCACCGAGCAGCATCACCAGGAGCAGCCGCGGCCTTGTGAGCTGGGCGAGCTCCGTTCGCAAGGCCGGCCCGCCAGTCGCCTCCTCCTTCACACGTCCTGCTGGGATCCCCTTCAGGATGCCGAGAGCTGCGGGCAGGCAGAGAGCGGCGACAGCCCAGAATGTGGCCCGCCAGCCGAGCAACGTGCCGAGTACCGACCCACCAGGGACACCGGCGATCGTGGCCACCGTCGTGCCTGACAGCAGCACGGCCAGCGCACGTCCCTTCTTGTCGGGCGAGACCAGCGTGGCGGCAGTCGTCAGAGCGACGGCAAGGAACCCTGCGTTCGCGAGCGCGGCGACGACCCGGGTAGCGAACAGGACCGGGAAGCTCGTGGTCATGGCGCCCACGGCGTGAGCTGCAGAGAAAACGAGGATGAACCCGAGAAGGCTGGAGCGACTGGGCCAGTTGCGGGCAAGCGCGGCCACAAGGGGGGCACCGACGATCATGCCGATCGCGAAGGCCGGGGTGAGCATGCCTGCTGTCCCGACTGTGATGTCAAGACCTGAGGCGATGTCCGGCAAGAGGCCGGCGAGCATGAACTCTGAGGTGCCCATGGCGAAGACCGCCATGGCAAGCAGGTACAGCGGGAAAGGCATCGAGTGGCTCCGAGGTGAGGAGAAGCACGAGAAGGTCATCTCGTCACCGCGGCCAGCCCCAAGCGCACACTCGTCCCACCACAGAATGCAGCGCGACGACAGGGCTACGAGGTCAGGGGTTCAGGGGGCTGACGGCGTGACCGAAAGCCCCCACCTTGTCTGACTCAGGACTCGACATGGCCCGCACGCTACTCGACCGATGCCCGTCGAGGCATCTCGGTTTCACCAGGCCTGTGTCACCAACGTCATGTCCGCAACACCTAGCCTCATAACGCTCTGATGGCCGACACCCAGGGGACGGGGGAGGGAAGGGACCCGCCGGAACGCAGACGACCCGCGGGCCATGGTCCCTCCGAGGAGGGAGCCGGCCGGACGTACCGGCGGCCCGCGGGTCGGGTGACTGCGTGGAATTGGCCGGCTGCGCGCTCAGCTCGCGCGCTGGTCCGGCACCGCACTCGGTGTGGTGACGGGCCGCTAGCCCGCAGCCACCTCACGCGTCCGGTATTCATACATCTGCCGAACCACCTCCCTTCCGTGTAAGCGCCACACTAGGCACCGCCCCAGGAGCTCTCAAGCGATTTTTCGAGAAGTTGGGGACCGGGGCATCGGACAACGAGGACGGCGGGTTCCGGTCCTGGAATCTCCAGCGCGCAACGATTTCCCGGGAAATCTATGTGGGCTGGGTCACGTTCGAGTTGAATGATCCGTGGCGCGGTACACGTGGTGCGCGACGCATCGCGGAACCACGCATCGCAGTAAGCCACGCATCACGGAAATGCATCACGACAATCGCAGTACACGGCGCAGTACACGCGGACACGGCCTGCAGGGGGTGCCAGGTGAGTGCTTCCCGGCGTAGTGGGACCACGGACGAGCTGGGGCCTCCGGAGCCCGAGCGCGATGGTTCGGATCTTCTTGCGGCGCTGCTCGACGGCATGGATGCGGCGTTGTGCGCGTTCGACGCGGACGGTGTGGTGACGCACTGGAACCGCGAGGCGGAGCGGATTCTGGGCTGGTCGGCCGCGGAGGCGGTCGGGCGGCGGGGCCTCGCGGGGTGGGCCGTGCGGGCGGCGGATGCCGAGGAGGTCGAGGGGCGGCTGCTGTCGGCGATGCAGGCGCCGGGCCGGCAGGTGCACGAGTTCGCGTTGCTGACGAAGGACGGCGGGCGGGTGCTCGTACGGATGCAGTCGGCCGCCGTGCGGGGGCAGGACGGTAAGCCTGCGGGCGTGTACTGCGCGTTCAGCGAGGTGCATGCGCAGATCGATCTGGAGCGGTCGATCGCTCTGAGCGAGGCGCTGTTCGAGGACGCCTCGTGGGGTGTCGTGCTGGTGGATGCCGATCTGCGGCCCGCCCTGGTCAATGCGCATGCGGCGCGGGCGCTCGGTTCGGGGCGTACGGCGCCGCTGGGGCGGCCCCTCGGTGAGCTGCTCGGCCAGGGTGCGGAGGAGTTGGAGAGCGCTCTGACGCATGTGCTGGCGGAGGGTACGCCGCCTGCGCCCGCGGAGATGTGGGTGACGGTGCGTACGCCGGACGGCGAGCGGCGGCGGTGCTGGCGGAGCGGGTTCCTGCGGCTGGCGTCGCCGCTGGCGGAGGAGCCGGTGCCGCTCGGTGTGGGCTGGCTGTTCTGGGACGTGACGGAGTCGAAGCAGGCGGAGCAGGAGGCGGCGCAGCTGCGGTTCCGGGCGAACCAGCTGCACCGTGCGGCGCGGGCGGCCGGGGAGTGCGAGGACCCGGCGGAGGCGGCGACGATCCAGCTGGACTTCGCGCTGGCGGGGTTCGCCGATCATGCGCTGATCGATCTTGTGGTGGGTGAGCCGGTGGCTGGTGAGCCGGCCGCGGATGGGGAGCCGGTGCGTCTGGTGCGGGTGACGGCCACGCCTGCTGGTGCGCCGGGGCCGAGCATGCCCGCGCCCGGGGCGGGGTTGCCCGTGCGGTACCGCGAGGGGCATCCCGCGCTGCAGTGTGTGGAGCGTGCGGGCTCGGTGCGGGCGAGCGCGGGTGCGTCGGCGCCCGAACGGGCACGGGAGTGGGCCGCCGAGCGGCAGTGGCCGCACGACGCGGTGCATGCGATGTGTGCGGCGCTGCGCAGCCGGGGCCGCACGCTGGGGGTCGTGACGTTTCTGCGGGGTGGCAGCCGGCCTGCGTTCGAGCGGGCTGACGCGATGTACGCGGAGAGCGTCGCCGTACGGATCGCGGCGGCGCTGGATCTGGCGCGGGTTGTCGAGCAGGGACGGTAGGCGCCGCGGGGCGGGCCCCCGGCTGTCGAGCGGGGACGGTTGGCGCCGCGCGGTGGGCCCACGGCTGTCGAGCAGGGACAGCAGGCGCCGTGAGGCGAGCCCTGGACCGTACTGCAGGCCGGTGGGTCAGTGCCGGAGGCCGGTGGTCAGTGCCGGTAGAAGATCCGGTCCGCGTACTCGGTGAATACGCGCGCGTTCCATTCGTGGCCGCCGTCGACGTTGCCGGAGCGCAGGAGCGGGGGTTCGATGCCGCGGGCGGCGAGTTCGCCTGCCGCCGTGGCCATGACGGCCTGGAGGAGTGCGCTGGTGACGACGGTGGAAGCGGGGGCGAAGGGCGCCTCGATGCCTTCGGCGGCGAGTTCGGCGTCGCCGATTGCGATCTTGCTGTCGATGACGATGTCGCAGTGGTCCTTGAGGTAAGTCCCGGACGCATGCCGGGATTTCGTCTCGCCCGCGTACGCCACCGAGGTCACGCCGATGGTCTGCAGGCCGAGGGTGCGGGCCTTCATGGCCATCTCGACGGGGAGTGCGTTCCGCCCGGAGAGGGAGATGATCACGAGGGTGTCTCCCGGGCGGGCCGGGCTGGTGTCGAGTACGGCGCTTGCGAGTCCGTCGACGCGTTCGAGGGCGGATCCGAGCGTGGCGGGCACGACGTCGACACCGACAGTGCCGGGCACGGCCAGCAGGTTCATGAGGGCGAGGCCGCCCGCTCGGTAGACGACGTCCTGGGCGGCGAGTGAGGAGTGTCCGGCGCCGAAGGCGAAGAGGTGGCCGCCGGCGGCGACAGTGTCGGCGATGAGGGCGCCCGCGGCCGCGATGTTCGCCGCCTCCTCGTCTCGGACCCGCTGCAGCAGGCCGATGGCGGCGTCGAAGTACTGCCGGGCCAGCGCGTTCTCGCCGTGCTGCCCGGCCGGCCTGCTGTCGCTTCCGCCGCTCATCCGCGTTGCTCCCCCGTCCGTCCCGCCGGGCACCCTTCGACGGCGATGCCCTCCGCCGCGTCGGGCCTCACGGTGCTGTCCCGGCCGGTGGCGTGTCAAGGCGTGCCGGGTCGGGTGCTGGGTCGGTACGGGCACAAGGTGCCGGGTCGGTACGGGCACGAGACGCCGGGTCGGTACGGCTACCTGGCCGGGCCCAGGCCACGGGCGCTCGAGTCCCGGCCCGCGCACAGCGAGCCCCCACAGCACCGCGCCCGGACCCGCGGCCCCCTCCCATCGCGCGCGGTTTCACCGGCGCGGCACGGTTGTCGGTGGGATGCGTCAGAATTGAGTCAGGGCCAGCGCACAAGCCGGTGAGTCAGCGAGCCACTGGCAGAGCTAACGAGGGGCACGTATGTCCGGACTGATCGACACGACGGAGATGTATCTCCGCACCATCCTCGAGCTCGAAGAGGAAGGTGTGGTCCCCATGCGCGCCCGAATCGCCGAGCGTCTCGATCAGAGCGGTCCGACGGTCAGCCAGACGGTGGCGCGTATGGAGCGCGACGGGCTGGTGTCGGTCGCCAGTGATCGCCATCTGGAGCTCACGGAAGAGGGCCGCCGGCTGGCCACGCGCGTGATGCGCAAGCACCGGCTCGCCGAGTGCCTGCTGGTCGACGTGATCGGCCTGGAGTGGGAGCAGGTGCACGCGGAGGCCTGCCGCTGGGAGCACGTGATGAGCGAGGCGGTCGAGCGCCGCGTCCTGGAGCTCCTGCGCCACCCGACGGAGTCGCCGTACGGCAACCCGATCCCGGGTCTGGAGGAGCTCGGCGAGAAGGACCACGCGGACCCGTTCCTGGACGAGGGCATGGTGTCCCTGGCCGACCTGGACCCGGGCACCGACGGCAAGACGGTCGTGGTGCGCCGTATCGGGGAGCCGATCCAGACGGACGCGCAGCTGATGTACACGCTGCGGCGGGCGGGTGTGCAGCCCGGTTCCGTGGTGAGCGTGACGCAGTCGGCCGGCGGGGTGCTGGTGGGCAGCAGCGGCGAGGCGGCGGAGCTGGACACCGGCATCGCCTCGCACGTGTTCGTCGCGAAGCGCTGAGGCGCCGCCGGGGCCTCGCCGCGGCGCCGCTGAGTCCGGCAGCGCCCGGAAGCCGACGCGAATGTAGCGGGGCACCAGCGGTGCGCGCATCGCTAGCCGTGCGCGCACCGGTAGCGCGGGCGGCACCGCCAGCGCGGACAGCACCGCCAGCGCGGACAGCACCGGCAGCGCGGGCGGATATCGCCAGCGCGGACAGCGCCGGCAGCCCGGGCAGCACCGCCAGCGTGGGCAGGAATCGGCAGCGCGGGCGCGCACCGGCAGCCCGGGCAGCACCGCCCGTGCGGACGCGCCCCGGCAGCCCGGGCAGCACCGGCAGTGTGGGCGGGCACCGGCAGCGCGGGCGGTCGGCAGCGCCAGTGCGGGCGGGCACCGCCAGTGTGGGCGGCATCGGCAGTACGGGCGCGCACCGGCGGTATTCAGACAGCCGCGTCGCCCGGTATTCAGACATCCACCCGAATCCAAGATTCAGTGTGCGGAATGGCAGCGGCCGGACGTTTTGCGTGCCAGGCTGTCATGAGGCATATGACGTGAGGTCCTGATCGTTCCGGACCGGGTCGGACCGGGTCGGGCAGCCCGGTCGGGAGGGGGCGCATGGATGTGCCGCAGACAGACGGAGGGCCCCGGCGCCGATCGGCGCCGGGGCCTGTCTCCCCCTGTTTCGACCCGGAGCCCCGAGCTCTCAGGGTCGTCCCCCTTCGGACCGGTATCCCCGAGCGGTCCGCCTCCCGCAGAAGATCTCCCCTCGGCCGCGCCGGTCAATCCTGGGGAGCGGTCACCCGAAAGAGGGGTGTTGACGACGAAATGCGCGCTTTCGAATGGGGGTTCGATAGCGTGTCCGTACGTCGGTCCCGCTCAAGCCGTCCGGGCCTGACGCCTCGGGCCTGACGCGACCACTCGGCCTGACGCGACCACTCCGGCTGACGCGACCACTCCGGCTGACGCGACCACTCCGGCTGACGCGACGACCAGACGCGGCAAGGGGCCGGCAGACACACAAAGGGGCAGACACACAAGGGGGGTGCCAGACCATGGTGCGCATCGACGTGACGGGAGCAGGCGGCGTACGCCTCGCCGCCTGGGAGTTCGCCGATCCTCCCAAGCAGACGGGAGAGATCGAGCGTGTCCCCGGCGTGCTGTTACTCCACGGCCTCATGGGGCGTGCCTCCCACTGGGCGTCCAGCGCCCGCTGGCTCGCCGAACGGCATCGCGCGGTCGCACTCGACCAGCGCTGCCACGGCCAGAGCGACAAGCCGGCCGAGGGCCCCTACACGCGTGAGGTCTACGTCGAGGACGCCGAGGCCGCCCTCGTCCAGCTCGGCCTCGCCCCCGCCGTCCTCATCGGCCACGCCATGGGCGCCCTGACCGCCTGGCAGCTCGCCGCCCGCCGGCCCGACCTGGTCCGCGGCCTGGTCATCTGCGACATGCGCGCCTCCGCGCTCGGCGCGGCGTCGCAGCGCGAGTGGGAGAGCTGGTTCAAGGCCTGGCCCGTGCCCTTCGCCACCCTCGCCGACGTACGCAAGTGGTTCGGCGAGGACGACCCCTGGGTGGAGCGCCCGCATGCGTCCCGCGGGGAGTTCTACGCCGAGGTGATGGCCGAGTCACCCGACGGCTGGCGGCCCGTCTTCGAGCCCGAACAGATGCTCAGGACCCGTGAGACATGGGTCCACGACGCGCACTGGGAGGAGCTCGCGCAGGTCGAGTGCCCCGCGCTCGTCGTGCGCGGTCTCGACGGTGAGCTCGGCCGGGCCGAGGCCCAGGAGATGGTGCGGGTCCTGCCGAAGGGCGAGTACGCCGAGGTGGCCGACGCGGGCCACCTCGTCCACTACGACCAGCCCGAGGCGTGGCGCGCGGCCGTCGAACCGTTCCTGAACCGCGTACTCGGGGAGTGACTCACGGGCTGAGCCGCTCGATTCGCCAGGTGCCGTCCTCGCGGTAGACGTAGCGCAGCCTGTCGTGCAGCCGGTTCTCGCGCCCCTGCCAGAACTCGATGGTCTCCGGGAAGACCCGGAAGCCGCCCCAGTGCGGCGGGACCGGGACCCGCTCACCCTCCGGGTAACGGGTGTGGAGTTCCTCGTACGCGGTGTCGAGCTCGGCGCGGGATGCGATCACCGCCGACTGGGCGCTGGCCCAGGCGCCGAGCTGGGAGCCGTGCGGGCGGGTGCGGAAGTACGCGGCGGTCTCGCCGCGGCCGGTACGGGTGACCGAGCCCGTGACGGTGACCTGGCGGGCCATGGCGTGCCAGGGGAAGAGCAGGGCGATGTGCGGGTTGGCCGCCAGGTCGCGGCCCTTGCGGGACTCGTAGTTGGTGTAGAAGACGAAACCGCGCTCGTCGTACTGCTTGAGGAGCACCGTGCGGGAGCTCGGCCGTCCCTGGGCGTCGGCCGTGGAGACGACCATGGCGTTGGGTTCGTAGATGCCGCCGAGCTCGGCGGCGTGCACGGCCTCCTTGAACCAGCGCGCGAACTGGTCCATGGGGTGCGCGGCGAGATCGGTCACGTCGAAGCCCTGGGCGCGGTAGTGCGCGCGCATCGCGGCGGGGTCGGGGGCCTCGTAGGCGTCGGCGTCGGGGGCGGTGCGGTCGGCAGGGGCACGGTCGGTCACGCGGTCATCTTGCCGTACGAAGCGATGTGTCCGGCCGGGAGTCCGTGGATCAAGACCCGGACGCACCACCATGCGCCCGTGCCGGGCCCTGCAGCCCTGAAATCCGCTGGATTCCGGGGGCTTCACCCGCCGAACAGGCGCCGGACCGCGCGAAGTGGCACTGTGAGGTGTGTGGCACTGAGTGCCGCGAGGACTCCCCAAAGGTGGCACTAAGGGATAGGGTCCTGGTGCCGAATCGGTTGGGGGTGACCGCCAGCCACACGGGGCATCACCGCAGTGACCGATCCGGACCGCGAATTTTCGGAATCGACCGTGGAACCGGATACGAAGCCCGCTGAAGCCCGCGTCTGGGAGCCCGCTGAAGCCCGCTTCTGAACCACTCCGGTCGTCCCTACCGTCTGTCGCACCACATCGTGAGGAGCCGCCTGATGTCCGACTTCGTACCCGGACTCGAGGGAGTCATCGCGTTCGAGACGGAGATCGCCGAACCGGATAAGGAGGGCGGCGCCCTTCGCTACCGGGGCGTCGACATCGAGGATCTGGTCGGCCACGTCTCGTTCGGGAACGTGTGGGGTCTGCTCGTCGACGGGGCGTTCGACCCCGGTCTGCCGCCCGCCGAGCCGTTCGCCATCCCCGTGCACTCCGGCGACATCCGCGTGGACGTCCAGTCCGCGCTCGCGATGCTCGCCCCCGTCTGGGGCCTGAAACCGCTGCTCGACATCGACGTGGAGCAGGCCCGCGAGGACCTGGCGCGCGCCGCGGTCATGGCCCTGTCGTACGTCGCGCAGTCGGCGCGCGGGCAGGGGCTGCCGATGGTGCCCCAGCGCGAGATCGACAAGGCGCACTCCGTCGTCGAGCGGTTCATGATCCGCTGGCGGGGTGAGCCGGACCCCAAGCACGTGGCGGCCGTGGACGCGTACTGGACGTCCGCCGCCGAGCACGGCATGAACGCCTCCACGTTCACCGCCCGCGTCATCGCCTCGACCGGCGCCGACGTCGCGGCCGCGCTGTCGGGCGCCGTGGGCGCCATGTCCGGGCCGCTGCACGGCGGCGCCCCCTCGCGGGTGCTCCACATGATCGAGGAGATCGAGCGCACGGGCGACGCGGAGGCGTACGTGAAGCACGCCCTGGACCGGGGTGAGCGGCTGATGGGCTTCGGGCACCGCGTGTACCGGGCCGAGGACCCGCGGGCGCGGGTGCTGCGGCGCACCGCGCGTGAGCTGGGCGCCCCGCGCTTCGAGGTCGCCGAGGCCCTGGAGAAGGCGGCCCTGGAGGAGCTGCATGCCCGCCGCCCCGACCGTGTGCTCGCCACCAACGTGGAGTTCTGGGCGGCCATCGTCCTGGACTTCGCGGAGGTCCCGGCGCACATGTTCACGTCCATGTTCACCTGCGCCCGCACGGCCGGCTGGTCGGCGCACATCCTGGAGCAGAAGCGCACGGGCCGCCTGGTGCGGCCGTCGGCCCGGTACGTGGGGCCGGGGCCGCGGAGCCCGCAGGAGATCGGGGGCTACGAGGGCATCGCGCGCTGACGCGCCGTGGGGTGCGGCGCCGGGCCCTGGGGGCGCGGCGCCGCACCTGCGCGTCGGTCCGCCGGGAGCGGTTGCCCTCTATGGGCGGGCGCTCACCCTGCGGTCGGACTGTCGCCGTCGTGCCGGCGGGCAGGAGGTCCGGCACATCCGGCATCAGCGGGAAGTGGGGGCGCAGTCGGGGCAGGCGTACACGTTTCTGCCGGGCCCGCTTCCCAGGCGTAACGGAACACGTCCGTCAGGAAGCGATGCCCTGGGCTGCGTCCTCCAGCCCCTTCGCCTTCCCCCGCCCCACCTGCGTCCGCACCGCTCCCATGCTCGCCGCGATGACCAGCGCGATCGCCAGGGCCTGAGCGGCGGACAGCGCCTGGTGCAGGAGCAGGAAGCCGGCGAGCGCCGCGAGGGCCGGTTCCAGGCTCATCAGGACCGCGAAGGTGGAGGCGGGCAGGCGCCGCAGCGCGAGCAGTTCGAGCGTGTACGGCAGGACGGACGAGAGCATCGCGACGCCCGCGCCCAGCCCCAGCGTGACCGGGTCGAGGAGCTTCATGCCCGACTCCGCGATGCCCAGCGGCAGGAAGAGCACCGCCGCGACGGCCATCGCCAGCGCCAGCCCGTCGGCCTGCGGGAAGCGACGTCCCGTACGGGCGCTGAAGACGATGTACGCCGCCCACATGGCGCCGGCGCCCAGCGCGAAGGCGGCGCCCACGGGGTCGAGGCTCTCGAAACCCCCACCGCCGAGCAGGAAGACGCCGGCGAGGGCGAGGCCCGCCCAGATCAGGTTCACTGCCCGGCGGGACGCGAGCACGGAGAGCGCGAGCGGGCCCAGGACCTCGAGGGTGACGGCCGGTCCCAGCGGGATACGGGCGACGGCCTGGTAGAAGAGCCCGTTCATGGCGCCCATCGCGACGCCGAAGGCGACGACGGTGCCCCAGTCCGCGCGTGAGTGACCGCGCAGCCGCGGACGGCAGACGGCGAGCAGCACGACCGCGGCGACGGCGAGGCGCAGCGTCACGACGCCGAGCGCCCCGGCCCGCGGCATCAGGCTCACCGCGAGCGCGCCGCCGAACTGCACGGAGACCGCGCCGCCGAGGACGAGACCGACGGGCCCGAGGGAGCCGAGAGCGAAGCGGGACGCGCGGCGCGCTCCGGGCTCGCCTTGCGCGGCCGGTGCCGCCGTTGCTGCTGGTGCGGTCGGCGTCGGTTCGGTCGGCGCAGTCGGCGCCGCAAGTGCCGCCGCATCGCCGGCTGCACCGGGAGATCCCTGCGCGCCTTGTGCGCCGCCTGCTTCCGACACGTCCGACACGGCTCTCAGCCTTCCCCAGGTCCTATCGAGACGCAAAGTCCCCTCGCATGGACTCGCTCGGGCAAAATAGTGCACTCGTCCAGCACTGTAAAACCCTTTTGCAGCTTACGTCCGGGGCCGGCCGCCGGAACCGGGTCTCGCAATCCCCTCCGCCAGCACCTCCGCCAGGTGGCGCCCCCGCCGTCCCGCGAGCTGTTCCAGCTGGGTACGGCAGGAGAATCCGTCGACCAGGAGCACGGTGTCGTCCGACGCCGCCCGCACTGAAGGGAGCAGCTGCTCTTCGGCGCAGGCCGTCGACACCTCGTAGTGGCCCTTCTCGAAGCCGAAGTTGCCCGCGAGGCCGCAGCAGCCCCCGCTGAGGTCGCCGGTCAGACCCGCCTTCCCGCGCAGCCGGCGGTCGGCCGCGTCGCCGAGTACCGCGTGCTGGTGGCAGTGCGTCTGGCCCGCGACGGGCCGGTCGATGCGCGGCGGCTGCCAGTCGGGGGCCTGCTCCTCCAGGTACTGGGCGAGCGTGCGGACGGATTCGGCGAGTTCACGCGCGCGTGGGTCGTCGTGGAGGAGTTCGGGCAGGTCGGTCCTGAGTGCGGCCGCGCAGCTCGGCTCCAGTACGACCAGGGGGCCGCCCATGACCGGCTCCATCCGGTCGAGGGTGCGGCGCATGACGGCGCGGGCGCGGTCGAGCTGGCCGGTCGAGACGTACGTCAGGCCGCAGCACGCGCCCGACGGGGGCAGGACGACCCGGCGTCCGGTGTCCTCCAGGACCTTCACGGCCGCCTTGCCCACCTCGGGTGACAGGTGGTCGGTGAAGGTGTCCGGCCACAGCACGGCCACTTGGTCCGAGGAGAAGATCTCCGTGCGGCCTCCGCCGAGCCGCCGTGAGCGACGGTCGAACCACCGCCGGAACGTCTCGCGCGGCAGCCGCGGAATCTCGCGCTCCGGCGCGATGCCGCCGAGCCGTTTGGCGAACGCGGCCAGCGGGCGCACCCGCAGCGCCCCGTTCAGGGCGCCCGCGAAGTTCAGGGCGCCGCCGAAGGGCGCGGCGAGCCTCAGCCAGCGCGGCAGCCACCCCATCGCGTAGTGCGCGGCCGGGCGCCGCCGCCCCGCGTAGTGGTGGTGCAGGAACTCCGCCTTGTACGTGGCCATGTCGACGCCGACCGGGCAGTCGGAGCGGCAGCCCTTGCAGGACAGGCACAGGTCGAGTGCGTCCCGCACCTCCATCGAACGCCACCCGTCCGTCACCACCTCGCCCGCGAGCATTTCGTGCAGCAGGCGTGCGCGCCCGCGCGTGGAGTGCTCCTCCTCGCCCGTGGCCCGGAAGGACGGGCACATCACCGCGGGCCCGGCCACCCTCTCCGTACGGCACTTCGCGACGCCCACGCACCGGCGGACCGCCGCCGAGAAGTCCCCGCCGTCGTGCGGGTAGCCGAAGGCCACGTCGGCCGGTTTCCGTGGCAGGACGGCGAACCGCAGGTTCTCGTCGAGCCGCGCCGGGCGTACCAGCATCCCCGGGTTGAGTAGGTCGTCCGGGTCCCAGACGCCCTTCACGCGCTCGAAGAGCCGCACCAGCTCCGTGCCGTACATCTTGGGCAGCAGCTCGGCGCGCGCTTGCCCGTCGCCGTGCTCGCCCGACAGCGAGCCGCCGTGGGCGACAACCAGGTCCGCGAGCTCCTCCGAGAAGCGGCGGAAGCGGCCGATGCCCTCGGGCGTCAGCAGGTCGAAGTCGATGCGGACGTGGATGCAGCCGTCCCCGAAGTGCCCGTACGGCGTGCCGCGCAGGCCGTGGGCGGACAGCAGACCCCGGAAGTCCCGCAGGTAGGCCCCGAGCCGGGCGGGCGGCACCGCGCAGTCCTCCCAGCCCGGCCAGGCCTCACTGCCGTCCGGCATCCGCGTCGCCGTCCCGCTCGCGTCCTCACGGATCCGCCACAACATGCGCTGCCCGGCCGGGTCGGTGACGACCACGGCGTCCACGACGTCGGCGGCACTCGCGATCGCCTCGGCACGCGCGCGTGCCTCCGCCTCCGACGCGCCGACCGTCTCGACGAACAGCCAGGCGCCGCCCACGGGCAGCCCCGGCGTGCCAGGAGGCACGAGGTCGGCGGCCATCCCCTCCACGGTCAGCGGCCCGTACTGCAGCAGTCCGGCGGCCGCTTCCGCCGCCGCACCCTCGTCGGCGTACCCGAGAACCGCGAGCGCACGCGCGCGTGGCGCCTCGACGAGCTGGACGACGGCCTCCGTGAGCACGCCCAGCGTTCCCTCGGTGCCGCAGAACGCACGGGCGACGTCCGCGCCCTTCTCGGGCAGCAGCGTGTCCAGGGCGTAGCCGGAGATACGCCGCGGCAGCTCGGGAAAGCCGGTGCGCAGCAGCGCCAACTCGCCCTCTACGAGTGCGCGCAGGCCGTCGGGAGCACCGGCCCAGCCCCGGCCGAGGCGCAGCCGGTCACCCATGCCGCTGATCACCGACAGCTCGCCGATGTTGTCCGCGGTCGTCCCCCACGCCACCGAGTGCGATCCGCACGAGTTGTTGCCGATCATCCCGCCGAGGGTGCAGCGGCTGTGCGTGGACGGGTCGGGCCCGAACCGTAGGCCGTGCGGGGCCGCGGCCTCCTGCAGCCGGTCCAGGACGACGCCCGGCTGGACGACCGCCGTGCGCTCCTCCGGGTCGAGCGACACGATCTTGTTCATGTGCCGCGTGAAGTCCAGGACGACACCGGCGCCGGTCGCCTGGCCTGCGATCGACGTGCCGCCGCCGCGCGCCACGACCGGCACCCCGTGCTCGCGGCAGACGGCGAGCACCGCGGCCACGTCGTCGGCGTCCCGAGGGGCCACCACGCCGAGCGGCACGCGCCGGTAGTTGGACGCGTCCATGGTCGTCAGGGCTCTCGCGGTCACCCCGAAGTCGACGTCGCCGCGGACGGCGGCCCGCAGGCGGCTCCGCAGGTCGGCGGCCAGGTCCGGTGGCACGGTGTCGGGAGCGGTCATGTCCTCAGGATGCATCGCCCCCACCCCGCCCCTTCCCGTAACCAGGGGGCTCCGCCCCCTGGACCCCCGAAACGCCCTTCGGGCTCGTCCTCAAGCGCCGGACAGGCTGAAATACTTTGTCTCACCCGACGGACATGTTTCCGCCCGGTTTCGCGAAGCGACTAGGCTCCCGACCGTGGCTGAGATCCAGATTCCCGCTGACATCAAGCCCGCCGACGGACGTTTCGGCGCGGGCCCCTCCAAGGTGCGCACGGAGGCGCTGGACGCCCTGGCCGCCACCGGCACGTCCCTCATGGGCACCTCCCACCGCCAGGCCCCGGTCAAGAACCTGGTCGGCAAGGTCCGCGAAGGCGTGCGCGACCTCTTCCAGCTCCCCGAGGGCTACGAGGTGATCCTCGGCAACGGCGGCTCGACCGCCTTCTGGGACATCGCGACCCACGGCCTGATCGAGAACAAGTCGCAGCACCTCAGCTTCGGCGAGTTCAGCTCCAAGTTCGCCAAGGCCGCCAAGCTCGCTCCGTGGCTGGCCGAGCCGACGGTCATCTCCGCCGACCCGGGTACGCACCCCGAGGCGGCCGCCGAGGCGGGCGTCGACGTCTACGCGTTCACGCACAACGAGACCTCGACCGGTGTGGCCATGCCGATCAAGCGGGTCGAGGGCGCCGACGCGGGCGCGCTCGTCCTCGTGGACGCCACCTCCGGCGCGGGCGGTCTGCCGGTCGACATCGCCGAGACCGACGTCTACTACTTCGCGCCCCAGAAGTCCTTCGCCTCCGACGGCGGCCTGTGGATCGGCATCTTCTCCCCCGCCGCGATCGAGCGCGCGGAGCGCATCCACGCGTCCGGCCGCCACGTCCCGGAGTTCTTCAGCCTCCCCACAGCGATCGACAACTCCCGCAAGAACCAGACGTACAACACCCCGGCCCTCGCCACGCTCTTCCTGCTGAACCAGCAGCTGGAGTGGATCAACGGCCAGGGCGGCCTCGACTGGGCGGTCCGCCGCACGGCCACCTCCGCGCGCACCCTGTACGGCTGGGCCGAGGACATCAAGTACGCCAACCCGTTCGTCGCCGACCCGGCCAAGCGCTCGCAGGTCATCGGCACGATCGACTTCACCGACGAGGTCGACGCCGCCGCGGTCGCCAAGGCGCTGCGCGCCAACGGCATCGTGGACACCGAGCCGTACCGCAAGCTGGGCCGCAACCAGCTGCGCGTCGCGATGTTCCCGGCCATCGAGCCGTCGGACATCGAGGCGCTGACGAAGTGCATCGACTACGTGATCGAGAAGCTGTAGCGGCTTCTCGACCACGGACTCCGTACACGAGTCCGTTCGTCGACTCCGTACGTCGACAGGGGCGCCCGGCGTGTCACCACGCCGGGCGCCCCTGCCTCATGTCGCCGTGCAGCTCAGCTCCGGCTCCCGTCAGCGACGCCGCAGCAGCCGCTTCAGGCCGAGGACGACGGCCAGGGTGACGGCGAGAGCGACGGCTCCGGTCCGGTAATCGGCGTCGAATCCCGCCCCGCCGTCCGTGGCCGCACCGTCGCCGCCCGAATCGCCCTTCACCGACGGCGACGTGGAGGACCGGCCGTCGGACCCGCCGTCCCCCTCCTTCACCTCGACGGGCTCGACCGGGCTCTGCTCGCCCTCGCTGCCGTACATCAGGGCGGAGCCGTCCGCCGTGTAGGTCACGGACTCGCCCTGCCCCTGCAGCGGCACGCTCAGCCGCCCCTCCCGCTCCGGCTTCCCGTCGCGCCAGGCGTAGAGCGCCCCGCCGAAGTAGCCGCGCAGCGCGAGGTGCGTGCCGTCGGGCGAGAAGGCGCCGTCGGTCACCCAGAGATCCGTGCCGGCCACGCGCTTGAACACGTTGGTGCCGGAGGCGGAGAGCCGCGCGGGCCCCTCGTACAGCGACCCGCCGTCCTCCTTCTTGTCGGCGATGTAGACCCGCCCGGTCTTCGGATGGACCATCAGCGCCTCGGCGTCCCGCGGCCCGTCCTCGTACTTCACGACGAACTGCGTGGCGCGGACCGTCTGATCCCGCAGCTGCTTCGGCTCGGGGAGCTTGTAGATCCAGACGTACGGCCACGCGCCGCCGAGGTTGTCGCCGATGTCTCCGACGTAGAGGTCGTCGTCGGGGCCGATCGAGATGGCCTCCATGTCACGCACCCGGCCGACGCCCGTCATGGTGACGGTCGCGACGGTCTGCCCGGTCTTCGAGTCGATCGCGTAGAGATACGCCCCGTCGTCGCTGTCGTTGTGCGTCCAGTAGATGCCGGGGTGGAGGTGCGAGGCCGCGAGACCGCTGGACTCCGTTATCCGCGGATCCTTGATCGTGAACCCCTCGGCGCCGCCGTCGGCGAAGGCTGCGGGCGTCGACAGTGCGACGAGGAGGGCGGCTCCGGCGAGGGGCGGCAGGGATCGCATCCCTCAAGCGTGCCATCTCGCCCATGTGTTCGCCGGGAGTGTCCAGCCTCACAGCCCCGGCCGCCCCTGGTCGGGGGCATGATCGAGGAGGATGAGCGGATGCTCAGGTTCATGCCCGTCGGGGACTCCATGACGATCGGCAGCGCGGGCGAACACACCTGGCGCTACCGGATGTGGCAGCACCTGCGCGGGACATACGGCGGCCCGTTCGCGATCGTCGGCCCGCGCGAGACGCTGTACGACAAGGCGGTGGACGCGCCCGTCTCGTACGAGTACGCGGATCCGGACTTCCCGCGCCACGCCCGCCGCCACCTCGCCGGCTGGGGCGAGGGCTGGCTGCACATGGCACCGCTGATCCGCGAGACGGTGAAGCGTGAACGGGCGGACGTGCTGCTGGTCTCCCTCGGCCTGATAGACCTCGGCTTCTACACGAACGCCGTACAGACGGCCGAGAACGTGCGCCGCTTCGTCACGGAGGCGAGGCTGGCCGACCCCGGGGTGCGCATGGTCCTGCTCCCGGTCATCCCGAACGTGCGCGCAGAGGCGGACGCGGACTTCGCGACCGAGGTCGACCGCTTCAACGAGCTCCTGGCCAAGGCCGTCGCCGACCTCGACCAGCCGGCATCCCCTCTCCTCCTGGCCTCGGTCCCCGAGTCGTACGACATCCACCGCGACACGTACGACGGGACGCACCCGAACGCAAGCGGGGAGCACAAGCTGGCCGGGGCCTTCGCGGACGCGATGTATCAGGCGTGGGGGTTGGGCGAGGCGTACGCCGTGGGGGCGTAGGTCTGGCTCCGATGCCGGCGTGAGCAGGTCGGCACGTGACTCGATCACCGTGCGTATCGTTGTACTGCGCGGCTGCACGCTACCGAGCGACAGCCGGGGAGGAGCGCCACGATGACCGTCGTCGAGACCGGCAGGATCAAGATGGCCGAGAGCAGGGACGAGCGCACGTTGGACATGATGTTCGACTGGCTCGAGAAGTCGCCCATCCCCGATGGATTCAAGACCGAGATCGTCGGGGGGAACATCTTCATGACGCCGCAGCGGGACACCCACTGGGAGATCATCGCAGCCATCTACGACCAGCTGCGGACCAAGTACCCGCGTAAGCGCGTGAAGTCGGACGTACGCGTCGACTACCCGGGCCACCTCAACGGCTTCGCGAGCGACATCACCCTGATGGCGGAGGGCTCCGCCAAGACGGACGAGGGACGTTGGCGCTACCAGGACGTCGAGTTCGTCGCCGAGGTCATCTCCAAGCGGACCGGGATGAACGACTACGGCGACAAGAAGGCCGCGTATGCCCTCGCCGAGGTTCCCGTCTATTTGATTGCCGACCCCTACCAGCGCAAGTGCCACCTCTACACCCAGCCCAAAGACGGCGACTACGCGACCGAGACGAAGGTCCCCTTCGGTGAGGAAGTCGACCTGACCCACACCGCCGTCGGCCTCACCCTCAAGACCGACGAGTTCCCCCGCGACTGACAGCGCGCCCCGCCCTACCGCAACCTCCCCTTGCCTAGAGCGCACTCCACGCCGTTGGCTAGGTGCTCATGAAGTACACGCAGCTCGGACGTACGGGTCTCAAGGTCAGCCGGATCGTGCTCGGCACGATGAACTTCGGTCCCCAGACCGACGAGGCCGACAGCCACGCCATCATGGACGCGGCGCTGGACGCAGGAATCAACTTCTTCGACACCGCCAACGTGTACGGCTGGGGCGAGAACAAGGGCCGTACGGAGTCGATCATCGGCAACTGGTTCGCCAAGGGCGGCGAGCGGCGCGACAAGGTCGTCCTCGCCACCAAGGTGTACGGCAACATGGCGCCCGACGGCGACGTCTGGCCGAACCACGACAAGCTGTCCGCCGTCAACATCCGGCGGGCCGTCGACGCCAGCCTGAAGCGGCTGCAGACGGACTACATCGACCTCTACCAGTTCCACCACATCGACCGGCAGACGCCGTTCGAGGAGATCTGGCAGGCCATCGACGTGCTGGTCCAGCAGGGCAAGATCCTCTATGCGGGGTCGTCGAACTTCCCCGGGTACAAGATCGCCCAGGCCAACGAGACCGCCGCCCGGCGCGGCAGCTTCGGGCTCGTCAGCGAGCAGTGCCTGTACAACCTCGCCGAGCGCCGCGCCGAGATGGAGGTGATCCCGGCCGCGCAGGACTACGGCCTCGGGGTCATCCCCTGGTCGCCGCTGCACGGCGGGCTGCTCGGCGGCGTGATCAAGAAGGAGGTCGAGGGCGGCCGGCGTGCCTCCGGGCGCTCTGCGGACGCCCTCGCCAACACCGCCGTACGCGAGAAGGTCCAGGCGTACGAGGACCTGCTCGACAAGCACGGCCTCGAGCCCGGCGAGGCGGCGCTCGCCTGGCTGCTCACCCGGCCCGGCGTCACCGGCCCGATCGTCGGCCCGCGCACCGCGGCCCAGCTCACCTCGGCGCTCCGCGCCGTCGAACTGGAGCTGTCGGACGAGGTGCTCACGTCCCTGGAGGAGATCTTCCCTGGGCCGGGGCCGTCGCCGGAGGCGTTCGCCTGGTAGCCGTCGTGTCCGTCCCCGGACCGGCCCGGTTCGGCAGGGGGTCCGGGGGTTGCACCCCGGGACAGCACAGCCCTGGGCCCGGGCCGTCGCCGGAGGCGTTCGCCTGGTAGTGGCAGGCGGCTTCGCCTGGTAGCAGGACCGCCGCCCCTGGCACTCAGGCCGGGGGCGGCGCGTCTTTCGGGGCGGGGCTACCTGCCCACGGCCGCCGACAGGGCCACCACGACGAACATCAGCACGAGTACACCGGCCATGATCCGGTTTCTGGTCTTCGGGTCCACGTACTCGAGGTTAACCGGCCCCGCCGAGCGGCCAGCGGCCGACCGTCTCGTAGCGCGGCTGCTCACCGCTCACCCCCGACACGGGCAGCCGGCTCCGCACCAGGCAGAGCTCGTCGACGGTCCACTCGCTGCCCGTGAAGGGCGCGAGCTCGGCGACGTACGGCCGCAGGTGCAGCCGGCCCCGGGTGCGGGCGATCGAAAGATGCGCGTGGTAGCGGCGGTGCTCTCCCGTGTCGATGCCCGCCTTGCGGGCCGCCGCCTCAGCCCGCTCGGCCAGCAGCCGCATGGCGTGTACGTCCCCTTCGGCACCGACCCAGAGCGCCCGGTCCCCGAAGTGGCCGCCGCCACGCAGGGCCAGCGAGAAGGGGGCGGTGCGATGGGCGGCCCTGGCCAGCCGCTCCGACAGCTCAGGGACCGTTTCGTCCGCCACTTCGCCGTAGAACGCGAGCGTGAAGTGCCAGCCAGGGCGGCCGGTCCAGCGCAGCCGGTCGGCGCCTGGCAGGTTCCTCAGCCCCTCGACGGCGGAGGCGAGTTCACGAGACGCATGATCCGGGGGCAGCACGGCGGCGAAGAGTCTCATGGTCAGAGTCTGGCCCACAGCCGTGCCACGCACGTCCGCTACGGCGCGCTGTGGGCTCCGTAGCGGACGTGCGATGGCTGCACAGCTGTGGGCAGCCTCACGCCGCCGCGGCCAGCTGCTCCTGCTCCCGCGGGACGAACCGCACATGCGGATGGCCCCGGTGCCAGCCGACCGAGAGGCGCAGGCCGCCCACCCGCGCCAGGATCAGGCCGACGGCGACGGCGGCCGCGGCCGAGACGAGGCCGCCGGCGGCGAAGCCGACCCTGGCCCCGTACGTGTCCGTGAGCCAGCCGACGAGCGGCGCACCCAGCGGCGTACCGCCCGTGAAGACCATCATGAACAGGCTCATCACGCGCCCGCGCATCGCCGGATCGGTCGCCATCTGCACGGACGAGTTGGCCGTGACGTTGACCGTCAGGCTGACCATGCCGATCAGGACGAGCAGCCCGGAGAAGATCCACAGGGACGGCGCCACGGCGGCCACCATCTCCAGGACGCCGAAGAGCAGCGCGGCCACGACCAGCAGCCGCATCCGCGAGGTGCCGCGCCGGGCCGCGAGCAGCGCCCCTGCCAGCGAACCGATGGCCAGCAGGGTGTTGAACATGCTGTATGTGCCCGCGCCGGCCTGGAACACGTCGTCAGCGAAGGCCGAGAGCCACACCGGGAAGTTGAAGCCGAACGTGCCGATGAACCCGATGAGGACGATCGGCCAGATCAGCTCCGGCCGACCGGCGACATAGCGCAGGCCCTCGCGCAACTGTCCCTTGCCGCGCGGTGCGCGCTCGATCTGGTGCAGCTCACGGGCGCGCATCAGCAGGAGTCCGGCGATGGGGGCGGCGAAGGACAGGCCGTTGAGCAGGAAGGCCCAGCCGGTGCCGACCCCGGTGATGAGGAGGCCGGCGACCGCCGGGCCGACGAGGCGAGCGGACTGGAAGTTCGCCGAGTTCAGGCTGACGGCGTTCTGCAGCTGGCCGGGCCCGACCATCTCGGAGACGAACGACTGACGGGCCGGATTGTCGACGACCGTGGCGAGGCCGAGGGCGAAAGCCGTGAGATACACGTGCCAGACCTGCACGTGTCCGCTGAGGGTGAGTGCGGCGAGGGCGAGTCCCGTCAGGCCCATCGCGGATTGCGTGAACAGCAGGACCGGCCGCTTGGGCAGGCGGTCGACGAGGACGCCGCCGTAGAGGCCGAAGAGGAGCATTGGCAGGAACTGCAGCGCCGTGGTGATACCGACGGCGGCGGCCGAGCCGGTGAGGCTGAGCACCAGCCAGTCCTGGGCGATGCGCTGCATCCAGGTGCCGGTGTTGGAGATGACCTGCCCGGTGAAGAAGAGCCGGTAGTTCCGGATCTTCAGCGAGCTGAACATATTGGTCTTGCTGGGGGCGGATGTGGAGTCGTGGGCGGTTGGTGCGGGTGCGGAATCTGCTCCGGTTCCCGTACTCAAAGGTTCTCGCCTCCTTTGGCGGTCGCGATCACTTCGTACATGCGGCTCGTGTGCCCGGCGCGGCCTCGCGGCGCCCTGCCGGGCTCATGCGACCGGGACTCACACGCCCCGGACTCGCCGATGGAAGCCCTGGCCGGCGCCCGGCGCTGCGCGTCAGAGCTGGGCCAGCTTCTCCAGGACCGGGGCTGCGGCGCGCAGCTTCGCCCACTCGTCCTCGTCCAGGCCCTCCACCAGCTCCGCCAGCCACGCGTTCCGCCGGCGGCGGCTCTCCTCGAGCATGGCCTCGGCCTGCTCGGTCTGGGTCACGACCTTCTGGCGGCGGTCATCGGGATGCGGCTCCAGACGGACCAGTCCCTTGGCCTCGAGCAGTGCGACGATGCGAGTCATGGACGGCGGCTGCACATGCTCCTTGCGGGCGAGCTCGCCCGGCGTGGCGCTGCCGCAGCGGGCGAGGGTGCCGAGCACCGACATCTCCGTGGGGCTCAGCGACTCGTCGACCCGCTGGTGCTTGATTCTGCGCGACAACCGCATCACGGAGGAGCGCAGTGCGTTCACGGCGGCAGCGTCGTCGCCATGCGTGAGATCCGGCATGTTCTTTAGAGTAACTCATTACCCTGACTAAATACCACCGCGGATGCCCGTGACCATGCTCACCGCTCACCGCTCACCGTTCACCGTGAGAGAGCATCGACGGCCCCCCGGCCGAGCTCCCGGAACCCCCACTCGCCATGCCCCCACGGGAAACACCCCATGCGGCATATCACCCATACGAGTGATCCAATCGCCGAAAGTGACGCGTGGGCCGGTCAGGTGCGGCGACCCTCGTCCCCATGGGGACCGACGTGCTCAGCCTGCGCCTGGACCGTGAGCTGCTCGAGCGGCTCCGCCGGCATGCCGCGAAAAGAGGAATGAGCGTCCAGGACTATGTCGTCCAGACGCTCGTTCGCAATGACTTCGACGAGCGGTTCCAGTCCGCCGTCGAGGAGACGGAGAGGTTCTACGGGGCCGGGGAAAGGCTCGGGGAAAGGCGGTACGGGGCTGCGGCGCCATGGCCCCGCAGCCCCGCCGAATGACCGGCTACGCCGGCATCCGCCTACGCCGGCATCACGTGAGGCCCAGCGCCGGCATCAGGTAGTAGAAGGCGAACACCGCCGACACCACGTACATCGCGGCCGGAACCTCGCGGCCGCGGCCCGCCGCCAGGCGGAGGACGGTGAAGGCGACGAAGCCCATGCCGATGCCGTTCGTGATCGAGTACGTGAACGGCATCATCAGCATCGTCACGAAGGCCGGGATCGCGATCGTGTGATCGCTCCAGTCGATCTCGCGGATGGAACCGGCGAGGATCATGAAGCCCACCGCGACCAGCGCGGGGGTGGCCGCCTGGGACGGCACCATCGTGGCGAGCGGGGTCAGGAAGAGCGACACCGCGAAGAGGGCGCCGGTGACGACGTTCGCGAAGCCGGTCCTCGCCCCCTCGCCGACACCCGCCGTGGACTCCACGAAGCAGGTGGTGGCCGAGGAGGAGCTGGCGCCGCCCGCGGCGACGGCGATGCCGTCCACGAAGAGGACCTTGTTGATGCCCGGCATGTTGCCGCTCGCGTCGGTCAGCTTGGCCTCGTCGCCGATGCCCATGATCGTGCCCATCGCGTCGAAGAAGCACGACAGCAGCACGGTGAAGACGAACAGCAGGCCCGTCAGGACACCGACCTTCTCGAAGCCGCCGAAGAGGCTCACCTCGCCGATGAGTCCGAAGTCCGGGGTCGCGACCGGGTTGCCCGGCCACTTCGGAGCGGTCAGGCCCCACGACGGCACGTGGGCGACGGCCTCGATGATCACCGCGACGACGGTCATCACGACGATCGAGATCAGGATCGCGCCGGGCACCTTGCGCACGATCAGCGCGAACGTGAGCAGCACGCCGACGATGAAGACGAGCACCGGCCAGCCGTTGAGGTGGCCGCCGCCGCCCAGCTGCAGCGGCACGGTGGTGTTGGCGGCGTCCGGCATGCGCGTGACGAACCCGGAGTCCACGAGGCCGATCAGCAGGATGAACAGGCCGATACCGATCGCGATGGCCTTGCGCAGGCCGAACGGCACGGCGTTCATGACGCGCTCCCGCAGGCCGGTGGCCACGAGCAGCATCACGACGAAGCCCGCGAGGACCACCATGCCCATCGCGTCCGGCCAGCTCATGCGCGGGGCGAGCTGGAGGGCCACGACGGTGTTGACGCCGAGTCCGGCGGCCAGCGCGATCGGCACGTTGCCGATGACGCCCATCAGGAGGGTCGTGAACGCGGCGGTCAGCGCGGTCGCCGTGACCAGCTGGGCGTTGTCCAGCTGGTTGCCGTACATGTCCTTCGCGCTGCCGAGGATGATCGGGTTCAGCACGATGATGTAGGCCATCGCGAAGAAGGTGGCGAATCCGCCGCGGACTTCCCGCGGGATGCTCGAACCTCGCTCGGAGATCTTGAAGTAGCGGTCGAGCGCACTGCGCGGAGGCTGCTGCTGGGGCTGCTCCGGAGTGGCGGCCTTGGCGGTGGCCGAGGTGGGCATGCGGGAACCTCAGTGGTGCGGGTGATTCACGGAACTTGATCGCGTCCGGCCGTCGACGGTCGACGAAGGCCTGTTCTGCGCGCTCTCTGCGATCGCTCAGTGCGATCACTCAGTGGTCACTGTTGGAGCTTCATACGAACAGAAATAGCCAGACTCGGACCGTTTCAGTATGAACATATGAGCCGCATATCGCCATCTCCGCGCGTAGACCCCTTGCGGCACAAGGGATCCGGCGTCGCGCGCGGGCTCCGTACGGGTGCCGCGGACCGGCCCTTCGGGCCCTCGTAAGCTGTGCGCATGGCGAAATGGACCCCCAGGCACGAGGCGCCGGAGCCCCTTGAGGGGCCTGTCGTCGCCACGATCATCGGCGGCACGGTGTTGTGGTTCGTGCTGTTTCTGGTGCAGCTGCCGTTCTACGGGTGGTTCGACGAGCACGGGCATACGTGGTGGCTGTGGACGTGTCTCGCCGGCGGGGGGCTGGGGCTGATCGGCGTCTGGTACGTGCGGAAGCGGGATGCGGCGATCAAGCGGGACGCCACGCGGCGGGCCGACGGGGGTCCCGCCGGCCCTTAGGGTCCCCTTCTGGTTCCGGGGCCCGGGGCGGGGGCGTCCCTACCTGCGGAACGATTGCCCACAGCGGGGGGCGCGGCGCAACGCCCGCGGGCGAACCGTTCTCGGGGGGTGAACGTGGTGTTCCGCCCGTACCGTCGTTTGCATGACGCCCATCGATGCGGGTGCTGAACTCGATCCTGTGCACCCCGTGCCGATACCCCGCGGTGCACCCGCGACCGGGCTGACCTCCGCCGAGGTCGCCCGGCGGGTGGCGCGCGGTGAGGTCAACGACGTGCCCGTGCGCAGCAGCCGCTCGACGGTCGACATCATCCGCGCCAACGTCTTCACCCGCTTCAACGCGATCATCGGCGTGCTGTGGGTGATCATGATGTTCGTCGCGCCGTTCCAGGACAGCCTGTTCGGCTATGTGATCCTCGCCAACACCGGCATCGGCATCATCCAGGAGCTGCGCGCCAAGAAGACGCTGGACTCCCTCGCGTTGATCGGCGAGGCGAGACCGACGGTGCGACGGGACGGGGTGTCCGCCGAGATCAGCACCTCCGAGATCGTCCTCGGGGACCTGATCGAGATCGGGCCAGGGGACAAGATCGTCGTGGACGGTGCGGTCGCGGAGGCCGACGGACTGGAGATCGACGAGTCACTGCTCACCGGCGAGGCCGACCCCGTCGTCAAGAACCCCGGCGACCCGGTGATGTCCGGCAGCTTCGTGGTGGCGGGCGGCGGCGCGTTCACCGCGACCAAGGTGGGCCGCGAGGCGTATGCCGCACAACTCGCCGAGGAGGCCTCCCGCTTCACGCTCGTCCACTCCGAGCTGCGGACCGGCATCTCCACGATCCTCAAGTACGTGACGTGGATGATGATCCCGACCGCCCTCGGCCTGATCATCAGCCAGCTCGCCGACGAGACCGACGACTCCGGCTTCAAGGACGCGATCGCGCGCACGGTGGGCGGCATCGTGCCGATGGTGCCCGAGGGACTGGTGCTGCTGACCTCCGTCGCCTTCGCGATCGGCGTCATCCGCCTTGGCCGAAAACAGTGCCTCGTGCAGGAGCTTCCGGCGATCGAAGGGCTCGCCCGCGTCGACACCGTCTGCCTGGACAAGACGGGCACGCTGACCGAGGGCGGCATGGACGTCACCGAGGTACGCGCGCTGGACGGCGCGGACGAGACGTACATACGCAAGGTCCTCGGCGCCCTCGGCGAGTCCGACCCGCGGCCGAACGCCAGCCTGCAGGCGATCATCGACGCGTATCCGGACAGCGACGAGTGGCGCTGCACGGAGTCGCTGCCCTTTTCCTCGGCACGCAAGTACAGCGGGGCCAGCTTCAGCGAGGGCAACGGCGAGGCCAGCTCCTGGCTCCTCGGGGCGCCCGACGTCCTGCTGCCCGGGGGCCACCCGACACTCGCCGAGACCGAGCACCTCAACGAACAGGGGCTGCGGTTGCTGCTCCTGACCCGCGCGGTCAGGGAACTGGACGACCCCGAGGTCACGGACAGCGCGCGCCCCACCGCACTCGTCGTACTGGAACAGCGCCTGCGGCCCGACGCCGCCGACACCCTGCGCTACTTCGCCGACCAGGACGTGCGCGCCAAGGTCATCTCCGGCGACAACGCCGTATCCGTCGGCGCCGTCGCATCCAAACTCGGCCTGCCCGGCGCCGAGAACACCCTCGACGCGCGGACACTCCCGGCGGGCCGCCCGGAGATGGCGGAGGCCCTGGACGGCCACACCGTCTTCGGCCGGGTCACCCCGCAGCAGAAGCGGGAGATGGTGGGCGCGCTGCAGTCGCGCGGGCACACGGTCGCGATGACGGGCGACGGCGTCAACGACGTGCTGGCGCTGAAGGACGCCGACATCGGTGTCGCCATGGGCTCCGGCTCCGAGGCCAGCCGGGCCGTGGCCCAGATCGTGCTGCTGAACAACAGCTTCGCGACGCTGCCGTCGGTCGTCGCGGAGGGCCGCCGGGTCATCGGCAACATCACGCGCGTCGCGACGCTCTTCCTGGTGAAGACCGTCTACTCGGTGCTCCTCGCCATCCTGGTGGTCTGCACGCAGGTCGAATACCCGTTCCTGCCGCGCCATCTGACGCTGCTGTCCACGCTGACCATCGGCGTCCCGGCCTTCTTCCTCGCCCTGGCGCCCAACAAGGAGCGCGCCCAGCCCCACTTCGTACAGCGGGTCATGCGGTACGCGATCCCGGGCGGGATCCTCGCGGCCGCCGCCACCTTCACGACGTACCTGCTGGCACGGCACCACTACACCGGGCCCGACGAACTGGACGCCGAGACGAGTGCGGCGACCCTCACGCTCTTCCTGATCGCCATCTGGGTCCTGGCGATCGTCGCGCGGCCCTATACGTGGTGGCGGATCGGGCTCGTCGCGACGATGGGGGCCGGGTTTCTGCTTGTCCTCGTCGTGCCGTGGCTGCAGGGCTTCTTCGCGTTGAAGCTGGTGGGGACGACGATGCCGTGGGCGGCGGTGGCGATCGCGGGGGTGGCGGGGGCCGTGCTGGAGGTTTTGTGGCGGTGGGTTGGGCGGCGG
>NZ_LOHS01000096.1 GCF_001642995.1 Streptomyces jeddahensis
GCAGGCGGTGGAACTGGGTGGGGACCATGTGCGTGTGGGTGCACCGGTAGCGGTCGGTTCTTCTTCGTCTTGGACTCGTCCTTGTGGCGATGAGGCGGAGCATCTCCTCCGGCGTCCACTTGTCCATCAGCACCAGCTGGTGCCCGATGTGCAGGGACGAGCCCGCGAACTGGTTGCGGTCGCGGAGGAAGAGATACCCGTCCTCGTCGAGGAGGTGAGCCCATACGTAGCGCCAGCCGCTGCGGGCGCACATCCCGCCACGTCCCCTTCGGTCCGCTTGCGGCTTCCGGCCGGTGGCCGGTTCCCGCTTCCTGCGGCGGGCAGGGTGGGCGGCCACGCCGTCACCGTTGTGGGCGGCTGCGCCGCAACTGTTGTGGGCAATCGCTCCGCAGGGCGGAACGGGTGGGCACAACACCACGACGTACGGTGCGTCCTCAGACGGCTCGAGCGCAGCTCGCGTTCAGAAACGGGTGGTGGCCCGAGCCAGAAGGCTCGGGCCACCACCCGTCTGCGTACCGCCGGAGGCTACGGCAGCTGCGCTGCCCTAGCCTCGCGACGGTTGTCCCGGAAGTTGTTCACCCTCCGAGCCGTGGCGAAGAGGGGAATCACCGCTCCGAGGACCAGCTGCAGCGAGCACCCGGTCTGCAGGAGCAGCTGCCCACCGGGCGCGTCGAACGCCCAGGCCGTCAGCAGGCCCATGCTGAGCACGATCCAGGAGAGCATCGCCACCGCGAGCCGCCCCCGCGGTTTCGGGTACTCGACCCGGCTCACCATCAGCCACGCCGTGCCGATGATCGCCAGCAGCGTGGCGAAGAACGGCAGCTCGAGCAGCACGATCGAGACGACCGTCAGCGCGCCGAAGGGCGAGGGCATGCCCTGGAACATGCCGTCCTTCATCGTCACGCACGAGAATCTCGCGAGCCGCAGGACGACCGCCAGGAGCACGACGATCGCGCCGACCGCCGCCACCCGCTGGTGCGCGTCGTCCGCGACCATGCCGTAGACGAGGACGAAGTACGCGGGCGCCAGGCCGAAGCTGATCAAGTCGGACAGGTTGTCCAGCTCCGCGCCCATCGGGGAGGAGCGGAGCTTGCGGGCGACCAGTCCGTCGAACAGGTCGAAGACCGCCGCGCACAGCATCAGGATCACGGCCGTGGCCGCGCTGTGCCGGGCCATGCCCGACTCCTGGCTGCCCGTGAGGTGCGGGATCAGGATGCCGGTGGTGGTGAAGTACACCGCCATGAAGCCGCAGGTCGCGTTGCCGAGCGTGAGGGTGTCCGCTATTGACAGGCGCAGCGACAGCGGCATCTCCTCCGCGTCGTCGGCGAGCCCGCTGCGCTCCTCCGCCTCCGGCACCCAGCCGGCCTTCGTATCCGGATCAATCACGGTCAATGCGAGTCACCCCAGCCACGGTCTTCTGGCCGACCTCGACCGCGACCTCGACGCCCTCGGGGAGGTAGATGTCGACGCGCGAGCCGAAGCGGATCAGACCGATCCGCTCGCCCTGCTCCACCTTGGTGCCCTGCGGGATGTAGGGGACGATGCGGCGGGCGACCGCACCGGCGATCTGCACCATCTCGATGTCGCCGAGCTCGGTGTCGAAGTGCCAGACGACGCGCTCGTTGTTCTCGCTCTCCTTGTTGAACGCCGGCACGAACCCGCCGGGGATGTGCTCCACCGACGTCACCGTGCCCGCGAGGGGCGCGCGGTTGACGTGGACGTTCAGCGGGCTCATGAAGATCGCGACGCGGGTGCGTCCGTCCTTCCACGGCATGATGCTCTGCACCACGCCGTCGGCCGGGGAGATGACGCGGCCCGGAGCGATCTCACGCTCCGGGTCGCGGAAGAACCACAGCATGCCCGCCGCGAGAGCGGTGGCGGGCACGGCGACGGCGGCCGCGGTCCTGGAGCGGCGGGACCGGGCCAGGCTCAGAGCAGCCGTGGCGACGGTCGGCAGAAGCCACGGCGATGCTCCGCGCGCGAGGCGTACGCCGGCGAGGCTGTCGCGAGGTGCAGAGGTTTGGCTGTGGGGCATGGATGACCTTCGTAGCGGATGATGCCGCGCTGTATGCGGGGGACGGCGGCTTTCCGGGATCGTATCGGTTACGGCCCGCAACTGGGCAAGCCGTGCAGCCGAGTCGACGGCCGAAGTGAGCTGACGGGGTGTGATCTTCTTCTCGAAGAAAACACCCCGAACTCGGACATCTAACCCTGGAACCGATACTCTTCGAGCAGCCTACGCCCGATGATCATTTTCTGAATCTCAGCAGTACCTTCGCCGATCAGCAGCATCGGTGCCTCGCGGTAGAGGCGCTCGATCTCGTACTCCTTCGAGAAGCCGTAGCCGCCGTGGATCCGGAAGGCGTCCTCCACGACCTCTTTGCAGTACTCGGAGGCGAGGTACTTCGCCATCCCTGCTTCAAGGTCGTTTCGTTCCCCGGAGTCCTTTTTGCGAGCTGCGTTGACCATCATGGCATGGGCCGCCTCGACCTTGGTAGCCATCTCGGCCAGCTTGAACTGGATGGCCTGGTGCTGGGCGATCGGCTTTCCGAACGTGTGCCGTTGCTGTGCGTAAGCGACACCCAGTTCGAATGCACGCTGAGCGACGCCGCAGCCACGCGCGGCGACGTTCACGCGCCCGACCTCGACACCGTCCATCATTTGGTAAAAACCCCGGCCGGTGGTGCCGCCGAGCACACGATTGGCCGGAATACGCAGGCCGTCCATGATGAGCTCGGTGGTGTCGACGCCCTTGTAGCCCATCTTGTCGATCTTGCCCGGGATGGTGAGGCCTGGGCGGACCTCTCCGAAACCGGGCTCCTTCTCGACCAGGAAGGTCGTCATCGACTTGTGCGGGGCCGTGCCCTCAGGGTGGCCTTCGTCACTCTTGCAGAGGACCGCCACCAGAGTCGACGTTCCGCCGTTCGTGAGCCACATCTTCTGGCCGTTGAGGACGAAGTCGTCGCCGTCCCGCGTCGCCTTCGACGTGATCGCCGAGACGTCCGAGCCGAGCCCCGGCTCCGACATCGAGAAGGCGCCGCGCACCTCACCCGTCGCCATCCGCGGAAGGAAGTACTCCTTCTGCTCCTGCGTGCCGTGCTGCTTGAGCATGTACGCGACGATGAAGTGCGTGTTGATGATGCCCGAGACGGACATCCAGCCGCGCGCTATCTCCTCGACGCACAGCGCGTACGTGAGCAGCGACTCACCCAGGCCCCCGTACTCCTCGGGGATCATCAGGCCGAAGAGGCCCAGCTCCTTGAGGCCGTCGACGATCGCCTGCGGGTACTCGTCGCGGTGCTCCAGCTCGGTGGCGACCGGAAGGATCTCCTTGTCCACGAAGTCGCGGACGGTGGAGAGGATCTCCTGCTGGATGTCGGTCAGACCGGCGGTCTGGGCGAGTCGGGCCATGACTACTTCTCCTGTGACTTCAGCTCCGGGCGGCCGGGCTGCTCGCCGCCGCGCTCCTTGATGTACGTCTCGGTGGGGACCATCACCTTGCGGCGGAACACGCACACGAGCGTGCCGTCCTGCTTGTAGCCCTTGGTCTCGACGTAGACGATGCCGCGGTCGTCCTTGGACTTGGACGGCCACTTGTCGAGGACGGTGGTCTCGCCGTAGATCGTGTCGCCGTGGAAGGTCGGCGCCACGTGCTTCAGCGACTCGATCTCCAGATTGGCGATCGCCTTGCCGGAGATGTCCGGCACGGACATGCCGAGCAGGAGCGAGTAGATGTAGTTCCCGACGACGACGTTCTTGCCGAAGTCCGTCGTCTTCTCCGCATAGTTCGTGTCCATGTGGAGCGGGTGGTGGTTCATGGTGAGCAGACAGAAGAGGTGGTCGTCGTACTCGGTGACCGTCTTCCCGGGCCAGTGCTTGTAGACGGCCCCGACCTCGAACTCCTCGTAGGTGCGTCCGAACTGCATGATCCTTACGCCTCCGGGGCCTCGAACTTGGAGGTGCGCTGCATGCCCGCCGCGCGACCCTTGCCCGCGATGACCAGCGCCATCTTGCGGCTCGCCTCGTCGATCATCTCGTCGCCGAGCATCGCCGAGCCCTTCTTGCCGCCCGCCTCGGACGTGCACCACTCGTACGCGTCAAGGATCAGCTCCGCGTGGTCGTAGTCCTCCTGCGACGGCGAGAAGACCTCGTTGGCCGCGTCGACCTGACCGGGGTGCAGCACCCACTTGCCGTCGAAGCCGAGGGCGGCGGCACGGCCTGCGACCTCGCGGAAGCCGTTCACGTTCTTGATCTGCAGGTAGGGGCCGTCGATCGCCTGGAGGTTGTTGGCGCGGGCGGCCATCAGGATCTTCATCAGGATGTAGTGGTAGGCGTCCGCCGGGTAGCCGGGCGGCTGCTCACCCACGACCAGCGACTTCATGTTGATCGACGCCATGAAGTCGGCCGGGCCGAAGATGATCGTCTCGATGCGCGGGGACGCCGTGGCGATCTCGTTGACGTTGTTCAGACCCTGGGCGTTCTCGATCTGCGCCTCGATGCCGATCTTGCCGACCTCGAAGCCCATCGTCTTCTCGATCTGGGTGAGGAGAAGGTCGAGGGCGACGACCTGCTGGGCGTCCTGCACCTTCGGCAGCATGATGCAGTCGAGGTTCTGGCCCGCGCCCTCGACGACGGTGACGACGTCGCGGTACGTCCAGTGGGTCGTCCAGTCGTTGACGCGCACGACCCGCGTCTTGCCGGTCCAGTCGCCCTCGTTCAGGAACTTCACGATGGTGTGCCGGGCCTCGGGCTTGGCGAGCGGCGCGCAGGCGTCCTCCAGGTCCAGGAAGACCTGGTCGGCCGGGAGGCCCTGGGCCTTCTCCAGGAAGCGGGGGTTGCTTCCCGGCACCGCGAGGCAGGAGCGGCGGGGGCGCAGCCGGTTCACCGGCGCGGCGGGCGTGGTCATGCGGGGACCTCCAGGGGGTCGAGCTTGTTCGCTTTCCGAATCTCGTCGACGATGCGGCCGATGATTCCGGTGATGTCGAAGTCCTTCGGGGTGAAGACCGCGGCCACGCCCGCAGCCCTGAGCTGTTCGGCGTCGCCATTGGGGATGATCCCACCGGCGATCACAGGTATATCTGTGGCACCGGCCACACGAAGCCGCTCCAGCACGTCCGGGACCAGCTGGGCGTGCGAGCCGGAGAGGATCGACAGGCCGACGGCGTGCACGTCCTCGGCGAGGGCCGCGTCCACGATCTGCTCCGGCGTGAGCCGGATGCCCTGATAGACCACCTCGAAGCCGGCGTCGCGGGCCCGCACGGCGATCTGCTCTGCGCCGTTGGAGTGCCCGTCCAGGCCCGGCTTGCCGACCAGGAAGCGCAGTTTGCCCACGCCCAGGTCCCGCGCTGTCAGGTCGACCTTGCGGCGGACCTCACTCAGCGCCGAGCCCTCCTCGGCGGGAATCGCCACCGGCGCCGACGAGACCCCGGTCGGCGCCCGGAACTCGCCGAACACCTCGCGCAGCGCCCCGGCCCACTCGCCGGTCGTGACGCCGGCGCGGGCGCACTCCAGGGTGGCCTCCATCAGGTTGGCATCCGTGGCCGCGGCCTCCTTCAGCTTCTCCAGCGCCTTGCAGGGGCGCGGGTGGTTGAAGGGCGGCTGGTAGCGGGTGTCGCGCCAGTGCTGCAGGGCCGCCACGACGCGTGCCTCGACCGCCGGGTCGACCGTCATGATCGCCGTGTCCAGATCGGCGGTCAACGGATTCGGCTCGGTCGACTCGAAGCAGTTGACACCGACGATCTTCTCCTCGCCGCCCTCGATACGGGCCCTGCGCTCTGCGTGCGAGGCGACCAACTGCGACTTGAGGTACCCCGATTCGACGGCCGCCATGGTGCCGCCCATCTCCTGGATGCGCTCCATCTCGGCGAGCGACTCCTCGACCAGGGCGCTCACCTTGGCCTCGATGACGTGCGACCCGTCGAAGATGTCCTCGTACTCGAGCAGATCGCTCTCGTGCGCGAGGACCTGCTGGATACGCAGCGACCACTGCTGGTCCCAGGGCCGGGGCAGGCCCAGCGCCTCGTTCCAGGCCGGAAGCTGCACGGCACGCGCGCGTGCGTCCTTCGACAGCGTCACGGCCAGCATCTCGAGCACGATGCGCTGGACGTTGTTCTCCGGCTGGGCCTCGGTCAGACCAAGGGAGTTGACCTGCACGCCGTAGCGGAAGCGGCGCTGCTTGGGGTCCTGGATCCCGTACCGCTCCTTCGTGACCTTGTCCCAGATGCGGGTGAAGGCCCGCATCTTGCACATCTCCTCGATGAAGCGGACGCCCGCGTTCACGAAGAAGGAGATACGCGCGACGACATCGCCCATCCGCTCCTGCGGCACCTGACCGGAGTCGCGCACCGCGTCGAGGACGGCGATGGCGGTCGACATCGCGTACGCGATCTCCTGCACCGGCGTCGCCCCGGCCTCCTGCAGGTGGTAGCTGCAGATGTTGATCGGGTTCCACTTGGGCATGTGGTTGACCGTGTACGCGATCATGTCGGTGGTCAGGCGCAGGCTCGGCCCCGGCGGGAAGACGTGCGTCCCGCGCGACAGGTACTCCTTGACGATGTCGTTCTGCGTCGTCCCCTGGAGCTTGGTGATGTCCGCGCCCTGCTCCTCCGCGACGACCTGGTAGAGCGCCAGCAGCCACATGGCGGTGGCGTTGATGGTCATCGAGGTGTTCATCTGCTCCAGCGGGATGTCCTGGAACAGCCGGCGCATGTCACCGACGTGCGAGACCGGGACCCCGACCCGGCCCACCTCGCCGCGGGCGAGGATGTGGTCGGGGTCGTAGCCGGTCTGCGTCGGCAGGTCGAACGCGACCGACAGACCGGTCTGGCCCTTGGCGAGGTTGCGCCGGTACAGCTCGTTGGACGCCTCGGCCGTGGAGTGACCGGCGTAGGTCCGCATGAGCCACGGCCGGTCCCGCTCCTTCCGCGCGTTGGCGGCTTGACGCTCAGTCATGTGTGGACCTCCGGCCTCAGATGTTCCGGAAGCGGTTGATGGCGTCGATGTGCTTGGCGCGCATCTCGTGGTCGCGCACGCCCAGGCCCTCCTCGGGGGCCAGGCAGAGCACGCCGACCTTGCCCTGGTGGAGGTTGCGGTGCACGTCGTACGCGGCCTGCCCGGTCTCCTCCAGCGTGTACGTCTTGGAGAGGGTCGGGTGGATCTTGCCCTTGGCGATGAGGCGGTTGGCCTCCCATGCCTCACGGTAGTTCGCGAAGTGGGAGCCGATGATCCGCTTCAGGGACATCCACAGGTAGCGGTTGTCGTACTCGTGCATGTAGCCCGAGGTCGAGGCGCAGGTGGTGATGGTGCCGCCCTTGCGGGTGACGTAGACGGACGCGCCGAAGGTCTCGCGGCCGGGGTGCTCGAAGACGATGTCGATGTCCTCGCCGCCGGTGAGCTCGCGGATGCGCTTGCCGAAGCGCTTCCACTCCTTGGGGTCCTGGGTGTGCTCGTCCTTCCAGAACTTGTAGTCCTCGGCGTTGCGGTCGATGATCGCCTCGGCGCCCATCGAGCGGCATATCTCGGCCTTCTGCGGGCTGGAGACCACGCAGATGGGGTTGGCGCCGCCGGCGAGCGCGAACTGGGTGGCGTACGAGCCGAGGCCGCCGCTGGCGCCCCAGATCAGGACGTTGTCGCCCTGCTTCATGTCGGCGCCGTTGCGCGAGACCAGCTGCCGGTATGCGGTGGAGTTCACCAGGCCCGGTGCCGCGGCCTCCTCCCAGCTGAGGTGGGCGGGCTTGGGCATGAGCTGGTTGGACTTGACGAGGGCAAGTTCGGCCAGGCCGCCGAAGTTGGTCTCGAAGCCCCAGATGCGCTGCTCGGGGTCGAGCATCGTGTCGTTGTGGCCGTCCGAGGACTCCAGTTCGACCGACAGGCAGTGCGCGACGACCTCGTCGCCGGGCCTCCAGGCGTTGACGCCCGGGCCGGTGCGCAGGACGACGCCCGCCAGGTCGGAGCCGATGATGTGGTACGGCAGGTCGTGGCGCTTGGTGAGCTCGCTGAGCTTGCCGTAGCGCTCCAGGAACCCGAAGGTCGGGAGCGGTTCGAAGATCGAGGTCCACACCGAGTTGTAGTTGACCGAGCTCGCCATGACGGCGACCAGGGCCTCGCCCGGGCCGAGCTCGGGCACGGGCACGTCGTCGACGTGCAGCGACTTGCGCGGGTCCTTGTCGCGCGTGGAGAGCCCGGCGAACATCTCCGTCTCGTCCTTGTGCACGGTGACCGCGCGGTACGACTCGGGGATGGGCAGGGCCGCGAAGTCGGCGGCCGTGACCGCGGCGGAGCCGCTGTTCGATGCTGACTGCGACTGGATCGCGTCCAGGATTTCCTTCATCACGGTGTTGCCTCCGGCGAAGCGCGTCCAGGGGAACGCTGAGGGAACGTCGGGGTTGGGGTGGAGCTGTGAGGTGAGGTGCCGTCGGTTCGGCGGAGGTGGTGCTTCGGCAGGCGCTTTGTGGCGCTGGAGGTTGCCTGTGACGCAGGCGTCCGGGCGCGCTCGCCGGGTGGCTTGCGGGGACAGCCGACGTACGGAGGTGCTCTGCACGCCGGCCGCCCGGACACCTTCAACGTATGGCACGGCGTGCCAGGCCGCAAGACACTGCGTGCCAACAATTTCTCTCACTTGTCATCTGCCGGTAACAGATGAGCGATGATCGATCAGATGTGGCCGCTGCGGGCCCGCTACCTGCGGCTTTGTCGGCCGCTTCGGCGGGCCGTCCGCGCTGCTGTGGCGGCCTCCGCCGCCGCTGTGGCGGGCGTGCCGCCGCTGTGGGCAATCGTGCCGCTGGGGCGGCACGGGTGGGCACAGCGGCACCCGTCCGACGGAGGGCACCCTGTGCCACCCCCGGGTGCCCGCGTCTGAGGGGGCGCCCGCCGTCGTGGGTTGTGCCACTCGTTCCGCCCTGCGGAACGATTGCCCACAACGGTGTCAGCGGCGCGCCGCCGCAACGGTCAGTGGCGCGTCGCCACACATGACAGCGGCCCTCTCGGCGCTAGTGCGCCAAGAGGGCCGAAGCAGGGAGAGCTAGTGGGCCCGGAGGGCCTCTTCGATCGTGCGCATGACCTCGTCCAGTGGCGCGTCCGTGCGCGCCACCGTGACGAGGACGTCCCCGCCCCCGGCGGCCACCGCCGCAGGCGCGGCCGTGCGGGCGCCGGTGATGCGCCCGGCCCCGATCCCCGTCCCGAACGTCTTGCGGACGATCGCGAAGGCGTGGTCCAGCTGGGCCTCGACGTCGCCCTGGCCATCCGCCCGCAGCCAGCGGCGCAGTACGTGGTTGTGGGCCGTGACCACGGCCGACGCCGCGACCTCGGCGAGCAGCGGATCGTCGTTGGCGTCGTCGTCGTGGGCGT
This sequence comes from Streptomyces jeddahensis, assembly GCF_001642995.1. Lineage (GTDB taxonomy): Bacteria > Actinomycetota > Actinomycetes > Streptomycetales > Streptomycetaceae > Streptomyces > Streptomyces jeddahensis. Next base: position 9,346 of record NZ_LOHS01000096.1, read on the forward strand.
GCTCGTCGAAGTGGCCCAGCAGATACCGGGTGAACAGGCGCTCGTAACGGGCCACCGAGGCGATCTCCGCCTCGCGCAGCGTCGGGACCTCGCGGGTGAGCTTGTAGCGGGCCACGGAGATCTCCGGCTGGGCCGCGTACATCCGCATGACCTCCTTGATGCCGCGGCACACCGTGTCGAGCGGGTGCTCGTGCGGCGGCGCCGCGTTCAGCACCGCCTCCGCCCGGATCAGGGTGTCGTCGTGGTCCGGGAAGATCGCCTCTTCCTTGGAGCGGAAGTGCCGGAAGAAGGTCCGGCGGGCGACCCCCGCCTGGGCTGCGATCTCGTCGACGGTGGTCGCCTCGTACCCCTTCGTCGCGAACAGCTCCATGGCCGCGGCAGCCAGTTCTCGGCGCATCTTGAGCCGTTGGGCGGCGGCGCGACTGCCGGCGGCACTTTCCGGAGCGTCGGGCGCGGTCGACGTACGGGAGGACTTGGCGGGCTGGGACATGCCCCGAACGTACTGCATCCGCGCACCGGAACGCGCACGACCGGGGCTCCCCCCGCCCGGGGCGGGGGGAGCGCTTCCGGCGGGATCGAGCAGGCCGCCCCAGTCGGCGCGCTCCCTGGACCCGTCCTCGCGGGCCTCAGCGCCGGGCATATTCGCGGAAACCCCGGCCCGTCTTGCGGCCGAGGCAGCCCGCGGCCACCAGGTGCTCGAGCAGCGGCGCCGGGGCGAGCCCCGGGTCGCGGAACTCGCGGTGCAGCACGCGCTCGATGGCCAGCGAGACGTCCAGGCCGACCACGTCGAGGAGTTCGAACGGGCCCATCGGATAGCCGCCGCCCAGCTTCATCGCGGCGTCGATGTCGTCGAGCGAGGCGTAGTGCTCCTGCACCATCTTGATCGCATTGTTGAGGTACGGGAACAGCAGTGCGTTGACGATGAAGCCTGCCCGGTCGCCGCAGTCCACCGGGTGCTTGCGGATCTTCCGGCACACCTCCAGGACGGTGGCGTGCACGTCGTCCCCTGTCAGGACCGTTCGCACGACCTCGACCAGCTTCATCGCCGGTGCCGGGTTGAAGAAGTGCATGCCGATGACGTCCTGCGGGCGCGAGGTAGCGCGGGCGCAGGCGACGACGGGCAGGGACGACGTGGTGGTGGCCAGGACGGCGCCCGGCTTGCAGACCTTGTCGAGCGTGGCGAACAGCTGCTGCTTGATCTCCAGGTCCTCGGCGACGGCCTCCACCGCCAGATCGACGTCGGCGAACGCGTCGTACGAACCGGCCGGAACGATCCGCTCCAGCGTCTCCGCCGCCGCCTCCGCCGTCATCCGGCCCTTGTCGACAGAGCGCGAAAGCGACTTGCCGATACGGGACTTGGCGGCCTCGGCCTTCTCCTGGCTGCGCGCGGCGAGCACGACCTCGTACCCGGCCTTGGCGAAGACCTGGGCGATGCCGGATGCCATGGTGCCCGAGCCCGCGACGCCGACCGAGCGCACGGTGCGTCCGGGGGCGAGCTGCCGGTCCTTCAGCGGGGTCAGCGCGTCGCGCACGACGGTGGCGCTGCCCGGCTCCTCGTACGTGTAGAAGCCGCGGCCGGACTTGCGGCCGGTCAGGCCCGCCTCGCTGAGTTGCTTGAGGATGGGCGCGGGCGCGTGCAGCCGGTCGCGCGAGGCGGCGTACATGGCCTCCAGCACGGTGCGCGCGGTGTCGATGCCGATGAGGTCCAGCAGCGCGAGCGGCCCCATCGGCAGGCCGCAGCCGAGCTTCATCGCGGCGTCGATGTCCTCGCGCGAGGCGTACTTGGCCTCGTACATCGCGGCTGCCTGGTTGAGGTAGCCGAACAGCAGGCCGTCCGCGACGAAGCCGGGGCGGTCGCCGACCGCGACGGGCTCCTTGCCGAGCTCGAGCGCGAGGTCGGTGACGGCCGCGACGGCGGTCGGCGCGGTGAGCACCGAGGAGACGACCTCGACGAGCTTCATCGCGGGCGCCGGGTTGAAGAAGTGCAGGCCGAGCACGCGCTCGGGCCGGGCGGAGTCCGCGGCGAGCCGCGTGACGGACAGGGCGTTCGTGCCGGTGGCGACGATCGTGTCGGGGCGGACGATGCCGTCCAGCTCACGGAAGACCTGCTGCTTGATCTCATACGACTCCGGGACGACCTCGATCACCAGGTCGGCCCGGGCCGCCGCCTGCAGATCCGTGAACGTGCGGAAGCGGGCCAGCACGTCGCCGCGCTCCTGCTCGGTGAGGCGCCCGCGCTCCACGGCACGCGCGGTGGAGGCGGACAGGGCGCCGACGGCGTGGGTGGCGGCGGCCTCGCTGATGTCGATGCCGATGACCTCGCGTCCGGCACGGGTCAGGACCTCGGCGATGCCGGTGCCCATGGTGCCGAGTCCGACGACCGCGATGGTGTTCAGGGAGGGCAGAGGAGTGTCCATCGAGGACTCCTGAAAGGTGGGAGTGACGACTGAGGAGCCCGTGCCGTGCGCCAGGGGGCGGGCAGCGGGCGGAAGTGGATTGCCGCTTCCGGGCGGCGCGTCCGCAGTGCACGGCACACGCCCGGTGAGGGAGAACCGACGGGCCCTGTCCCGGAGCCTCGTCGTACTGCGGTACGTGGAGTACCGAACCGACTTCCTCGCGGCGGCTGCGTCACCAGGCCGCCATGAGTGGGGTGCGGGGGTGTTTCCCGCTCGTCTGAGCTTAACCGGTGAGTAACGAGCGCGCCAGTCCCCTCGTTCAGCGCATTGCCCCCTGGGGGTGTGACGTGCGTCGCCGCTAGTCTCGGGCGCCATGGACGAGCGCATGGACGAAGAGTTGCGAATGCTCACGATCCGCTTACGGAAGGAGTCGGGCGGGTCGGAGGCGTACGAGCGGCTGGTGGCGACCGACAGCCTCGACGGACTCGCGGCCGTACTGACCGCCGGCGGGCAGCCGCTGTGGGCCCGCGAACTCGCCGCGTTCCGGCTCGGCTGCGCCGGCGACCGGCGCGCGTTCGAGGCCCTCGTCCTGCTCCTCAACCACCGGGACCCGGAGCGCTGCGCCTCGGCCGCCCATGCGCTGGCGCGGCTGCGGGACCCACGGACGGCCCGGGCCGCGGCGGCCCTGGCGACGAACGAACTGCGCACGGCGTACGCGCTCCACCCCGTGCGCCTGCTGACCGAACTGCGGGCACCCGAGAGCGTGCCGGCGCTCATCGCCACGCTCGAACGGCTCCTGTCGCCCCAGAACCCGTACTGGCGGGTCGCTCTCGCCTGCGTGGAGGGACTGGGCGCGCTGGGCGACCGCCGAGCCCGCCCCGTTCTGACCGCGGCAAGCGCCCATCCCCGGCTGTCGGCAGCGGCCTCGGCTTCGCTGGCCCGACTACCGGGCTGACCCGACTGCCGGGCTGACCCGACTGCCGGGCCGACCTGTCACTTCGCCGTCTCGGCAGGGGCGTGGCCGAATGCGCCGCCGGGGGCGTGGAAGGGGGTCTGTCGACCGCCGTCCACGCCCCCGGCGTCGGGTTGTTGTGCTGGTCAGCCGCGGAAGCCCCGCAGCCCGTGCAGTGACCCGCCTCGCGACGGAGGCGAGCTCTTCGCCGTCGCGGGATCGGGATCCGGCAGCGGCCGGCAGACCGCATCGGCCTCGCCGGTGCCGCGCGGCACCTTGCCGGTCGACAGGTACGTCGCCAGGTATCCGTCCAGGCAGTCGTTACCGCCCAGGGTGATCCCGTGGTTTCCGCCGCCCTGCTCGACCACCAGGCTGGAGCCGCGCAGCTCCTTGTGGACGACGACGCCGCCCTCGTACGGGGTGGCCGCGTCGTCCGTCGCCTGGAACAGCAGGACCGGCGGCAGGGAGTCGTTGGAGACGTCGGTCGTGGCCAGTGGACGCGTCGGCCAGAACGCGCACGGCGCGTTGTACCAGGCGTTGTTCCAGGCCATGAACGGCGCCTTCGCGTACACCTGCCAGTTGTCGGTGCGCCAGCGGTTCCAGTCGCGCGGCCAGGACGCGTCCCGGCACTGCACCGACGTGTAGATGCTGTAGCCGTTGTCGCCCTCGGAGTCGACCGCGCCGAACGTCTCGTACGCCTTGACGAGCGGCTCCGGGTCCTTGTCGTTGACGTAGGCCGCGAACGCCTCGGCCAAATAGGGCCAGTAGCCGTTGTAGTAGCCGCCGGGGATGAAGGTGTCCTCGAGCTCGGACGCCCCGACCTTCTTGCCCGCGGGGTTCTTGGCGAGGGCGGTGCGCATCGCGTACCACTTGGCCTCGATCAGCGCGGGATCGGTGCCGAGCTTGTACGTCGCGTCGTGCTTGGCGATCCAGGCCATGAACGCCTTGTGGCGGGCGTCGAAGGCGTAGTCCTGCTGGATGTTGTCCTCGTACCAGACGCCGGTGGGGTCGACGACCGAGTCGAGCACCATGCGGCGTACGCGGTGCGGGAACAGCTTTCCGTAGACCGCGCCCAGGTAGGTGCCGTACGAGTAGCCGAAGTAGTTGATCTTCGACGCCCCGAGCGCGCCGCGGATCGCGTCGATGTCCTTGACCGCGCTGGTCGTGTCCATGAACGGCAGCACGTCGCCGTACTTGTCGGCGCACGCCTTCGCGAAGGCCCGGGCCCGGTTCAGGTTGGCGCGTTCGATCGCCGCGGTCGACGGGACGGTGTCGGGCCGTACCGCGTCGAAGTGGCCCGGGCGGCAGTTCAGCGCGGGCTCGCTGTCGCCCACGCCACGCGGGTCAAAACCGATGACGTCGTACTGCGCGGCCACCTTCTCCGGCAGCGACTTGGCGACGAAGCCGGCCAGTGTCAGACCGCTGCCGCCGGGGCCGCCCGGGTTGACCAGCAGCGGGCCCTGGGACGTCTTCGCGGTGTGCGGAACACGGGACAGCGCGAGGGTGATCTGCCGCCCGCCCGGCCGTGAGTGGTCCAGCGGCACCTTCACCGACGAACACTGCAGCGTCGGGTAGTTCTCGTTGCCGCACTTCTTCCAGGTGAGCCTCTGGGGCTTGGTGGTCTGGGTGGTGTGGGACGCGGTGGCGGAGTCCGCGGTCGCGCCGGCCGGGACCGCCGTGATCATCCCAGCTGCCACGGCGGCGACGCCGCACAGAGCAGCAGCTCTTTTCTTCAATCGAGCCTCCCAGGACTGCGGGGGGTTAAGGGCCGTAAGCGCCACGGCCCACCGCATCGTCCTAGAAAGTCCTGCTTGAAGAAGGCGTTCTGAAAAGAAATGACGTGATCAGCGAAGAATTGACCCGATCGGCAGGCGCCTTGGTTCACGTCATGTTTATGACCACCGGTGGTGACATGCTGTCAGGGCACGTCAGAGGAGGGTCAGCTGCGTCGGTCCGGCGACGGGCTCGGGCACCGGCTCCGGCACGGGGATGCGGCGTGCCGCACGCGCGCGTGACGGGCCGATCCCGAACTCCTCCGCGAACTCGTGCACCTGACGGGTGATCCGCCGCTGGTACCACTTGGGCGCGTACGCACCCTCCGCGTACAGCCGCCCGTACCGCGGTACCAGATGCGGATGGTGCTGCCCCAGCCACGCCATGAACCACTCGCGCGCCCCCGGCCGCAGATGCAGCACGAGCGGTGTCACCGAGGTCGCGCCGGACGCGGCGATCGCCCGGACGGTCGCGCGCAGCTGGTCGGGGTGGTCGCCGAGGAAGGGGATCACCGGGGCCATCAGCACCCCGCAGCCGATGCCGTGCTCGCTCAGGGTGCGTACGACGTCCAGGCGCCGCTCCGGCGCGGGCGTACCCGGCTCCACAGTGCGCCACAGCTCGTGGTCCGTGAACCCGACGGAGACGGAGACGCCGATGTCGGTCACGGCGGCGGCCCGGCACAGCAGATCCAGGTCGCGCAGGATCAGCGTGCCCTTGGTGAGGATGGAGAACGGGTTCGCGTGGTCGGTCAGGGCCGAGATGATGCCCGGCATCAGCCGGTAGCGGCCCTCCGCACGCTGGTAGCAGTCCACGTTCGTGCCCATCGCGATGTGGTCGCCGTGCCACCGGCGCGACGCGAGCTGGCGGCGCAGCAGCTCCGGGGCGTTGACCTTCACCACGATCTGGGTGTCGAAGCCGATTCCGGTGTCGAGGTCGAGATAGCTGTGCGTCTTGCGCGCGAAGCAGTACACGCACGCGTGCGTGCAGCCCCGATACGGGTTCACCGTCCACTCGAAGGGCATGCGGGACGCGCCGGGGACGCGGTTGATGATCGAGCGGGCCCGGATCTCGTGGAACGTGATGCCGCGGAACTCCGGGGTGTCGAAGGTGCGCGTTGTCACCACGTCCGTGCCGAACAGCGCGGCGTCGCGGGCCTGGTCCCCGGCGGAGCCGTCGGTGAGGTTCTCCCAGCGCATGAACCCTCCTCGGTAGCACTGGGCACAGAATAGAACACGTGTTCCCTTGATCGTGCGACCCGGTGCCGGCACGGCCGGGCGGCGGGCTGGTGGAGGGGTGGCGGACCGGCATGCACCACCCCGATTTGGGCCACTCGGTCCAGGGGTGGTTGGCTGATCGCAACCCCTGCAACACCGAGTCCTGGAGGAAGTGCAATGGCGCAGGTCGAGGCCACCACGGAGCGCATCATCGCGGCCCAGCCGGACGACGTCTTCGACGCCCTGGCCGACTACAGCGGTACGCGCGCGAGGATCCTGCCCGAGCACTTCAGCGAGTACGAGGTGCGCGAGGGCGGGGACGGCGCGGGCACCCTCGTCCACTGGAAGCTCCAGGCCACCAGCAAGCGCGTCCGCGACTGCCTGCTCGACGTGACCGAGCCGACTGACGGCGAACTCGTCGAGAAGGACCGCAACTCCTCGATGGTCACCACCTGGCGGGTGACCCCGGCCGGTGAGGGCAAGTCGCGCGTCGTCGTGACCACGGTCTGGCAGGGTGCGGGCGGCATCGGCGGCTTCTTCGAGAAGACGTTCGCGCCCAAGGGGCTCGGCCGGATCTACGACGCGGTGCTGGCGAAGCTCGCGGCCGAGGTGGAGAAGTAGCCCCCCGCAACGCCGACCGTCCGTCGCTTAGCTCGTACGAGTTGCTCTGACTCTCACCGTTTCGAGTGGTTTTCCGTCTGGCTCAGTCGTACGCCGTAGGGCTCCGACCGGCGATGACATGCGCCGTGCCCGGTTCACGGGTGACTCGTCGTGCTTGCTCGTAGTTGTCGCGTAATGCGAGAAATGGGCGGCGCAAGCGCGACGAGGGGAGCGGAGACGTGGGCGGGACGGCACTGGCGAAGGGCGCCGAGCAGGACGGGCGGACGAACGCCGTCCAGCCGTCGCCGGCGCCCCCGGACGGCCCGTCGGCCACGACGGGACCCTTAACCGGAGAGACACCCGGGCAGACACCGGGACCGGATCCCGCACCCGCTGCCGAGCTCGGCGCGCACCGCGTCCGGACGGTCTTCTTCGCGCTGATGCTCGCGCTGCTGCTAGCCGCACTCGAGCAGATGATCGTCGCCACCGCGCTCCCGAAGATCGTCGGAGAGCTGCACGGCCTCGACAAGATGTCCTGGGCCATCACCGCGTATCTGCTCACTGCCACCATCGGACTGCCCGTCTACGGCAAGCTCGGCGACCTCTTCGGACGCAAGGGCGTCTTCCAGTTCGCCATCGTGGTCTTCGTCGTCGGCTCCGCGCTGGCCGGCTGGTCGCGGTCCATGGACGAGCTCATCGCGTTCCGCGCCGTCCAGGGCGTGGGCGCCGGCGGGCTCATGATCGGCGTACAAGCGATCATCGCCGACATCGTGCCGCCCCGCGACCGCGGCCGCTACATGGGCCTCATCGGGGCCGCGTTCGGCCTCGCATCGGTCGCGGGACCGCTGCTCGGCGGCTACTTCACGGACCACCTCTCCTGGCGCTGGTGCTTCTACTTCAACGTGCCCTTCGGGCTCGTCACGCTCGCCGTCGTCACCGTCGTACTGAAGCTGCCGAAGCCCGCGACAAGGCCGCGGCTCGACGTGCTCGGCACGCTGTTCCTCAGCGGGGCCTCCACGTGCCTCGTGCTGCTGACGAGTTGGGGCGGCACCGAGTACGCCTGGGACTCGCGCATGATCATCGGACTCGGCGCCGGAGCCGTCGGTGCGGCCCTGCTGTTCGTCGTCGCCGAGCACTTCGCACCCGAACCCCTCATCCCGCTACGGCTGTTCCGCGACCCGGTGTTCGCCCTCACCAGCCTGGTCGGCATGGTCGTCGGCGTCGCGCTCTTCGGCGCGGCCAGCTATCTGCCGACGTTCCTGCAGATGGTCGACGGGGTGAGCGCCACCGAGTCCGGGCTGCTGATGCTGCCGATGATGGGCGGCATCGTCGGCGCGTCTATCGTCTCCGGACAGCTCATCAGCCGTACGGGCCGCTACCGGATCTACCCCATCCTCGGCGGGGCCCTGTCCGTCGCCGGCATGTGGCTGCTGTCCCGGCTCGAGACCGACACGCCTCAGCTGCACTACAGCGTCTGGATGGCCGTGCTCGGCGCGGGCATCGGGCTCGTCCTGCCGGTGCTGATCGTCGCCGTGCAGAACGCGGTGCCCGCCGCCGACCTCGGCACCGCCACCAGCGCCCACAACTATTTCCGGCAGATCGGCGGCAGCGTCGGCGCCGCCATCTTCGGCACCCTCTTCGCCGACCGGCTCGCCGACGCGCTCGCCGACCGCCTTCCGTCCGGCGCGGACCTGCCGGACCCGCAGTCCATCACCCCGGGCCTCGTCCACGCGATGCCCGCCGCACTGCGCGACGGCTACATCCAGGCCTACGCCGACGCCATGCCGCGGATCTTCCTCTATCTCGTGCCGGTGCTCGTGCTCGGCCTGCTGATCGCCTGCTTCCTCAAGGAGACACCCCTGTTGTCCAGTGCACCGCCCCCTCAGAGCCCTGTCGCCGAGCCGTCCTCCGCCGCCCAGGTCCCGCAGGCGCGCTCCGCCTACGCCGCCGGGGTGCCCGTGTGCGGCCTGGTGCAGCACTCCGACGGCACCGCCGTCCCGCGCGCCGCACTCACCCTCATCGACGTCGGTGGCCGGCAGATCGGGCGGGGCGCGACCGGCGACGACGGGCGGTACGCGCTGTCGACGCCCGGCTCCGGCTCGTACGTCCTGATCGCCGCGGCCGGGGGCCACCAGCCGCAGGCCGTGTCGGTGACCGTCGGCGAACGGCCCGTCGAGCTCGACGTGGTGCTCGGCGGCGCCGGGCGGCTCGCGGGCAGTGTGCTGACCGCCGACGGCGCGCCGGTGCGGGACGCCGTCGTCACGCTCACCAACGTGCACGGCGAGGTCGTCGCCACCACCCGCAGCGGGCGTGAAGGCAGCTATGTGATCACGGAGTTGGTGGCCGGCGAGTACACCCTGGCCGCGAGTGCGCCCGCCTTCCGGCCGGTCGCCCTGCCCGTCTCCGTACAGGCGTCGCGCGAAACCCGCCAGGACGTCGAACTCGCCGGGGGAGCGGTGCTGCGCGGCACCGTGCGCGCGGGTGACGGACGTCCCGTCGCGGACGCCCGGGTGACCCTGCTCGACGCGGCGGGCAACGTGGTGGACACGCTGACGACCGGCGACGACGGAACGTTCCGGTTCGTCGACCTGTCCTCGGGCGAGTACACGGTGATCGCGGCGGGCTATCCGCCGGTGGCCACGGTTCTCCGGGTCGCGGCGGGCGGGCGTACGGAGCGGGACCTGCAACTCGGGCACGAAGACTGAACGTTCCGTCCGATCTGCGATCCCGTACCGGTGACGCGTGCTCCTGCGACCCGCCGACCCGCCGATCCGCGGACCCGCGGGCCCGCCGACCCTCCGGACGGCCAGACGGCCAGACGGGCGGACGGGCGGACGGGGGGACGGGCGGACGGGCGGACGGCCTACGGTCCGGTGTGCAGTCCCGGCCTGTGCTCGTCCGCGTGGACGAGCAGAGTCAAGGTCGTCGCGTCTTCGAAGACGTGCTCCGTGACGAACTCGGCGCTGAGCACGGCGGCCACGCGGTCGACCGCGTCGACGTCGCCCACGAGCTCGACGGTCGCCCGGCCGGAGCCCGCGGGCGCGAGAGGAGCACGGCCGGCGGAGAAACGCCTGCCCGCTGTTTCGACCCCGAAGGGCTGGTCGGCGGCAGCGCCGACGGGCCGTCCGGCCGCGACACCGGACGGCCGTTCCGCTGCGGCTCCGGCGGGCTGCTCGGCCCGCGCTGCCGCCCCCGCCCCTGCGGCGCCCACGGGAACCTCGAGCGTTTCGAACGAGCGAGTGATCGCGGTCCGTACCGCGTCCCTGGCCGGCGCGCTGCCGTCGAGGATGCGGACCTGGGCGATGGTGGACCAGGATGACGTGCTCATCACGGGGCACTCCCTCGCAGGTGGCGGGGCAGGCCGGTCGGCTCACCGTCCCGGCCGGCCTGCCCCCTGAGGTGCGGTGTCAGCCGAGCCGGGTACGCAGCAGCTGCTTGCCCATCTCGGCGCCCTTCCGGCTGTCGGACTGGGCCTTGCGGAACAGCTCCACGACCTCGGTGTCGTTCTCGCGTTCGGCGTCCTTGATGTACGTCTCCAGCCGCAGAGCGTTGTTCAGGCACGCCTCGACGTACCAGATCAGGTTGTAGTCCTTGTCCTTCGTACCCGTGACCTCGCCGGTCTCGGTGTTGCTGGTCATGGAGTTCCCTTCTCTGTGGCGTGTATGTGCGGGGTGGCCCGGCGGCCTTCCCGTCGGCCCGGCGGCAGACGGCGACGCCCCGTCGCCTGCGTGGGGGTGCGGCCGAAGGGGGCGTGCTCACCACGTCGTCCTCTTGTGCCGGGGTGCTCACCACGTGCTCATGTGCCCATGTGCGCACAGCGAGGGTCGGCGGGCGGACCGTAACCATCTGACAGGCATCGCCCGGGCCGGTGTGGCCGACACGGAGAGGGCGTCTCCACGGTTCACGCAGACGGCTCCGCGCCGCCGGTTCGACGCGTTCTCGGGCCCCTCGTATACCGGGGCGGAGCCTCCTGTCGTGTCCTGGCCGGTTTCCCTCACGGCGCGTAACGTGACGCGACATGAAGATCCTCATCAGCGCCGACATGGAGGGTGCCACGGGCGTGACCTGGCCGGCCGATGTGCTGCCGGGCACCGCCCAGTGGGAGCGGTGCCGCTCGATGTTCACCTCGGACGTCAACGCCGCCGTGCTCGGGTTCTTCGACGGCGGAGCCGAAGAGGTGCTCATCAACGAGGCGCACTGGACCATGCGCAATCTGCTCCTCGAGCGGCTGGACGAACGGGCGCAGATGCTGACGGGCCGGCACAAGGAACTGTCCATGGTCGAGGGCGTGCAGCGCGGCGACGTCGACGGTGTGGCGTTCGTGGGGTACCACACCGGGGCGGGCATGGAGGGCGTCCTCGCGCACACCTACCTCGCCAACTCGATCACCGGCGTGTGGCTCAACGGGGTCCGGGCGAGTGAGGGTCTGCTGAACGCGCATGTGGTCGCCGAGTTCGGTGTGCCGGTGGTGCTCGTCACTGGTGACGACCTGACTTGCGAGGACGCCCTCGGGTACGCACCGGGGGCGCTCAAGGTGGCCGTCAAGGACCATGTGTCGCGGTACGCGGCGGTGTGCCGGACGCCCGCGCGTACCGCCGCCGAGATCAGGGGCGCCGCGAAACATGCGGCGGCGCTGGCCGCGCGCCATGAGCCGGTCCAGGGCGGCCCGTTCACCGTGGAGCTGGAGTTCGACGCCGATCATCTGTCGATGGCGGCGACGGTGGTGCCGGGCGTGGCCATCTCCGGCGAGCGGAAGGTGGCCTACACGCACGAGACCATGTACGAGACGATTCGCACCTTCAAGGCGGTCACCACGATCGTCTCGGCCGCGATGGAGGAGCAGTATGGCTGACCAGGCGTACCAGCAGGTGGCAGACCAGGCTGACCAGGTGCCCGGCCAGGTGGACCGGCAGGCGCTGGACGAGGTCGTCACCTTCACGTCCGACCTCATCCGGATCGACACGACCAACCGGGGCGGCGGCGACTGCCGGGAGCGGCCCGCAGCCGAGTACGCGGCGGAGCAGCTGGCCGGGGCGGGCCTGGAGCCGGTGCTGCTCGAGCGCACTCCGGGCCGTACGAACGTGGTCGCGCGCCTCGAAGGCACGGATCCGTCCGCTGACGCGCTGCTCGTCCACGGCCATCTGGACGTGGTGCCCGCGCAGGCGGAGGACTGGAGCGTGCACCCGTTCTCCGGGGAGATCCGCGACGGCGTCGTCTGGGGCCGCGGCGCGGTCGACATGAAGAACATGGACGCGATGATCCTCGCGGTCGTACGCCGGTGGGCGCGAGCGGGGATACGCCCCCGGCGCGACATCGTGATCGCCTTCACCGCAGACGAGGAGGCCAGCGCCGCCGATGGCTCCGGCTTCCTCGCCGACGAGCACCCCGGCCTCTTCGAGGGCTGCACGGAGGGCGTCAGCGAGTCCGGCGCGTTCACCTTCCACGACGGTCAGGGCAATGAGCTGTACCCGATCGCGGCGGGAGAGCGGGGCACCGCCTGGCTCAAGCTCACCGCGCGCGGACGCGCCGGGCACGGCTCGAAGACCAACCGCGAGAACGCGATCATGCGACTGTCGCAAGCGGTCCTGGACATCGGCGCCCACCCGTGGCCGCTGCGGCTCACCCCGACGGTGAAGGCCGCCCTGCGCGAACTCGCCGCCCTGTACGGCATCGACACGATCGACGGCCGGCCGCTCGACGTCGACGACGAGTCCTTCGACGCGGACGCCCTCGTCGAACGGCTCGGCAGGGCGGCCGGGCTCGTCGAGCCGACACTGCGCAACAGTTCCAACCCGACCATGCTGGACGCCGGTTACAAGATCAACGTCATCCCGGGCGAGGCCACCGCCTACATCGACGGCCGCTATCTGCCGGGTACGGAGGACGAGTTCCGCGCCACCCTCGACAAGCTGACCGGGCCCGACGTCGACTGGGAGTTCCACCACCGCGAGGTGGCCCTCCAGGCGCCCGTCGACTCGGCGCTGTTCGCCGCGATGCGGTCCGCCGTCGAGGAGTTCGCGCCCGCGGGGCGTGTGGTGCCGTTCTGCATGCCGGGCGGCACGGACGCCAAGCAGTTCTCCCGGCTCGGCATCACCGGCTACGGCTTCGCGCCGCTGAAGCTGCCCGAGGGCTTCGACTACTGGTCCCTCTTCCACGGCGTGGACGAGCGCGTACCTGTCGATGCGCTGCACTTCGGCGTCCGCGTCCTGGACCGCTTTCTGCGAACGGCCTAGGGGAGTGGGGGACATGGCGGAGACCCGGCCGTACGGATCGTGGCCGTCGCCGATCGGCGCCGACCTGGCCGCCGCGCACGACGGGCAGCCCGAGTACGTGGGCTGGGTCGGGGCAGAGGCATGGTGGACCGAGCCGCGTCCCGAGGAGGGCGGACGCCGCGCGCTGGTGCGGCGACGGGCGGACGCCCGCGAGGAGTCGGTGCTGCCCGCCCCCTGGAACGTCCGTAGCCGCGTCATCGAGTACGGCGGTCAGCCCTGGGCCGCCGCCGAGCGCCCCGAAGGACCCCTGCTGGTGTTCGCCGACTTCGCGGACCAGCGGCTGTACGCGTACGAGCCCGACGCCCCGGGTGACGGGCCGCGCCCGCTCACGCCCGTTTCGCCGGTCGGCGGCGGCCTGCGCTGGGCCGATCCGAGCGTGCACCTCGACCGGGGAGAGGTCTGGTGCGTACGGGAGGAGTTCACCGGGGACGGGCCTGCCGATGTGCGGCGGGTCATCGCCGCGGTGCCGCTCGACGGATCGGCCGCCGAGGACCGGGTAGCCGTGCGCGAACTCTCCGACGACCGGCACCGGTTCGTCACCGGCCCCCGCCTCTGTCCCGACGGCACCCGCGCCGCATGGCTGGCCTGGGACCACCCCCGGATGCCGTGGGACGGCACGGATATCCTCCTCGCGGAGGTCACCGCGCAGGGCACGTTCGGGGACCCGGTCGCTGTCGCGGGCGGCCCTGAGGAGTCCATCCCGCAGGTGGAGTGGGACGCCGACGGGCGGCTGCTGTTCGCGAGCGACCGTTCGGGCTGGTGGAACCTGTACCGGGCCGCTCCCGACGGCGGCGGGGTCACCCCGCTCTGCCCGCGCGACGAGGAGTTCGGCGGTCCACTGTGGAAGATCGGCCTCAGGTGGTTCGCGCCGCTCGACAGCGGACTCATCGCCGTCGTCCACGGCCGCGGCGCCACCGCCCTCGGCGTACTCGACCCGGAGACCGGCGAGATCGTCGACACGGCAGGCCCCTGGACCGAATGGGCACCGAGCCTCTCCGCGCACGACACCCGTGTCCTCGGCGTCGCCGCCGGCCCCCGCAGCTCGTACGAGGTCGTGGAACTGGACACCGGCACCGGACACGCCCTGGTGATCGGTGCCGCGCACAAGGACCCGGTGGATCCCGCGTACTACCCCGAACCGCAGATCCGCACCTTCACCGGGCCCGACGGCCGCGACATCCACGCCCACGTCTATCCGCCCCACCACCCCGGCCATGTCGCGCCCGGCAACGAGCTGCCGCCCTACGTGGTGTGGGCGCACGGCGGCCCCACCGGCCGCTCCCCGCTCGTCCTCGACCTGGAGATCGCCTACTTCACGTCCCGCGGCATCGGCGTCGCGGAGGTCAACTACGGCGGATCCACCGGGCACGGGCGCGCGTACCGCAACCGGCTGCGTGGACAGTGGGGCGTCGTCGACGTCGAGGACTGCGCGGCCGTCGCCCTCGCCCTCGCCGACGAGGGCACCGCCGACCGGAAACGGCTCGCGATCCGCGGCGGCAGCGCGGGCGGCTGGACGGCGGCCGCCTCATTGACCAGCACCGACGTCTACGCCTGCGGCACCGTCATCTATCCCGTCCTGGACCTCGCCGGATGGGCGTCCGGGGAGACCCACGACTTCGAGTCCCGGTACCTGGAGTCGCTGATCGGGCCGCTCGCCGAGGTGCCCGGCCGGTACGCGGAGCGGTCCCCGCTGGAGCACGCCGACCGGATCACCGCGCCTTTCCTGCTGCTGCAGGGACTGGACGACGTGATCTGCCCGCCCGCCCAGTGCGAGCGGTTCCTCGCCCGGATCGAGGGGCGGCGCGTCCCCCACGCGTACATCCCCTTCGAGGGCGAGGGGCACGGGTTCCGGCGCGCCGACACCATGATCCGCGCCCTCGAGTCCGAACTCTCCCTGTACGCCCAGGTCTTCGGCCTCGACGTGCCCGGCATACCGGTTGTGGAGCTCAACAAGTGAACCGTCCCTGCCGTCCAGCACCTGATACGGAGTCCTCCGCGTGATCCCTCTGACGCGCCCCGCCCGGCTCGCCCCCGGCGCCCGTGTCGCCGTTGTCGCGCCCAGCGGGCCGGTCCCCGAGGAACGGCTGCAAGCCGGTGTGGACATCCTGCGGGCCTGGGACCTGGACGTCGTCGTGGGTCCTCATGTCCTGGGCCGGCACCGCGAGTTCGGCTACCTCGCGGGCACGGACGAGAACCGGGCCGCCGACCTGCAGAACGCCTGGTGCGACCGCTCCGTGGACGCCGTGCTGTGCGCCCGCGGCGGCTACGGCGTCCAGCGCATGGTGGACCTGCTCGACTGGGACGCGATGCGCGCCGCGGGCCCCAAGGTGTTCCTCGGGTTCAGCGACATCACGGCGCTGCACGAGGCGTTCGCGATACGGACGGGGCTCGTCACGCTGCACGGGCCGATGGTCGCGGGCGTCGACTTCCTCAAGAACACGCGGGCGCAGGAGCATCTGCGGGCCACGCTCTTCGAGCCCGAGAGCGTCCGGACCATCTCGTCGCCCGGCACGGCCCTGGTACCCGGCCGCGCCCACGGCGTCACCCTCGGCGGGTGCGTCAGCCTGCTCGCCGCCGACCTCGGCACACCGTTCGCGCGCCGTTCAGCGGCCGGCGGCATCCTCATGATCGAGGACATCGGTGAGGAGGCATACCGCATCGACCGGATCCTCACGCAGCTGCTGCGCGCCGGCTGGCTGGACGGCGTCGCCGGGATCGCGCTCGGGTCGTGGGTGGAGTGCGGGCCGCCCGAGGAGGTACGGGCCGTCCTCGCCGACCGGCTGGGCGGGCTCGGGGTGCCGGTCGTGGAGGAGTTCGGATTCGGGCACTGCGAGGGGGCGTTGACGGTTCCGTTCGGGGTGGCGGCCGAACTGAATGCGGACGCCGGGACTCTGACGCTGGATGTGCCGGCGCTGGTGTAGCCGGCCGGCCTCTACCCAATCTTCGTGCTCTACGGAATCTCCGTCCTCTACCGAATCTCCGACAAGAATCCTTCGTCCGGTCGTTGACCCGTCTATGACACGTGCCCGAGCATGACGCGGGCCGGTACTTACCGGTCGGTAGTCGTCCTCAGCGTGGAGGAACCCGTGTCCCGTGCCGTGCCCAGATCCCGCGCGTCCCTGACCCCGTCCCGGTCCCGTTCCCGGGCGCCCCTCGCCTTGGCCGTCAGCGCAGCCCTGGCCGCCCCGCTCGCACTCACGGCGCCTGCGGCCGCAAGCGCGACAGGCCAGTACACCGTCACGCCACTGAAGTTCACGGTGCAGGCCGGAGGGCGCACCTGCACCATCGACGCCGACCTGTACCGGCCTGCCGGGGTGGACGGCAGCCACACGGCGCCTGCCGTCCTCGCCACCAACGGCTTCGGCGGCAGCAAGTCGGACGGCTCGACGGACGCGATCGGCAAGGCGTTCGCGGCCCGCGGGTATGTCGGTCTCGTCTACTCCGGGCTCGGCTTCGGCAACTCCGGCTGCCTGGTCTCGCTCGACGACCCCCGCATCGACGGCCAGGCCGCCTCGCAGCTCGTCGACTTCCTCGCGGGCAAGCGAGCCGCGGACGACGGGACGAAGGCCGACTACGTCACCCAGGACGGCAGCGGCGACCCGCGCGTCGGCATGGTCGGCGGCTCCTACGGCGGCGCGATCCAGATGGCGACCGCCGCCGTGGACCACCGCGTCGACGCCCTCGTCCCGCTGATCACCTGGAACGACCTGGCGTACTCGCTCGACCCGAACAACGCGGTGGGCGCGGCCGGCGTTCCCGGGGCGTTCAAGTGGCAGTGGACGAACGGCTTCTACGCCATCGGGGAAGGGCAGCCGCTGCTCGCCCCCAGCCTCGATCCCTCCCGGATCAACTCCCTCACCTGCCTGCACTTCGTCAGCGAGGCCTGCGAGACGGTCCGCACGCTCAACTCCGGCAGCTATCCCGCCGACAGGACGCGGCAGTTGCTCGCATACGCCCGCAGCGTGTCACCCGTCTCGTATCTGAACCAGGTCAAGGCCCCGACGCTGCTCGTCCAGGGCCAGGCCGACAGCCTCTTCAACCTCAACGAGGCCGAGGCGACGTACCGCACACTCAAGGCGAACGGCGTCGCCACCAAGATGATCTGGCAGTCCTGGGGCCACAGCGGCGGCCTCACCGACCCGGCCTCAGGTGAACTCAACCTGAGCCAGGGGAACTTGGAGACGAGTTACGTCGGCAGGCGCATCCTCGCGTGGTTCGACCGCTATCTGCACCACAAGAAGGACGTCGACACCGGACCGGCTCTCGCCTACTACCGCGACTGGATCGACGACCCCGGCACCACGTACGGCACGGCGTCCCAGGTGCCTGCACTGAACCGGACGCTGTATCTGTCGGGTGACGGCAAGCTCGTCGACGACCGCAGCAAGGTCGCGCGCGGCAGCCGCGTCTACGCCAACCTGCTGACGCCCACGAGCCACTCCGAGAGCTCCTTGGCCGGAGTCATCGGCGTGAGCGACCCGGACCCGTACGACATCAAGGGCACCTACCTCGGCTGGACCAGCGAACCGCTCACGGAGCCCGTCGACGTCGTAGGCGCGCCCAGGGCCGCCCTCAGGGTCGTCTCACCCGCGGCCGAACGTGTGCAGGACTCGGGCGACGCGGCGGACAAGCTCGTCCTCTTCGCCAAGCTGTACGACGTCGCGCCCGACGGTACGAAGACGCTGGTGCACCGTCTCGTCGCGCCGGTGCGGGTCCCGGACGTCACGAGGAGCTTCACGGTGACCCTGCCGGGCATCGTGCACCGTTACGAGGAGGGGCACCGCCTCGAGTTCGTCATCGCGGCGAGCGACGACGCGTACTTCGGCAACAGGGGCATCAAGCCGGTCACGGTGAGGAGCTCGCCGGAGGACACGGGCGTCCTCAGGCTGCCGGTCGTCCGGGGCTGACGTCGTCCGTACGGGGCACGCGCCCCAAAGGGGCGCGGGGCTGTGACATATGCGGCTCCGCCGCGTGGGCGCGACCAGCCACGATGGTGCCGCAGACGAGCACGATGACGGCCCTCTTCCTCAGCAGGCGCCGCTGAGCCTCGGTCTCAGCGGGCGCCCGTGAGGCTCCGCCCCTGTGAGGCTCAGCGAGCGCCGATGGGCCTCAGGACGCGCCGACGACCGCGTCGGCCGCCCCGTGCCCGTCGCTCACGTAGCGCAGGACCGGTTCGAGCCTGATGGTCCGGGAGTGGCCGCTCGGTGTGAGGCGGACCGTGGACAGGGCCGGTACGTCGACATGCCAGAAGGCACGTGCCGGTGCGCCCTGAGCGTGGAGGAGAAGGGCCCGGACGGCGGCTTCTTCGACGATGGCCAGCGCGTGGCCCGTGTCGGGTTCCATGCCGTTCAGCCAGTTCGCCGTCCGGCGGCACAGGCCCCGTATGGACTCGCCTCCGTGGGGCACGGCATCCGGGTCGGTGAGCCATGCGTGGTACCCGTAGGGGTCGTCGGCGACGACGTCGCCGACGGTGCGGCCGGTCCACTCTCCGTAGTCGAGGCCGCGCAGCGCGGGCTCGACGGTGGTCTCCAGACCGAGGGCGTCGGCAAGCTGCGCGCAGCGGGCCGACGGCGCACGGACGGCCGGTGAGTACAGGGGGAGCGCCCGGGCGGCGCCTGCCTCGAGCAGGGCACGCTCGTTCAAAGCGCCGTCGCCGAAGACCGCATCCCTCGCGGCGTCCCAGGTGCTCGCACACAGAAGTACCAGGTGAACCGCCATATGACCGACCTCCTTCCCAGCCCGGCACGGTGCCGGGTGGTCGGGGCGGGGCCGCCTGCCCGGGCGGCGGGGCGTCGTCCCGGACGGCACGGCCCTTGATGCGTCGTGCGTCATGTCCTCAAGGGTCCGCGAAACATGTGGCTTCAACCATCCGGCAAGTGTCCGGAACCGCCCCCGCCGACTGGCCGGTCCGGCCCCGCCGGGCGGCCGGACCGGGGTGTCGGGCAGCCGCGGAGCGGCCCCCCGCGTGGTACGAATCGGACAGTGGTCCGACGGCGACTGGAGCACACGTGATCCGGGTAGTGGTGGTCGACGACGAGGCCCTGATCCGTACGGGCTTCCAGCACATCCTCGACGCGGCGGACGACATCGAGGTCGTCGCGGCGGTGCCCGGCGGCCAGGCCGTGGCGACGGTGCGGGAGACGCACCCCGACGTCGTGCTGCTGGACATCAGGATGCCGGACGTGGACGGGCTTACCGTCCTGACCGACCTTCGTTGCCTTCCCGAGCCGCCGGTGGTGGCCATGCTCACGACCTTCGACATGGACGAGTACGTGGAGACGGCACTCCGCACGGGCGCCGCCGGGTTCCTGCTCAAGGACACCGACCCCGAGGAGCTGCCGTTCCTGGTCCGCGCCCTCGCCGACGGCGGCACCGTACTGTCGTCCAAGGTCACCCGGACGGTCGTGGACGGCTATCTGGGGGCGGGCAGCCAGGAGACCGCGGCCCGGGGCCTCGACCAGCTGACCGACCGCGAACGGGACGTCCTCGTCCTCATCGCCGAGGGGCTGTCCAACACGGACATCGCCACCCGGATGCACCTGAGCACCGGCACGGTCAAGGACCATGTGAGCGCCATCCTCACGAAGCTGGAGGTCGGCGGCCGCGTGCAGGCGGCCCTGCTCGCCGAACGGGCCGGCCTCCTCAAGCCGCCGCGGGACGAGGAGACGGGATGATCCCGCGCCGGCTGACCGCCCCGCTGCTGGACGCAACGCTCGTCGCCGCGGCGCTGGGCGACGTGTGGGTCAACGTCGACCCTGCCGCGTCGCTGCGCATGAGCTGCGCCCTCACCGCCGCCTCCGCGCTGCTGCTGCGCCGGCGCCTGCCGCTGCTGACCTTTCTGCTCACGCTGCCCGCCGTCATGCTCTCCGACGCCATCTTCGCCGCGCTGGCGGCGCTGTTCACGCTCGCCTCGCTCAGCCGAAGCCGCATCCTGCTGGCCGTGTGCGCCCTGGCGTTCACGTTCGGCGATATGACCTCGTGGCCGTCGCCGCGCCTCGACCTCTTCCACCCGCCGACTCTGATCACCCTGGGCTACACACTGGCGACGGCGGCGGCGCCCGTGTTCCTGGGCCAGCTCGTCCAGGTCCGGCGCGACCTGTCGCTGAGGCTGGCCGAGATCTCCGAGGCCCGCGACCACGAGCGGCTGCTGACCGCCCAGGCCGTGCTCGCCAAGGAGCGCGCGCAGCTCGCCCGGGAAATGCACGACGTGGTCTCCCACCAGGTGAGCCTGATCGCGGTGCGGGCCGGGGCGCTCCAGGTCGGTACGCGGGACGCGGAGGCCAAGCAGGCGGCGGCGACGATCCGGCGGCTGAGCGTGCAGACCCTGGACGAGCTGCGGCACATGGTCAGCGTCCTGCGCGACTCGGGGGGCCGCCTGACGGAGCTGACTCCGCAGCCGTCCCTCGCCGATCTCCAGCGGCTGGTCGACAGCAGCGGCATCGAGGCCGAGCTGGTGACGGACCTGCCCGGCAGCCTTCCGCCGACCGTTCAGCGCGCCATCTACCGCACCGTCCAGGAAGCGCTGACCAACGTGCGCAAGCACGCCCCCGGCGCCACCGCGACGGTCCGTATCGCCCACGAGGGCGGCGCCGTCCGCGTCACCGTCGCCAACACCGCACCGACCAGGCCCCCTCTTCCCCTGCCCAGCTCGCGCTACGGCCTGGTGGGCTTGCGGCAGCGCGCCGCCCTCCTCGGCGGCACCGTCACCTCGGGACCGACGCCTGAGGGCGGCTACGAGCTCCGCCTGGAACTGCCGGCCGACGGCACGACGTGACCGGGCGCGGGGGCCGCCGGGGGCCGCGGGGCAGCCCGGCGACGAGGGGCCCTTCTCAGTGATGTCGCCGGGCTGCTGCGCGTGCGGCTGTCAGGCGTAGAAGTTGCGCTGCCACCTGTGCTTGGCCAGTACCGCGAGCTGGTCGGCGGTGAGCGGGCGCCCGTCGCTCAGGGCCGTGTTGCGCTCGACGTTGCGAACGGTCCGCATGCCCGGGATGACGGTGGAGACCGCCGGCGAACTCAGCACGAACCGCAGCGCGTACTCGGCGATCTCGTCGGGGGCGATGCCGAGGTCGGCGACGATCGCGGCCACCCGCTGTTCGACCTGCGCCGGCCGGTCGTCGCGGAAGTAGTGGTTGCGCCAGTCGCCCTCGGGGAACGTCGTGCCGGCGGTGATACGGCCGGTGAGACCGCCCTCGTCCAGCGCCACCCGCACGATGACACCGACGCCGTGCTCCTCGCAGGCGGGCAGCAGTGCGTCGGCGGGCGCCTGGTCGAAGATGTTGTAGATGACCTGCACGCTGTCCACGGCGCCGCTGCGTACGAGCGCGAGCGCGTTGTCGGGCTGGTGGTCGTTGATGGAGACGCCGAACAGGCCGATCTTCCCCTCCTGCTTCAGTTCGGCGATCGTCTCCAGCCAGTCGCCGCGGCCGACCCACTCATCGCTCCAGACGTGGAACTGCAGGACGTCGAAGTGGTCCAGACCGCTCGCGCGCAGACTGGTCTCCAGGCTTGCGCGGATGTGCTCGCCCGGGAACATCTCGGCCGGGTCCAGTCCGTCGGGCGCCGGCCAGATGCCGTTCTTCGGCGGCACCTTGGTCGCGACCCGCACCTCGTCGCCGGCCCGCTCGCGGACGACGCGGCCGACGATGCGCTCGCTTTCGCCGTAACCGCGGGCGGTGTCGATGAAGTTCACGCCGAGGTCGATGGCGCGGTGCAGCGCGCGCACGGACTCGTCCTCCGTGGCACCCACCCAACTGGACTCGCCGATACCCCACGCGCCGTAACCGATCTCGGACACGGACAGTCCACTGCGTCCCAGCTCGCGATAGCGCACCGTCATCCTCCACGTCATGTTCTCGTCGTCCCGGCCGAGCCGGGGCTTCCGGCAGGAAGCGCGTCGACGATAGGCGACGCGGGCGGCCGGGGCACAGGGGTTTTGCGACGGCGCCCGCGACGGGGCCCCGCGCCCCTGGCTGGGCGCATCGTGAGTACCTCGCGTCGGCCTGGGCACCCGGGAGCCGCATGTACACCCGACCGTTCGGAAGGGGGCGGTCGCCGTGACCAGGCCCTACGATCCGCACGATCCGGGAGTCGATCCGGAGGACGAGGGCATCCCCGAGCCGCTCGGCGACGAGGAACCCGAGCTCGACGCGGACACGGAAGCAGGGTCCGAGGACGAGCCCGCGGTGCGGATCAAGATCGACGAGGACGTCGAGGACGACCGGTTGATGTGACGGTCCCCGGCTACATCACGGTGCGCCGGTCCACGTACTCGAAGACCGCCCCGTCCGGGTGCAGGGCCAGCAGATTGCGGCCCGCCGGGGTGGGGAGCGGGCCGGCGAGGATGCGGGCGCCCGAGGAGGTCAGCACGTCGCGGGCCTCGTCGACGTCCTCCACGGCGATGGTCGCCGAAACCTTCCGCAGCACCTCGAGCTCGTGCTCGGGGCCGCTCATCAGCAGGAAGCAGCCGACCGCGGCGACCGACACGCCGCCACGCTCGAAGCGGAGCGCTCTGCTGCCCGCTATCCGCTCATAGAAGGGGACCGAGGCCTCCAGGTCCTCGACGCAGATGCGAAGCGTCGTTCCGAGGATCTCCATACAGGCGAGCCTAGTTGGGACCGGCCGGTGACGAGATCGATTCGGATGATCCTCCTCCGGCCGGCCCTAGTGGGCGGCACCGTCCCGGCTCAGGAGCCGGTCATCGCCACGCGCCCCGGGGCACCCGGCGGGCCGGCGTTACACGCGGTGGCGCCCGGGTACCCGGGCGCCATGAATCGCCTGGATCATCTGGAACACCTGGACAAGGGCCTGGTCGACGAGCTCGCCCAGGTCGCCCGCGAGACCGTGCGGGACGAACTGCGCGAGCAGAGCAGGAAGCGGCGCCGCACGGCCGCGCTGTACGCGGCGTCCGGGGCCGCGGCGCTGTACGCGGGTGCCGCCGTCGCACTGGCCGTCGGGCTCGCCCTGGCCCTCGCCCTGCCCGGCTGGGCGGCCGCCCTGATCACGGCTGCGCTGCTGGCCGTTGCCGCCGTCGTGCTGCGGAACACGGCACGGCCCTCGGCCACCCGGCCCACGCCCGAGCGCATCGCCGAAGCCCGGCGGGCCGGTGAGACGCCCGGCACCTCCTCACGTATGCACGCCACCGCCATGCCGGTGGTACCGCCCACGGGTGGCACGGGTGCGCCCCCGGTGCCGCCGATACCGCCCGCCGCTCCCGACGTGCCGCCGTCCCCGGGCAGCGGTGCGACCGGGCCCGAGGCTCCGCACCACCGGGCCTAGAGAGCCACGAGGTTCAGCGAGTGATCGAGCGATGAGGGGCGGCGAGTGATGAGGCTCCGCAGCCGCAGGACCGTCGTGGTGACCGGCGCCAGCGCGGGCATCGGCCGGGCCGCCGCATGCGCCTTCGCCGCCCGGGGCGACCGTGTCGCTCTGCTGGCCCGCGGCCGCGACGGGCTCGCCGCGGCCGCCGACGAGGTGCAGCGCGGCGGCGGTGAAGCGCTCGTCGTGCCCGTCGACATGGCGGACCCCAAAGCCGTCGAGGACGCCGCGGAGCAGGTGGAGGAGACGCTGGGGCCGATCGACGTCTGGGTCAACAACGCGTTCGCCGGCGTGTTCGCGCCGTTCATGGAGATCAGCGCCGACGAGTTCCGCCGGGTCACTGACGTGACGTATCTGGGGTACGTGTCGGGCACACGGGCGGCCCTGCGCCACATGCTGCCGCGCGACCACGGCACGATCGTCCAGGTCGGCTCGGCGCTCGCCTACCGCGGCATCCCGCTGCAGACCGCGTACTGCGGCGCCAAGCACGCCATCCAGGGCTTCAACGAGTCACTGCGCTGTGAACTGCTGCACCAGGGGAGCAGGGTGCGCACGACGATGGTGCAGCTGCCTGCGGTCAACACGCCCCAGTTCGACTGGGTCCTGGACAGGCTGCCGCGCCGGGCGCGGCCCGTCGCCCCCGTCTATCAGCCCGAAGTGGCCGCCCGCGCCATCGTCCACGCGGCCGGGCACCCGCGGCGCCGCGAGTACTGGGTGGGTGGCTCCACCGCCGCCGCCCTCGTCGCGAACGCGCTCGCACCCGGCCTGCTCGACCGCTATCTGGCACGGACCGGCTACGACGCACAGCAGTCTCCGGACCTGCCGCCGCCCGAAACGGCCAACCTGTGGGCGCCGGCGGATGGGCCGCACGGCCACGACTACGGTGCGCATGGGCGGTTCGACCGGGAGGCGCTCCCGGGCGGCCCGCAGGAGTGGCTGTCCCGTAACCGGGGGCGCGTGGGTGTGGGGCTCACCGTCGGTGCGGCGGTACTGGCGGGGCGTCGGCTCGTGGTTCTGGTGCGGACCGTGGCCGGTTGTGCCCACCCGTTCCGCCCTGCGGAACGCCTGCCCACAACCTAGCTGAACCTGAACAGCACTCTGGTGATGTCCTCCGGTTCGGCCGTCACCGGGCGGCCGAAGTGCTCCGTGAGCGCGGGGGCGAGGGCGTACAGCCGGATGCGCTCCTCAGGCTCGTACGCGGGGAAGCGTGCCCACCCCTGGTCCGCCAGGTCCTGGGCCAGCAGCGGCAGGATGTTGGCCCGGGCCCGGCGCTCCTCGTCGGGTGTGAGCGGCGTGCGGCGGAAGTCGTCGTCGGGCGTGAGCGGCGCCGGGGCGTCGTCGTCCGGCAGCAGGCGTACGTTGCGCAGGTCGCGTACCAAGGTGACTCCGGTCGTCGCAGGGTGAGGGCCGCCGTCATCCTGTCAGGCGGCGGCACCCAGCGGAGAGCGTGGGGCAGGACCGAGGGACAGAGGGACACTCACCCACGGTGCAGCTGCGGCAGCACCTTCGTGCGGTAGAAGTCGAAGAATCCCTGCTGGTCGGGGCCGATCTGGTTCACGTAGATGCGGTCGAACCCGGCCTCCTCGAACGCCTGCAGCGCCCGGACGTGCTGCTCGACGTCGTCGCCGCACACCACGTTCTCCGCGACCATCTCGTCGGTGATCAGCGGCTCCAGCTGCTCGAAGTGGCGCGGGCTGGGCAGCACCTGGCCCATCTCTCCGGGCAGCAGCTGGTTCGACCAGAGACGGCGCACCGTGGCGATCGCGGCGTCGCGGTCCGTTCCGTAGCACACCTTCGTACCGCCTAGCACCGGCTTGCCGCCCCCGCCGCCCTTGCGGAACTGGGACACCAGCGACTCGTCCGGCATCATCGTGATGTAGCCGTCGGCCACCCGCGCCGCGAGGGCCGTCGCCTGAGGGCCGAAGCCGGAGACATCGATGGGTACGGGCTCGTCGGGCACGGTGTACAGGCGTGCGTTCTCCACGGTGTAGTGCTTGCCGTAGTGGTTGACCCAGGTGCCCTCGAAGAGCTCCCGTATGACGAGGATCGCCTCTTCGAGCATCTCGAGGCGTTTGTGCGCCGGGGGCCATGCGGCGCCGATGATGTGCTCGTTGAGGGCCTCGCCGCTGCCGAGGCCCAGGCGGAAGTTCCCGCCCGTCATGACCGCACTCGTCGCCGCGGCCTGGGCGACGACCGCCGGATGGATCCGCATCGTGGGGCAGGTGACCGCCGTCTCGATCGGCAGCGACACCGCATCGGCCAGCGCGCCGATCACCGACCAGACGAAGGGGCTCTGCCCCTGTGCGTCGTTCCACGGATGGTAGTGGTCGGAGATCCACAACGACTGGAATCCGGCCTGCTCGGCCATCCGCCCCTGCTCCACGAGGGCCGCCGGGCCGAACTCCTCCGATGCCATGAAGTAGCCGTATTCGGCCATGGCGGGTCACCTCCGACAAGCGCCACTCGAGGGTCGCGTCCCGGGTAACCACGGCGGCACGGACGGAAACCCGGGGCCGCCGCGGGCACCCGCGACGTTTGCCGACCCCCTGCCGGGGGACGCGGGAAGCGCTGCGGCCGTCGGCCCGTGGCCGCCGCGGTGGATGGCCGCGCCCGCCGGAGCCGGCAGCCGCGCCCTGCACGCCGATCCGTCCGCCCACTCCCGACAAGACCGTCCCGGAGGCCCCTGTGAGCCGATCCCGAGTCGTGATCGTCGGAGCCGGATTCGCCGGCTACCGGACCGCCCGCACCCTGTCCCGCCTGACCCGGGGCACGACCGACATCACCCTGCTCAACCCGACCGACTACTTCCTGTATCTGCCGCTGCTGCCCCAGGTCGCCGCCGGCGTCCTCGAACCGCGCCGCGCCACCGTCTCGCTCTCCGGCACCCTGCCGCACGTACGACTGGTGCTGGGCGTGGCCGACGGCATCGACCTGGACCGGCGCACCGTCCGCTACGAGGGCCCGGAGGGCGAGCGGGGCGAGCTGGCGTACGACCGGCTCGTGCTGGCCGTCGGCAGCGTCAACAAGCTGCTGCCCGTCCCCGGCGTCGCCGAGCACGCACACGGCTTCCGCGGACTGCCCGAGGCGCTGTACCTGCGCGACCACATCACCCGCCAGATGGAGCTCGCCGCGATCGCCCAGGACCCCGCTACCTGCCGCGCCCGCACCACCTTCGTCGTGGTCGGCGCCGGCTACACCGGCACCGAGGTGGCCGCGCAGGGGCAGCTGTTCACCGACGCACTGGTGCGCAGGCATCCGCTGCGCAAGGGCATACAGCCCCGCTGGATGCTCCTCGACCTCGCGCCCCGCGTGCTGCCCGAGCTCGACCGCCGGCTGTCCGACACCGCCGACCGTGTGCTGCGCACCCGCGGCGTCGACGTACGCACGCGGACGTCCGTGAAGGAGGCCACACGGGACGGGGTCCTGCTCGACGACGGCGATTTCGTGGACACCCGCACCCTCATCTGGTGCGTGGGCGTACGGCCCGATCCGCTGGTCGGCGACATCGGACGGCCGCTGGAGCGCGGTCGGCTGCTCGTCGATCCGTTCCTCAACGTGCCGGGACACCTTGACGTGTTCGCGTGCGGAGACGCGGCCGCGGTGCCCGACCTGTACAACCCCGGGCAGTACACGACCATGACGGCGCAGCACGCCTGGCGGCAGGGCAAGGTCGCCGGCCGCAACGTCGCCGCGTCCCTCGGCATGGGCGAGCGCCGCCCCTACCGGCACCGCCCCGTCGGCTTCACCGTCGACCTCGGCGGCGTGAAGGCCGCCGCCAACCCGTTCGGCATACCGCTGTCCGGCCCGCTCGCCGGGGCCGTCACCCGCGGCTACCACCTGGCCGCCATGCCCGGCAACCGCGTCCGGGTCGCCGCCGACTGGCTCCTCGACGCCGTACTGCCGCGCCAGGCGGTGCAACTCGGCCTGGTGCGCTCCTGGTCGGTGCCGCTCGACACAGCATCCCCGGAACTCGCCCGCCTGCCCGGACCTCCCAGGGAGGAATCGCATGACCACCACGAAGACACGTGAACTGACCGCTCTGGCCCGGCAGTTGCGTGTCGACTCGGTGCGCGCCGCCGCCGCGGCGGGCTCCGGCCATCCCACCTCGTCGATGTCCGCCGCCGATCTGATGGCCGTCCTGCTGGCCCGCCACCTCCAGTACGACTTCGAGCGGCCCGAACACCCCGGCAACGACCGCTTCATCCTTTCCAAGGGCCACGCCTCGCCTCTGCTGTACGCCGCGTACAAGGCCGCCGGGGCGATCAACGAGACGGAACTGCTCACCTTCCGCCGCCAGGGCAGCCGCCTCGAAGGGCACCCGACACCGCAGCGGCTGCCCTGGGTGGAGGTGGCCACCGGATCCCTCGGACAGGGCCTGCCCGTCGGCGTCGGCATGGCGCTGTCCGGCAAGCGGCTCGAGCGGATCGGCTACCGGGTGTGGGTGCTGTGCGGCGACAGCGAGCTCGCCGAGGGCTCCATCTGGGAGGCGGCCGAACACGCCGGACACGAGCACCTGGACAACCTCACCGCGATCGTCGACGTCAACCGGCTCGGCCAGCGCGGCCCGACACGCCACCAATGGGACCTCGACGCCTACGCACGCCGCTTCCAGGCCTTCGGCTGGCACACGATCAAGGCCGACGGCCACGACGTCGACGACATCGACCGCGCGTACGCCGAGGCCCGCTCGACCCTGGGGCAGCCCACCGTGGTCCTCGCCCGGACGGTGAAGGGCAAGGGCGTGGAGTCCGTCCAGAACCGGGAGGGCCTGCACGGCAAGCCGCTGCCGGACGCCGACGAGGCCATCGAGGAGCTCGGCGGAGTGCACGACGTACGCGTGGACGTCCAACCGCCGCCCCCCGCACGGATGCTGCACCCGGTGCGCAGCGGCCACCTCGAGCTGCCGCGCTACGAGATCGGAGACGGCGAGAACGCCGTGGCCCCGCGCGACGCCTACGGGCAGGCGCTCGCCGCGCTCGGCACGGCCCGCGGCGACGTGGTCGCGCTCGACGGCGAGGTCAGCGACTCCACGCGCTCCGAGCTCTTCGCCAAGGAACACCCCGAGCGGTTCTTCGAGTGCTACATCGCCGAACAGCAGATGGTCGCCGCCGCGGTCGGTCTTGCGGCGCGCGGCTGGGTGCCGTACGCGTCGACGTTCGCGGCGTTCTTCACGCGCGCGTACGACTTCATCCGCATGGCTTCGATCGGCGGCGCCGACATCAACCTGGCCGGCTCGCACCCCGGGGTCGCCATCGGAGCGGACGGCCCCTCGCAGATGGGCCTCGAGGACCTCGCGATGTTCCGCGCCGTCCACGGTTCCACCGTGCTCTATCCCTGCGACGCCAACCAGACGGCGCATCTCGTCGCGGCGATGGCCGAGCAGCGCGGGGTGACGTATCTCCGTACGGGCCGGGGTGCGCTGCCCGTCATCTACGGGCCCGGCGAGGAGTTCCCCGTGGGCGGCAGCAAGGTGCTGCGGATGTCCGACGCGGACCGGCTGACGGTCGTCGCGGCCGGGGTGACCGTCCACGAGGCGCTGGCGGCCGCCCGTCTGCTGGCGGACGAGGGCATCCAGGTGCGGGTCATCGACCTGTACTCGGTCAAGCCCGTCGACCGCCAGACGTTGCGGGCTGCCGCCGAGCGCACGGGGTGTCTGCTCACCGTCGAGGACCATCGGCAGGAGGGCGGGCTCGGGGACGCCGTCATGGACGCGTTCGTGGACGGCGGTCCGGTTCCTCGGGTGGTGCGGCTCGCTGTCCGTACGATGCCGGGGTCTGCTGCTCCGCAGGAGCAGCTGCATGCCGCCGGTATCGACGCTCAGTCGATCGCGGCGGCGGTGCAGTTGCTGGTGGAGCAGGCTGTGGTGAAGTAGTCCCTTCCCCGAACCCGCCCCTTCCCGCTGTGTCCGATATGCGGCTCCGCCGCGTGGGGGTGCTCCGCCCCCCGGACCCCCCGGACCCCCTGGATCACCAGGACGAAGGGAGACCCATGAGCGGCACACGGACGGACCACAGGCGGACCGGCCGCACCCGGACCGTGCGGGTCGGCCGCCGCACCGTCGAGCTGCACCGCCCGGACAAGGTCCTCTTCCCGGAGGACGGCTACACCAAGGCCGACCTCGTCGACTACTACCGCTCCGTCGCCCCGTTGATGCTGCCCCACCTGCGCGGGCGCCCCCTGATGCTGGAACGGCACCCGGACGGTCTGGACGGCTTCCGCTTCATGCAGAAGGACACCCCGGACCACTACCCGGAGTGGATCAGGCGGATCGAGGTGCCCAAGGAGGGCGGCACCGTCACGCACACCGTGTGCCAGGACACGGCCACCCTGGTGTACCTCGCCGACCAGGCCTGCATCACCCTGCACCGGTGGCAGTCCCGGGCCGGCCGCATCGACCGGCCCGACCGCATGGTCTTCGACCTGGACCCCCCGAAGGACGACTTCGCACCGGTGCGCGAGGCCGCGCGACTGCTCGGCGAGCTGCTCGACGAGCTGAAACTGCCGTCCGCCCTGATGACCACGGGATCCCGGGGCCTGCACGTCGTCGTGCCCCTCGGCGGCGACCACGACTTCGACGAGGTGCGCGCGTTCGCCAGGGACGTCGCCGACACTCTCACCGCTGCCCACCCGGACCGGCTCACCACCGCCGCCCGTAAGAAGGACCGCGGCGATCGGCTGTATCTCGACGTACAGCGCAACGGTTATGCACAGACCGCCGTCGTGCCCTGCACGGTCCGTGCCCGGCCCGGCGCGCCCGTGGCCGTGCCGCTCGCCTGGAGCCAGCTCGACGACCCGGCCGTCGACTCCCGCCACTGGACGATCGAGGACGCCCTGGAGCAGGCCCGCAGCGACCCGTGGGCCGCGCTGCCACGGCGCGGCCGCGCCCTCGGCCCTGCCCGGCGCAGGCTGAGCGGTCTGGCACGCGCGGCCGACTGATCACGGAGAGTCATGGCGCGCTACGCGCCCGAGACCGCCGGAGGCCCACGCTTCGACATCGTCGGTGTTTGGACCAACCCCCACTGGCCACTCGACCCAAGAGGTGGCCATGGGGAACACACCGAACAAGAGGCAATCGCAACCCGGAGCGGCGGCGGACGACCTGCCGGGCCCGATGGAGGTGCTGCGCAACGCACGCGCCCAGCTGGAGGAGCTCACCGGCATGGCCGCCGAGTCCGTCTCGTCCTTCGAGCGGACCGACGACGGCTGGAAGCTGGACATCGAGGTGCTGGAGCTGCCTCGCGTGCCCGACACGATGAGCCTGCTGGCGAGCTACGAGGTGGATCTCGACCCGTGGGGCGAGCTCCAGGGCTACCGGCGCGTCCGCCGCTACGAACGCGGGAGGGCCGACAGGTCCGGCGGCCGCTAGGCGGCCGCCCGCACCGCGACCGAAACCACAGACGGACAAGGAGGACCGGTCGTCATGACCGTAGTCCCGGCAACACAAACCGGAGGCGGCGGCACCAGCGGCCTGTACGACGTCCTGGAGCTGGTCCTCGACCGAGGACTCGTCATCGACGCCTTCGTACGGGTCTCGCTCGTCGGCATTGAAATTCTCAAGATCGATGTCAGGGTCGTCGTCGCCAGTGTCGACACCTATCTGCGCTTCGCGGAGGCCTGCAACCGGCTCGACCTGGAGGCCGGCAAGAAGGCCCGGCCCGGGCTGCCCGAGATGGTGGGACAGGTCACCGAGTCCGGTGCGCGCCAGAAGACCAAGGGGGCGCTGTCCGGCGCCGCCCAGACCGTGCAGGACGCCATCGGCTCGGTCCGTGAGAAGGCCGAGGAAGCGGCGGCCGGCGCCAGGAACACGAGCAGGAGGGCGAAGGCCGAGGCTCAGGAGAAGAGGGTGAAGAGGGAGGAGGAGCAGGAGTGAGCACCTACGTCTACGGCATCGCTCGCCGTGCTCACAAGGCACTCCCGGAAGGGATGGAAGGCATCGGCGACCCCCCGCGGCCGGTGCGGATCGTCGACGAGGGCGAGCTCGCCGCGATCGTCAGCGACGCGCCCGAGGGACTGCGGCCCAAGCGGAGCGACCTGCTCGCCCATCAGCGGGTGCTGAGCGAGGCGGGCGCCGCCGGTCCTGTACTGCCCATGCGGTTCGGCAGCATCGCACCCGACGACGACGCCGTCCGCCATGTGCTCCAGGAGCGTGCCGGGCACTACGACGAGCGGCTGAGGGCCCTCGAGGGCAAGGTCGAGTACAACGTCAAGGCCGTGCACAACGAGGAGGCCGTGCTGCACCGCGTCATGGCCGAGAACCCGGAGATCCGCGCCATGACGGAGGCCAACCGCAAGGCGGGCGGCGGGAGTTACGAGGACCGGCTGCGGCTCGGTGAGATGGTGGTGGCCGCCCTGCAGACGCGCGAGTCCGAGGACGCCGTCGAACTGCAGCACACCCTGGAACCGGTGGCCGATGCGGTCAGCGTGGGCCCGGAGTCCACCGGCTGGGTCGCGAACGTGTCGTTCCTCGTCGACCGCCACTCCGCCGAGCAGTTCCTCACCGCTGTCGAGGAGGTACGCAAGGCGCATCCGCATCTGGAGCTGCGGGTCAACGGTCCACTGCCGCCGTACAGCTTCGTCGAGCCCGGACCGTCCGAGCCCGCCGAGGCCGCGGCGTCCGCGACCGCGGAGTGAGCGGACGGAGTGAGCGTATGGGACTGCTGAAGGAGGTCCTGCTGCTGCCCGCCGCGCCCGTGCGCGGCAGCATGTGGGTGATCAGACGGGTGCTCGACGAGGCCGAGCGGCAGTACTACGACCCGGCGGTGATACGGAGCGCACTCGCCCGCCTCGAGCAGAAGCTGGAGGCGGGCGAGATCGACGACGAAGAATTCGACCGGCTCGAGGACGAGCTCCTCGACCGGCTCGAGCAGGCCCAGGCGTACCACATGCAACGGCCCTTCGGAGAGTGAGCCGACCCCGATGACGACAGCAAGCAGGCTTCCCGAGCCGTACGGGCAGGGGAGCGGGGCCAACCTGGCCGACATCCTCGAGCGCGTGCTCGACAAGGGCATCGTGATCGCCGGCGACATCCGCATCAACCTGCTCGACATCGAGCTGCTCACCGTGAAACTGCGGCTCGTCATCGCCTCCGTCGACAAGGCGAAGGAGATGGGCATCGACTGGTGGGAGAGCGACCCGGAGCTCTCGTCCCGCGCCCGCCGCGACGAACTGGCCCGCGAGAACGCGGAGCTCCAGGCCCGCGTGGCGGCACTGGAGGCGGGGCACCGGCCCGAGGAGGAACGCAGGCTCGAGGAGGTCCGCGGGTACGAGGGCCGACGCTCGCCCGAGGAGATACGCGGGTATGGGGAACGGCGCGTGCCCGGGGAGGTCCGCGGATACGAGGAGGCGCGAGAGTTCGAGGACGGCCAGGACGGCCGCGGGTACGAGGACGTGCTCGGGATCGACGAAATACGGGGGCCCGACGAGATTCGGCGGGCTGACGACGAGATACGCAGGGCCGATGAGGTTCGGTGGGCTGACGACGAGATTCGCCGGGCCGATGAGGTTCGGTGGGCTGACGACGAGATTCGCCGGGCTGAGGAGGACCAGGAGGACCGCCGCCGCTCTGGCGAACCGCACCGGGTAGGTGAGCTCCGCGCCTCCGGGGTGCCACGCCGTTCCGGCGAGGGCCACCGGCCGGAGAGCGGCCGCCGGGTCGGTGAGAGCCGTCGCGAGTCCGGCGAGGCCCGCCATCCGGTCGAGGCCCGCCATCCGGTCCGGGACCGTGAAGCGGAGAGGGCTCGCCGATCGGACGCCGAGAAGGGCAGGCCGGAGAAGCTCCACCGGTCCGGGGAAGGGCGCTCCTCGGAGAAGGGCGCCCACTCGGACAAGGGCCCCCCACCCGACGAGGTCCGCAGGACCGGCGAGGTGCGACGGTCGGACGAGGGCCGCCGGACCGGCGAGGTGCGCCGGTCCGAAACGGCTCGCGGGTCCGAAACGGCTCGCCGGTCCGGCGAGGTGCGCCGATCCGACGCGGATCGCGGTTCCGGCGAGCGTCGCCGTTCAGGCGAGCCGCACCGGTCAGGCACCGTCCGCCGCGCCCGCGAGGAGCCCGCGGACCCCGACGACCGCGACCAAGGTGAGGACACGGCGGACGAGGAGAGGCCATGAGCGACATGAGCGATCTGCGCTATGTGTACGCCGTGTGCCGGCCCTTCGAAGCGCCCCTGCAGGCCGAGCTCACGGGCGTCGCGGGCAGCCCCCCGAAGCTGCTGCACCACGGCGACCTGGTCGCCGTCGTCAGTGCCGTACCGGAACGGGACTTCGCCGAGGAGCCGCTGCGTGCGCATCTGGAGGACCTGGACTGGCTGTCGGACACCGCGCGCGCCCACGAGAAGGTGATCGCGGCGCTCACCACCGTGACGAGCCCGCTGCCGCTGCGACTGGCCACCGTGTTCCGCGACGACAGCGGCGTACGCACCATGATCGAGGCCGAGCACGAACGTCTCCACACCGCGCTGGAACGGATAGCCGGCCGGATCGAGTGGGGCGTCAAGGTGTACGTGGACCCCGAGAAGACCGCGCCGCAGGGCCAGTCCGCCGCCGCCGAACCGACCGTGAAACCCGCGACCGGGCGCGACTATCTCCGCCACAAGCGCGCCGAGCGCCAACGGCAGGACACCATCTGGGAACGCGCCGAGCATTTCGCCCGGCGGCTGCACGAACACCTCTCCCGGCACGCGCGGGCGACCCGGCTGCACCCTCCGCAGAATCCCGCGCTGTCACGGGCGCCCGGACGCAATGTGCTCAATGCCGCGTACCTCGTCGACCGTTCCCGTTCCGAGGAGTTCGTCGAGCTGGTGGACCGCACGAAGGATGAGGAACCGGGCCTGCGTGTCGAACTGACCGGCCCCTGGGCCGCGTACTCGTTCTCCAGCCTGGACGACTACGGACAGAGGCCCGTCGAGGGCGCGGACGACCGGGACGACCAGGGCGACCGGGCCGCGTACGACCAGGGCGACCCGGGTGCGTACGAGGAGCAGGAGGACCGTCGATGACCGTCGTCGAACGGCGTGAGATCGCCCTCGTGGACCTCCTGGACCGGCTGCTGGCCGGCGGTGTGGTGATCACCGGCGACATCACCCTGCGGATCGCGGACGTCGATCTCGTACGCATCGACCTGAACGCCCTCATCAGCTCGGTGAACGAGCAGGTGCCCTCGCCCTGGCAGGGGATGCTGCGGCCGGAGGTGCTGCCCGAGGCCGGGTCCCGCGCGCTGCCGGAGGTGTCCTGACGTGGCAGAGGACAGGACGCGCAAGGCGGTGCAGAAAAGGGCGCGCAACCGGCTGGACCTCGAGCCCGACACCGTGGAGCGCGATCTCGTCAAACTCGTCCTGACGGTCGTCGAGTTGCTGCGCCAGCTGATGGAGAGGCAGGCGCTGCGCCGCGTCGACACGGGGGAGCTGACCGAGGAGCAGGAGGAGCGGATCGGGCTGACCCTGATGCTCCTGGAGGAGCGCATGACCGAACTGCGCGAGCGGTACGGCCTGCGGCCCGAGGACCTCAACATCGATCTCGGGCCGCTCGGACCGCTGCTCCCCAGGGACTGAGCCGCTGCTCCCCAGGGGGTGACCCGGGGCCGGGCCGCTCACTTCCGGCGCCGCTCACTTCCGGCAGAGGATCTCCCCGTGCAGTACGGAGAACCAGGCGTCCTCCTGCCGCCCCCATTCCCGCCAGGCCTCCGAGATCGCGGCCAGCTGCCCGGCCGTCGCGTGGCCGCTCTCCACCGCGCGGTCCGCATACGCCGATGCCGTCGTACGGTCCGCCCACAGGCCGCTCCACCAGGCGCGCTCGTCCGCGCTGGAGAAACACCAGGTGGACGACGTGGCCGTGATGTCCGTGAGCCCGGCCCGCAGCGCCCAGGACTTGAGACGGCGTCCCGCGTCGGGTTCGCCGCCGTTGGCCCGGGCCACCCGCAGATACAGGTCCAGCCAGTCGTCCAGGCCCGCAGGCCACGGATGCCAGGCCATCGCCGAGTAGTCCGAGTCGCGTACGGCGATGAAGCCGCCCGGTCTGCAGACCCGGCGCATCTCGCGCAGCGCCTGCACCGGGTCGCCGACGTGCTGCAGCACCTGGTGCGCGTGGACGACGCAGAACGAGTCGTCGGGGTAGTCCAGCGCATGGACGTCGGCGACGGCGAAGTCGACGTTGTCCAGGCCCCGTCCCGCCGCCGTGGCGCGGGCCTGGTCCAGGATGCCCGGCGCGTGGTCCACCCCCGTGACGTGCCCGTCCGGGACCAGCGCCGCCAGGTCGGCGGTGATGGTGCCCGGCCCGCACCCGATGTCCAGGATCCGCATATGGGGCTTGAGCGAGCCGAGCAGGTAGGCCGCCGAGTTCTCGGCCGTCCGCCAGGTGTGCGAGCGCAGTACGGACTCGTGGTGGCCGTGCGTGTAGACGGCCGTCTCCTTCGGCATGGCGTTCTCCCGTTCGCGTCGCTCGGTCCCTCACGGGCCGGCCTCCTGAAGGCGCGCGCAAGGCGGCCCCAGGCGAGGCGGTCTCGCAGGGCGGTTGTGGATCAGCGTATGCGGATGCGCCGAATAATGAGATGGCCATCTCGCTATGTGGGCAAGCCGGTCCGCGGGAGCGGGCGGTAGGCGACCAGCGCCTCAGGCAGCTTGTCGATGCTCAACTCGCCACCGATCGCGGTCAGTTCACCGTCGTACGCCATGGGGGTGCCGTCCGCGATGCCGCTCACCCGCAGTCGGCGCAGGCGCACCGCCGCGTGGAAAGGCGAGCGCGTCAGCGGACCGGCGAGCGCCGCGGCCAGCAGTCGCGGGCCTGGCTTGCGGCCGCCGTGCACCAGGCGCACGTCCAGCAGTCCGTCGGCGAGATCGAAGCGGCGGCCCGGGGCGAGGCCCGTACGGTGATAGGTGCCGTTGCCCGCGAACAGCAGCCATAACGGCTGACCGCGGAGCGCGAACCCGGCCTGCAGCGGATGCCGGTGAGCCTGCAGGACGCGTATCGCCGCGAACACTCCTGCCGCCCATCCGCCGATGCGCGGGGCCCAGCGTTCGCGCTCTTGGACGAGCGCGGCGTACACCCCGAGGCTGAGGTTGTTGAGGAAGTAGCCCTCGCTGGTCCCCGACCGTTCGGTTCCGACGCCGTCCCGTACGACGAACCGGCCGACGTCGACCGCGATCGCCTCACCGCGCTCCACGGCCTCGCAGACGGAGGGGACGTCCTCGATGCCGATGTCCTGCGCGAAGTGGTTGAGCGTGCCGCCGGGAACCACCGCGAGCGGCAGTCCGTGGGTGAGCGCGACCCGCGCGGCCGCGTTCACCGTGCCGTCGCCGCCGCACACGCCCAGGGCCAGGGCGCGACGGGCCGCGCGCTCCAACTCGTCCTTGATGACCTCCGGTTCGCACTCGACGACATCGGCGAGCGGCAGGGCGTCGCGCAGTGCGCGGACGCGTTCCGGCTGGCCCGCCGCCGTGTTGACCACGACGACCAGGCCCTGTCCGCGCGGCAGCGCGGGGGCGTCGGCGACCGGGCGGGCGGCCGGTTGCAGCTGGTCGCGGGTCGGGACGAGGCCGCGTACCGCGAAGGCCGCGCCCGCCCCAAGGGCCATACCGGCCAGCACGTCGCTCGGGAAGTGCACTCCGGTGTAGACGCGGGACAGGGCGACGGCGGCCGCGACCGGAGCGACGGCCGAGCCCCAGCGGCGCGACTCCAGGGCCACACCCGTGGCGAAGGCCGCGGCGGACGCCGAGTGGCCCGAGGGGAACGACGTGGTGATCGGCTGCCGCTTCAGCTGCCGCGTCAGCGGCACCACGTCGAGCACCGGCCTGGCCCGGCGTACGGAACGCTTGCCGATGGTGTTGATGGTCGCGGAGGCGAGCGCCAGCGATGCCGTCCCGCGGAGCGCGGCACGCCGGGCCCGCGGCGACCGCGTCGCGGCGATCGCGGCGGCCGTGCCGAACCACAGCAGCCCGTGGTTGGCGCTGCGGCTCAACCGGGGCAGGAGCCGGTCGGCGCCCGGCCAGTGCCGCGATGCGACCGCCTCGAAGAGGCGGCAGTCGACGGCCACCAGCCGGCTCAGGACGGTGTGGCGCTGGAACTCGGGGACGGTGAGGTCGACATCGGTCGGTGTGCCGGTAGACATGCAGCACGGGTACCCGCATCGCGCGGACTGCCACCAGGTGCAAAAAGCCGTTGCCGCCGCCCCTCGGGGCCCGTCACAATCCGCGACCATGGGGCATCTGGAAGCGGCGCATCTCGAGTACTACCTGCCGGACGGGAGGGCGCTGCTCGGCGATGTCTCGTTCCGGGTCGGCGAAGGCGCGGCGGTCGCCCTGGTGGGGCCGAACGGCGCGGGCAAGACGACCCTGCTGAGGCTGATCTCCGGCGAGCTCAAGCCGCATGGCGGCACCGTCACGGTCAGCGGCGGACTCGGCGTGATGCCGCAGTTCGTGGGGTCGGTGCGCGACACGACGACCGTGCGCGACCTGCTCGTCTCGGTGGCGCCGCCCCGGATCCGCGAGGCCGCGAAGGCCGTCGACGCCGCCGAGCACGCGATCATGACGGTCGACGACGAGGCCGCCCAGCTCCAGTACGCGCAGGCGCTCTCCGACTGGGCCGAGGTGCGCGGCTACGAGGCCGAGACGCTCTGGGACATCTGCACCACGGCCGCGCTCGGCGTCCCGTACGAGAAGGCGCAGTGGCGCGAGGTGCGCACGCTCAGCGGCGGCGAGCAGAAACGCCTCGTCCTGGAGGCGCTGCTGCGCGGAACCGACGAGGTGCTGCTCCTCGACGAGCCCGACAACTACCTCGACGTGCCCGGGAAGCGCTGGCTCGAGGAACGGCTGGGCGAGACCCGCAAGACGGTGCTCTTCGTCTCGCACGACCGCGAGCTGCTCGCCCGCGCCGCCGAGAAGATCGTGAGCGTGGAGCCGAGCCCGGCGGGCAGCGACGTCTGGGTGCACGGCGGCTCCTTCGCCACGTACCACGACGCACGGCGCGAGCGGTTCGAGCGCTTCGAGGAGCTGCGGCGGCGCTGGGACGAGAAGCACGCGCAGCTCAAGAAACTCGTCCTGGACATGCAGCAGTACGCGTCGCGCAGCGACGAGATGGCATCCCGCTACCAGGCGGCGAAGACGCGGCTGCGGAAGTTCGAGGAGGCGGGACCGCCGCCCGAGCCGCCACGCAAGCAGGACATCAGGATGCGTCTGCACGGCGGCCGCACCGGCGTACGCGCCGTCACCTGCAAGGGCCTCGAGCTCACGGGCCTGATGAAGCCGTTCGACCTGGAGGTCTTCTACGGCGAGCGGGTCGCGGTGCTCGGTTCGAACGGCTCGGGCAAATCCCACTTCCTGCGGCTCCTGGCCGGGGACGACGTCGCCCATACGGGGGAGTGGAAGCTGGGCGCTCGCGTCGTGCCGGGTCACTTCGCGCAGACGCACGCCCACCCGGAACTGGAAGGCCGCACCCTCCTCGACATCCTGTGGCGCGAGCACGCCAAGGACCGTGGCGCCGCCATGTCCCGGCTGCGCCGCTACGAGCTGACCGGCCAGGCGGAACAGCGATTCGAGAAACTGTCGGGCGGGCAGCAGGCCCGTTTCCAGATCCTGCTCCTCGAACTCGCGGGCGCCACCGCCCTCCTTCTCGACGAGCCGACGGACAACCTGGACCTGGAGTCGGCCGAGGCGCTTCAGGAGGGGCTGGAGGCGTACGAGGGGACGGTGCTCGCCGTGACCCACGACCGATGGTTCGCTCGGTCGTTCGACCGCTATCTGGTCTTCGGCAGCGATGGTCGCGTGCGCGAGGCGGCGGAGCCGGTGTGGGA
Organism: Streptomyces jeddahensis; assembly: GCF_001642995.1. Lineage (GTDB taxonomy): Bacteria > Actinomycetota > Actinomycetes > Streptomycetales > Streptomycetaceae > Streptomyces > Streptomyces jeddahensis. Next base: position 48,645 of record NZ_LOHS01000096.1, read on the forward strand.
CGAGCGGCGGGTGGAGCGCACCCGCTGACGCCGGGGCCCCCGGACCGGGGGGAAACGTAATACGCGAGGTACCCGCCGTCGTGGTGTTGTGCCCACCCGTTCCGCCCAGCGGAACGATTGCCCACAACGGGTGCGGCGGCCTCACCTCCAGCGCAGCAGCGCTCCCAGGCCGCCCGCCGGGGAGTCCAGTGGGCGGGCCGTCGACAGGGAACGGGCCTCCGCGTCCGTCGCCACCGCGGAGCGCAGCAGCGCGTCGTCCGCGCGGGCGGGCTGAGGCGCCGGCTCGCCGAGCGGCTCCCTGACCTCGGTACGGGTCACGGCCAGCTGGTCCGGGTCCGGGCCCACCCAGACCTCGCGCCGGGCGTCGGGCGCGCCCGGCCGGACCAGCAGCTCGGCGATGCGGTGCTCGCGCGCGGCCTCGACCAGCGCGGGCACCCCCTCCACGGCGCCCGTGCGGCCCTCCTCGTCCGGGGTGAGCGCGGCCAGGAACCGCTCCAGGTCCTCCTCCGCCCGGCGCCGCGTATGGTCGGCGCGTGCCTGGTCGACCTCCTGGTCGAGGAGCCGGCTCGGCGCCCCGTGCGCGGCCTCCACCGTCTGGGGGTGCAGCCGCTGCGGCAGACGTTCGTGCACCGCGCGCCGCTGGCGGTCGTCGCCCACCAGTATCAGCAGGTCGGCCCGGGTCTCCTCCTCGCACACGGTGAGCGCGTCGGCGATCTCCGCGGCGTTGCGCTCCCAGGTGTTCTCGACCCGCAGCTGGAAGTGGCGTTCGGACCAGTCCGACGAGGCCGTACGGTGCACCGGCCACTGCCGCCCGGCCACCGCACCGGCGTCCTGCGTCCCCCGCGCGCCGCGCAGCTCGAAGTCGGCGCCCCGCCGGTCGATGTACGCGACCAGGCACACCGGGTCCTCCCCGGCCAGCTCCAGCAGCGGAGCCGTGTGCGGCAGGACCCCCCAGTGCGCCTGGGTGCCGCCAGGGGCCACGGTCAGCGGCGGATCCAGGACGACGGTCCCGGCCGTGGCGAACAGGGCCCGCCCGAACGGCTCGGTGGAGTGGCGCAGGTCCTCGAGGGCCGTGCGGACGGCCCGGCACGTCTCCTCGTCGGCCCCCTGCTCGGCCAGGTTGCGGGACACGGACAGGGCCTCGAGTGATCGCTCGTCCGGCGTGGACTCGGTGTGCCGTGAGGTGTCTGCGTACACGGAGGCCCAGGGTCCGGGATGTTCGTAGAGTGGATTGAGGAACTCGAGATCCATGGCTTCCTCCCGGACGCCGTCCTGTGCCGTTCGTGGCGGTTCGGGTACCCGGTACGTATGGAACGACACGATGACGAATGGGGCGCCGACATGGACGGAGTCGACCCGGTCCGCTTGGACGACCAGCAGCTCATGAAGGAGCTGGAGACGATCCACCGCACCCGTCACGACACGCTGCTGTACGGGTCCAACGACGCGCTGCGCGCCCACAACGAGCGCATGGCGCAGCTGGAGGGCGAGTATCTGCGCCGCCACCCGCGCCGGCCCGTCGCCTCGGGCCGTACCCGTGAGGGCGCGCGGGAGAGGGAGTGCGGGCGGTGACCGCGATGGCAGAGAATCCGCTGCTCGTGCGGCACTCCGAAGCGCTGGACCTGTGCACCGAACGGGTACGGGCCATCCGTCCGGACCAGTGGGACGCGCCAACGCCGTGTGCGGAGTGGACGGTCCGTGACCTCGTCAATCACCTCACGGCCGAGCAGCTGTGGGTGTCGCCGCTGGTCGTGCACGGCGCCACCATCGAGGCGATCGGAGACACCTTCGACGGCGACATGCTCGGCCACGAGCCCGTCGCGTCCTGGGAGAACGCGGCTGAGGCGTCCCGCAGGGCCTTCCACACCCACGGCGCCCTCGACCGCATCGTCCATCTCTCGTACGGCGACACCCGCGGTTCGAACTATTGTTCACAAATGATCGCGGACCTGGTGGTCCACGCCTGGGACCTGTCCCGCGCGATCGGCGCCGACGAACGCCTTCCGGCGCACCTCGTCGACTTCACAGTGCGCGAAGTCACGCCGTACGCGGCGGAGTTGGAGAAGAGCGGCCTGTTCGCCGCACCGGTGGAGCCGCCGCCGGACGCGGATGTGCAGACGAAGCTGCTGTGCCTGCTGGGGCGGCGGCCGTAAGAGGGCCGTGGCCGCTCCTGACGGCGGTGGGGTGCGCGCCGTCAGGCTCAGGGGTGCGCAGAGCGTGCCGCGGGCGAACTGCCCGGCTCGGCACGGCTGATGTCGGCGAGCGCGGAGGACGGGTCCTGCGCGACCGCGAGGTCCCCGAGGCTCACCACCCCCACCGGGAGGCCGTCCTCGACGACCGGCAGCCGGCGCACCGCGTGGTCCCGCATGAGGTGCACGGCGGCCGACACGGCGTCGTCCGGCCCGATGACGACCGGGTCCGGGGTACACACGGACTGGGCGCTCACCGTCAGCGGGTCCGCTCCGTCGGCGACCGCACGCAGCGCGATGTCCCGGTCCGTGAGCACCCCGATCACGCCCTGCTCGTCGGTGACCAGGACATCGCCGATGTCCTGGGCCCGCATGAGCTGGGCGGCCTCGACGAGCGAGGCGTCCGGACGTACCGCGACGACGCCCGGCGTCATGACTTCCCTCACCAGATCGGCCATGTCTCTGGGCCCTTTCTGCGTTCCGCGGCCGGCGTCGCCGGCAGGGGTACGGCCGACGACCGTGACCCCGCCCGCAGTACCCCTGTGGCGAGGCCTCATGCCTCTCACCGGCCCTGCGCGTGCCGCGGCCCCTCCTGCTCACGGACCAGGGCATGGGCGAGTTCCTGCACCGTTTGGTAGACGGTGCCGCGGCGGAGCCGCTCCACCGGCTCGATCAGCGCGTCGGGCGCGTGCCGCTTGCGCAGCATGCGCGCCAGGCGGGCGGAGTCGGCCGGGAAGGCGGAGCGTCCCAGATGCCGTGCCAGCTCGTAGCGCATGACGGCCACCGGCTCCGGTGAACGGCTCGGCGTCACGGGTCCGTTGACGACCTCCGGGTCGTCGTCGGCGGTCGGTTCCGGGTCGTTCCACTCCTCGGTCCTGGTGGGGTGCCACGTCCTGAGCCGCCCCTGTAGTTCGTGCTTCATCTCCTCGTCCTTGTGGACGCTGAGCCGGTCGCTGCCTCGCTGCATCGTTCCCTCCAGTTGCTCGGGGAAGTCGTCTACGAGTACCCGGCCGGCCCTCGTCGACACGCGCCCGGGCTTCTCCCGCAACCGTGGTTTGCCTTGCGGCCACTGGGAGACCCGGCCTGAACACCCCACGCACGGAAACACCCCGCGCAACCACTCTCGGGACCATCCGGGACCAACGGGGAAGGGGGCACGGCCATGATGGTGCTCACAGTGATCATTCCGGTGCTGATGCTGGGGGCGGTCCTGGCGCTCGGCCGGTACGAGGAGTGGATCCTGCCACCAGCCGAGGAGCCGGAGCAGCAGCCCCACGCCGCCGTATCGAGCCCGTCCGGCGTCTGAGGACGAGCCCGAACGGCGACGTGCAGGTGCGCAGTGCTGCCGGGGGTCCTCGCAAGCGCAGTGCTGCCGGGGCCCCTCGGCGCGAGGGCCCCCGGCGGTGGCCACGGAGAGGGCCCTGGCGGGGCCGCGGGAACGGCGCTGAATAGTTCAGCAGCGCAGCGAACTGTTCATGGTCAGCGCGGCCTGCCGCCCCCCGGCAGAAACTCCTGCACCTTCGCCTTCAGCCCTTGCCGCAGCACCGACATCCGCCCCGCGTCGCCCTTGAGGAGCGACGCGGCCGTCGCCTCCAGCTGCTCCCACGTCGCATGCGGCGGAATCGGCGGCACCGACGGATCCGTCAGGAACTCGATCACCGCCGGGCCCTCGGCCTCGAGGCCCGCGCGCCAGCCCGCCTCCACGTCCCCGGGCTTCTCGACCCGGACGCCGGTCAGCCCGATCGACCGCGCGAACGCCGCGTACGGCACATCCGGCAGCTCCTGCGACGGCAGGAACGACGGGGCGCCGCCCATGGCGCGCAGCTCCCAGGTCACCTGATTCAGGTCCTGGTTGTTCCAGACCCCGATGACCAGCCGCGGATCCTCCCACTGATGCCGGTACTTGGCCGCCGTGATCAGCTCCGCCAGGCCGTTCATCTGCATCGCACCGTCTCCGACCAGCGCGATCGCGGGCCGGTCCGGATGCGCGAACTTCGCGCCGATCGCATACGGCACCCCGCAACCCATCGTGGCGAGCGTCCCGGAGAGAGACGAGCGCATCTCGCCCCGCATGGTCAGATGCCGGGCGTACCAGTTGGCGACCGACCCCGAGTCGGACGTGATGATCGCGTTGTCCGGGAGCATCGGGTCCAGGGCCCGCGCCACGTACTCGGGATTCACCGGGTCCGCCGACAGGCCCGCGCGCCGCTCCATCACCTCACGCCACCGCGCGACACCCGCGCAGATCTCGTCGAACCACTCGCGTCCGCGGTCCCTGTCAAGGAGCGGGATCAGCCGCTGCAGCGTGGCCTTCGCGTCGCCGACGAGATTCACCTCGTACGGATAGCGCATCCCGACCATGTGCGGATCGATGTCGATCTGCACGCCGCGCGCCGTGCCGAACTCCGGCAGGAACTGCGAGTAGGGGAACGACGAGCCGATCGTGAGGAGCGTGTCGCAGTCGCGCATCAGCTCGTACGAGGGGCGGGTGCCGAGCAGGCCGATCGCGCCCGTGACGTAAGGGAGTTCGTCGCTCAGCGCGTCCTTGCCCAGCAGAGCCTTCGCGACGCCCGCGCCGAGCAGCTCGGCGATCTCCTCGACCTCGGCCCGCGCCCCCGCCGCGCCCTGGCCGATCAGGATCGCCGCCTTGTCGCCGGCGTTCAGCACCTCCGCGGCCCGCTCCAGCGAGGTCTGGGACGGCAGCGCCGTCCAGCCGCTGCGGTCGAGGCTCGAGGGCACCATCTTGAACTCGTGCGTGGGCGGCGAGTACTCCAGCTCCTGCACATCGCCCGGGATGATCACGGCGGTGGGGCAGCGGCGCGCGTATGCGGTGCGGATCGCCCGGTCCAGGACGTTCGGCAGCTGCTCGGGCACCGTCACCGTCTCCACGAAATCGGAGGCGACGTCCTTGAAGAGCGTGTGCAGATCGACCTCCTGCTGGTACGAGCCGCCCATCGCGCTGCGGTGGGTCTGCCCGACGATCGCCAGCACCGGCACGTGGTCGAGCTTGGCGTCGTACAGGCCGTTGAGGAGGTGGATCGCGCCCGGCCCGGACGTGGCCGCGCACACCCCCAGCCGGTGGCCGAACTTCGCATAGCCGACCGCCTCGAACGCGGACATCTCCTCGTGCCGCGACTGGATGAAGCGTGGCTGGTCCTCGGCCCGGCCCCAGGCGGCGAGCAGGCCGTTGATGCCGTCCCCGGGATACCCGAAGACGTGCTCCACACCCCACTCGCGCAGCCTGGCGAGGATGTGATCGGCGACCGTGGTGCTCATGAGGAGACCTCCCGGAACGGGGCGTGGACGGACGGTGAGACCACGGCAGCGGGTCACCACGGGGTCCGCGCGGAAACCTCGGCGTTCCGCGCCGGCTCGTGTTTGCGTCCTCCGCGTAGGGGCAGGCGCAGGTCAGTGCTTCGGACCGGAGGCACGTCCGTGGGAGACCCGGTGATCAGGAAAATGGTCATTCGCCCCGGGTGTGCCCCGCGCGGCTCGAATGCTCTCCCACGGTGACCGGCTACATCGCAGGCACGCACCTTCTAGGGAGCGCGACGCAACCATGCGAACCCAGGCACAAGCGAAGAAGCAGCACCCGCACGACGACGCACCCGACACCACAGAAGCCTTCCGCAAGCTCGCCGAGCTGCCCGACGGGCCTGAGCGCGACGCACTGCGCCAGGAGATCGTCGAGGCCTGGCTCCCCATGTCCGAACGGCTCGCCGGACGGTTCCGCGGGCGCGGCGAGTCCCTGGAGGATCTGCGCCAGGTCGCCGCGCTGGGGCTCGTCAAGGCGGTCGACCGGTACGACCCGGCACGCGGCTCCGCGTTCGAGAGCTACGCCGTGCCCACCGTCACCGGTGAGATCAAGCGGCACTTCCGCGACCACATGTGGACCCTGCACGTGCCGCGCCGCGTCCAGGACCTCCGCAACCGGGTCCGCTTCGCCTGCCAGGACCTGTCGCAGTCCGTCTCCGGACGGATGCCCACCGTCGCTGAGATCGCCGAGCACGCCCATATGAGCCACGAGGACGTGCTGGTCGGCCTGGAGGCGCTGGAGAGCTTCACCGCGCTCTCCCTGGACGCCGAACTGCCGGGCAGCGAGGACGGATACGCGCTGCGCGACGCGCTCGGCGCGCCTGACCCGGCGCTCGACGTGGTGATCGACCGCGAGGCCGTCAAGCCGCGTCTGCAGCAGCTGCCCGAGCGGGAGCGCACGATCCTCTACATGCGGTTCTTCGGCGACATGACGCAGAGCCGCATCGCCGAGCAGCTCGGCATCTCCCAGATGCACGTGTCGCGGCTGATCAGCCGCTGCTGCGAGAAGATGCGCGACCAGGTCCTGAGCGAGGCGGCGTAATCGCCCACCCGTACACGTACGAGTGGCACGGCCTGTGCGCACCGTCCGGTGCGCACAGGCCGTCACCCCTCGCGGCGCATCGCGAGGGCGATGTGGCGCGACATCATGTCGATCGCCTTCGCCTCGGCCAGCGAGAACGCCAGCCGCGCACCTGTCCTGAAGAGGGTGAGCACTCCCTGCACCGCCCCGCCCGTGCCCGTGGCGAGCGGCACGCACAGGAGCGACGTCACATCGGCACGTACGAGGACGGGGGCACCGGTCGTGTCCCGGCCGAACGCCTCCGGATCCTCCGGACGCACCTGCAGGGCCGCGGACCCGCCGCGTGCCGCTTCGACGACGAGGGGGCACGCGGCGGGGTCCTGCTCCGCGACGGCCTCGATGTCCGCGCCCGGAGGGCCCAGCACCGTCGTACGCGTCAGACGCTCCGCGCCCGCGTCGGCCACCACCCAGTCGGCGAACCGTCCGTTCAGGACCCCGGCCGCCCGCTCCAGCGCCCCGGCCCGGTCCCCGGGCGGGGCGGACAGCAAGGCCGTGGCCATGGCGTCCACCAGGTCCATCAGTGCCGCGTGCCGCGTCGTCTCGGCGAGATCGGGCACCGCGCCCGAGCGCGGCGAGCCGCCGGGCCTGGCAGGCCGGCCGCCGGCTGCCGGTTGCAGGACGACGAGGACCGCGGTCCGCGGTTCCGAGCTCGGCCGCAACGCGGTGAGCGACGCACGGACCGGTACGGCAGGGCGCTGCTGCAGATGAACGGTGAGGCTGCGGTCCCCGTCGCCCCGCGCCACGGCCGCCGCCTGGGACCGGAACGCGGCCCGGTCGGCCTGCGCGAGGAATCCGGTGAGCGGGCGGCCGGTCGCGTATCCGGCGCGGACACCCGTGAACTCCGTCGCCGCGACGTTCAGCCGGCGTACGACCGTCTCCCGGTCCACGAGCGCCACCGGCAGCGGAAACCGCTGGAAGACCGCCCGGAGCAACTGCTGTTCCTCACGATCGTTGGACGGACGGCTGCCGACGGAAGCGCCTGCGGAACCACCGGCGGCGAGCCGCTCGTACCACGGCCACAGCTGGTCGGCGACGTGGTCGAGCTCGAAGATCGCCGCGTCGAGGACCGGCGGCAGCTCGTTTGCCGGGACGGAGCGGGCCGCCTTCAGCTCCGCGACGCGGCGCACGAAATCCGCGAGCTCCTCACCGAACGCGTCCGTCTGAGCCATGCGAAGAACGTATCCCGTGGAGCACGCGCCCGGGGAGGCGACGGGAGTCCCGGCCGTGTGTTTTCCGCCGTGTTTCCCGCTGGGTTCGTCCGGGCAGCCGCAGCGTGAGCCGGGCACCACCGTCGAGAAGAGACAGCCGAGAAGAGACATCAGCACGAGAGCACGAGAGCAGGAGAAGCAAGACAGCACGCGAGCAGGCGAGGCAGGAGCGAGCGTGACCACGGAGGAGGTCTATGGCATGACGGAATCCGAATTCCTCGGACCGGAGTCCCCGGAATCCGCCCTTCCGGGGCGAAGGCTCTCGGAGCTGGCAGAGCAGGCGGCTCGCTGCACCGCCGCCTGCTGCGGTGCCGGTACGACGGCGTCCGACGGCGGTTCCGAGCGGCCCGCCGCGGTGACCCATCCCGACCTGGCCGGGCTCGTCGCCGTACAGCTGCGCTCCGGCGAGGGACCGATACCGGCCGCGGAGGAGCGCGGCGAGCCGGTCGGGGCCGGGGACCTGCTGAACGAACGGCGGTGGCCCGAATACCGCGCCGTGGCTCTCGACTCCGGTGTGCGCGCCTGCGTGACGCTGCCGTTCCGGCGCCCCCATCTCACCGTCACGCTCAGCCTGTACAGCTTCCGCCCCGGTGCTCTGGAAGGGGCCGCGCGCGGTCCCGCCCAGGCACTCGGTGATCTCGCCGCGACCTGCCTCGTACGCGACCGCTCGTACCGGGCGGCACTCACGGAGGTCGACCACCTCGGTGCCGCCCTGCGTGCGCGTCCCCTGGTCGACCAGGCCTGCGGCATCGTCATGCACGTGCTGGGCTGCGACGCCGACGCAGCCTTCGCGATCCTCAAGCGGATCTCCCAGGGCACCAACCGCAAACTCTCCGATGTCGCGTCCGGCCTCGTGGACACCCGCGGCCGGGGACTCGAGAGGGAACTGGCGTCGCTGGCCGGCTGAGCAGGTCGGGCGGCGTCCGCTGCGCGGCAGCGCCACGAAGGGCGCGGGGCGGCCTGCTCGTCACACGGCTGGCTTCGCGGGTAGCGCGAATGGGGTACGGCCGCGCGCGCATCGCCGGTGGGCGGGCTGTGATGGGGTGCGGGGCACGGACCCGCCGTGCCTGCCGCGACGCCGGCCGAAGGAGCCCGCTCATGCGTACTGCCCGCGCCCTCGCCGCCACCGTCCTGGCCTCGGCCGCCGTGGCCGGCGCCGGGCCCGTCGCCCATGCGGTGGCCGCTGCGGCGTACGGGGTGGGGGATGCGGGGGCCGCTGTGTCCGACGGGGGTTCGGAGCAGAGCGGCGGGTCGCAGGAGCCTTCTCGTCAGGGGCAGTTGGAGGGGGTGACGGAGTCCGTACAGCCCCAGGGTGGTCTGAAGGAGCCCGGGGCGCCGGAGGGATCCCAGCGGCTGGAGTCGCCTGGTACCCGGCAGGACGCCGAGGGCCGGCAGGAGGCCGACGATCGGCAGGACGCCGACGGCCGGAAGGACGCCGAAGGGCGGCAGGACTCTGCCGCCCCAGAAGAGACCGCTCTCGAAGGGACCGCCGCCGAGCGAGAACCGGCGGCGCCGGAGGAGCCTGGTGGTGGCAGAGACCCCGCGGCATCGAAGAAGCCTGGTGAGGAGAGGGATTCTGCCGCCGCCGAGGAACCCGGTGGCCGTAAGGAGCCGGCGAGCCCGAAGGCCCCCGACTCCGCCGCCCCCGAAGGCCCTGACGACGTGGGGCAAGGAATCCCTGACGATGTGGGGCAGCCTCCGGGCCCGAGCGAGCCCCTGGGCCCGGACCAGCCTGCGGGCCCGAGCGAGCCCCTGGGCCCGGACCAGCCCCTGGGCCCGGACCAGCCTCGGGGCTCGAGCGAGCCCCTGGACCCGGACCTGCCCCCGGGCCCGGACGAACCCCCAGGCCGGGACGCGTCAGAGGAACCGGGCGGTGCATCGGCGTCGGCCGGTCACACGCAGCAAGGGAACCAAGGAGACTCGGCCGCGGAGGGCGCGGAGGCCGCGGACGTCGAGCCGAAGCGGGTGGCGCCCGGTGGATCGGTCGCCATCTCGGTCTCCTGCGACCCGGGCGGGGGCACACCGCCCGAGACCATCACCGCGACGTCGCGCGCCTTCGAGCAGGGCAAGGTCCAGCTGCGCCGGGTGCAGGGCGACGACGGCGCCGTCGCGGCCGCCGCCTACCGCGGCACCGCCCGTATCCCGGCGACGGGATCCTCCGAAGGCGGGTCCGACGCGTCCGGCCGGGCCTCCGAGTGGGGTGTGGACGGCGACTGTCCGGGCGGCAAGCAGTGGTCCGCGTCCTTCACCGTCGCGGACGGCGCCGACGCCGACGCCGGCACCGACTCCAACGTGCCGCGCGGCGTACACGCCGGCGACGGCGGCAGCTTCGCGGGATCCCCCGCGGCGATGATCAGCGGTGGTGTTCTGATCGCGGGCGCGGTCGGTGCCGGTGTCTACCGGGTGTACCGCAGGGAAGGGGCCGAGGACTGCTGATGTGGCCGACAGTCGTCGGACGGCCGACCGGCCCCGGCAGGCCGGTCGTCGTACACGCGTGTGACAGCCGTCGGCACGTGCGCGTGGAAATGGATCAGCGGGACGCTGGGTACTGAGAGGCCATGAGGAGTCTGCGGGTCCGTATGGACGACCGTATGCACGACCGTAGGGACAGGCGGGTGGCTCTGCGTCGGAACAGGCGTCCAAAGAGCGGACCTGCAAGAACAGGCGTCCCGACGGCCGTACGGACGACGGCAGGCACAGAGACCGAACGGTGACGGGCACGGGAAGCGACACGTGACTGCACGGAGGTAGTACATGCGGCGGAGGCGGACGGACCCAGGGGGGCACGGCCCCGTCCGGTACGGCCCGCCGATTCCCGAGCAGGGGCTGCCGGTGCTGCCCGAGCTCTCCGCGGTGCTGGCCGCGGCCGCGGGCGCAGCCGACGCGGAACCGTCCGGCGGCGGACCCGCGCTCCTGGACGCCGTCGGCGGCTACTGGGAGCGCCGCGGCCTGTCCTGCGAGCGGGGCCATGTCGCCGCAGCGCCCGGCGCTCCGGCGCTGCTGCTGGCGTTGACCGGCGCGCTCGCCGGCGACGTGTTCCTGCCGCGTCCCTGCCCCGCCTGGTGGACGCCGACGGCGCGGCTGCTCGGCAGATCGGTGTTCCATGTGCCGACGCCCGCCGAATGCGGCGGCATCCCCGATCCGTACGCGCTCCTGGAGACCGTACGCAGGGTCCGTGCCGAAGGCGGGAACCCGCGGGTGCTCGTGCTCGGCGTCGCGGACGATCCCACCGCCACCGTGCCGCCGCCCGAGGTGCTCCACGAGACCGTTGAGGCCGCCGCGGGCGAGGGACTGCACATCGTCAGCGACGAGACATGGCGCGACACGGTGCACCGGCCGCACGAGACCGTCGTCGTGAGCCCGGCCGACATGCTGCCGGAGCAGGTCACCGTCCTGTGCGACCTCTCCGGGGCGCTGCTGCCCACCGGATGGCCGGCCGCCATCGCCCGCTTCCCCGCCACGGAGCGCGGCTCGGACCTGCGGAACCGGGTGCTCGACGTGCTCACCGCGATCGGCGCCCGCGTCGCCACGCCGACCGCCGCGGCCGCCGCGTACGCCCTCGGGGAACCCGAGGCGGTCACGGCACGCCTCGCCGCGGAGGTGCGGGTGCACGCGCGCGTGGCCGCCGCCGCGCATCAGGCCGTGCTCGCGGCGGGCGGCCTGGCGCTGCCCCCGCAGGCCGGCCGCCATCTCTACGCCGACCTCGGCCCGCTGCGGTCGGCGCTCGCCGAGCGGGGAGTCACCGACGCGCAGGAACTGGAGGACTTCCTCACCGGACGCCTGGACCTGCCCGTGCCAGGCGGCCACCGCTTCGGCGACCACATGGGCGAGTTGCGCGTCCGGCTGTCCACGGGGTCCCTCCTCGGTACCACGGAGGAGGAGCGGGCTGAGTCGCTCACGGCATCAGACCCTCTGGCATTGCCGTCTGTGGAGCGTGCGTTGAGCATGTTCGGATCGGTACTGGACGATCTCCGCGCCGACGCCCAGCGATTGGAGCCGCCTCGATGACGGAGCACCACCAGTCGACGACGCAGCAGTCAGCCGAGCTGTCGGAACGGGACCCCACCGGGGAGGGCACCGGCCCGGGACCGCCCGCCGCGCCACGCGCGTCCGGGCGCGAGGCGTTCGCCGCGCCCGACGCGTTCGCCGGGCCCGGTGCGCGGTCCGGGGCAGCCGCAGCCGATCCGGACCGCGCACCGGCGGCCTTCGGCGGGAGCGAGCTCCCCGCCGCGCCGCCAGTCGCGTCCCGCGACAAGCCGGCGGCCCTCGGCTCCCCCGCCTCCCGCGAAGCCGGAGCCGAGCCCGGGTCGCTCGGCTCGGGCGCGGCCCGCGAGGCCGACGCGGCGGGACGGGTCGCCGCCCGCGACGGGACCGATAGAGCCGTCGGGTTTGCCGCCCGAGCCGAGGCTGGGTCGCTCGGCTCGGGCGCGGCCCGCGAGGCCGACGCGGCCGGACGGGCCGCCGCCCGCGACAGGGCCGACAGAGCCGTCCGGCCTGTCACTCGAGCCGAGGCAGATAGAGCCGTCCGGCCTGTCACCCGAGCCGACGCAGACAGAGCCGTTGGGCCTGCCGTGCGAGCCGAGGCCGACAGAGCCGTCCGCCCTGTCGCCCGCGACCAGGCCGCACCCCTCAGTCGGCCCCCCGTCGTCCTCCCCGCACCCCGTCCCCTCGGCGAGCCCCGGATCTGGCCGAGGCCCTTCCTGGATCGGCTGACCTCGCCCCTGCCCGGGATCCGGGCGTTTGCGCGGTTCGCTCGGGAAGGGGCTCTGCGGCCGCGGCCCGAAGGGCTGGCCGACATTCCGCGGCTGCCGTTCGAGCCGGGGCCGTTGCCCGTCGTCGACGCCGGTACCGTCGCCCTGACCTGGGCCGGGCACGCCAGCTGGGTGATCCGTATCGGCGGGCTCACCGTGCTCACCGACCCCGTCTGGTCCCGCAAGATCCTCGGCACCCCGGCCCGTATCACGCCGGTGGGCGTCGCCTGGGATGCCCTGCCGCCCGTCGACGCGGTCGTCATCAGCCACAACCACTACGACCATCTGGACGCTCCCACGATCGCCCGGCTTCCGCGGGACACCGCGGTCTTCGTGCCGGCCGGGCTCGGCCGCTGGTTCCGGCGGCGGCGCTTCACGCGCGTCACGGAACTCGACTGGTGGGAGGCCGCGGAGACCGGCGGCGTGCGGTTCGACTTCGTCCCGGCCCACCACTGGTCCAAGCGGCGCCTCAACGACACCTGCCGCTCACTCTGGGGCGGCTGGGTCCTCACCGATCAGGCCGGGCAGCGCGTCTACTTCGCCGGGGACACCGGCTACGGCCACTGGTTCTCGCGTATCGGACACCGCTACCCCGGTATCGACGTCGCGCTGCTGCCGATCGGCGCGTACGACCCCCGGTGGTGGCTCAGGGACGTCCACTGCAATCCGGAGGAAGCGGTTCAGGCGGCCCAGGATCTCGGGGCGCGCCGCATGGCGCCCATGCACTGGGCGACGTTCCTGCTCTCGGCCGAACCCGTCATGGAGCCCCTGACGCGCGTACGGAACGCCTGGGAGGCGGCGGGCCTCGCGCGCGAGGACCTCTGGGACCTGCCGGTAGGCGGGTCACGGGTGCTCGACGTGTGACCCCGCGGGCCGGCCCGTCAGGCCGTCGATCCGCGCAGCCGCCGCCACACCGACGGCACCGCGCTGATCAGCAGTGTCAGGGCCACCGCGGCCACCACGCCCTCCCACGGTTCCGGGAACAGGGAACCGCCGAGAATGCCGATGAGCTGGTACGTCGCCGTCCAGGCGAGGCACGCCGGCACATCACCGCGCGCGAACCGGCGCAGCGGCATCTTCGCCAGCAGACAGGCCAGCATCACCGGGAGTCGGCCCGCGGGCACCAGCCGGGACAGGACGAGCACCATCACCCCATGGTCGTCGAGCTTCCGCTGCGACTGGGCCAGCCGGTCCTCCGGGGCGCGGGCGCGGATCGCCTCCAGCCACCGCGAACCGTTCTTCGACCGCATACCGCGCCGCCCCAGCCAGTACAGCGCCACGTCGCCGAGGAACGCCGCGAGCGCCGCCACGAAGAAGACGAGCAGCAGCGCGAACGGTGCCGTCTGGTGGAACGCCACCACGGCCGCCGAACTGACCAGCGCCCCGGTCGGCACGACCGGCACCAGCGCGCCGATCAGCACCAGCAGGAACAGCGACGGGTACCCGACGGCCTGCTGCGTGGACTCCGGCGGCACGGTCGCCGCGGCCCCCAGCGGCGAATCGGCCGCGTACGCGAGTGCGAGCGCGCCGTGGAATGCGTGGCTCACCGGGCCCCGCCCTCCGGGCCCCCGGACGGCGCCTCCGGGGAAGCGCCGGGACGCGCGCCCCCCGGCCGCACACTCTCCCCGTGCCCCAACAGGTGCACCGCCACCTCCGGCGCCCGCGCCGCCGCCAGCCGTACGAACTCGTCGCCCGGTGCGTGGAACTCGTGCGGCCGTACCGCGTCCATGCCGATCGGCCAGTACGTCCCGTAGTGCACGGGTACGGCGCTGCCGGGGCCGAGCAGGGCGAGTGCCTCGGCAGCGCGGCCCGCGTCCAGATGGCCGTGGCCGAGATACGGGCCCCAGCCACCCACGGGCAGCAATGCCACATCCACGTCGCCCACTTCCTTGGCCATCTCGTCGAACAGCCCGGTGTCCCCGGCGAAGTAGGTACGGGCCTCGCCGTCGATCACATAGCCGAGCGCGGGGGAGCGCTGCCGTCCGAACGGCAGCCGCCGCCCGTCGTGCAGCGCGGGCACAGCGCGTACGACAAGCTCGCCGACCACCGTCTCGTCCCCGGGCCGGACCTCCGTCAGATGCAGGTGGGTCAGCTTCCGCAGGCCCGGGACGGCCCGCAGCGCCCCGCCCGGCACCAGCAGCCGCGTGCCCGGCACGAGCCGGACGAGCGACGGAAGGTGCAGGTGGTCGGCGTGCAGATGCGAGATCAGCACCACGTCCGCGACCGACGCCTCGGCCGGTGGCAGCGCGCCGCGGCGGCGCCGCAGATGGGCCAGGCGCCGCGCGAACAGCGGGTCCGTCAGCACGCGGGTGCCCGAGTCCTCGACGGTGCAGGTGGCGTGACCCCACCAGGTGATCTCCACCGGCACTGCGGTTCCTCCTTCGGGTAACTCCCCCCGAGCCTACGGGCAGAGGTAGGGTCGGCGGACGAAGCCAGGTGTGAGGGGGACGCCATGGAGGACGCCGGGGACGACGCGGTCGGCCACGCACGTCGCGTGCGTGTCACGGCGATCGCCAGCCTGACGCCTCTCGAGGAGCTGGACGCGGACCCGTTCCTGGTGGACTCGCGCAGCCAGCACGCGATGTGCGCCCGCTGGGCCGCCGAGCACGGGTACGTCGTGACGCGCGAACTGGTCGTGCACGCCCTGCGGCCCGACCACCGTGTGCTGTGGGCGGACGTCGACGCGGGGCTGGTGGACCTGTTCGTCGCGCCGAGCCGGCGGGTGCTGGAGCGTGCGCTGCGGTCCGTGGACGAGTTCACGGCCGAGTGCGCGCGGCGGGGGGTGCGGCTTGAGACTGCGGGGCTGGCTGAACCGGCGTATGACGCGGAGATGAAGGCGCGGATTCATCGGCGGCTGTCGATGCCGACGGCGGGGTACGACGGGTGTTGAGGTCGGCCACCGTAGCTGGTGGCCGACCCTGATTTTTACGGCACCCGCCGTCGTGGGTTGTGCCCACCCTCCCCCAGCTACCGCTGGGAGGTGCCCCCAGCCCTGCGGAACGCCTGCCCACAACAGTCAGCCCCCTGCTCGCCTGTGGAAGGCTGGTGGACATGGACCGTCCGTCCGGGCGGGAGCAGGACGTGAGGTGAAGCAGGGCGTGGCGGACTGGCGGTGGCGGAGGGTCGGCAGCGCCGCGTGGCGCGTGATCGCCGTGTGGGCGGTCAGCACCGTCACCATGCTCGTGCTGGCGGGGATCCTGCCCGACTTCCGGCTGCAGTCCGCGGATGGCGACAGCGGTACGCGTATCGCGATAACCGCCGCCCTTGGCGCGGGGGCCTTCGGTCTGCTGTCGGCCCTGGTGTGGCCGCTGCTCGTCAGGGCGCTGCTGCTGGTGCCCGCCCTCGTCCTCGGGCTGCTCGTCTTCTTCCTCAACGGCTCGCTGCTGCTGGTCGCGATGCAGCTGAACCCGTCCGGCCGCGGCGAGGTCGCCCCCGAGACCGCCGTCGTCGTGGCCGCGGTGATGTCCGCCGTGGCGTCCGCGACGGGCACCGCGCTTGCGGTCCGTGACGACGACGCGTACCGCCGCAGGCTCTACCGGCTCGCCGACCGCCGGCGCAGGCGGGCCATGGCCGGGGCCTGCCCGGCCACCCCCGGCACCGTCTTCATCCAGCTCGACGGCGTCGGCCACGACGTGCTCCTCGACGCCGTCGGCAAGGGACTCATGCCCACCGTCGCCGCATGGCTGGCCAAGGGCCCGGAGGCGGACGCGTCCGTGGACGGCGGCGACGGCGACGCACCGGCCGCCGCCGAACCCACCCACCGGCTCACCCCCTGGCGCACCGACTGGTCCAGCCAGACCGGCGCCAGCCAGCTCGGCATCCTGCACGGCACCAACCACGACATCCCGGCCTTCCGCTGGTACGAGAAGGACACCCGCGAGGTCATGGTCTGCAACCGGCCCAGCAGCGCCGCCGAGCTCCAGCGCCGTGCGATCGCGCACACCGGCGACGGGGGTCTGCTCACGCTCGACGGCGCCAGCCGCGGCAACCTGTTCAGCGGCGGCGCCGACCAGCTCGCCCTCGTCCTGTCCGTCTCCGCACGCCGCGGCCGCGAGAACCGCTCCCGCGCCGGCTACTTCGCCTACTTCTCGGACCCCGCCAACGCCGTCCGTACCGCCATGTCGTTCGTCGCGGAGGTCTGCCGCGAGATCGCCGAGTCGACGCACGCCCGGCTCACGAAACGGCGGCCGCGCGTCTCCCGTGGCGGCCTGTATCCGTTCGTCCGGGCCTTCGCGACGGTCGTCGAGCGGGACGTCGTGGTCGCCGCGGTCGTCGGCGACATGCTCGTCGGCCGCCGTGCCGTGTACGCCGACCTGGTCGCGTACGACGAAGTGGCGCACCACTCCGGGCCGCGCAGCCGCGACGCCGAGAAGGTGCTGCAGAAGCTCGACCGGTCCCTAGCGCTGATCGCGAAGGTCGCCGAGCACGCCCCGCGCCCGTACCGCATCGTGGTGCTCTCCGACCACGGCCAGAGCCCCGGCGAGACCTTCCTCGCCCGCTACGGCCTTACCCTCGCCGACCTGGTCAGGGCCGGCTGCGGGCTGCCCGTGCGACGTCGGGTGGAGCGGACGCGCAGCGGGGCCGAGGCGCGGGCGGCGGTCCGTGCCGCGCTGCACCGGCCCGTCGAGGAGGAGGCGGGGCAGCGCCGGCCGTCCCGCCGCTCGGACCCGCTCGTGCTCGCGTCCGGCAACCTCGGGCTCATCTCCTTCCCGGACGTGCCGCACCGCATGACGCGCGAGGAGATCGACCGGCGCCATCCCGCGCTGCTGTCCACCCTCGCCAACCACCCGGGCATCGGATTCGTGCTCGTCGCCAGCGAGGAACACGGCGGGCTCCTCCTCGGCGCGCGGGGCGCGGAGATCCCCCTGGACGAGCTTGACGGCGACCCCGGACCGCTCGCGGCCTTCGGCCACGGCGCCGCCGACGCCGTACGCCGCACGCACTCCTTCCCGCGCGCCGCCGACATCATGGTCAACTCCTGGTACGACCCCGAGGAGGGCCACGTCCACGCCTTCGAGGAGCAGATCGGCTCGCACGGCGGGCTCGGCGGCGCCCAGAACCAGCCCTTCCTGCTCTCGCCGTACGCGCTCTCCGCACCGGTCGACGACGGCCATGAGCTGGTCGGCGCCGAACACCTGCACAAGGTCTTCCGGCGCTGGCTGAGCGAAGGCGACGGACCGCAGGTGCCGGTGGGCGCAGACGAAGCGGTACGAGAAGAAGAGGTGTGAGCCCTGCTCTTCCGGGTGCGCCGGGCCCGGGTGTGATCGGATGGTGGTTACGGAACCCGGACACGACACGGGACCTCACTGAAGGGATACATCGTGGCAACCACGCGCTCCGCACACACCGTCTGGGAAGGCAACCTGCTCGAGGGCAACGGCGTCGTCACCTTCGACTCCTCCGGCATCGGCGAGCAGCCGGTGTCCTGGCCGTCCCGGGCCGAGAAGGCGAACGGCAAGACCAGCCCCGAGGAGCTCATCGCCGCCGCCCACTCCAGCTGCTTTTCCATGGCGCTGTCCCACGGTCTGACGGGCGCCGGCACCCCGCCGGCCCGCCTCACCACCTCGGCGGACGTGACCTTCCAGCCCGGTACGGGCATCACCGGCATCCATCTGACCGTCGAGGGCCAGGTGCCCGGCATCGACGAGGCGACGTTCGTCGCGGCCGCCGAGGACGCCAAGAAGAACTGCCCGGTGAGCCAGGCGCTGGCCGGCACGACGATCACGCTGGACGCGAAGCTCGTCGGCTGACCCGAGCCACCGGCCACCGGCTACCGGCCACCGGCCGTCGCCGCCGCACCGCCCGTGCCGCCGTCCGTGCCGCCGTCCGTCTCGAC
>NZ_LOHS01000097.1 GCF_001642995.1 Streptomyces jeddahensis
GCGCCCCAAAGGGGCGCGGGGCTGTATCGATATGCGGCTCCGCCGCGCGGGCGCGACCAGCCACGACGGCGCCGCAGCGAACCGACGGCACATCGCGGCACCCCCAGCGGAGCGCTCAGGCGCCAGCCGAAGCCGCGCCCACCAGCGCCCGCATCACCCGCACGTCCTCGCCCATCTCCGGATGCCACTGCACGCCCAGCACCCAGTGCGGGCCGGGCAGCTCCACGGCCTCGACGGTGCCGTCCGGGGCATGGGCGCAGACCCGCAGGCCCTCGCCGAGCCGGCCCACCGCTTGATGGTGGTACGTCGGCACGGACGTCTCCTCCGGCACGGCGTCCGCGTACCGCGTGCCCGGCACCGGCGTCACCGGGTGCCGCCCGAACACGCCCACGTCCTTGGTGTGGCCCTCGAGGTGCTGGACCAGGGTGCCGCCCAAGGCCACGTTCAGCAGCTGCATGCCGCGGCAGATGCCGAGCAGCGGCGTACCGGACGACAGTGCCGCGTCGATAAGGGCGAGTTCCCACGCGTCCCGCTCCCGGGCGGGCGGCCCGGTGCGCGGGTCCCGTTCGGCGCCGTACCGTACCGGCTCGACGTCCGGACCGCCCGCGATGACGAGCCCGTCCAGCCGCGCGAGCGCGGACTCGGCGTGCGCAGGGTCGTCCGGCGGCAACATCGCCGCGAGGCCGCCCGCGGCCTGCACGAGCCGCGGATAGCCGACCGGCAGCAGCGCCGCGTCCAGCTCCCAGGCGCCCCAGCGGGCCCCGGACTCGAGATACGTACTGACACCGATCAGCGGCCTGCTGCTCACCCTGCACCCCTTCGACGTACGCGGCGCCTGCGTGCGACCTGGCACCCGGCGCGTTCAATGGAGCAAAGTCAAACCTTTACCCGGATGTGCGGCGGAATCAAGCCCGCTGAACGGCGCGGGCGTCGGCGCCTCGCGCGCTCACGCCGGAAGGCCCCGCAGCTCACGTCAGGAACCCCCGCAGCAGGGCCGCCGTGCCCGCGCAGTGCTCACGCATGATTTCGCGCGCCGCGTCGGCGTCCCCGTCGAGGACGGCCTCCACCAGGGCGGTGTGCTGGCGCTGGGAGTGCTCGAGGTTCCGTACCAGCAGCGGGATGCAGTCCAGCAGGTCGTTGACCTGCGCGCGTACGGCCGCGTACTGAGCGGCCAGTGACGGCGAGCCGCACAGCTCGGCCAGCGTCAGGTGGAGCAGCGTGTCGCGCCGACGGTAGTCGGCCAGCGGTGCGTCGCGGGTCCCGGCGAGGGCGTCCCGCAGCGGCCGGGCCTGCTCGCCGGTCAGTCCCCGCGCCGCGCACAGTCCGGCGGCCCCGACCTCCAGTACCTCGCGGAACCGCAGCACGTCCTCGACGTCGGTCTTCTCGATGCGCCGCCGCAGCTCGTCCTCGCCGGGTATGCCGGTCCGCTCCACGACGAAGGTGCCGCCGTACCGACCGCGCCGGGACTCCACCAGGCCCTCGTCCTGCAGGACCTTCAGCACCTCGCGCAGCGTCACCCGGCTGATGCCGAGACGCTCGGCCAGCGCGCGCTCCGACGGCAGCCGACCGCCGCCGGGCACCAGCCCGAGCCGGACCACCTGGAGGATCTGCTCCAGCGCCTCCTCGAAGCCGTTGCCGGCCCGCACCGGCCGGAGCACCGGTGTCATCCGGTCGTCGGCGTCGGCCTCTGACATACGGGCGCACCCCCTTCCAGAAACGTCCGCGAGCCCTTCCCAACCAATGGTTCTCAGGAATACCTTAAGTGCCTCGGCTGACCGAAGGAGGCCCTTCCCGTGGCAGACGGCACGGCAGACCGCACACCCCCGCTCAGCGTCGACGAACTACACGCACGCGTCGCGAGCGGCGAGATCGACACCGTCGTCCTGGCCTTCCCCGACATGCAGGGCCGCCTCCAGGGCAAGCGGTTCGCCGCCCGCTTCTTCCTCGACGAGGTCCTCGACCACGGCACCGAGGGCTGCAACTACCTGCTGGCCGTCGACACGGAGATGAACACCGTCGACGGCTACGACATGTCCTCCTGGGACCGCGGCTACGGCGACTTCGCCATGCACCCGGACCTGACCACGCTGCGCCGCGTGCCCTGGAACGAGGGCACGGCCATGCTGATCGCCGACCTGGCCTGGAACGACGGCTCGCCCGTGGTCGCCGCGCCCCGCCAGATCCTCCGCCGCCAGCTCGACCGCCTCGCCGAGCACGGCTTCACCGCCCAGGTCGGCACCGAACTCGAGTTCATCGTCTTCAAGGACACGTACGAGCAGGCCTGGGACGCGGGATACCGCGGCCTCACCCCGGCCAACCAGTACAACATCGACTACTCCGTGCTCGGCACGGGCCGTATCGAGCCCCTGCTCCGCCGTATCCGCAACGAGATGGCGGGCGCGGGCCTGACCGTCGAGTCGGCCAAGGGCGAGTGCAACCCCGGCCAGCACGAGATCGCCTTCCGCTACGACGAGGCCCTGGTCACCTGCGACCAGCACGCCATCTACAAGACCGGCGCCAAGGAGATCGCCGCCCAGGAGGGCGTCTCGATCACCTTCATGGCCAAGTACAACGAGCGCGAGGGCAACTCCTGCCACATCCACCTCTCGCTCGCCGACGCGGACGGCAACAACGCCATGGCCGGTGCCGGTCCTGGCGGCATGTCCGAGGTCATGCGCCACTTCCTCGCCGGCCAGCTGGCCGCCCTCCGCGACTTCTCCCTGCTGTACGCGCCCAACATCAACTCCTACAAGCGCTTCCAGCCGGGTTCCTTCGCCCCCACCGCGGTCGCCTGGGGGTATGACAACCGCACCTGCGCGCTGCGTGTGGTCGGCCACGGCCGCTCGATGCGCTTCGAGAACCGGCTGCCGGGCGGCGACGTCAACCCGCACCTCGCGGTCGCGGGCCTGGTCGCGGCGGGCCTCCACGGCATCGAGCAGAAGCTCGAACTGCCGGAACCGTGCCCGGGCAACGCGTACACCGCGGACTACGAACACGTCCCCACCACCCTCCGCGAGGCCGCCGAGCTCTGGGAGACCAGCCCCATCGCCAAGGCCGCCTTCGGGGACGAGGTGGTCGCGCACTACCGCAACATGGCGCGCGTCGAGCTGGACGCCTTCGACGCCGCGGTGACCGACTGGGAGCTCCGCCGCTCCTTCGAACGCATGTGAGGCCCTTCTTGTCGTACGAGTCCCACGAGTCCTCCGAGCTTCAGGTACTCAATCCGGCCACCGAGGAGGTCGTCGCGACCGTCCCGGCGGCGACCGCCCAGGACGTGGACGCGGCGGTCGTACGCGCCAGCGAGGCCCAGTCGCGGTGGGCCGCCCTCGCGCCCGCCGACCGGGCGCGTGCGCTGCGCCGCTTCGCCGCCGTCGTCGACGAACACCTCGAAGAACTGGCCCGGTTGGAGGTCACCGAGGCGGGCCACACCATCGGCAACGCCCGCTGGGAGGCGGGCAACGTCCGCGATCTGCTGGACTACTCGGCCGGGGGAGTGGAGCGGCTGAGCGGCCGCCAGATCCCGGTCCCGGGCGGCCTAGACGTCACGCTCCTCGAACCGCTCGGCGTGGTCGGCGTCATCGCGCCCTGGAACTTCCCGATGCCGATCGCCGCCTGGGGCACCGCCCCTGCACTCGCGGCGGGCAACGCGGTGATCCTCAAGCCCGCCGAGACCACGCCCCTGACCGCGCTACGGCTTGCCGAACTCGCCCCGGAGGCCGGCCTTCCCGAACACCTCTTCCAGGTGCTGCCGGGGGAGGGGCCGGTGGCCGGGAACGCCCTCGTCGAGCACCCGGGAGTCGCGAAGATCGTCTTCACCGGATCGACGCGCGTCGGCAAGCAGATCATGGCGAAGTGCGCCGACCGTGTGAAGCGCGTGACCCTCGAACTCGGCGGCAAGAGCCCCAACATCGTCTTCGCCGACGCGGACATCGAGGCGGCCGCTCTGAGCGCGCCCATGTCGTTCCTCGACAACTCCGGCCAGGACTGCTGCGCCCGCACCCGCATCCTCGTCCAGCGCACGGCGTACGACCGCTTCCTGGAACTCCTCGCCCCGGCCGTCGAGTCCGTCGTCGTCGGCGACCCCGCCGACGAGAAGAGCCAGATGGGCCCGCTGATCTCGAAGGCTCAGCTGGAGCGCGTCCGTTCGTACGTCCCGGCGGACGCGGAGGGGATCCACGGAAAGGTCCCCGACGGCCCCGGCTTCTGGTTCGCGCCCACCGTCCTCACCGATATCGATCCGCACGCGCGCGTGGCCGTCGAGGAGGTCTTCGGCCCTGTCGCGGTCGTCCTGCCCTTCGAGGACGAGGCTGACGCGGTACGGCTGGCCAACGCCACCGAGTACGGCCTGTCCGGCTCGATCTGGACGCGCGACGTGGGCAGGGCGCTGCGCGTGTCCCAGGCGGTGCGGGCAGGCAACCTGTCCGTCAACTCCCACTCCAGCGTCCGCTACTGGACCCCGTTCGGCGGCTACCAGCAGTCGGGCCTCGGCCGCGAGCTCGGCCCCGACGCCCTGACCGCTTTCACCGAGACCAAGAACGTCTTCATCAGCACGGAGGCCTGAGCCCGATATGACGACCGAAGAAACCATCTGCCGCCGCCTGGTGGGCCGCACCGCCGTCATCACCGGAGCCGGCAGCGGCATCGGCCTCGCCACCGCCCGCCGGCTCGCCTCCGAGGGTGCGAACGTCGTCTGCGGCGACGTCGACGAGGTACGCGGCAAGGCCGCCGCCGAGGAGGTCGGCGGAACCTTCGTGAAGGTCGACGTCACCGACCCCGAACAGGTCGAGGCCCTGTTCAAGACCGCGTACGACACCTATGGCAGCGTCGACGTCGCGTTCAACAACGCGGGCATCTCGCCGCCCGACGACGACTCCATCCTGGAGACCGGCCTGGAGGCATGGAAGCGCGTCCAGGAGGTCAACCTCACCTCCGTCTACCTGTGCTGCAAGGCCGCCATCCCCTACATGCGGCGCCAGGGCAAGGGCTCCATCATCAATACCGCGTCGTTCGTGGCCCGGATGGGCGCGGCGACCTCGCAGATCTCGTACACCGCGTCCAAGGGCGGGGTGCTTGCGATGTCGCGCGAGCTCGGGGTGCAGTTCGCCCGCGAGGGCATCCGCGTCAACGCGCTCTGCCCGGGACCGGTCAACACCCCACTGCTGCAGGAGCTGTTCGCCAAGGACCCCGAGCGGGCCGCGCGCCGCCTGGTCCACATCCCCGTGGGCCGGTTCGCCGAGGCCGAGGAGATCGCGGCCGCGGTGGCCTTCCTGGCGAGCGACGACTCGTCGTTCGTCAACGCCACGGACTTCCTTGTGGACGGGGGGATTTCGGGGGCGTACGTCACACCGCTTTAGTCGCGACGGCTGGGTGCCTCTGCCTCAGAGGTACGTGCGACCCTCGCCCCGGTACGTCGGGACGGTCGCCGTCACGGTCTCCTCCTGGACCAGGTGCAGTTCGTCGAACCGTTCGCACAGCTCACCGGCCTTGGCGTGCCGGAACCACACCTTGTCGCCGATCAGCAGATCGTCCGCCGGGGCACCCAGCAGCGGGGTCTGCACCTCGCCGGGCCCTTCCTGGGGGTCGTACCGCAGCCCCTCCGGCAGATACGGCACCGGCAGCCGGTCGGCGCCCGCGGCACCCGACGCCGGGTACCCGCCGCCCAGCACGGTCACCACGCCCACTCCCGGCCTGCGGACGACGGGCTGCGCGAACAGGGCGGCCGGACGCCCGCGGAACGACGTGTAGTTGTCGAAGAGCCGGGGCACGTAGAGCCCCGAGCCGGCGGCGATCTCCGTGACCGCGTCCTCGGCGGCGGTGTGCTGCACGCTGCCCGTGCCGCCGCCGTTCACGAACTCCAGATCCGGCGCCACGGCACGCACGGCGCGTATCGCCTCCGCACGGCGCTCGGCGAGCTCGCGCCGGGCCGCTGCCTGCATCAGCCGGACCGCGCGCGACCGCAGAGGCCGTCCGGCGACGGAGTCGCCGACGCCCGCGATGTGGCCTTCGTACCCCATCACGCCGACCAGCCGGAACCCCGGCCGACGGGCCACCACACGGGCCAGCTCGGCCAGTTGGGCGGGGGAGTGCAGGGGCGAGCGCCGCGCTCCGACCCGTATCCGTCCGCCGAGCAGCCGCAGCGACGTGTCCAGTTCCAGACACACCCGCACCTCCTCGCGGCCGCCGTCCCGGGCGTCGTCGATGAGGTGGAGCTGCGCCGGGTCGTCGATCATCACGGTCACCGCGGCCGCGAGCTTGGGGTCGCTCGTCAGCTCGGCGAACGCCTTCCGGTCAGCCGACGGATAGGCGAGCAGGACGTCGTCGAACCCGGAACGCGCAAGCCAGAGCGACTCGGCGAGCGTGAACGACATGATCCCGGCGAACCCCTCGCGAGCCAGCACACGTTCGAGCAGGGCCCGGCAGCGAACGGACTTGCTGGCGACCCGGATCGGCTTGCCGCCCGCCCGGCGCACGAGTTCCGCGGCGTTGGCGTCGAACGCGTCCAGATCCACGATCGCGAGAGGGGCCTCGAGGTGGGCTGTGGCCCGGTCGTACCGGGCTCGGTCGGTGGCACGGGCAGTCATGGCCGAAGCCTGCCAGACTGGATTACCGCAGGGTAGGGGGATGTTCCGGGCAGATCACCCCGGCCGGTGGACTGGTTCCCGTTCGAGCCGGGTCAGCCCGTAGAGTGACGCGGAACGCAGAAAAGCACGCGACGCGCCTGTGCCTGAGGGGCGACAGGCCGGCTCCCGGCCGGTCTGCCCGGGCACCGCGGCAGGGCACCAGGAAACGGGGGGTGCATGAGCGCCGAACCACGACGCGCGCCTACCCCGCCACGCCCGGCGATACCTCCCCGTACGTTCGCGGACGACGCGACGCCTCCGGCGGACAACGCGTCCGCCATGGGCACCGCGTCCACCATGGGCACCGCGCCCGAGGCGAGGGTCCCGTCTGCGTCGCGTGTGGCGGGCGACGATTCGCCTTCGACGAGGACGTCTGCCGGAGGAGGGGACGGGACGGCGGCCGACCGCCTGCCGCGGACTCTGAACGAGGGCAGCCCCTGGCCCTCGACGCCTTTGACCGAGCGCCCGGACATCAGCGACGGCGACGGCGACGACGGCGAACGCCTGCCGAGGAACGGCGGCACTGACACGGCCTCGCGCGCGGCCGTCGACCGTACGCAGGCACAGCCGACCCGAGTCGGGGCCCGCTCGGGCACGGGACCGTTGCCCACCTCAGCCGTGTGGGATGGCTCTGCGCCTGCGGAACCGCCGCCCCCGCCGGCCACGGCGCGGTTCCCTGACACACCACCGGCACCGACGGGATCGGTGCGCCTTCCGGATGCGCCACCCGCCTCGGCGCCGCCCGCGTCGGCGGGTTCGGTGGGTCTGCCGGATGCGTCGCCCGCGTCGGCGGGTTCGGTGGGTCTGCCGGATGCGTCGCCCGCGCCGACCGGTTCGGTGCGTCGTCCGGACGCGGCGCCGGCGCCGACCGGTTCGGTGCGTCCCCTGGATGCCACGACCGCTGCTCCCGTCGTTCCGCCGCGCCCCGCGGTCGCCCCGAGGACGGCCGAGTGGAGCGCCCAGGCAGGGACCGACGGCACGGCGCCGGGCGATGGTGTGGCGCCCGGCGATGGCGTACGCCCGGTCGTACCGCCGCAGCCCGCCGCACCCCCGAGCGTCGGTGCCCGGGACGGATCAGTCCCGCCAGGAGCAGTCCCGCCACCCCCGCCGTGCCCGCCGCCTCCGCCTGCGCGCCCGGCGGTTCCTGCGCCCCCGGTGGTTCCTCCGGCCCGGTCGGCGGCTTCGCCTGTGCCGCCTGGTCGCGCGGCGGCCGACGCGGCCGGACCTGTCGTGTCGAGCGCCGCGTCCGAGGAGGACGCGCCGAGGGGTGGTTCGCCCGGTTCGTCGCCGTCCAGTTCGTCTTCGTCGCCGTCCGCTGCGCCCGAGGAGCGGCCCGCCGAGACCACCGCGCGCCTGCGCCCGATCAAGGACGACGGCCGACCCGGAACCGGCCCGGCCCGGACGCCCGCATCCTCGGCCATGACGCCGGCCGCGGGTGTGCCCATCGCCGCGTTCCCGACGATTCCAGGTCCTTCCGGTGCCTCAGGTACCCACGCCGCTGGCCCGATGCCTCCCGCGCAGGGAGCCGGACGGCCGTTCGCGGGCTTCGCGCAGCAGGACGCGTACGACGACGACACCACGCGGCTACGGCCCATCAGGGCGCGGAGCCGGTCCAGGGCCGTGGCCGCCGTGGTCTGCGCCGTGCTCGGTCTCGGGCTGATGGGCGGTGCCGTGACCGGGAGCTGGCTGACCGGCGACAGCTCGGCGGCCGCCGGCAGCGCGGACTCCTTCGCGGACGCCGGCGACCTGTGGCACAGCGTCCCCGTCGACCGGCTCTTCCCGCCCGTCGTCAAGGGCGACGGTGCGGGCCCTGGCGGAGCCGACCGCGTCTGGACGCGGATAGCCGTCGCCCCGGACAGCGGCTGCAAGGCCGCCTTCGACCCGCTGCTGCGCAAGGCCCTCGCCCCCGTCGGCTGTCTGCGCCTGCTGCGCGCCACCTACACGGACGCCACCCGCAGCAGTGTCACGACCGTCGGACTGCTGTTCACCAAGGCCGACGCCGACGGCATGCGCGCGCTGCGGGCGCGTTTCGAGGACGAAGGGCTCGACCGGCGCAGCGACCTGATGCCCCGGCCGTACGCGGCGAAGGGCACCGTCGCCGCCGGCTTCGGCGACGACCAGCGGGCGTCCTGGACCATATCCGTGCTCACCGACGCCCCCGTCGTCGTCTACGCGGTCTCGGGGTTTGCCGACGGCCGCACCGTCGAGGAACCGCAGCCCGCCGCCGAGGCCATGAAGACCGGCGCCACCACCGCCCCCGCCCAGGCGGGCCTCGGCCACGAGGCGAACGGGATCGCCGACCGTATCGAGCGGAGCCTGCGCAAAACCGTCACAGCGGCCACGGAGAACTCCTCATGAAGCGCATCGGCCCCTGGAGCGTGACGAGGAGACCCGGCCGCCTCGCCTCCGGCCTCCTGGCCGCCCCCCTCGCCTTCGCCCTCGCCCTGCTGCCCGCCACCGCGGCGCACGCCGACACCATCCGCGCGCAGCAGTGGGGCCTGGAGGCGCTCCACACCCAGCAGGCATGGCGCACGACGAAGGGCAAGGGCATAACCGTCGCCGTCCTGGACACCGGTGTGGACGCGACGCACCCCGACCTCGTGGGCAACGTCCTGAAGGGCAAGGACCTGGTCGGCTTCGGCGCCAAGCGAGGCGAGCAGTCCTGGGCCGAGCACGGCACCGCCATGGCCGGGATCATCGCAGGCCACGGACACGGCGCGGGCAACGCCGACGGTGTGCTCGGCGTCGCTCCGGAGGCCAAGATCCTCCCGGTCCGGGTGATCCTGGAGGACGGCGACCCGGCCCGCAAAAAGGCCCGCGCCACCCGCGGCAATGCCCTCGCCGAGGGCATCCGCTGGGCCGCCGACCACGGCGCCGACGTCATCAACCTCTCGCTGGGCGACGACTCCAAGTCGGCTCACCCCGATCCGTCGGAGGACGCCGCCGTCCAGTACGCGCTGAAGAAGGGCGCCGTCGTCGTCGCCTCAGCCGGCAACGGCGGCGAGGAGGGCGACCACATCTCGTACCCCGCCGCCTACCCCGGCGTGATCGCCGTGACCGCCGTCGACCGCTACGGCACGCGCGCGTCGTTCTCCACTCGCCGCTGGTACGCGACGGTCAGCGCACCCGGCATGGACGTCGTCATCGCCAACCCGGACCGCGACTACTACAACGGCTGGGGCACGAGCGCCGCATCGGCCTTCGTCTCCGGCGCCGTCGCGCTCATCCGCGCCGCCCACCCCGGACTCGACCCCGCCCAGATCAAACAGCTCCTAGAGGACACCGCCCGCAACTCTCCGGCCGGCGGCCGCGACGACTCCCGCGGCTTCGGCCTCATCGACCCCGCCGCCGCCATCCGCAAGGGCGCCGACGTCCCGCAGGACGACCTGCGTGCGGTGGCCTACGGCAGGAAGTACTTCGGCCCTGGCCCGACCGAGTCCGAGGACGACGGCTCGGCGGCCTGGGCCGGCCCGCTGGCAGGCGGCCTGGGCGCCGTGCTGCTGGCGGCAGCGGTGGTGCTGTGGCGGGGACGAGGAGGAGGCCGCCTGAGCTTCCGCCCGGGCCGGCGCCTGGGCGGCTGACCGCGGCACGCCGCGACATGCCGCCTGCGGGTGCCCTCCGACGGCTCGATAGGGTCGGTGGTTGTGGCGAACAAGAACATCCCGGACCCCGGTTTCTCCGACGACGACGGCTCGGCCGACCCCGCGCTGAGCGCCGCGCTCGCCGCCTGGGCCGAGGACCGGAAGGCCGAGCAGCCGGTATTGGAGGCCCTCAAGGGGGCCCGCCTGCTGGTCCCCGTCGTCGCCATGCTCGGCGAGGTCGAGGAGGACGAGAACGGGCTGCGCCGCGAGAAGACCAGCGACATGGCCGTGCCCACGCTCAAGGCGGGCTCGCGCACGGCGCTGCCCGCCTTCACCTCCACCGAGTCGCTGGCCCGGTGGGACCCGGCCGCCCGCCCCGTCGCCGTCCCCCTGCACCAGGCGCTCCAGGCCGCGGCCCACGAAAAGGCCGACACGATCGTGCTGGACCTCGCAGGCCCCGTACCGTACGAGCTCACCGGCGCAGCCCTGCTCGCCCTCGCCGAGGGCCGCACCAGCACCGATCCCCTCGCCGATCCCGCCGTCACCGAAGCGGTGCGCGCCGTCGTCGCCGCCGAGCCCGCGGTCCTCCGCGCCCACCTGGGCCCCGGCACCGCCGACGGCACCCTGGCCCTCGTCCTCGATCCCTCCGCCGCACCGGCAGAGGCGGCCCGGCGCGTCGCCGAGCGCCTGGCCGCCGACGACACGCTGAGGGCCCGCCTGGTCCGCGGCCTCGATCTGGCAGTGCTGCCGACCGGGACGACACCACCGGGCGAGCCCTTCTTCGTGCGTTCCTGACGCCTGTTTCTGCGCGCCGTGACCGGCGACGGCTCAGCCGAACACCGGGCCCGTGTACTTCTCGCCAGGGCCCTGGCCCGGCTCGTCCGGCACCAGCGAGGCCTCGCGGAACGCCAGCTGCAGCGACTTCAGCCCGTCGCGCAGCGGAGCCGCGTGGAAGGAGCTGATCTCGGTCGCGCTCGCGTCGAGCAGACCGGCCAGCGCGTGCACCAGCTTGCGGGCCTCGTCCAGGTCCTTGTGCTTCTCGCCGTCCTCGGTCAGGCCGAGCTTCACGGCGGCGGCGCTCATCAGGTTGACCGCGACCGTCACGATCACCTCGACCGCGGGAACCTCCGCGATGTCGCGGGTCATGGCGTCGAAGTCGGGGGTCTCCTCGGCGGTCACCGGAGGGGCGGCAGCCGGCGCGGAGTCGGCGGGCGCCGAGGCGTCGGTCGTGGGGGTCGCGTCGTTCATGCCCCACACGATAGGCCCAGCCGCGCGGGCCCCCGCCCGGGGGAGCCTGCCCGGAGCCCGGGGGCGTCCGGTGCGCGGTGATTAGCCCCGTACCCGGAGAGCTGCTAGCCTTGCGTAATGACCGGTCGGACACCGACGTGCCCGGCCCACAAGTGGAGGCTCCGAACTCCCACCTGACCGCCCTAGCGGGCGGCGGGTCACCGGTCAGGCGACGCGCCCTCGAGGCGTTCGCCCGATGCGCCCCGCTGTCACGCGACGGTGCTCCGGTAGTGCAAGGAGCCCCGCATGTGATCGTCCGGGGCATTTTTCGTGCGCCGGCGCGGTTAGGTCCAACGAACACAGACGTTACCGCGGCTGTCCGCCAGACTGCCGCGCGGTGCTACCGAGGAGGATCCATCAGCGCCGAGCCCCGCATCAACGACCGGATTCGCGTTCCCGAGGTGCGACTTGTCGGTCCCAGCGGCGAGCAGGTCGGGATTGTCCCGCTTGCCAAGGCCCTGGAGCTTGCGCAGGAGTACGACCTGGACCTGGTCGAGGTCGCGGCGAACGCCCGTCCGCCCGTGTGCAAGCTCATGGACTACGGGAAGTTCAAGTACGAGTCGGCCATGAAGGCCCGTGAGGCGCGCAAGAACCAGGCGCACACGGTCATCAAGGAGATGAAGCTCCGGCCGAAGATCGACCCGCACGACTACGACACCAAGAAGGGTCATGTCGTCCGGTTCCTCAAGCAGGGCGACAAGGTCAAGATCACGATCATGTTCCGTGGTCGCGAGCAGTCCCGGCCGGAGCTGGGTTACCGGCTGCTGCAGCGCCTCGCGGAGGACGTCCAGGACCTCGGTTTCGTGGAGTCGAACCCGAAGCAGGACGGCCGCAACATGATCATGGTCCTCGGGCCGCACAAGAAGAAGACCGAGGCGATGGCCGAGGCCCGTGAGGCCCAGGCGGCTCGCAAGGCGGAGGCGAAGGCCAACCCCGGCCGTTCGCAGAACGCCGCCGAGGAAATCGCCGAGGCCCCGGCCGAGGCTTCCGCCGAGGCCTGATCCCAGGACGCCAGTCCCGGGGGTCCAAGCGTCCCGGGACCGCCAGTCCAGGGATGTCAACCGATACACCTGACGCTCCCGCATGCCCGGTTGAAAGACCGGGCATCGGAGCGCCACTGACGAGGAGAGAACGGCGCTATGCCGAAGAACAAGTCGCACAGCGGTGCCAGCAAGCGCTTCAAGGTCACCGGCTCCGGCAAGGTGCTCCGCGAGCGCGCCGGCAAGCGCCACCTGCTCGAGCACAAGTCGTCCCGTCTGACGCGTCGCCTCACCGGCAACGCCGAGATGGCCCCGGGCGACGCCAAGAAGATCAAGAAGCTTCTCGGCAAGTGACGTCGTGGCCCCCGATGACCGGGGGCCGTGCGACGCCAGGACCGGGACCCATTCGATACCGGGCCGTGTGACGACACACCACGGCCCCGCTACAAGGAGTTAAGAAGTGGCACGCGTCAAGCGGGCAGTCAACGCCCACAAGAAGCGCCGGGCGATCCTCGAGCAGGCCAGCGGCTACCGCGGTCAGCGGTCGCGCCTCTACCGCAAGGCGAAGGAGCAGGTCACCCACTCCCTCGTCTACAACTACAACGACCGCAAGAAGCGCAAGGGCGACTTCCGTCAGCTGTGGATCCAGCGCATCAACGCCGCTGCCCGCGCCAACGGCATCACCTACAACCGCTTCATCCAGGGCCTGAAGGCCGCGGGCGTCGAGGTGGACCGCAAGATCCTCGCCGAGCTGGCCGTGAACGACGCCAACGCGTTCGCCTCGCTGGTCGAGGTCGCGCAGAAGGCGCTGCCGAGCGACGTCAACGCGCCGAAGACGGCGGCCTGACGGCTCGCCGCCCCCAGCGCTACCGGACCCGCAGGCCTTGGGCCTGCGGGTCCTGTGCGTCCGGGCCACCCCGACCGTGAAGGGCACCCTCCGTCGTGGGTTGTGCACCCGTTCCTCCCCCAGTGCCTTAAGGGCCTGGGGGGACCCCCAGCAGAACGATTGCCCACAACGGACGGCCTCGCGTTACCCGAAAGTGAGTCAATGCCCCCTCCCGAGCTGATCTCCCCCCGCTCGCCGCGTGTCTCCGCTGCCAGGCGGCTGGCCAGGCGCAACTTCCGCGGTAAGGATCGTCGGTTTCTTGCCGAGGGGCCGCAGGCCGTGCGGGAGGCCGTCCGGTACCGGACGGACGAGGGGCCCGCGCTCGTCGAGCTCTTCGCGACCGTCGAAGCCGCCGAGCGGTACGCCGACATCGTCGGTGACGCCCGGGCCGCCGGGGCCCGGGTGCATCTGGCGGCGGACGAGGTGATCGGGGAGATCTCGACGACGGTCACCCCGCAGGGCCTCGTAGGCGTCTGCCGGTTCCTCGACACGGGCTTCGACGACATCCTCGCGGCCCGGCCCCGCCTCGTCGCCGTCCTCGCGCACGTCCGCGACCCCGGCAACGCCGGCACCGTGCTGCGCTGCGCCGACGCCGCCGGAGCCGACGCCGTCGTCCTCACCGACGCCTCCGTCGACCTGTACAACCCCAAGGCGGTGCGCGCCTCCGTCGGTTCGCTGTTCCATCTGCCGGTGGCGGTCGGCGTCCCCGTCGAGCGGGCCGTCCAGGGGCTCAAGGACGCGGGTGTACGCATCCTCGCCGCCGACGGAGCCGGGGAGGACGACCTCGACACGGAGCTGGACCACGGCACGATGGGTGGGCCCGCCGCCTGGGTCTTCGGCAACGAGGCCTGGGGCCTGCCGGAGGAGACCCGCGCCCTCGCCGACGCCGTCGTCCGCGTGCCGATCCACGGAAAAGCCGAGAGCCTGAACCTCGCGACCGCCGCCGCCGTATGTCTCTACGCGTCCGCCCGCGCCCAGCGGGCCGCCGGCGGGTGCCGCGCCACGGCACCCGGGCAGGCCCACTGAGGAACGGTGCGCCGGCGACTCGACCGCACGGCGCGCCCTCACAGGGTGTCGCCCTGTAACCGACGCCTAGTAGGGTGACGCACTCGGGGGCCCACCCCCAAGCTCTCGACTACGTCGAGCAGGGGGTACCCCCACCGCCGGTGCGAGAGGTGGGGTACGGGGATGGTTGTCGGCACAGGCAGCACCGCGGAGGCAGGCAGGGCCTTCGCCCTTCCTTCCTGCGGCCCGGACGACTCCGATGGCCAGGACAGCCGGGACGATCTCGAGAACCTGGAGAACCTGGGACTCACCCCGGACGACCTCCCCGACGGCCTCGTCATCGCCGACGAGAACGGCCGCGTCATCTGCTTCAACCGGGCCGCCGCCCGTATCACCGCCGTCAGCTCCTCCGACGCCATCGGGCGACCACTCGAACGCGTCCTTCCCCTCGAGGACCTCGAAGGGCGCCGCTGGTGGCAGCTCACCGATCCGTACGGCGGCCTCGCCACCCGGGTCGGCCAGCCGGAGCGCAATCTGCTGCTGCCGGGCGGCCGCGAGGTCCTGGTCTGCGCGCGGTACGTGCGCGCCGCGCCCACCGGACCCGTGCGCCGCGTCGTCGTCTCGCTCCGCGACACCGAGGCCCGCCGCCGTACCGAACGCAGCCACGCCGAGCTGATCGCGACCGTCGCCCATGAGCTGCGCTCGCCGCTTACCTCCGTCAAGGGCTTCACGGCGACGCTGCTCGCCAAGTGGGAGCGGTTCACCGACGACCAGAAGCGGCTGATGCTGGAGACCGTCAACGCCGACGCCAACCGCGTCACGCGGCTGATCGCCGAGCTCCTCGACATCTCCCGTATCGACTCGGGGCGGATGGAGGTCCGCCGGCAGCCCGTCGACATCGGGGCGGCCGTGGCCCGCCACATCCAGGCGCACGTGGCAGCGGGCCAGTCCGCCGACCGGTTCCTCGTACGGATCGAGCACCCGTTGCCCGATCTGTGGGCCGACCCCGATAAAATCGACCAGGTGCTGAGCAACCTGCTGGAAAATGCGGTGCGGCACGGCGAGGGAACCGTCACCATCGAAGTGGCGTCCGCGCCCCTCAAGAACCAGTCGGCAGGAACGGCAGTCACCGTGAGCGACGAAGGTCCCGGCATCCCCGAGGAGTCGATGGGCCGCGTCTTCACCCGCTTCTGGCGGGGCAGCAAGCGCGGCGGGACCGGCCTGGGCCTGTACATCGTCAAGGGCATCGTCGAGGTCCACGGCGGGACGATCACGGTCGGCCGCGCACCCGGCGGCGGCGCCCAGTTCCGATTTACGTTGCCCGTGGGCGCCCCGGCCTATCTGCTCTGAGCCGGATCCAGCAGCCCGCGGGCTCATTCGCACACCTCACCCCCGTTAGACTCGGCCATTGGCACGTTTGTGTCCGCGTTCCTGGGCGACAGCGCCCCCCGAGTCGGGACGGGGCCTTCAGCCAGCCAATCGGAAGCACGGGAAGAGATGTCGGCACCCAATAAGTCGTACGACCCAGTTGAGGTCGAGGCACTGAAACCGGAAGAGATCGAGCGCATGCGGGACGAGGCGCTCGCCGCCTTCGCGGCCGCAGCCGACCTCGAACAGCTCCAGGAGGCCAAGGTCGCCCACACCGGCGGCACCTCCCCGCTGGCCCTCGCCAACCGCGAGATCGGCGCGCTTCCCCCGCACGCCAAGGCGGACGCCGGCAAGCGGGTCGGCCAGGCCCGGGGCGCCGTCAGCAAGGCGCTCGCCGCCCGCCAGGCCGAGCTCGAGGCGGAGCGTGACGCGCGCGTGCTGGTCGAGGAGGCCGTGGACGTCACGCTGCCCTACGACCGCGTACCGGCCGGCGCACGCCACCCGCTGACCACGATGATGGAGCGCGTCGCGGACGTCTTCGTGTGCATGGGATACGAGGTCGCCGAGGGCCCCGAGGTCGAGGCCGAGTGGTTCAACTTCGACGCGCTCAACTTCACGCCCGACCACCCGGCGCGGCAGATGCAGGACACGTTCTTCGTCCAGTCGCCCAAGGGGGCGGATGGTGACGAGTCGGGTGTCATCCTGCGTACGCACACCTCGCCCGTGCAGGCCCGGGCGCTGCTCGACCGTGAGCCGCCCGTCTACATCGTCTGCCCCGGGCGTGTGTACCGGACCGACGAGCTGGACGCCACGCACACCCCGGTCTTCCACCAGATCGAGCTGCTGGCCGTGGACGAGGGCCTGACCATGGCCGACCTCAAGGGCACCCTGGACCACATGGTCCAGTCGCTCTTCGGAGCGGACATGAAGACCCGGCTGCGCCCGAACTACTTCCCGTTCACCGAGCCGTCCGCCGAGATGGACATGCTCTGCTACGTGTGCCGCGGGGAGTCGGTCGGCAACCCCGACAAGGCGTGCCGGACCTGCTCCAGCGAGGGATGGATCGAGCTCGGCGGCTGCGGCATGGTCAACCCGCGGGTGCTGGTCGCCTGCGGCGTCGACCCGGAGAAGTACAGCGGATTCGCCTTCGGGTTCGGCATCGAGCGGATGCTGATGTTCCGCCACAACGTCGAAGACATGCGAGACATGGTCGAGGGTGACGTCCGGTTCACCCGGCCGTTCGGGATGGAGATCTGATGCGGGTCCCGCTTTCTTGGCTGCGGGAGTACGTCGACCTGCCGGCGACGGAGACCGGGCGCGACGTCCAGGCCAAGCTCATTTCGGCCGGTCTTGAGGTCGAGACCGTCGAGCAGCTCGGCGCCGACCTCAAGGGCCCGCTGGTCGTGGGTCAGGTCCTCACCATCGAGGAGCTGACCGAGTTCAAGAAGCCCATCCGCTACTGCACCGTCGACGTCGGCCACGCCAACGGCACGGGGGAGCCCCAGGAGATCATCTGCGGCGCCCGCAACTTCAAGGAGGGCGACAAGGTCGTCGTCGCCCTCCCGGGCGCGGTCCTGCCCGGCGACTTCCAGATCGCCGAGCGCAAGACGTACGGCCGTATGTCCCGCGGCATGATCTGCTCCAGCGACGAGCTGAACATGGGTGACGACGGCAGCAAGGGCATCATCGTGCTGCCGCCCGAGACCGAGATCGGCAAGGACGCCGTCGAGCTCCTCGAGCTGGTCGACGAGGTCCTCGACATCGCCGTCACGCCGGACCGCGGCTACTGCCTCTCGCTCCGCGGCATCGCCCGTGAGGCCGCCACGGCGTACGGGCTGCCGCTGCGCGACCCGGCGCTGCTCGACGTGCCCGCGCCGAATGCCCACGGCTACCCGGTGAAGATCTCCGATCCGCACGGCTGCGACCGCTTCACCGCCCGCACCGTGTCCGGCCTCGACCCCGAGGCGCGCTCCCCGATCTGGCTGCAGCGCCGGCTGCAGAAGGCCGGGATGCGCCCGATCTCGCTCGCCGTCGACATCACCAACTACGTGATGCTCGAGCTCGGCCAGCCGCTGCACGCCTACGACCGCCACCGCGTCCAGGGCGCCATCGGCGTGCGCCGCGCCGAGCAGGGCGAGAAGTTCACGACCCTCGACGGTGTGAAGCGCGTGCTCGACGCCGAGGACCTGGTGATCACCGACGACCGCGGCCCCATCGGCCTCGCGGGCGTGATGGGCGGGGCCAACACCGAGATCGCCGACTCGGTCACCGACCCGGAGACCGGCGAGATCCAGGGCACCACCGAGGTGGTCATCGAGGCCGCGCACTTCGACGCGATCTCCATCGCGCGCACGGCCCGCCGCCACAAGCTCTCGTCGGAGGCGTCCCGCCGCTTCGAGCGCGGCGTCGACCCCGCCGCCGCGGCGGCCGCGGCCCAGCGCACCGTCGACCTGCTGGTGCTGCTCGCGGGCGGCACCGCCGACGCCGGAGTCACCGAGGTCGCCGCGCCCTCCGCGCCGCGCACCATCACGATCCCGGCGAACCACCCGGACAAGGTCGCGGGCGTCGACTACGGCCGCGAGACCGTCGTACGCCGCCTCCAGGAGGTCGGCTGCGACGTCTACGGTCAGGACGAGCTGGTCGTCACCGTCCCGTCCTGGCGGCCCGACCTGACCGACCCGAACGACCTGGCCGAGGAGGTCGTCCGGCTCGAGGGCTACGAGAACCTGCCCTCGACCCTGCCGAAGCCCCCCGCGGGCCTCGGCCTCACCGCGCGGCAGCGGCTGCACAGCCGCGTCGGCCGCGCCCTGGCCGGCGCCGGATACGTCGAGGCGCTGAACTACCCGTTCATCGGTGACGCGGTCCTCGACCAGCTGATGCTGCCCGCCGACGACGCCCGCCGCCGCACGGTGAAGCTGGTCAACCCGCTCTCCGACGAGGAGCCGGCACTCCGTACGACGCTGCTGCCGGGCCTGCTCGGCGCTCTGCGCCGCAACGACGGACGCGGCAGCCACGACCTGGCGCTCTTCGAGACGGGCCTGGTCTTCCGGCCGACCGGTGACGAGCCGGTACCGGTCCGGCTGCCCGTGGACCGCCGTCCTACGGACGAGGAGATCGCCGGACTCAACGCCGCGCTGCCCAAGCAGCCGCGCCGGGTCGCCGTCGTCCTGGCCGGGGCGCGGGAGCAGGCCGGCTGGTGGGGCAAGGGCTACCCGGCCGGCTGGGCCGACGCGGTCGAGGCCGCCCGTGTGGTGGCCCGCGAGGCCGGCGTGCGGCTCGACATCCGTGCCGACCAGCACGAGCCCTGGCACCCGGGCCGTTGCGCCGCGCTGTACGCCACGGTGGACGGCGAGGAGACCCTCGTCGGCCACGCCGGCGAACTGCACCCGCGCGTCGTCAAGTCCCTGGGCCTGCCCGAGCGCACCAGCGCGATGGAGATGGACCTGGACCTGCTGCAGCGGGCGAGCGACGGCCTCCCGCAGGGGCCGCGCATCTCCTCCTTCCCGGTGGCCACCCAGGACGTCGCGCTGGTCGTCGACCGGTCCGTCCCGGCCGCCGAGGTCGAGAAGACACTGCGCGAGGGCGCGGGTGAACTCCTCGAGTCCATCCGGCTGTTCGACGTGTACGAGAGCGAGCAGCTCGGCGCGGACAAGAAGTCGCTGGCATACGCGCTGCGCTTCCGTGCCGCCGACCGCACGCTGACCGTCGAGGAGGCCTCGGCGGCCCGTGACGCGGCCGTCGCGCTGGCGGCCGAGCGCACCGGGGCGGTGCTGCGCGGGGCGTAGGCACTGCGCACGTGCGCAGTGCCACGTGCATAGTCCCTGGTGAGGGGCGCATCCAGGCCACTGGATGCGCCCCTCACTCGTTCGGGTGGGAAGTCGGAGCGAGGGTCTCGACCCCGGCGGCCGGTCGAAAGAATCTGACCGGCCGCGGAGACGGCCTGCTCGCTGCTGCGCTCTCCCAGGCGATCCCCGATCCCCGGGCCGAGCGGGCGGACGTGCCGCCTCCGGGGCACGGCAGGTCATCGTGAGGCAGACCGCGGGAACACGGTCCTAGGCCTAGGGGGCGCCATGATCCGTATCAAGGCTGGAGCTCCCTCGACGGCAAGGGCCCTGGCGGTCTCCTGGGCCGAGGGCCGGGTGCGTCTGACGCGCGGCTGCCCGGACTGGATCCGACGGATACTCGCGCTCGGGCTGCCGATGCTGTGGGGCGCCCTCGCGATCCTGTACAAACTCACCTGTCCGCTCGCCCAGCAGAGCGGCCTGGCAGCGCGGATCGTCTCCAGCGCCGTCTTCTTCACCATCGGCATCGCGCTGATAGCGCACGTGCGGCGCGCGCTGCTGCGCGAGTTGCGCCAGGTCCGCAAGGTGGCGGGCGCCGCGCAGAACGTGCTGCTGCGCCCTCTGCCGCCCCGCATCGACGGCCTCGGCCTCGCGGCCGGCCGGCTCTGCGCGGACCGCGGCGCCATGGTCGGCGGCGATCTGTACGAGGTCATGGCGACCGAGCACGGAGTACGGGTCGTCATGGGCGACGTGCGCGGACACGGGCTCGGCGCGATCGGAACCGTCGCCGCGCTCCTCGGCAGCTTCCGTGAGGCCGCGCACGACGAGCCGGAACTCGCCTCCGTACTGCGCCGCCTGGAACGCGCGATGGCCCGGCACCTGCGCGAGCGGGCGCGAGCCGAACATCCCTCGTACGGACCCGGCGCCGCCCCGGGCTTCGGCGCCCCCGACGCGACGGAACCGGACGGCCCGGCCGCAGAGGAGTTCGTCACCGTGCTCCTCCTGGAGATCCGCCGGGACGGCGAGATCCTCGCCCTCAACTGCGGACATCCGTGGCCGTATGTGCTGCGGGGCGGAGGGGAGAAGGCCCGGCGCGAGCAGGCATGTGCGGAGACGGCTCCCCCTGACCCCGCCCGGAACGGTCTCCGGGACGAATCCGGGGTCGCCGGGCGTTCGGAGGCGGCGCGTGACTCCGAGGGAACGGCGGCGGGAGGGTCCCTGGAGCCTGACTGTGGCGCGGGCGGCTGCGGGGATCCCGTCGGAGGCTCGGGCACCTGCATGGAGCTCGTCGTCGGTGGGGAGCCGATGCCGCCGCTCGGGCCGTTTCCGCTGCCGGAGGAGCTGCCAGTACAGCGGTGCGGGCGGCTGCTGCCGGGCGAGGTGCTGTTCCTGCACACCGACGGCGTGGAGGACGCACGCGACGCCGCCGGCCGGTTCTTCCCCCTGCGTACCGTGCTCACCGAGGCCGTGCAGGCGGGGCAGGTCACGCCGGAGGCCGTGATCCGCTCTGTGTACACGCGGCTGCTGCAGTACACCCGCGGGGGACCGGCCGACGACGCGGCGTTTCTGGTGGTCCGCAACGAGCGCGGCAGGACACCGCGGCATCCGGCCGCGGGACAGCCGTCCTCGGGCCAGCCTGCTTCGGGCGACCCATCGGCCCCAGTCGTCCTCGGTGAGCGGGCATCCCGCGCCCCCGCGTCCAAGGAAGGCCCTCCAGACACGCCCCGTCCCGGCCGGTCTGCCGGAAGTCGTGCCCACGCAGGCCCCGCCAGCTGAGCCGGACGCCCCGTGCGGCGCGCGCCGTCCGTCCTGCCGTGGAGTGTCGGGCAGTCGGCACGGACGGACGGCGCGAAGGCGGGCCGCCGCACTGTACGAGGGGGAGCCGGCGGCCCGGCCGGCCTCTTGCGAGGCAGTCCAGTCAAGCGACTGGAAAGTGGCCGGAACAGAGCGCACACCACCCCGGATGCGGGCACTCCGTTCACACCCCGTGTGAAGTCCGGAGGCCGAGTCAGCAGTCCATCCGGGTCCCGAACGGCGGCGGCGCGCTAACCTGCCGTGCAAGACGGACGCCCTGCTGTCGGGCTGGGGTCCGGGTCCCGTGGCGCGCCGCCGGTGACGGGCTCCCCGGGCAGACGCAGCGCTGTCGGCACCGAGCCACCGGAGGGCATCGATGCAGCCCAACACCCTGCTCGACGCGATACTCGACGAGGCGGGCATCTCCCATGCGGGGCTCGCCGCCCACGTCAACCAGGCGGGCAAGGCGCGCGGTATCGCCCTCCGATACGAACACACCGCCGTCGCCCGCTGGTTGAAGGGCCAGCGGCCGCGCGGCCAGGTGCCCGACCTGATCTGCGAGGTCCTCGCCGCCCGGCTGCGGCGCCCCGTCACGCTCGACGACATCGGACTCGGCGTACCGGGCAGACCGGCCGCCGTGAACGGCACCACGCTCTCCGGGTTCGTCGAGCGGGCCACCGCCCTGTGGCGCTCCGACGAACA
Source organism: Streptomyces jeddahensis (assembly GCF_001642995.1). GTDB lineage: Bacteria > Actinomycetota > Actinomycetes > Streptomycetales > Streptomycetaceae > Streptomyces > Streptomyces jeddahensis. The sequence goes on from NZ_LOHS01000097.1 coordinate 22,006, forward strand.
GCAGCGGCCGCACATACTCGGCGCGCCCGCCGTCACCGGCACGCCCGCCGTCATGCCCGTATGGGAATGGGAGAACCCGCCCGAGGACGTCGACGTCTCCCGCGGCGGCATGCACCCGGTCAGCACGGCCGACATCGAGATGCTGCGTGCGGCCCGGGCGCACTACGAGCAGATGTACCGCAAGGCGGGCGGCGTCGCGACGCGCGCCCGTATCGTCGGCTTCCTCAACGCCGAGGCCGCGCCCCTGCTGCGCGGCAGATACACGGACGCCACAGGGCGCCAACTGCACCGCGCGACCGGCGGGTTGGTGGCCATCGCGGGCATCTGTGCCTACGACTCCGACGCGCACGGTCTCGCCCAGCGCTACTTCCACCAGGCCCTGCGGCTGGCCAAGGCCAGCGGGGACCGGGGGCTCGGTGCGTATGTGATCGCCCTGCTCGTCAACCAGTCGCTGTTCATGCGGGAGTACCGCCAGGCCGTCGCCTTCGCGGAGGCCGCGCTGCGTGCGGCGGGCCGGCACATCACCCCGGCGCTCGCCTCCGACCTCTACGCGATGCAGGCCAAGGCGTACGCCCACCTCGGCGACGGCGGCAGCGCACTGGCCTGCATCCGGCGTGCCGAATCGGCGGCCGAACGCATCCACCGCGGCCACGAGCCGGACGAGACCGGCTACGTCCAGCCGGGCCTGGTCAACGTACAGGTGGCGGAGGCGCTGCTCAGCCTCGGCGACATCGCGGCGGCGCGGGAGCACGCGGCGGCCGCGGTGGAGACGCCCGCCCACGACCGGGGCCGGGTCCACCGGCTGGCCATGCTGAGCCACATCGAGCTGCGGCAGGGCAACGCCGACCGGGCGGCCGCCACAGCGGTGGAAATGGCGGAGCGGGCCAGGGGAATGGAGTCCCAGCGGCTGCGCGACAGACTCCGCGCGGTACGCGAGCAACTGATGAGCAGCGGCTGCTCGGGCACCGCCGAAGCAGCCGAACTCATCGACGGCGCACTGCGCGTACCGCTCTAGGAAGCCCTGGCCCTGGAGATACCCAGAGCCCGGGAGGCGCTGCGAAGAGCCCCTCACGGGCCCTGCTGTGGGCACGCTCCTGCTGCGATATTGCCATCTACTCGGCGGAAGGTGGCAGAACCGTGCAGTGGACGAAACAGAGCGAACAGACCGTCTATGAAAACCGCTGGTTCAGCGTCAATCTCGCGGATGTGGAGCTGCCGGACGGCCGGCACCTCGACCACTTCCTGATCCGGCTGCGGCCCGTGGCCGTGGCCACCGTCGTCAACGAGGCCAACGAGGTGCTTTTACTGTGGCGGCACCGCTTCATCACCGACAGCTGGGGGTGGGAACTCGCCGCGGGCGTCGTCGAGGACGGCGAGGACATCGCCCACGCGGCCGCCCGCGAACTCGAGGAGGAGACGGGGTGGCGGCCGGGACCGCTGCGGCACCTGATGAGCGTCGAGCCCTCCAACGGCCTCACCGACGCCGTGCACCACATCTACTGGGCCGACGAGGGCGCGTACACCGGACATCCCGTGGACGCCTTCGAGTCGGACCGGCGTGAATGGGTCCCGCTCAAACTCGTCCCCGACATGGTCGCCCGCGGCGAGGTCCCGGCCGCCAACATGGCGGCGGCGCTGATGCTGCTGCACCACCTCAGGCTCGGCCAGGACGGTTCACCCCATGTGCCCGAGGGCGGTTCCTAGTGGCCGGGCCTGCCGTACCGCTAATGGCCGAGGGCCTGCCAGACCGCCACGGCCACTGCTGCGACCGCGGCGAGGGCGGCGACGGCGGGCAGGGGCCAGCGGGCGTGTTCCAGGGCGGCGACCCGGGCGGCCAGGTCGTCCATTTCCTTGGCGCTCTGTTCGTCACGCTGCGTGAGTAACGCCAGTCCGCCGTCGATGCGGGCGAGGCCCACATCGAGGCTGCGGCGTAACTCCGCGAGTTCCTCCGGGACCACAGGACGCTCGGGGTCGGTGGTCACGAGTGCGCTCCTTTCCGTAGTCGGCACATCCCTTGCAAGCGCACGGAAAGTCAACACGCCTGGTGGATGCGGCGGGAGAGTGTGCGAGGGGCATATGCGAGCCCGGTGTGCACACGGTGTGTGAACGGTTCGGGCCCGGCACTCTGAAGAGTGCCGGGCCCGATTTCGCTACGGAAAGTGACGAGCGCGTCAGAGTACGCAGCGTCAGCCGTACGTGTAGAAGCCCGACCCCGTCTTGCGGCCCAGGCGGCCCGCGTCGACCATCCGCTGCAGCAGCGGGGGAGCGGCGTACAGCGGCTCCTTGTACTCCTCGTACATCGACTGGGCCACCGACGCCACGGTGTCCAGGCCGATCAGGTCCGACAGCTTCAGCGGGCCCATGGGGTGGGCGCAGCCCAGCTCCATGCCGTTGTCGATGTCCTCACGGCTGGCGATGCCCGACTCGAACATCCGGATCGCGGAGAGCAGATACGGGATGAGCAGGGCGTTCACCACGAAGCCCGAGCGGTCCTGGGCGCGGATCGCGTGCTTTCCGAGGACCTTCTCGACCAGGACCTGCGCCCGGCTGAGCGTGCCCTCAGAGGTGGTGAGCGCGGGGATCAGCTCGACCAGCTTCTGCACGGGCGCCGGGTTGAAGAAGTGGATTCCGATGACCTGGTCGGGCCGGGAGGTCGCGACGGCCAGCTTGACCAGCGGGATCGACGAGGTGTTGGACGCGAGGATGGCGTCCTGGCGGGTCACCACCTGGTCGAGCACCTGGAAGATCTCCGTCTTCACCTGCTCGTTCTCGACGACCGCCTCGATCACCAGATCACGGTCGGCGAACTCGCCGAGGTCGGTGGTGAAGCTCAGCCGCGCCTGAGTGGCGTCCCGTTCCTCCTCGGTGATCTTGCCGCGCTCGGCCGCCTTGGAGAGCGAGGTGAACAGCCGGGTGCGGCCGATCTCGAGGGCCTCGCCCGTGGTCTCCGCGACCTTGACGTCCAGCCCGGCGCGGGCGCACACCTCGGCGATGCCCGCCCCCATCTGGCCGCAGCCCACCACACCGACGCGTGCAATATCCCCCATTGGGTCCGTCACCTTGTGCCTTTCGCTCATCTTCGGGCGGCAGCGCCTCCATACTGTGGGGCCTGCCTCGGCCATGCACGTTACTCCGGATCCGCCGCTGCCCGGCGTGCCGGGGTCGGGCCGCGGGCCGGGGTGGACCACCGGGACGGCCGACACACTGCACAGAGGGCGGGTAGATGCGACGTATGACACGCAGGGGATTCGCGGCCGGCGCCGCGGCGGCTCTCACGGGTCTGGTGACCGCGGGGGACGTGGCGGGGACCACGGCGGACGCGGCGGCGGCACCCGGCGCCGGCCCGGGTTCCTCGGCAGCGGCCACCGAGATGCGGGGCATGTGGCTGGCGACCGTCGCCAACCGCGACTGGCCCTCGCGTCCCGGCCTGAGCGCAGCCCAGCAGCGCACCGAGCTGCTGAGGCACCTCGACAGGGCCGTGAGCCGCCGGCTCAACACCGTGATCATCCAGGTGCGGCCCACCGCGGACGCGCTCTGGCCGTCGCCGTACGAGCCCTGGTCCGCGTCCCTGACCGGGGTCCAGGGCAGGCACCCGGGCTGGGACCCGCTCGGCACCGCCGTGACGGAGGCGCACCGCCGCGGCCTCCAGCTGCACGCCTGGTTCAACCCCTACCGGGTGGCGAACCACGGGGACCTCTCCCGCCTCTCCTCGAGGCACCCCGCACGCCGGAACCCCGGCTGGGTCGTCGAGTACGGCGGGAAGCTCTTCTACAACCCGGGGCTGCCCGAGGTCCGGGACTTCGTGCAGACCGCCATGCTCGACGCCGTACGCCGCTACCCCGTCGACGCCGTGCACTGGGACGACTACTTCTACCCGTATCCGGTGGCCGGTCAGGTCTTCGACGACGACGCGGCGTACCGGCGCTACGGCTCCGGCTTCCGCAACCGTGCGGCATGGCGGCGCGACAACACCGACCGGCTCGTCCGCGAGATGGCGGCCCGTATCAAGCAGGTTCGGCCGGGCGTCCAGTTCGGGATCAGCCCGTTCGGGGTGTGGCGCAACCGCAGCACCGACCGGCTCGGGTCGGACACCCGGGCGGGTATCCAGACGTACGACGATCTGCACGCCGACACCCGGAAATGGGTGCGCAACGGCTGGATCGACTACATCTGCCCGCAGCTGTACTGGCACATCGGCTTCGCGGCCGCCGACTACGCCAAGCTCCTGCCGTGGTGGGCCGCGGTGGTCCGTGGAACGGACGTGCGGCTCTACGCGGGGGAGGCCCTGTACAAGGCGGGCGACCCGGCCCAGCCCGCGGCATGGCAAAACCCAGCCGAGCTCTCCCGGCACCTGACGCTCGGCAACGCGTACCCCGAGCTGCGGGGCCATGTGTTCTTCTCGGCGAAGGAAGTGGCCGAGGACAGGATCGGCGCCATGGCGCGCGTCGTCCGCGACCACTACCCCCTGCGCGCCCGGGCGCCGCGCTGAGCCACTGCCCGTGCCACCGCCCCGGGTCCTGCGCAGTGCCGAGAGCTACTTCTTGGGCTCTTCCTTGTGCTGTACGACGGAGTCGGGGCCCGGCGACATCACGGCCTCGTGCCCGTCCTCGAACTTGACGCGGAAGGGCGGGTTGCCGTCCGCGCCCAGTACTTCGACAATCTCCGCGACTTTGTCGTGCTGGCCGACGATCCTGCCGTGTACCACCAGCCGGTCGCCCTGAGTTGCGCGCATCGGAGTGACCTCCTCGTCCCGTCGGGGAGCCCCCTTCGGTCGGCCCGTCGAAAGCCGGGCGGCCCGTGGGGAGTCCCGTCCGGGGCCAGCGTTCCGTGGCGTGTCCGTGGTCGTCAGTCTACGTCCCGGGGCGATGCTTGGACCTCTCGAGCTGCGCCCGTTGTGTGACGGCCTCTCGTGCGGGCGCCCGCTGTGTGACGGCGATGCACACGAGCACGGCGAGGGCCGTGAGCGGGGCGGCCGCCGTCAGCGACTCGCCGAGCAGGAACACCGACCAGAAGAGCGTGAGCAGCGGCTGCGCGAGCTGGAGCTGGCTGGCCTTGGGAACGCCGATCGCCGCCATGCCCCGGTACCAGACCACCAGGCCCAGGAACTGCGATCCGGCCGCCACCCACAGCAGCCCTGTCACGCTGTGCGCCGTGAGGTGGACGGGCTCGTACGCGAGCGCGGCCAGGGCGCCGGGCACGGTGAGCGGCAGGCAGAGGATCAGCGCCCAGCCGACGACCTGCCAGCCGGGCATGACGCGGGCCAGCCGGCCGCCCTCGGTGTAGCCCGCGGCACAGACGAGCAGGGCCCCGAAGAGATACAGATCGGCGGAGGTGAGCGCGCCGCCGCTCTGCTGCACGGTGAAGGCGATCACCGCGGCGGCGCCCGCGAGCGCCGCCGCCCAGAAGCTACGGGACGGCCGGGCGCCGGTCCGCAGCACGGAGAACAGCGCCGTGGTCAGCGGCAGGAGTCCGACGACCACGGCCGCGTGTGAGGTCGTCGAGGTCTCCAGGGCGAGCGTGGTGAGCAGCGGGAAACCGAGGACGACGCCGGCGGCGACTACGGCGAGCCCCGGCCAGTGCCGCCGCTCGGGCAGCGGGATGCGCAGGGCCAGCAGACAGCCGCCTGCGATCAGGGCCGCCAGCACGCTGCGCACGGTCACCAGCGACCAGGGCCCGAAGCCCTCCAGGCCCCAGGCGGTGGCGGGGAAGGTCAGCGAGAAGGCGGTGACGCCGAGCGCCGCCTGGAGGGTACCGGCGCGGCGGGCCGAACGGGGCGCACGCCGGGGGCCGTTCTCATGCGGTCCCGAGCCGTTACGCCGTCCGGGGTCGTTACGCCTTCCGGGGTCGGCCTGAGCGGCGCCGACGCGGCCGGGTCCGGCGCCCGGGTGTCCCAGGGCGTCGCCGTCCACCGCTATCGAGGTCGCCGCAGTAGCGCTATCCTGTGCTCTCATGCAAGAGCGTAGCAGCGTGGATGACCTGGCGAAACGGCTGCGAGAGGAGTTTGACCGCTACTCTCCTGGAGGAAAGCTGCCGTCGAGCCGGGCACTCGTCGAGCGGTTCCGGGTGAGCCCGGTGACCGTGTCGCGTGCTCTGGCGCAGCTGGCCGCCGAGGGGCTGGTCGTCACCCGTCCGGGAACCGGCGCCTTCCGCGCGCAGCCCCGCACCACGCCCGCCTCCGTCGGCGACACGTCCTGGCAGGAGGTGTCGCTCAGCGCCGACGCGACCGCCGAAGCGGTACCGCGCACCGTCGACGCATCGGGCGTCCTCGTCAGCCTCGCCGCGCAGCCGTCCGGTGTCATCGAGTTCAACGGCGGCTATCTGCACGCGTCGCTGCAGCCCGAGCGGGCGATGGCGGCGGCATTGGCGCGTGCCGGGCGGCGGCCCGGGGCCTGGAGCCGCCCGCCGGTCGACGGCATGGCCGAGCTGCGGGAATGGTTCGCGCGCGGCATCGGAGGCGCCGTCGGCGCGGCCGACGTATTGATCACCTCGGGCGGGCAGTCCGCGCTGACCACTGCACTCCGGGCACTCGCCCCGCCCGGCGCACGGGTCCTCGTCGAGTCGCCCACCTACCCCGGCATGCTGGCCATCGCCCGCGCGGCCGGACTGCGCCCGGTGCCGGTCCCGGTGGACTCCGGCGGGGTGAAGCCGCGGCTGCTCGCCGAGGCCTTCCGGGCGACGGGCGCGCGCGTGTTCGTCTGCCAGCCACTGTTCCAGAATCCGACCGGCGCGGTGCTGGCACCCGAGCGGCGGGGCGAGGTGCTGCGGATCGCCAGGGAAGCGGGTGCGTTCGTCGTCGAGGACGACTTCGCACGCCGCCTGGTCCACGAGGACGCGGGACCGCTGCCCCGCCCGCTGGCCGCCGACGACCCGGACGGGGTCGTCGTGCACGTCTGTTCGCTGACCAAGGCCACCTCGCCGAGCTTCCGCGTCAGCGCCCTCGCCGCCCGCGGCCCGGTCCTGGAGCGGCTGCGCGCCATCCAGGTCGTCGACACGTTCTTCGTACCGGGCCCCATGCAGGAGGCGGCGCTCGAGCTCGTCGGCTCGCCCGCGTGGCCGCGCCATCTGCGATCCGTGGCCGCCGAGCTGAAGAACCGCCGCGACACGATGACCGCCGCGCTGCGCCTGCACCTGCCCGAACTCGCCGTACCCCACATCCCGTCCGGCGGCTACCACCTGTGGCTCCGCCTGCCCGACGGCACGGACGAGGCCGCCCTCGTGGCGGCGGCCCTCCGCGCGGGCGTCGCCGTCACCCCCGGCCGCCCGTACTTCTGCGCCGAACCGCCCGCCGCCCATCTGCGGTTGAGCTTCGCGGGCGTCGCGGGGACGGCGGAGATCACCGAGGGGGTACGGAGGCTGCGGGCCGCGTGCGACGAGGTCCTCTGAGCAGGCAGGCGAAGTCCGCTGGGTTGCCAGCGCCCCGAAGGGGCGCGGGGAACTGCGCGACCAGCCACGATGGCGCCGCAGTTGATGACAGCACAGCGTGGCACTTCCAGCGGAGCGCTTAGTCAGCCCCCTGACAGAGTCTCCTGCAGCCAGTCGAAGACGACCTCGCCGTGCTGCTGCGGGGCCATCGGCGAGCAGTGCAGCTGGGCGCCGGTCGCCGCGGTGAGCTTCACGTAGTCCTTGGGAGCCGTCAGCTTGTCGAACAGCTGGCGCGGCTGGCCCGGATAGAACTGCTCGTCGTCGTAGTCGAGGACCAGCGTGGGCGCCTTGATACGGCCCACGACGCTCGTGATGTTCAGCGACTCGATGAGTCTGGCGGGCGTGTAGAAGTCGGTGAACATCTTGCCCTCGCGGGCGTCGAGCATCGCCGGCACCGAGAACGGCTCGATGCGCTTCTTCAGCGTCGCGGCCGCGGACGGAGGCAGCTCGGGGACGACCTCCTTGTTCCAGATGTCGTTGGTCTCCGCCTTGTCCGGGGTGAGGATCTTGCGGATCTCCGGGGGAAAGCCCAGCCAGGGCGCGAGCACGCCGGGCATCGCCACCAGGGCGGCGATCCTGCTCTCGAAGGCCGCAGCCCGCGGCGCCAGGCACCCGGCCATGCTCAGCCCGGTCAGGGCGATCTTGCCCGTGTCCACGTCCGAGCGGGCGGCCAGCCAGTCGACGAGCGGCGTGACCACGGTCTCCCAGCGCGGCGTGAAGACCACCCGGTCCACGAAGAGAAGCTGCCCCTGGCCGGGCCCGTCGTACACGAGTGCGTTCCAGCCGCGCTCCAGAGCGGCTGCGACGCCGTAGGTCCACATGTCGACGTTCTGGCCGTCGCTGCCGTTCGTGAGGATCACGGTGGGGCGCCGCTCGCCGGAGCCGTCCGGCCGGAAGAACCACACGGGGAGCGGGGCCCTGCCGTACGGGACGTTCGCGGTCACGGGTGCCGGGTCGCACAGCTCGCAGAACCTGTCCCAGGCGCCGCGCCCGGCCCTGTACAGCTGCTCCTCGCTGCCGGGGTCGTCGGAGCCGAGTACGAAGAACAGCGCCTGGGCGTAGTACTGCGCGGCGCGCAGCGCACGGAAGCGCCTGGTCTGCGCCCCGGGCTTGGCGCCCTGGGGCGCCTCCATCAGCCGATCGCCGAGCTTCCTGAACGTGTCGGTGTACGTCTGCTCGGAGAGACCGGCCTTGTTGATCGCGTTCACCGCGGTGAGCACCTCGCCCACCTCACTCGCACCGTGACCGGCCCCGCCGAGAGCGATGAGCGCGTTGAAGTTGAAGGCCGGGTCTTTGAAGAGCGTCATCACGCCGGGGGTGGGACCGCCCTCCGGGGCGGAGGCCGACGCCGTGGGGCTGGGAGTGGGGGCGGTCGCGGGCGACGCGCCCGAGGGCGTGCATCCGGCGGTCAGCACCGCACCCGCCCCACCGACGAGCCCGGCGAGAGCGGTACGGCGGTCGGGACCGGATGCATGATCACTCGAAACGTGCGTCATGCCAGCCGAAGGTACGAGCCGCGCCGTGGGCACCCTCTCCGCGACACCGGCCCTTCCCTCGAACGGCGCGTCAAGCGGTGCACGCCGTCTCCAGGTGATCGCGCACGGGTATGCGGGGGGATGAGCGCGCTGTGGTTGCGCGGAAAGTAAAGCCTTGACCTGGGGATTCCGGCCCACCACGATCACCGCATGCAGGTTCGGGTCACGCTCATCGCTGCCGCACGTAGTTCCTCGCTGCTAGCGGAGCGCTTCGATGACGACCGGCCGCTCGACCGGGAAGGCTGGTACGAGGTGCAGCTCGCCGCCCCCGCCCTGATGCCGCTCGCGGCGGCTGAGCTGCGCTACTGCTCGCCCACCCCGCGCAGCCGGACCACGGGCGACGTCCTCGGTCTCACGCCACTGGCCCAGCCTGCACTGCGCGACTGCGACATGGGCCGCTGGCGAGGCCTCACGCTCGCGGAGGTGACGGCTCGGGAACCGGCCGCCGTCGACGCATGGCTCGCCTACCCGCGCTCCACACCGCACGGCGGTGAGTCCCTGCTCGCGTTCATCTCCCGGGTGGGCCGCTGGCTGGACACCCGGCCCGCGGACGACGGCAGCAGAGTCGTCGCGGTGGCCGAGCCCGCGGTCGTCCGTGCGGCCCTCGTCTACGCGCTGAAGGCGCCCCCGTCGACGTACTGGAACATCGACGTCCGGCCTCTGTCGACGGCCACGCTCACCGGCCATGCCGGGCGGTGGAACCTGCGACTGGACCGCGAGAGGGGTCCGGCACCGGCGTGACCGCGGGCCGGTGGACGCCGCCGCGTCCACCGGCCGACGAGCAGATCAGACCGCGGGATCAGACTGCGCGGTCGTGCGCGCCGCCAGGTCCAGCGCGACGTCCGTGATCATGTCCTCCTGGCCGCCGACCATGCCGCGCATGCCGACCTCGACCAGGATCGCGCGGGTGTCCAGGCCGTAGCGGGCGGCCGCGGCCTCGGCGTGGCGCAGGAAGCTGGAGTAGACGCCCGCGTAACCGAGGCTCAGGGTCTCGCGGTCCACGCGGACTTCGCGGTCCTGCAGGGGGCGGACGATGTCGTCGGCCGCGTCCATGAGCGGGAACAGGTCGCAGCCGTGCTTCCACCCCATGAGGTCGGCGACGGCGATGAACGCCTCCAGCGGGCAGTTGCCCGCGCCCGCGCCCTGGCCGGCGAGCGACGCGTCGACGCGCGTGCAGCCGTTCTCCACGGCGACGACGCTGTTGGCGACGCCCAGGGCCAGGTTGTGGTGCGCGTGGACGCCAAGCTCGGTGGCCGGGTCCAGTACGTCGCGGTAGGCGCGGAAGCGGTCGTGTACGCCGTCCATGGTCAGGCGGCCGCCGGAGTCGGTGACGTACACGCAGTTGGCGCCGTACGACTCCATCAGCTTGGCCTGGCGGGCGAGTTCGGTGGGCTCGGCCATGTGGGACATCATCAGGAAGCCGGCGACGTCCATGCCCAGCTCGCGGGCTGCGGCGATGTGCTGGGCGGAGATGTCGGCCTCGGTGCAGTGCGTGGCGATGCGCACCGAGCGGATGCCGAGCGCGTGGGCCTGCTTGAGGTCGTGCAGGGTGCCGATACCGGGGAGCAGCAGGGTGGTGGGGATCGCGTTGCGGGCGACGTCCGCGACGGCCTCGATCCACTCCCAGTCGGTCTGGGCGCCGACCCCGTAGTTGATGCTCGAGCCGGACAGGCCGTCGCCGTGGGCGATCTCGATGGCGGCGACGCCCGCCGCGTCCAGGGCGGCGGCGATCGTACGGGCCTGCTCGACGGTGTAGCGGTGCCGGACGGCGTGCATGCCGTCGCGCAGGGTGACGTCCTGGATGTACAGGGCGGGCGTGCTGTCGGGCTGTGCGGTCATCGGGCTGCCACCTTGCTGGAGCGGTGTGCGGCCATGCGTTCCGCGGTGCGCAGCGCGGCCGAGGTCATGATGTCGAGGTTTCCGGCGTACGACGGCAGGTAGTGGGCGGCGCCCTCGACCTCGAGGAACACCGACACCTTCACCGCGTCGGTCACGCGGGAGCCTTTCGGCAGGAGGCCGCGCAGCGGGTCGTCGGCGGCGACGCGGTCGAACTGCACCTTCTGCTTCAGGCGGTATCCGGGTACGTAGCCCTGGACGCGGCCGACCATCTCCTCGATGGAGGCCGTGACCGCCTCCTGGTCGCACTCCGAGACCAGGCAGTGCACGGTGTCGCGCATGATCAGCGGCGGCTCGGCCGGGTTGAGGATGATGATCGCCTTACCGCGGGCGGCGCCGCCGACCTTCTCGATGGCCGAGGAGGTGGTCTCGGTGAACTCGTCGATGTTGGCCCGGGTGCCGGGGCCCGCCGAGCGGGACGAGATGGACGCGACGATCTCGCCGTAGTGCACCGGCGTCACGGCCGAGATGGCGGAGACGATCGGGATGGTGGCCTGCCCGCCGCAGGTGACCATGTTGACGTTGCCCGCGTCCAGGTTGTCGTCGAGGTTGACGGGCGGGACGACGTACGGGCCGATGGCCGCCGGGGTCAGGTCGATGACGGTGCGGCCGAGGTCGCGCAGCACCTTGTCGTTGTAGCGGTGGGCACCGGCGGACGTGGCGTCGAAGACGATCTCGACGTCCGCGAACTCGTCCAGCTTGACCAGGCCGTCGACGCCCTCGTGGGTGGTGGCCACCTTGAAGCGGCGGGCGCGGGCCAGACCGTCGGACTCGGGGTCGATACCGACCATCACGCCCATCTCGAGGCTCTCGGACAGGCGGAGCACCTTGATCATGAGGTCGGTGCCGATGTTGCCCGAGCCGATGATGGCCACCTTGGTGCGGGCGCCGGCTTCGGGTGCGGGAGTGCTGGTGCTCACCGGTTGTCTCCTTCGGGGGCGAACGCGACGCGGACCGTGCCCAGGCCGGAGATGGATGCCTCGAACGTGTCGCCCGGGGCCGCGACGGCCATCGGGCCGAGCGCACCGGTCAGGACGACGTCGCCGGCGCGCAGCGGGTCGCCCATGGCGGCGAGGGTGGAGGCGAGCCACACGGCGGCGTTGAGCGGGCCGCCCAGGCAGTCGGCGCCGGTGCCCTCGGAGACCGTCTTGTCGCCGCTGGTCATCGACATACGGACGCCGCGCAGGTCCACCTGCGTCAGCGGCACGGGCGTGCCGCCGAGCACGAACAGACCGGACGAGGCGTTGTCGGCGACGGTGTCGACGATGGTGATGTCCCAGCCCGCGATACGGCTGTCGACGAGCTCCAGGGCGGGCAGCGCGAAGTCGACCGCGCGCAGCACATCGGCCACAGTGCAGTCGCGGTGCGGCAGGTCGGCACCGAGGACCAGAGCAACCTCGGCCTCCACCTTGGGCTGCAGGAGCCGCCCCGCCTCGACCGTGCCGCCGTCGGCGACGGCCATGTCCGCGAACAGCGCGCCGAAGTCGGGCTGGCCGACGCCGAGCTGGGCCTGCACGGCCGGCGACGTCAGGCCGATCTTGCGGCCGACGATACGGCGGCCCGCGGCCACGCCGCGCTCGACGTTCAGCCGCTGCACGGCGTAGGCCGCGTCGATGTCCGCGTCGCCGAGGAGGGCGCGTACGGGAGGGCACGCGACGCCGGTGCGGGTGGCCTCCACCAGGGCGTCGGCAGCCTTGGTCACGGCGGGGGAAAGGGCGTCGGAGCTCATGCGACGCACCGCCGAGGGGCGCTGGACGTGGTGCGGGGCGCTGACATGCGACACCTCCGGGACGGGAACGGGGCGGGACCGAACGGATGCGGATACGAGTGCGGGTGACGGCAGCCGGAGCGGCGCCCGTGCCCGCGACACCTCTGGTATAGACGGGGCGTCGTTCGTGCGCCAAAGTTTGTTCCGTGACACGGAACAGCTCGGGCGGCAACATGCTGGACAAGGCCGTCACCCTCCTCGAAACCTTCCGTCCGGACGGCGGGACGTACCGCCTGACGGAACTCGCCGAGCGCACCGGCCTCACCAAGACCACCGTCTTCCGGATCGCGGCCGACCTCGTACGACTCGGTCTTCTGGAGCGCACAGGCGACACGTACCGGCTGGGCGGCAAGCTCTTCGAACTCGGCTCGCTGGTCCCGCGCCGCCAGGACCTCCGCGAGGCGGCGCTGCCGTTTCTGCAGGACCTCTTCGAGGCCACCCGCGAGACCGTGCACCTCGGGGTCCGCGAGGGCCACGAGGTCGTCTACGTCGAGCGGATCCACGGGCACGACGTGCTGCCGCTGCCCTCCCGGATCGGCGGCAGGCTCCCGCTCACCTGCACCGGTGTGGGCAAGGCCCTGCTGGCCTTCTCCGGCGCCGAGCTCGCCGAGGAGGTGCTCGCGCAGCCCCTGCCCAGCCTGACCCCGTACTCGATCACCGACCCGGCCCGCCTGCGTACGGCGATCGAGCAGGCGCAGGTATCGGGCCTGGCGTACGAGGAGCAGGAGGCCGCGCTCGGGGTGAGCTGCATCGCGGCCCCCGTCTTCGACGGGGCCGTCGCTGTCGCCGCGCTGTCCGTCGCGGTGCCGCGGGCGCGGTATCGGCCGGCGCAGCTGGCGCCGGCGGTACGGACCGCTGCACTTGGCTTGTCGCGGGTGTTGCGGTCTGGGGGCTGACCCGGCGTCGGGGCTGGCCGGGGGTTGAACAGCGTGCCCTACGCAGAGGGGTTCCGCTGTGCCCACCCTCCCCCATTGCCTTAAGGGCATGGGAGGTACCCCCATCGCCCTGCGGAACGATTGCCCACAGCGGCGGTGGCGGTGGCCTCGCCCCTACCGCCTGGTGTACTCCGTGACCAGTACCAGATCCTTCGTCGGGCCCTTCACCCGCCACACCGTGCGCCACCTGTCGGCGCTCTGCGCCGTGAACTCGCCCCGGTAGAGGTCCGCCGCGCACGGGTGGTCGGCGACATGGTGGCCCGAGGTCAGGTCCAGGTCGTGGAACGGGCGCCCGTCGGAGAACTGGACCAGCGCGGCTCCGGCCGACGGGCCGGGCAGGAAACGGAGCGTGCGTTCGGCGGGCCGCGGTGTGCCCTGCCACACGAACGTGCCGGACTCCTCGTGCAGGAGGCCATCGCCGCTGTTCAGCGGCCCGAACACGGTCGTACCGCTGAAGTGTCCCTCCGCGCCGCTCGCGAGGTCCCGTACGGTGCGGTCCACGTCCCAGCTTCCGGCCAGGTAGGCCAGCACGTCGGGCACCGGCCAGAAGTCGTCCATGCTCTGCCACCTCCCTGTCCGGCCCCGGTCCGGCCTAGGTCCGGCCTCGGTCCGAGCCTACCCGCGCCGGATTCACGCAGGTCAGAACCCTATGGCTGCTCTCCTGGCGAAGCGTCAATCAACGTCGGCCCGCCGGGACTTGGAGTCGACTTTCGTCTCAACTGCCCCTGCGCGACCCATTGACGCACCTCGGCCCCCTCCCTATCTTGCCGTTCGGGTTATTGACCATCGTCCGATATTCCGAACAAACGAGCCGCGGAGTATCCATGCCACGTAGCCGCACCCACACCCCCAACGGGACTCGCACCCGCTGGAGACTCGGCCTCACGGCCACCGCTCTCCTGACCGCCACCGCCGTCGTCCCGGCCCCCGTGAATGCCGCCGCCGACGACGCCACCGACTACTCGATCACCGTCGACCCGAAGAGCACCGGCGCGAAGATCGACGACACGATGTACGGGGTCTTCTTCGAGGACATCAACCGCGCCGCCGACGGCGGGCTCTACGCCGAGCTCGTGCAGAATCGGTCCTTCGAGTACAGCACCGCGGACAACGGCTCCTACACGCCGCTGACCTCCTGGGCGACCCAGGGTTCGGGCACGGCGAAGGTCGTGAACGACGGCGGCCGCCTGAACGAGCGGAACCGCAACTACCTCCGCGTGGACCTCGACGGCACGGATGCCGGCACGGGCGTCGTCAACTCCGGCTACAACACAGGCATCAGGGTCGAGAAGGGCAAGAAGTACGACTTCTCCGTGTGGGCCCGCACCGACAGCGCCGACGGAACGCCCCTCACCGTGTCCCTCGCAAGTAGCGACGGCACCACGCTCGCCCCTTCCCTGGAACTCACCGCCCGGGGCGACAAGTGGGCCAAGTACACGGGAACGCTCACGGCCGTCACCGACAGCACCGCGGGCCGCCTCGCCGTCACCGCCCACGGCAGCGGCACCGCCCGCCTCGACATGATCTCCCTCTTCCCGCGCGACACCTACAAGGGCCGCCCGAACGGCCTCCGCAAGGACCTCGCCGAGAAGATCGCCGCCCTGCACCCCGGCTTCCTCCGCTTCCCCGGCGGCTGCCTGGTCAACACGGGCAGCATGGAGGGGTACGACGAGGCGTCCGGCTGGCAGCGCAAGCGCTCGTACCAGTGGAAGGACACCATCGGCCCGGTCGAGCAGCGCGCGACCAACGCCAACTTCTGGGGCTACAACCAGAGTTACGGGCTCGGCTACTACGAGTACTTCCAGTTCGCCGAGGACATCGGCGCGATGCCGCTGCCGGTCGTCCCGGCCCTGGTGACCGGCTGCGGCCAGAACAAGGCCACCGACGACGACGCGCTGCTCAAGCGGCACATCCAGGACACCCTCGATCTGATCGAGTTCGCCAACGGCCCCGTGACCAGCGAGTGGGGCAAGAAGCGCGCCGAGATGGGACACCCCAGGCCCTTCCACCTCACTCACATCGGCGTCGGCAACGAGGAGAACCTGCCGAACGAGTTCTTCGCCCGCTTCAAGCAGTTCCGCGCCGCCATCGAGGCGAAGTACCCGGACATCACGGTGGTCTCGAACTCCGGCCCCGACGACTCGGGTAGCACCTTCGACACCGCCTGGAAGCTCAACCGCGAGGCGAACGTCGACATGGTCGACGAGCACTACTACAACAGCCCGCAGTGGTTCCTGCAGAACAACGACCGCTACGACTCCTACGACAGGAACGGCCCGAAGGTCTTCCTCGGTGAGTACGCCTCCTGGGGCAACGCCTTCAAGAACGCGCTCGCCGAAGCCGCGTACATGACCGGCCTCGAGCGCAACGCCGACGTCGTCAAGCTCGCCTCGTACGCCCCGCTGCTCGCCAATGAGGACTACGTGCAGTGGAGCCCCGACATGATCTGGTTCAACAACCACGCGTCGTGGGGCTCGGCCAACTACGAGGTCCAGAAGCTGTTCATGAACAACGTCGGCGACCGCGTCGTGCCGAGCACGGCCACCACCACGCCGAGCGTCACCGCCCCGATCTCGGGCGCCGTCGGCCTCTCGACGTGGGCGACCACCGCCGCGTACGACGACGTCAAGGTCACCGGCGAGGACGGCACCACGCTGCTCAGCGACGATTTCTCCGGCGACGCCTCGAAGTGGACCCACACCGGTGGCGGCAGCTGGAGCATCCAGGACGGGCAGTACGTGCAGACCGACGTGGCCGCCGAGAACACCATGGTCTCGGCGGGCGACACGTCCTGGCACGACTACGACCTGCAGGTGAAGGCCACCAAGAAGTCCGGCAAGGAGGGCTTCCTCGTCGCCTTCGGCGTGAAGGACACCGGTAACTACTACTGGTGGAACCTGGGCGGCTGGAACAACACCCAGTCCGCGGTCGAGCAGGCCGTGGACGGCGGCAAGTCCACGCTGATCTCCAAGGCCGGGTCGATCGAGACGGGCCGTACCTACGACATCCACGTCAAGGTGCGCGGCCGCCAGGTGACCCTGTACCTCGACGGCCAGGAGTGGGGCAGCTTCACGGACGACAAGCCCGCCGAGCCGTTCCGCCAGGTCGTCACGCGCGACGCCAAGACCGGCGACCTGATCGTCAAGGTCGTCAACGCGCAGGCTGCGGATGCCCGGACGTCCATCGACCTCGGCGGGGCGAAGGTGGCCTCCAAGGCGGCCGTCACCACGCTGAAGGCCGCGCCCGATGCCGTGAACAGCGAGACGGCCACGCCGGTCGCCCCCGTCACGTCCACCTTCGACGGGGTCGCGGACACGTTCACGTACACCTTCCCGGGCAACTCCGTCACGTTCCTGAGGATCAAGAGCGGCTGATTCCCTGAAATGCCCGGAAAGCCGGTTCCGTCCCGCCGCGGGACGGGACCGGCAGGGCCCTTTCGGCAGGGACCCCAACACGAGATATCTTGATGTCGAGCAATGTTGCAGACGTGGAGCGGAGCACCCGGTGACTGACTCGACCATCATCTATACGCACACTGACGAGGCCCCGGCCCTGGCGACGTATTCGTTCCTGCCCGTGGTCCAGGCGTACGCCTCGCAGGCGGGTGTCACTGTGGAGACCCGTGACATCTCGCTGGCCGGGCGCATCATCGCCGTCTTCCCGGAGTACCTCCAAGAGGACCAGCGCATCCCGGACGCGCTCTCGGAGCTCGGCGAGCTCGCCAAGACGCCCGAGGCCAACATCATCAAGCTGCCGAACATCTCGGCGTCCATCCCGCAGCTGAAGGCCACGATCGCCGAGCTGCAGGGCCAGGGTTACGCGCTGCCGGACTACCCGGACGACCCGAAGACCGACGAGGAGCGCGAGATCCGCGCCCGCTACGACAAGGTCAAGGGTTCCGCCGTGAACCCGGTCTTGCGTGAGGGCAACTCCGACCGCCGCGCCCCCGCCTCGGTCAAGAACTACGCCAAGACGCACCCGCACCGCATGGGCGCCTGGACCCCCGAGTCCAAGACGAACGTCGCGACGATGGGCGTGGACGACTTCCGCTCCACCGAGAAGTCCGTCGTGATCTCCGAGGCCGGCTCGCTCCGTATCGAGCTGAAGGGCGACGACGGCTCCACCACCGTCCTGCGCGAGTCCGTACCGGTCCTCGAGGGCGAGGTCGTCGACGCGTCCGTGATGCGTGTGGCCGCGCTGCGCGAGTTCCTCGCCGCGCAGGTCGCCCGCGCCAAGGAGGAGGGCGTCCTCTTCTCCGTGCACCTCAAGGCCACGATGATGAAGGTCTCCGACCCGATCGTCTTCGGTCACGTCGTGCGCGCCTTCTTCCCGAAGACGTTCGCCAAGTACGGCGAGGTCTTCGCCGCGGCCGGCCTCACCCCGAACGACGGCCTCGGCGGCATCTTCAAGGGCCTCGAGGCCCTGCCCGAGGGCGCCGAGATCAAGGCCTCCTTCGACGCCGAGCTCGCCGAGGGCCCGGCCCTGGCGATGGTCGACTCCGACAAGGGCATCACCAACCTGCACGTCCCGTCCGACGTGATCGTCGACGCCTCCATGCCGGCCATGATCCGCACCTCCGGCCACATGTGGGGCCCGGACGGCCAGGAGGCCGACACCCTCGCGGTCCTGCCGGACTCCTCCTACTCCGGCGTCTACCAGGCCGTGATCGACGACTGCCGCGCCAACGGCGCCTACGACCCGTCGACCATGGGCTCCGTCCCGAACGTCGGCCTCATGGCACAGAAGGCCGAGGAGTACGGCAGCCACGACAAGACCTTCGAGATCCCGACCACGGGCACGGTCCGCCTCGTCGACCAGGCCGGCAACGTCGTGATCGAGCAGACCGTCTCGGCCGGTGAC
The DNA here is from genome assembly GCF_001642995.1 of Streptomyces jeddahensis. Classification (GTDB taxonomy): domain Bacteria; phylum Actinomycetota; class Actinomycetes; order Streptomycetales; family Streptomycetaceae; genus Streptomyces; species Streptomyces jeddahensis. The sequence goes on from NZ_LOHS01000097.1 coordinate 40,422, forward strand.
ATCTTCCGCGCCTGCCAGACCAAGGACGCCCCGATCAAGGACTGGGTCAAGCTGGCCGTCACCCGCGCCCGCGCCACCGGCGACCCGGCCGTCTTCTGGCTGGACGAGACCCGCGCCCACGACGCCAACCTGATCGCCAAGGTCAAGCAGTACCTGCCGGAGCACGACACCGAGGGCCTGGACATCCGCATCCTGTCCCCGGTCGAGGCGACCAAGCTGTCGGTGGAGCGCATCCGCCGCGGCGAGAACACGATCTCCGTCACCGGCAACGTCCTGCGTGACTACCTGACCGACCTGTTCCCGATCCTGGAGCTGGGCACCAGCGCCAAGATGCTGTCGGTCGTCCCGCTGATGGCGGGTGGCGGGCTGTTCGAGACGGGCGCCGGCGGCTCCGCGCCGAAGCACGTCCAGCAGCTGGTCAAGGAGAACTACCTGCGCTGGGACTCGCTGGGTGAGTTCTTCGCCCTCGTCCCGTCCCTCGAGCAGTACGCGAAGACCACGGGCAACGCGCGCGCCCAGGTCCTCGCCGACACCCTGGACCGTGCCACGGCGACCTTCCTCAACGAGGACAAGTCGCCGACCCGTCGCGTCGGCGGCATCGACAACCGCGGCAGCCACTTCTACCTGTCCCTGTACTGGGCCCAGGAGCTGGCCAAGCAGACCGACGACGCGGACCTGGCCAAGGCCTTCGCCCCGCTCGCCGAGACGCTCACCGCGCAGGAGCAGACGATCGTCGACGAGCTGATCGCCGTCCAGGGCAAGCCGGCCGACATCGGCGGCTACTACCAGCCCGACCCGGCCAAGGCCGCCGAGGTCATGCGCCCGTCGGCCACCTGGAACGAGGCGCTCGCGTCCCTCAGCTGACGACGGTCGCCCGTCCGTAACCCCGTCCGCCCCGGCTGGCACTCGCCCAGCCGGGGCGGACCCGTATCCGGGCTGGCATCTGTGACCGAGTAGCCGCTGTGGCCCTCATGCAAGAAGCCGGCTCCGGACGCTTACCAGGGCAGGGGCCCTTCTGCGTCGAAGTACCCCCCGGTGGGGCCGTCCGGGCCCACCTGTGCCATGCGGACGATGATCTCGGCACCCTCCTCGACCGTCTGGTCGCCGGTGTTCCCGTTCAGGTCGGTCTTGGTGAAGCCGGGCTCCACTGCGTTTATCCGCATGTTCGGGAACGCCTTCGCGTACTGCACGGTGATCATGTTGACCGCGGTCTTCGACGCCGGGTACGCGACGCCGGGGTAGGCGGCGGCCGGGTGGCCCGGGTCGGCCATGTGCGCGATCGAGGCCAGGCCGCTGCTGAGGTTGACCACGACCGGGGCAGCGGACCGCTGCAGCAGCGGCAGAAACGCGTGCGTGATGCGCACGGTGCCGAAGACGTTGGTCTCGAAGACCTCCCGCATCATGTCGGCGGTGACGTCGGCGGCCCCGGCCACCTCGTTGTTCGAGCCCCGTGCCTCGATGCCGGCGTTGTTGACCAGCACGTCCAGTCCGCCGTCGGCCTCGATCGTCTTCACCGCGGCCGCGACGGACGCGTCGTCGGTGACGTCGAGTTGCACGGCCCGCGCCCGCGCGCCCAGCTGCCCGGCCGCGCGGAGGCCGCGCGCGGCGTCCCGGCTGCCGACGTAGACGGTGTGGCCCGCGGCGATGAGGCGGCGGGCGGTCTCGAAGCCGAGACCCTTGTTCGCTCCGGTGATCAGTGTTGTCGTCATGCCTCCACCGTCCGTCCCGCCCGAGCGCGGAGCCAGGAGTCCCGTCTTCCTGGGACCGGCGGTACCAGGAACGTCCGCCGCCGACGGGGCACACTGGTCGCATGGCGACGGCGGAGTTCGGCAAGGCGGTGCGCCGCTGGCGCGACCGGGTCCTGCCCGAGGCGGCGGGGTTGCCGACGGGCGGGCAGCGGCGCGCAGCCGGCCTGCGCCGCGAGGAACTGGCCATGCTCGCCGGGATCTCCGTCGACTATGTCACCCGGCTCGAGCAGGGCCGCGCCACCAACCCCTCGAGCCAGGTCGTCGAGGCCCTCGCCCGTGCGCTGCGGCTGTCGGAGGAGGAGCGTGCACACCTGTTCCGGCTGGCCGGGCTCGCGCCGCCGGGGCCGGAGACGGTGCCGGCGTATATCACCCCGAGCGTCCAGCGGCTGCTCGACCGGCTGACGGAGACGCCTGTGGCGGTCTTCGACGCGTACTGGACCCTCCTCGTGGCCAATGCGCCGTACGCGGCCCTGATGGGCGACCCCTCCGCCCGGCGTGGCAACGAGCGCAATGGCGTGTGGCGCCACTTCCTCGGCCCGGGCACCGGGGCCCGGCGCACGCCGCAGACGCAGCGCGATCACGAGGCCGCGCTCGTCGCCGACCTGCGCGCGGCCGCCGAACGCTACCCGGCCGACCGGCGGCTGCAGCGGCTGATCGCGGACCTGCGCGCGGGCAGCGAGCGGTTCGCCGAGCTGTGGGACGCGGGCGCCACCGGCCGTCACGAGGCCTCCCGTAAGACGATCGACCACCCGCAGGTCGGGCCCGTGACGCTGGACTGCGACGTCCTCACCGTGGCGGGCAGCGACCTGCGGATCATGGTCTACACGGCCGAACCCGGCACCGAGGACGCCGAACGCCTCGCCCTGCTGACCGTGCTCGGCACCCAGGACCTCGTCAGCCCCGCCACCTGAAGCGCTCCGTTCGGATACGGCGTTGACCTGCGTCGATGTGGCCGGCGACGACAGACCGCAAAGATGGAGTTGGGTGGGGGGTGGAATCAGTGGGCGGGCATGCGGCCCGTCAGTCGTGGGGGGTGGCGATGGCGGCGAGGTGTGTGCCGGGGCGCACGGTCAGCCCGTTCATGTTGTAGATGATCGTTCCGGTGGAGACGGCGGAGACCTTGTGTTCGGCGCCGTCGATCGGGTCGATGATGCGGCCGATGGTCTGCCCCTCGGTCACCTCGTCGCCTGTGACCGCGTCGGGGTACCAGAGGCCTCCGGCCGGAGACTCGACCTCGCCCGTCCAGATCCAGTCGCGCGGCTGCACGGTCACCGGTGCGAGGTGCTGCGGCGACTCGATGACGCCGAGGTGGTGCAGGAGCCGGTACAGGCCGTCGAGCAGCCTGCGCACGGTGGCGGGGTCGCGGTCGCCGAGTTGTCCGGTCTCGACGAGGATCGCGGGGATGCCCTGCCGGTTCGCGGCGGCGTGGCTGTTGCCACCGTCCGGGCTGGCGCCGAAGATGACCCGTTCGTATCCGACCGCGTGGGCCATCGCCTTGTTCTTCGCGTCCAGCTCGTCGTCGGAGGTCAGGCGGTATCCGACGAAATCGAGCAGGTGCTGGTCGATGCCGCCGCTGTGCAGGTCCACGTAGGCGTCGGCGCCGTCGATCAAGTTCTCGAACAGCCAGGCCGCCATCCGGTCGGTGGGGCCGCCGTCCTTGTTGCCGGGGAAGACGCGGTTGATGTTGACGCCGTCCAGCGGGGAGATGTTGAGCCTGCCCCCGTAGACGGCCGGCGGATTGGCCACGGGGCAGATCACCACCTGGCCGGCGACCTCCTCCGGTTCCAGCAGTCCGGCCAGGCGCGTGGTGGCGTCGACGCCGATGAACTCGCCGCCGTGGACACCACCGGTGATCACGACCCTGGGGCCGGGACGGGAGCCGTTGACGAGGATCAGGGGAACGTCCACCGCCGTGGTGCCGAGGTCGGCGGGCAGGCTCCCGCGGGTCTTCTGGCCGGGCTCGGCACGCAACGGGCCGATGGACAGGGTCATGGCTTACCTCTTTCGAACTCAGGCCGCCGTGCGGCCGTTTGTGGTGATGAAGTCGATCGGCTGGGAGGTGCGGCCCTCCAGGGCGAGGTCCGCGGCGATGTCGCCCATGGCGGGCGAGAGCTTGAAGCCCTGGCCGGAGAAGCCGGCCAGCAGGACGATGTCGTCGCAGCCCGGCAGGGGGCCGACCAGCGGCCGGGTGCTGTCGGTGTAGCCCTCCATGAAGACGGACAGCCGTACCGGGTCGGGGTTCAGGCCGGGCAGGTGGCGCCGCACTGCCATGGTGAAGGTCTCCAGTTCCTCCGGTGCGACGGTCCGGTTCAGCCGGTTCGGGTCGTCCACGGGCTTGTGGTGGGCCTGGGGCAGGCCGAGCTTGACGGCCAGGCCATCCGGGGACGGGATGCCGTAGAAGGGGATGTCGCCGCGGCGGATGAAGGCGGGACGCTCGGCGTCTGCCGGGTGGTCCTGGTGGGGCAGGAACCAGGCGCTGATCGCGCGGTAGACGCTCACTTCCCACGGCAGGTCGGGCAGCAGGTCGCCCACCCACGGGCCGGGGGTGACGACCGCGGCGTCGAAGCGTTCCGTGTCGGTGTCGGTGCGAATCTCCACGCCTCCCCCGGCGATGGGAGTGACTTCCCGCACCGGCGTGTAGCGGCGGATCCGGGCGCCCAGTTCCTCGGCGCGCCGGGCCGCGGTCTGGACCGTCAGCTCGGGGCGGACGAACCCCGCGTGGGAGTCCAGGACCACCAGATCGCCGTCGTCGACGCGGAATTGCGGGAAACGCTTGGCCATCGCCTCGGCGTCGATCACCTCGTGGTCGAGGCCGTGCTCGGCGATGCCGTCCATGACGGTACGCATCTCGGGGTCGTCGGCCGGCCCCATGACCAGGGCTCCGGTCAGGCGGCGCAGTTCCCGCCCGGTCTCCGCCTGCAACTGCTTCCAGAGGGCGTCGGCGTGCCGGACGAGCGGCACATAGCGGCCGTCGTGGGTCTGCACGCTGCGGAAGACCCGGGTCTCACCGCCTGCGGCGCTGCGGTCGTGACCGGGCGCGAACCGGTCGTAGCCGACGACTTCGGCGCCCCGTGCCGCCAGCCGCCAGGCGGCCTGGCTGCCCATCGTGCCCGTACCGACGACGGCTACACGTTTCCTCGCAGCTGACACAGGACTTCCTTTCGTAACGCGGGGCGATTACTGGCCCCCGACGTGGAGCTGTGCGATTCAAGAAGCAACGCAACCGTTGCATCTCGGCATCCCCTTCATGCCGCATTGTGGAATGGCATGCTGGAATCTGGCACAGAGGTTGGCAGTGTCCGGGAGGGGAGTCAAGAGGCTGCCGGACAGGTGGCGAACTGCCTTTTTTCGAGGGGTGGCACGTGGGCCCGGTGGACCTGGCCACCGTCACCCCGTGTTCCCGGGGGTGGCTCTCGCTACAGACCCACCACGGGGGCCAGTTGGGATCGGAGGGTGCCGGCGTGGGGCTGCAGGGAGCCATCGAAAGCGGCGGATCCGATGGTGAAGGCGTCGGCTCCGGCTGATGCGAGCGCCTGTATCTGGTCGGTGCTGGTGATGGAGCCGGCGACGACCAGGCGGCCGGTGGTGGCGGCGCGGGCGGCGCGGACCAGGTCGAGAGGGTCGGCATCGGTGGCGCGGTACGCGAGGAGGTCGACGCCGGCGCAGCCGGCGGCCTCCGCTCGTCGGCAGTCATCGGCGATGCGGTCCGGGGTGCCGGCGAGGCGGGTTGGGTGCCCCAGGGGTTCTCCGGGGAAGGGCAGGTAGCCGATAGATGTGCCGTGCAGGACGTTGAGGGTCTCCTCGATCCAGGTGCCGCCCATCAGCCAGTCGACGCCGAGTTCGGTGGCCGTCCGTACCGAGGCAAGAGCCTGGTCCCGGTGGGTGCTGACGACTTCGAGGTAGGTGGTGGCGCCCAAGTCCTTGATGCGGGTGTGGAGCTTGGCGAGGGTGTCGGGGTCAACACCGATGTCTTTGAATCCGATGTGGGTGATGCCGAGTTCCTCGATGGTGTCGAGGACCTCGAGGCAGTCCGTGACGGTGCGGTCGTCGCGGGTGAGCATGAAGATGAAGTCCATGGTGTCCTGCGGTCTTCTGTTCCGGGGCTGATGTGAGCCGGTGGGTCAGGGGCGGTCCGGCGCCCCTGAGGACAGGCGATCGGCGTGCGTCAGGGCGGCGAGCAGGCTGGTGTGGTCGGCCGTGCCGAGACCGGCGATGTCGAAGGCGGTGCCGTGGTCGACGCTGGTGCGGACGAAGGGCAGGCCGATGGTGATGTTGACGCCGTGTTCGATCCCCAGGTACTTGACGGGGATGAGGCCCTGGTCGTGGTACTGGGCGACCACGGCGTCGAAGGCTCCGGCGCGGGCTCGCATGAAGACGGTGTCGGCGGGCCAGGGGCCGCTGGCCTGGATGCCTTCGCCCTGCGCGGTCTCGATGGCGGGGGTGATGATGTCCAGGTCCTCGCGGCCGAAAAGGCCGTTCTCCCCTGCGTGGGGGTTGAGGCCGGCGACGGCGATGCGGGGGGCAGGCAGGCCGCTGCGCTGGAGTGTGCGGTGGGTGAGGCGGATGATGTCGAGCACGCGAGCTGTGGTTATCGCGTCGATTGCGGTGCGGAGTGACTGGTGCACGGTGACCAGGACGATCCGCAGTTCGTCGGTGGCCATCATCATCGCGTAGTCCGTGGTGCCGGACAGGTCGGCGAGGATCTCGGTGTGCCCGGGGTAGGGGACGCCGGACAAGCGCAGTGCTTCCTTGTTGATCGGCGCGGTCACCAGAGCCCGTATCTCGTGGGCCATCGCGAGCTGGATACCGCGGCGGACGTACTGGAAGGACGCCGCTCCGGCTCGGGCGTCGAGCATGCCCCAGGGCAGGTCGGCCGGAAGGCCGTTCTCTTCGAGGACATCCACCGTGCCGGGTGCGAACTTCGCCTGGTCGACTGATGAGATGGAGCGGAGTGCGAGGTGGGTGTCGGCGATCTTGTTGGCGCGGGCGAGGACGTCCATGTCGCCGATGACGACGACCGGCACGGTGCGCCGGGAATCGGCGCACGCTTTGAGGGTGATCTCGGGGCCGATTCCGCAGGGGTCGCCCATGGTGATGGCGATCGGGGTCATGCGTGCTCTCCTGGATCGAGGCGATGTCGCATGAGGTGGCACAGGCGCAGGAGCATGGCGTCGTCGCCGAAGCCGCCTGCCTTGATCAGCACGGAAAGGGGGAGTCGGCCGATCAGAGATCCGCGGACGACGCCGGGTTCGGGTTCGTCGAGCAGGTCGATGCCGGTGGCGCCAAGGGGCTGGAGCACGGTGGTGGCCGTTTCTCCCCCGGTGATGACCAGGGCGTCGACCGTGTGGTCCTCGGCCAGCGCCTGGACGACTGCCGCCTGAGCGCGGGCGAGGACTTGTGCGGTCTGTGGCGTGTGGCGTTCATCGGGTGTCTGCAGGGTGAGGGTGGGGGCCGTCAGGCCTCGCAGCGTCTCCACGGCCGGGGCCGGATCGACGCCGACGGTGACACCCTGGACGTCCACCCTGGTGCGTAGCTTGACCAACTGCCGTCGGGTCGCCGGGTTGGTGCTGCCGACCACGATCAGTGGACGTCGGGCCGGGGCGGGCAGTGATGCGGCGCTGCCCGTAGCGCGTGCACACCTTCGGGCCAGGGCGGCCGCCAGACCTGGGGAGCCGACCCACAGCACTTCGTCAAGCCGCGGCACCGCTGCCACCAGACGGTCGAGGTCGCCGTCTTCGGCGGCGGAGTAGACGATCAGGTCACCGTTACCGATCAGTTCGGGCAGCTCGGCTGCCCGGTCCGGCTGGCCGAGAACGGCCTCCGGGAACAGCGTGGCGAGGTCCGAGCACCGCACGGGGTGTACCGGGTCGCGGGCGTAGTCGCTCTCGTGGACCGGTACGCCCCGCACGTACTGGACCCCCTCCACCGTCACTCTGCCCTCCGCGGGGAAGGCCGGAGCGATGACGACGGCCCGCCTCCCCGATCCCGCCCATGCAGCCCGGACCTCTGCCGCGACATGACCGCGCAGGGTGGAATCCACCGTTTTGAAGAGCAACTCGGAGCCGGCGAACAGGCGGGCCGCCCGCCACGTACGCGAAGCGGCGGCCTCCTCGTCCAGCACCCGGCTCCCAAGGTCCACCGCGCTCACGCCCACGGCGTGCCGCGGCACGCTTGCTGTGCTCGTGAGCAGGATCCGGGCGTCGTGACCTGCCTGACGGAACGGCGCGGCACCGTCCCCCGCGCTGGTGAGGTCATCCGCCAGGATGGCGATCCCCTGCCGCACGTCGTTGCGGAATGTCATGGCCCAACCTCTCCGTCAGCCACCCTTCTCTGTGACCGGATCAATAGTCGTTCAGGTGAAAGTGCAGGACAAACGATTCATTCTCACAAGATCTGTGAGTAATATTCACGCGTGCGATGGTCGGCCCTTCCTCCTCTGAATACGCTGCTGCCCTTCGAAGCGGCCGTCCGGCACGCGAGCATGACCGCGGCGGCGCAGGAGCTGCATGTCACGCATGGCGCGGTGAGCCGACAGGTCCAGAACCTGGAACGGTCCCTTGGAATATCACTGTTCGAGCGACAGACACGCGCCCTGCGCCCGACCCCGCAGGCTCGCCAGCTGGCGGCCGTCGTCCGGGACGCGCTCGATCAGATCGATGCGGCAGCCCGGCAGATCTCACACCGCACACCCGCAGCACCGCTCACGCTGTCGTGTGAGCCCACACTCCTGATGCGATGGCTCATTCCCCGGCTACCGGATCTAGCCGTGGACGTGCCGGACGTCGCAGTCCACCTGTCCGCGGGCGGCGGCCCTGTCTTCTTCGAGCGGGACAACATCGACCTGGCGATCCGCCGGGACGACTTCCCGTTCCCCGAAGAGGTGAGCCGGACCCGCCTGTTCGCAGAGCGGATCGGACCCGTCTGTCGGCCCGATCTCGCGACCCGCCTGACCGGCGCCGCCGGCGTATCGCAGGTAGCCCTTCTGCACACCGCTACACGGCCTCAGGCTTGGGACGACTGGCGACGTATCACCGGCATGAAAGCAGAGCCCGCCTCCCAGCAGACCCTGGAGCACTTCTACCTGACCCTCCAGGCCGCCGCGGCCGGCGTCGGGGTCGCCATCGCCCCGTATGCCGTCGTCCGCGACGACCTGGAGCGAGGGCAACTCGTCGCACCCTTCGGTTTCGTCCCCGACGGCACCAGCTACCACCTCCTCAGCCGTCAATCACCCGAGCACGACGGACGCGTCCGCCAGCTGACGGCATGGCTGCGGGCCAGGACGAGCCAGCTCGAAAACGATTCCGAACCGGTGTGACCGCTGGGCTTATCGGACCTTCGTTGCTTGGCGTCCCGTCTGGTGGCTGCCGCAGTAAGAGGTGCTGGCTCAGCTGGCGGCGGCCCGGGCGGACGATGTGGACGCCGACACCGTCAACCGAGAGCTGTCCGTCGCGGGCGGTTGACCACCGTGGACAGGGTGAGCGCCGTGACCGTGTCCCGTACGCCGGGCATCTTGGCGATGTCCTCCCAGATGGCCCGTACGCGTTCGAGTGAGGCCGCCTCCAGGCGCACCATGATGTCGAAGTCGCCGCTGAGGATCTCACAGATGACGACCTCCGGAATGCGTTTGAGTGCGGCCAGGACATCGCCGCCGCGCATACGGTCCTGGCGGTAGACGAGTACGAGCGCGGAGACGGCATCGCTGGTGTCGCCGTCGGCGCGGACGATGGTGTAGCCGGCGATGTGTCCCTCGCGCTCAAGCCGTTCGATGCGCTGGCGCACCGCGTTGCGGGACAGCAGCACTTTGCTGGCCAGTTCCGAATGCGAGATGCGGCCGTTGCGGGTCAGCTCGGCGATGATCTTCTCGTCGATGGCGTCCACAGTGGACCGTCTCCTTTGCGAATCGGTCGAGGCTGCAAACCCCCACGGCAAGCGGGGGTGCCGCAGACCATGAGGCGGCGCGGCGGCGACACCCGCCCAGACCCCCTGCTTACCGCAGAGCCACACCCTAGAGAACCGTCGCAGCGTTCCTCAACGAAGAGGGCATACCCCCAGCACAGCCCGCCACTGATTGCATAAAAGTGCGTCGCAGCGTATAGTCATGCCATCCAAGAGGAGGGTTTCCATGGCGGTACGCGCAGCAGTGGCAGGAGCAAGCGGATACGCGGGCGGAGAACTGCTGCGTCTGCTTCTCGTGCACCCGGAAGTGGAGATCGGCGCCCTGACCGGCAACTCCAACGCCGGCCAGCGCCTCGGCGCGCTGCAGCCGCATCTGCTGCCGCTCGCCGACCGCGTACTCGAGTCCACCACCGCCGACGTGCTCGCGGGGCACGACGTCGTCTTCCTCGCCCTGCCGCACGGCCAGTCCGCCGCCGTCGCCGAGCAGCTCGGCCCCGACGTCCTCGTCGTGGACATGGGCGCCGACTTCCGGCTGAAGAGCGCCGCCGACTGGGAGAAGTTCTACGGCTCCGCGCACGCCGGGACCTGGCCCTACGGCCTCCCCGAACTGCCGGGCGCCCGCGCCGCGCTGGAGGGGTCCAAGCGCATCGCGGTGCCCGGTTGCTACCCCACGGCCGCCTCGCTCGCGCTCTTCCCGGCGTACGCGGCGGGGCTCGCCGAACCCGACGCGGTGATCGTCGCCGCCTCCGGCACGTCCGGCGCGGGCAAGGGGCCCAAGCCGCATCTGCTCGGCTCCGAGGTCATGGGCTCCATGTCGCCGTACGGCGTGGGCGGCGTGCACCGGCACACGCCCGAGATGATCCAGAACCTCAGCGCCGCCGCGGGCGAGCCGGTCACCGTGTCCTTCACGCCAACCCTCGCCCCCATGCCCCGCGGCATCCTCGCCACGTGCAGCGCGAAGGCCAAGCCGGGCGTCACGGCCGAGTCCGTGCGGGCCGCGTACGAGAAGGCGTACGCGGACGAGCCGTTCGTGCACCTGCTGCCCGAGGGGCAGTGGCCCGCGACCGCGTCCGTGTACGGCTCGAACGCCGTTCAGATGCAGGTCGCGTACGACGAAGCCGCAGGCCGCGTGATCGCCATCAGCGCCATCGACAATCTCGCCAAGGGCACCGCCGGCGGTGCCGTCCAGAGCATGAACATCGCCCTCGGGTTCGCCGAGGAGACTGGTCTTTCCACGATCGGAGTCGCACCGTGAGTGTCACCGCTGCCAAGGGCTTCACCGCCTCCGGCATCGCAGCAGGCATCAAGGAGAACGGCAACCCCGACCTGGCCCTCGTGGTCAACAACGGGCCCCGCCTCGCCGCCGCGGGCGTCTTCACCTCCAACCGCGTCAAGGCCGCCCCGGTCCTCTGGTCCGAGCAGGTGCTGAAGGGCGGGCAGGTGTCCGCCGTCATCCTCAACTCCGGCGGCGCCAACGCCTGTACGGGCCCGAAGGGCTTCCAGGACACGCACGCCACCGCCGAGAAGGTCGCCGAGGTCCTCGAAGGCCACAGCGCGGGTGAGGTCGCCGTCTGCTCGACGGGTCTCATCGGCGTACTGCTGCCCATGGACAAGTTGCTTCCGGGGGTCGAGGCGGCCGCTCAGCAGCTGTCCGAGCACGGCGGTGAGAAGGCCGCCATCGCCATCAAGACCACCGACTCCGTCCACAAGACCTCCGTCCACCAGGGCGACGGCTGGACCGTCGGCGGCATGGCCAAGGGCGCCGGCATGCTCGCCCCGGGCCTCGCCACCATGCTCGTCGTCCTCACCACCGACGCCGACCTGGACAGCGAGACCCTGGACAAGGCGCTGCGCGCCGCCACCAAGGTCACGTTCGACCGGGTCGACTCGGACGGCTGCATGTCCACCAACGACACCGTCCTGCTGCTCGCCTCGGGCGCGTCCGGCGTCACTCCCGAGTACGACGAGTTCGCCGAGGCCGTACGGAAGGTCTGCGACGACCTCGGGCGGCAGCTGATCGGCGACGCCGAGGGCGCCAGCAAGGACATCAAGGTCGAGGTGATCAACGCCGCGACCGAGGACGACGCCGTCGAGGTGGGCCGCTCCATCGCCCGCAACAACCTCCTCAAGTGCGCGATCCACGGCGAGGACCCCAACTGGGGCCGCGTCCTCTCCGCCATCGGCACGACGAAGGCCGCCTTCGAGCCGGACCAGCTGAACGTCGCCATCAACGGCGTCTGGGTCTGCAAGAACGGCGGTGTCGGCGAGGACCGCGAGCTCGTCGACATGCGCTACCGGGAGGTCCACATCGTCGCCGACCTCGCCGCCGGCGCCGAGACGGCCACCATCTGGACGAACGACCTGACCGCCGACTACGTCCACGAGAACAGCGCGTATTCGTCATGAGCAATCCGACGCGGAAGCACACCGCACTCCCGAAGGCGCAGATCCTCATCGAGGCGCTGCCCTGGCTGACCCGGCACCACGGCAAGACCGTCGTCATCAAGTTCGGCGGCAACGCGATGGTGAACGAGGAGCTGAAGGCGGCCTTCGCTCAGGACGTCGTCTTCCTGCGGCACGCCGGGCTCAAGCCCGTCGTCGTGCACGGCGGCGGCCCCCAGATCAGCGCCCAGCTCGACCGGCACGGCCTGGTCAGCGAGTTCAAGGCGGGGCTGCGGGTCACCACGCCCGAGGCCATGGACGTCGTACGCATGGTCCTCGCGGGCCAGGTGCAGCGCGAGCTGGTCGGGCTGCTCAACCAGCACGGGCCGTTCGCGGTCGGCATGACCGGCGAGGACGCGCACACCATCACCGCCACCAAGCACCGGCCCGAGATCGACGGCGAGCTCGTCGACATCGGGCGGGTCGGCGAGATCACGGAAATCGACACGGGCGCGATCGAGGCGCTGCTGGCCGACGGACGCATCCCGGTCATCTCTTCGATCGCCCGTTCCCAGGACGACGGACATGTCTACAACGTCAATGCTGATACGGCGGCTGCGGCTCTCGCTGCGGCGCTGGGTGCCGAGACCCTGATGGTCCTGACCGACGTCGAGGGCCTCTACGAGGACTGGCCCAACTCAGACGAGGTCATCAGCCGGCTCACCGCGAGCGAGCTGGAGAAACTGCTGCCGGACCTGTCCAGCGGCATGGTGCCGAAGATGGAGGGCTGCCTGCACGCCGTCCGCAACGGCGTCCACACCGCCCGCGTCATCGACGGCCGCGTCCAGCACTCCATCCTGCTGGAGATCTTCACCGACGAGGGCATCGGCACGATGGTCGTACCTGACGAAGCATCAACCGAGGGGGAGCAGTGACGCACAACCAGGAGCTGACCCGGCGCTGGGAGGGCGCGCTCATGGACAACTACGGCACCCCGCGGCTGCCCCTCGTCCGCGGTGAGGGCGCCAGGCTGTGGGACGCCGACGGCAAGGAGTACCTGGACTTCGTCGGCGGAATCGCCGTGAATGCGCTGGGCCACGCCCACCCGGCGGTCGTCGAGGCCGTCAGCAAGCAGATCGCCTCCCTCGGCCATGTCTCCAACCTTTTCATGGCCGAGCCGCCCATCGCGCTCGCCGAGCGGCTGCTCCAGCTCTTCGGACGCGAAGGCCGCGTGTTCTTCTGCAACTCCGGGGCCGAGGCCAACGAGGGCGCCTTCAAGATCGGGCGGCTCACCGGGCGTACGCACATGGTCGCCACGCAGGGCGGTTTCCACGGCCGCACCATGGGCGCGCTGGCGCTGACGGGCCAGCCGGGCAAGCAGGAGCCCTTCCTGCCGCTGCCCGGGGATGTCACCCACGTCCCCTACGGTGATGTGGAGGCACTGCGGGCCGCCGTCACCGAGGACACGGCTCTCGTGATCATCGAGCCGATCCAGGGCGAGAATGGCGTCGTCGTGCCGCCCGTCGGCTATCTGAAGGCCGCCCGCGAGATCACCCGGGCCACCGGAACCCTCCTCGTCCTCGACGAGGTGCAGACCGGCATCGGCCGGACCGGGCACTGGTTCGAGTACCAGGCGCACGAGGGTGTCGACCCCGACATCGTCACACTCGCGAAGGGTCTCGGCGGTGGGCTGCCCCTTGGCGCGACCGTCGCGTTCGGCGAGACCGCCGAGTTGCTGAAGCCCGGCCACCACGGCACGACGTTCGGCGGCAACCCGGTGGCGTGCGCCGCCGGACTCGCCGTACTCGAGACGATCGCCGCCGATGGCCTGCTCGAGAACGTGAAGCGGGCGGGGGAGAAGCTGCGCGAAGGAATCGAGTCGCTGGGCCACCCGTTGATCGGACATGTCCGGGGTGCGGGCCTGCTGCTGGGTATCGTGCTCTCCGAGCCGCTCGCGCCCAAGGTGCAGCAGGCGGCTCAGGACGCCGGCCTCCTGGTGAACGCGCCCGCCCCGAACGTCGTACGGCTCATGCCGCCGCTGAACCTCGGCGACGACGAAGTGGACGCGTTCCTGCGGGCGCTGCCCGGTGTCCTCGACGACGCGTACGGGGACGGACGATCCGGAGAATGAGACGACGATGAGTCAGGCGCAGGACAACGAGCCCCAGGCCGGGCCTGCCGTGCCGCAGACGCGCACCGCCCGCCACCGCCGGATCGTGGACATCCTCAACCGGCAACCGGTGCGCTCCCAGAGCCAGTTGGCGAAGCTCCTCGCCGACGACGGGCTGAGCGTCACCCAGGCGACGCTCTCCCGCGACCTGGACGAGCTCAACGCGGTCAAGATCCGCAACACCGACGGCGACCTCATCTACGCGGTGCCCAGCGAGGGTGGTTTCCGCACCCCGCGGGCGCCGCTGGGCGAGTCGGCGAAGGAGGAGCGGATGCGTCGGCTCTCCGCGGAGCTGCTGATCTCCGCGGAGGCCTCGGCCAACCTCGTCGTCCTGCGCACCCCGCCGGGGGCCGCCCAGTTCCTCGCCTCGGCCATCGACCAGGCCGAACTCCACGACATCCTGGGCACCATCGCGGGTGACGACACGCTGCTGCTGATCAGCCGCAATCCGACGGGCGGTCAGGCGCTGGCGGACCATCTGCTGCGGCTGGCGCAGAACCACCACTAGGCCGGTACGACGGGCCGTGTACCCGGACGTGACGAGGGCCGACGGTCCCTGAAGACCGTCGGCCCTCGTCACGGTTGAGGCCTGTGGAGCCTCGCCGTCACACCCGCTCGGCCCGCCGCGTCCTGCGCGCCATCCAGGCCGCGACCACCGCGCCCGAGACGTTGTGCCACACGGAGAACACTGCGGCCGGCAGTGCGGCCAGCGGGCTGAAGTGGGCGGTGGCCAGCGATGCGGCGAGGCCGGAGTTCTGCATGCCGACCTCGAAGGCCATCGCCCGCGAGGCGGGCGCGCCGAGCCGGGCGAGCTTCCCGGCGCCGTAACCCAGGGCCAGGCCCAGGCCGTTGTGCAGCACGACGGCCGCGAACACCACCAGCGCCGCCGACTTGATCGCCGCCGCGCTGCCCGCGACGACGACCGCCACGATCAGCGCGACCGTCGCGGCCGACAGCCACGGCAGCAGGCCGAGCACCCGGTCCACGTACCGGCCGAGCAGCAGCCGCACGACGAGGCCGCCGAGCACCGGCAGGAGCACCGTCTTCAGGATGTCGGTGACCATCGCGCCCGCCTCCACCGGCAGGTATTCGCCCGCGAGCAGCAGCGTCAGCGGAGGCGTGACCAGCGGGGCGACCAGCGTCGAGACGGTCGCCACGGACACCGACAGGGCCACGTCGCCGCGTGCCAGATAGGCCACCACGTTGGACGCGGTGCCGCTCGGGGCGCAGCCGACCAGGATCACGCCGGCCGCCAGCTGCGGGGAGAGGTCGAGTGCGTGGGCGATCAGCCACCCGAGGCCCGGCATGATCACGTAGTGCGCCACCAGGCCGAGCGCGACCGCCCACGGCCGCTTCGCGACACCCTGGAAGTCGGCGACCGACATCGTCAGACCCATGCAGAACATGACGACACCGAGGAGGTACGGCACGTTCGTCTTCCAGCCGGCGAGGGCGTCGGGCATGGCGAGGCCGATGGCGCCGGCGAGCAGGACGAGGACGGGGAAGACGGTGACGGCCCGCCGGGCGGCACGATCGGTGCCGGAGGCATCCGTGACGGCGTCCGCGGTCATGACATGTTCAGTATGCACCTAGTTATGCAACGTCGGTCGTGGAGCGCCCGCAACAGCGTCTCGCGATGTGATCAGAGCCCAGCGAGTGATCGCCTAGTAGCGAGTGATCGCGGTCGGCCCGCTCGCTGTCCCGATGGCGATGTGCGGCCTGCGCGCCGGCTCGGCCCAGTCCAGGATCCGGCGCATCGCGTCCGCGGGCACGGACACACAACCGGCCGTCGCGCCACGCCCGTTGACGTGCAGGAAGATCCCCGCGCCGCGGCCGCGCACCGGCCGGTTGTAGTTGAAGCCGATGACCAGGGCGTACGCGTACTCCGGGTCGTACTCGACCAGGTGCTCCGCCTGCGCGGCGCGGCAGTCGGCGGCGCGTGGCTCGGTCCAGCGGTTGTAGGACCGCGACCTGTTGTCCTGGCACCACCAGGAGTTCTGGCGCACACGGCGGTACGGCGTCGTGGTGCCGACGGGTGCGCTCCTGATGCCGAAGGCGTACGGCAGGTCGTACAGGCCGGTGGGCGTGGTGTACGTGCCCTGCCTGCGCGATCCGCCCTCGGCCAGCCCCTTCGCGCCGAACCGGGCCGGTGCCGAACCGGCCTGCACCCAGCGCCCGCCCAGCCGCTCCCACCAGATGACGGTCCCGGTCGTCGACCTCGTGCTCGCGGCCTGGGCGGTGATCAGCTGCGTGCCGCCGCCCGTGTCCGCCATCCGCTCGGGAAGGGGCGCGCCCGCACCGGCGCGCGGGGCGGCGCCGAGTGTGACGAGGGTGAGCAGGGCAGCGGACGCGAGAGCGACGACACCGGGACGCATGCGTCAGACCGTACTGGGCGGCAAGGGCAACGGCAGGCCAGGCAGGCCGTCCAGGCTCGTTGCGATGTGCTCCTTCTTGGTGAAGTACTCGCTCAGTGAGGCGTCGTCCTCGCGCGCGAAACGCTTGCCGTGCAGATCGCGGTCCGCCTCGTACGTCATGAGGGGCACCGCGTATCCGCAGGAGTCGCGGACGAGGTCGGCCGTCACCACGATGACTGCGCGCAGCCCGTGCCGTCCCGGCTCGATCTCGGGGAAGTGCCGGAGCAGTTCGGGGAAGCGCGGGTCGTCGCGGAACACGGCCTCGCCGCGGCCGTGCACCCGGACGATGGTCGGCGGCCCTTGGAAGGCGCACCACATGAGGGTGATGCGGCCGTTCTCGCGGAGGTGGGCGATGGTCTCGGCGTTGCTGCCCGCGAAGTCGAGATACGCCACGGTCTGTTCGTCGAGCACGGCGAAGGAACCGGTGAGGCCCTTGGGGGACAGGTTCACCGTGCCGTCGCCCGAGAGCGGCGCGGTCGCGGTGAAGAAGAGGGGCTGAGACTCGATGAAGGAGCGGAGCCTGCCGTCGATGCGGTCATAGGTCTTTCCCATGTCCACTGAGTATTCTCCGCGATACTTCGACTGTCTAATGAAATGCGGGGATCCGTTTCGGCTCGCGATGACTGCCCGCACCTGGACGATGGAGACATGGTGCGGAAATCCCGTAAGTCCGGCGCGGTGCGGATGCGGCGCGTCTACGACCCCGTCGAGGCCGACGACGGCACACGGGTCCTCGTCGACCGGCTCTGGCCCCGCGGCCTGTCCAAGGATGCGGCGCGGCTCGACACCTGGCTCAAGGAAGTGGCCCCCTCCGATGAGCTCCGCAAGTGGTACGGCCATGATCCCGGCCGGCACGAGGAGTTCGTCGAGCGCTACCGGGCCGAACTCGCGGACCCCGAGCGCACCGCCGCCCTGGAGCGGCTGCGGGACCTGGCGGCGTCCGGACCGGTGACCCTCCTGTCGTCCACGAAGGAGCTTCCGCTCAGCCACCTCCCGGTGATCGCCGAGGCGATGGGCGACTGAGGTCCTGGTCAGGCCTCTGAGGGTGAGTCCCTGGCAGACATCTGAGGGCGAGCCCCTGACAGGGAGATTGACGAAACATACGGAGGAGTGCATACTCATGCATGACAGGGAATGCACTGTGAGGAGAAACCGTGACCGAGCGCGTCGTACTCGCCTACTCAGGCGGTCTGGACACCTCCGTCGCCATCGGCTGGATCGCCGAGGAGACGGGCGCCGAGGTCATCGCCGTCGCGGTCGACGTCGGCCAGGGCGGCGAGGACCTGGACGTCATCCGCAAGCGCGCGCTCGCCTGCGGTGCCGTCGAGGCCGAGGTCGCCGACGCCAAGGACGAGTTCGCCGACGAGTACTGCCTCCCGGCGATCAAGGCCAACGCCCTCTACATGGACCGCTACCCGCTGGTCTCCGCGCTCTCCCGGCCGACGATCGTCAAGCACCTCGTCGCCGCCGCCAAGAAGCACGGCGCCACCACGGTCGCCCACGGCTGCACCGGCAAGGGCAACGACCAGGTGCGGTTCGAGGCCGGCATCGTCGCCCTCGCCCCCGACCTCGAGTGCATCGCCCCGGTCCGCGACTACGCGATGACCCGCGACAAGGCCATCGCGTTCTGCGAGGAGAAGAACCTCCCGATCGCGACCACCAAGAAGTCCCCGTACTCCATCGACCAGAACGTCTTCGGCCGCGCCGTCGAGACCGGCTTCCTCGAGGACATCTGGAACGCGCCGATCGAGGACATCTACGAGTACACCCAGAACCCGGCCACGCCCCGCGAGGCCGACGAGGTGATCATCTCCTTCAAGCAGGGTGTCCCGGTCGCCATCGACGGCAAGCCCGTCACCGTCCTCCAGGCGATCCAGCAGCTCAACGAGCGCGCCGGTGCCCAGGGCATCGGCCGGATCGACATGGTCGAGGACCGGCTGGTCGGCATCAAGTCCCGCGAGGTCTACGAGGCCCCGGGCGCGATCGCGCTGATCACCGCCCACCAGGAGCTGGAGAACGTCACCGTCGAGCGCGAGCTGGCCCGCTACAAGCGGCAGGTCGAGCAGCGCTGGGGCGAGCTCGTCTACGACGGCCAGTGGTTCTCCCCGCTCAAGCGCGCCCTGGACGGCTTCATCAACGAGGCCAACCAGCACGTCGACGGCGACATCCGGATGACCCTGCACGGCGGCCGCGCCGTCGTCACCGGCCGGCGCTCCGAGTCGTCGCTGTACGACTTCAACCTCGCCACCTACGACACCGGCGACACCTTCGACCAGGCCGCGGCCAAGGGCTTCATCGACATCTACAGCCTGTCGTCGAAGATCGCGGCGCAGCGTCAACTGCGGGCGTAGCCCGACGAGACCTGGCGTAACAGATAGCGTGAACATCGCCTCCCCGTCCGTACACGGTGGGGAGGCGGTGGCACACCCACATCCCTCCAAGGAGCAGAGCAGTGAGCAGCAACAGCGGTGACGTCCGGCTCTGGGGCGGACGGTTTGCCGACGGTCCCGCGGAGGCCCTGGCCAAGCTGTCGGCGTCGGTCCACTTCGACTGGCGGCTCGCGCCGTACGACATCGCCGGTTCGCGCGCCCACGCGCGCGTGCTGCACAAGGCCGGGCTGCTCACCGAGGACGAGCTGACGCGCATGATCGCCGGGCTCGACCAGCTCGAGGCGGACGTGGCCTCGGGCGACTTCGTGGGCACCATCGCCGACGAGGACGTCCACACCGCCCTCGAGCGCGGCCTGCTCGAGCGTCTCGGCCCGGACCTCGGCGGCAAGCTGCGCGCAGGCCGGTCCCGCAACGACCAGGTGGCGACGCTCTTCCGGATGTACCTGCGCGACCACGCGCGGATCATCGGCGGCCTGATCGCGGACCTCCAGGAGGCGCTGATCGGCCTTGCCGAGGCCCACCCGGACGTCGCCATGCCGGGCCGTACGCACCTCCAGCACGCCCAGCCCGTCCTCTTCGCGCACCATGTGCTGGCCCACGTCCAGGCGCTCTCCCGGGACGCGGAGCGGCTGCGGCAGTGGGACGAGCGGACGGCCGTGTCGCCGTACGGCTCGGGCGCGCTCGCCGGTTCCTCGCTGGGCCTCGACCCGGAGGCGGTGGCGAAGGACCTGGGCTTCGAGCACGGCTCCGCCGCCAACTCCATCGACGGGACGGCGTCGCGCGACTTCGTGGCCGAGTTCGCGTTCATCACCGCGATGATCGGCGTCAACCTGTCGCGTATCGCGGAGGAGGTCATCATCTGGAACACGAAGGAGTTCTCCTTCGTCACCCTCCACGACGCCTTCTCCACGGGCTCGTCGATCATGCCGCAGAAGAAGAACCCGGACATCGCCGAGCTGGCGCGCGGCAAGTCCGGCCGCCTCATCGGCAACCTCACGGGCCTCCTCGCGACCCTGAAGGCCCTGCCCCTCGCGTACAACCGCGACCTGCAGGAGGACAAGGAGCCGGTCTTCGACTCCTGCGACCAGCTGGAGGTCCTGCTGCCCGCCTTCACCGGCATGATGGCGACCCTCACGGTCAACCGCGAGCGCATGGAGGAGCTGGCCCCGGCCGGCTTCTCACTCGCCACCGACATCGCCGAGTGGCTGGTCAAGCAGGGCGTGCCGTTCCGCGTCGCGCACGAGGTCGCGGGCGAGTGCGTCAAGGAGTGCGAGGCCCACGGCATCGAGCTCGACCAGCTCACCGACGAGCAGTTCGCCAAGATCTCGCCGCACCTGACCCCCGAGGTGCGGACCGTCCTGAACGTGCCGGGCGCGCTGGCGTCCCGCAACGGCCGCGGCGGCACCGCGCCCTCGGCCGTCGCCGTCCAGCTCGCCGAGGTCAAGGCCGACGTGGCCGCCCAGCAGGAGTGGGCCGCCGCGCGCAAGTAGGCCGTAAGAGGCACGCCACTAGCCCATCCGGGAGCCGCAAGGGCATCGCGGGCTACGTTGGTCGCAGTTCGATGTGCGAAGCCGCACGGAGAGAGTCGACCGAACGGAGCCCGCGATGCCCTTTTCCCGTCTGGCCACAGCGACGACTCCCACCTGCCACATCGGCCTCGGCCTCGCCGCCGTCGGCCGTCCGGGCTATATCAACCTCGGCCGTGACCAGGACCTTCCGCCCGTACGCAGCGTCGACGCGATGCGCGCCCGCACCCACGAACTCCTCGACGCCGCCTACGCGCAGGGCGTCCGCTACGTCGACGTGGCCCGGTCCTACGGCCGCTCCGAGGAGTTCCTCGCCGACTGGCTGCTGGCCCGCCCCGACATCACGGACGTCGTCGTCGGCAGCAAGTGGGGCTACACGTACACCGCGGGCTGGCGCACCGACGCCGAGGCGCACGAGATCAAGGACCACAGCGTCGCCACATACGAACGGCAGCGCGTCGAGACGGCCGAGTTGCTCGGCGACCGGCTCGACCTGTACCAGATCCACTCCGTGACGCCCGACAGCCCAGCCCTCGAGGACAAGGAGCTGCACGCGCGCCTGGCCGAGCTGGCCGCCGAGGGCGTGACGGTGGGCCTGTCCACCAGCGGCCCGGACCAGGCGGACGCCATCCGAGCGGCCCTCGCGGTCGAGGTCGACGGCGAGCCGCTCTTCCGCACCGTCCAGGCGACGTACAACGCGCTGGAGACGTCGGCCGGGCCGGCACTCGCCGAGGCGCACGAGGCGGGGCTCACCGTGATCGTGAAGGAGGGCATGGCCAACGGGCGCCTCGCGGGTCCGCATGCGCCGGCGGTCCTGCAGTCGGTCGCCGCGGAGACGGGCCTCGGCCCCGACGCCGTCGCCCTGGCCCTCGTCCTTCAGCAGCCCTGGGCCGGAGTCGTCCTCTCCGGAGCGGCCACCACGAACCAGCTCGCCTCGAACCTGCACGCCGCGGCCGTCGACCTCGCCGCGGACCAGACGGCCAGGCTCGGCGAGCTGGCCGAGGACCCCGAGGCGTACTGGCAGCACAGGTCGCAGCTGCCCTGGGGCTGACGGCCCCGGGCTACCGGTTCACGCCGTGAGGGCCTCCGCCCAGGAGGCCAGCGCGGTGAAGTCCTCACGGGTCAGGCCGGTCCGCGGGTCGATCCACAGCAGCAGCGCGGCCGCGGGATGGTGACGCTCGATCCAGTCCCGGTCCGCATCCGTGACCTCGTCGTCGACCCAGGCGAACGGCCGCCCCGCCGCGTACGCGACGATGTCCCGCGTCTTCCAGTACGTGCCGTCCGCCGCCGAAGCGCCGTGCATCTCCTGCCAGTCCACGTACGGCAGCCGGGGCAGCCCGAGATGGGGCCCGATCCACACGTTGGCCTCGTCCATCCAGGTACTCGCCCAGACCAGCTCGTACGCCCCGGACAGCTTCCGTAGCTCCGCGCCGTCCCCGTGACGCAGCAGGACGGGCAGATACGGAGTCGCCGTCCACCCCTCAGGCCGCGTCAGATGAACCACGTACCCCTCGGGCACGGGCCCCAAGAGCGCCATGTAGGGATTGAGCGGCCCGTCGACATCGAGGAAGAGCAACGGCTTCATGGAACCAGCTTCCGCTGTAGGAAGCCGTTCCGCCCCGCTGTGGGCAATCGTTCCGCAGGGCGGAACGGGTGGGCACAGCGGAACCCCGCGACGGCGGGCAACCCCCCACTACCCCCGGGCCCCCCGGTCGCGCAGCACCCAAAGGCCGCTACGCGGCCTTCGCCTTGGTCGCGTACATATCCACATACTCCTGCCCAGACAACCGCATGACCTCAGCCATCACCGAGTCCGTCACAGCCCGCAGCACATACCGGTCCCGGTCCATCCCCTCGTACCGCGAGAACTCCATCGCCTCACCGAACCGCACGGTCACCCGCCCGGGCCGCGGCATCCCCGCACCCCCCGGCTGCAGCTTGTCCGTGCCGATCACCGCGAACGGCACCACCGGCGCCCCCGTCATCAGGGTCAGCCGTGCGATACCCGTACGGCCGCGGTAGAGCCGGCCGTCGGGGGAGCGGGTGCCCTCCGGGTAGATACCGAAGACCTTGCCCTCCTCCAGGACGCGCCGGCCGGTCATCAGCGCCGCGACACCGCCGTTCGCGCCGTCCCGGTCCACCGGGATCATGCCGACACCGGTGAAGAACCAGGCCATCAGACGGCCCTTGAGGCCCTTGCCCGTGACGTACTCGTCCTTGCCGATGAAGACCACCTGGCGGTCGCAGACCAGCGGCAGGACGATCGAGTCGATGAACGTGAGGTGGTTCCCGGCGAGGATGACCGGGCCGGTGCCCGGGATGTGCTCTGCGCCCTCGACCCGTGGGCGGAACATCAGGCGCATGATCGGTCCGAGCACTGCCTTGA
This sequence comes from Streptomyces jeddahensis, assembly GCF_001642995.1. Lineage (GTDB taxonomy): Bacteria > Actinomycetota > Actinomycetes > Streptomycetales > Streptomycetaceae > Streptomyces > Streptomyces jeddahensis. The sequence continues at coordinate 63,334 of NZ_LOHS01000097.1, forward strand.
TGAGCGCGAAGCGGGACAACGGGTCCTCCGGTGTCAAGGGTCGAGGGTGAGTCTCTGCAGGTGAGGACGATACTCGCGGGCCCCCGGTGGTTGCACACCGGGTTCACCGACTGGTTACGCACTGTTGACCCATGTTTACCTGCAGTGGAGCGCCGTTGCACGGCCGACATCCCGTCGTCACGGTGTGACGGACATCGCGGCTTCTCCCTCCGCCGCCCGCCCCTTCGTCAACTGCCCACCCTCATACGACATCCAGCGTCACCCGTGTGTTCCGTCCAAGGTCTCCCACCCGTCACTTGAGGACACCTACGATCGGTCCCGCTTTGACAGGTGCAGAGCACCACAACGGGAGGAGCGCTCAATGGCGACGCAGCGGACGCAGGGGTCTCAGGAGCAGGGGCCGGGCACGGGCCCCGGCCGGCGTGCCCTGCTGGGGGCCGCGGTCCTCGGCGCGGGCGGGGCCGTCGTCGGACTGCCCGGCACGGCTGCCGCCGCCGAGCAGTACGGCGGGAGGGGCTACAAGGACCTCCCGGTGCCCACCGTCATCGCGCACCGCGGCGCCAGCGGCTACCGCCCGGAGCACACCTTCGGCTCGTACGAGCTGGCCCTCGACATGGGGGCGCACGTCGTCGAGGCGGGCGACCTGGTGCCCACCAAGGACGGCCACCTCGTCTGCCGTCACGAGCCGGAGATCGGCGGGACCACGGACGTCGCGGACCACCCCGAGTTCGCCGACCGCAAGACCACCAAGGTCCTCGACGGGGTGTCCACCACGGGCTGGTTCACCGAGGACTTCACGCTCGCCGAGCTGAAGACCCTGCGCGCCAAGGAACGCATCCCGGCCAACCGCCCGCACAACACCCTCTACAACGGCCGCTGGGAGATCCCCACCTTCGAAGAGGTGCTCCAGTGGCAGGACGAGCAGACCCGCAAGCGCGGCCGCCAGGTCTGGATCTACCCCGAGCTCAAGCACCCCACCTACTTCCGCAAGCTGGGTCTCGGCCTGGAGGAGCGGGTCGCCAGGCTGCTGCGCCGGTACGGCAAGGACAGGAGGAACGCGCCGGTCATCCTCCAGTCCTTCGAGCCGAGCAGCATCCAGCGCCTGGACAAGCTCGTCGACAACCCGCTCGTCGTGCTGCTGTCCAGCGCGAACAGCCGCCCCTGGGACTTCGTCGAGGCGGGCGACCCGCGCACCGTCGCCGACCTGGTCAAGCCCGAGGGGCTGAAGTGGATCGCCTCCTACGCCCAGGGCATCGGCCCGACCCTCGACCTGGTCATCCCGAGGGACGCGACCGGCAAGCTCACCACGCCGACCACTCTGGTCGCGGACGCGCACGCGGAGGGGCTGATCCTCCACCCGTACACGATGCGCAACGAGAACCCCTTCCTGCCCGCGGACTTCAGGAAGGGCACGGACGCGGACGCCTACGGCGACGCCTTCGGTGCCTTCAAGACCTACTTCGCCACGGGCATCGACGGGATCTTCACCGACAACACGGACACCGGGCTGCTGGCGCACGCCGACTTCGTCAACGGCTGAACCCCTCGCCCCGGATGGGGTGACAGACGCCCGCCCCGGCAACCTCCTGCCGGGGCGGGCGCGTTCTGAGCGACGTGATCCCCGGACCGCCGTACGACATGGTCGGCGCCCTGCGCGCCCTGCTCGTCGCCGAGGCATCGGCGGAGGCTGGTGCCGGCACCGAGCCCGGCGACCTCGAACAGGCCGTGTGGCTGCGCCTGCTGGAGCACGTGCGCAGCGAGGGCATGCCCAGGAACCCCGCGTCCTGGCTGGCCGACGCGGTCCGCGCAGAGGCGCGTCGGCTCCGGCGCGCGACCCGGCGCGAACTCCCGTACACCGCCGAGCCGGCCGACGACACGGGCCCCGGCCCCGAACACCTGGCACTGACCGCCGCCCGGCGCCGGGCCCTGCAGGCAGCGATGCGGGGACTGTCCGGCCGCTGCGCGCGACTGGTCGCGGCGCTGCTGTCACCCCAGGACCTCACCTACCGGGAGATAGCGGCCGAGTTGGGTATCTCACAGGGCAGTCTTGGCCCGGAACGTTCCCGATGTCTGGGATGTCTGCGCAGATTGCTCGCGGCGGAGGTTGCAGCTCACGGCGCTCAGGGAAAAGAGTGAGGGACAACCGGCGGAGCAGGTGAGCGGGAGGCATGCACACATGGGCATGAGTGTGACCATCTCGGAGGCGACCGAGCAGGACGCCGAACAGATCCTCAAACTGCAGTACCTGTGCTACCAGAGCGAGGCCGAGCTGTACGGCGACTACTCCATCGAGCCGCTCACCCAGCCCCTCGACTCCGTCAAGGCCGAACTGCGCGACGGCACCGTGCTGGTGGCACGGCTCGGCGACGAGGTGGTGGCCTCGGTGCGCGCCACCGTGAAGTCCGACGGCACGGCGCGCATCGACAAGCTGATCGTCCATCCGCGGATGCAGCGGCACGGCCTGGGCGGGCGGTTGCTGAACGCCATAGAGGAACGGCTCGCCGCGGACGGCACCGCGCGGCGCTTCGAGCTCTTCACCGGCCACCGCAGCGAGGGGAACCTGCGGCTGTACCGCAAGCACGGATACGCCCTCGTCGGCACCGAACGCGTCCATGACCGGCTCACGATGGTGACCTTGTCCAAGGACGCCGAGGTGAACGCCTTCGTCGCCAGCGCCTGATAGCTCGTTACGTTCGATGACACTCGGGCCGGGTTCCTCCGGGAGCCCGGCCCGCTGTCGCTGAACGCCGAGGGTCAGATTTCGGCGGCCGCGGTCCCGCGGGCCCGGCGCAGCCAGAACATCGCGGTCACCGGCAGGAGCACCGGGATGAAGAGATAGCCCATGCCGTAGTCCGACCAGACCGTGGCGTCCGGGAAGGCGGAGGGCTCCACCAGCGTCCACGTCCCCACGATCAGCACGCCCGCGAGCTCGGCGGCGCAGCACACCAGCGCCGCCCTGCGGGCCCTCTCCCCGCCGCGCACCAGCGAGTACGTGATGAAGCCGTACACGACGCCCGCGATCGCGGACAGTGAGTAGGCGAGCGGGGCGTGGTCGAACTCGGTCGCGATCTGGACGATCGAGCGCGACACCGCGCCGACCACCATCACGCCGTACAGCCACACCAGCAGCATGCCCGGGCCGCTGATCAGCCGGGTGCGGGGCTTGCGGCCGTCCGTCGCGGTCCCGTTCTCCTCGGACACGGCCACCTCAGCCTCCCCAGATGTCGTAGAGCCGCACCTCGAGCACGGCCAGGACCACGCCGCCCGCGGCGACCGTCACCGAACCCCAGCGGGTGCGCTCCGCCAGCGACATGAAACCCACCGCCGGAACGCAGGCGAAGGCACCCAGCAGATACCCCACGAAGATCACCGTGCCCTGCTCCGGCTTCTCACCGCGCGCCAGCTGGACGATGCCCACGACCAGCTGGACGAGGGCGAGCAGCGACACCACGGCCATGCCGATGAAGTGCCAGTCCTTGGTCGGCTGATCGCGATAGGCGGCGAAACCGCACCAGGCGGCCAGCGCGAGCGCGGCGACGCTGGTCGCGACCGTCAGGGCATCAAGCATGCTGAGACCCTAATACGGGCGGAAGGACCCGGGTCGTTCGGCCCCGGTGCCCGGCCGCTCCGCAGCACGGCCGTTCGTCCCTTACAGCAGGGACGACGGTCCCGGCCGCCGTGGCATTGGCCACAGCACGGGGCCCTCCAGGACGGGTTGGGAACTTCTCCGGCGAATGATCTTCCGGCCTGTCCATGCAGGTCATACGCGGGACTGGGGGGAACGTGGCCTGGCTGTGCGGCGTCCACGGGTGTCCGCTATTCGGACAGCGGATGGCTGGGGCCGACCCGACGTCTGCTTTACTTGGTGCATGACCACGACGAGCTACCGCGTATCCGCGACCGAGGCGATCACGACGCCCGGTGCTCGTTGTATGTGTCGAATGTGCGCCTTCTGAGGGCCCCAGCACTGCCGTAGAGCCTCGCGCCCCGAAGCGAGACTGCCAGCCATGTCCGTAGGTGACCGCACACGCTGATCTGCACAACCTGACAGCAGCCTGCCCACCACGCACGGACTGAGCCTGCCCCGCGCACACGCTTCTCCCCGGTTCCATCGCCATCCGCGAGAACCGTGCCGCGTTCCGACCATGCATGCCCCGTGCCGGCCGCCATCCGCGCCGCGCACTCGACAGTGACGGAAACACACGTGATCACCACATCGGGCCTCACGAAAATTTACCGGGCTCACCGCTCGCGCGGTCGCGAGGTGACCGCCCTCGACGGCGTCGACCTCCACGTCCGCGAAGGCGAGGTGTACGGCGTCATCGGCCAGAGCGGCGCCGGAAAGTCCTCGCTCATCCGCTGCATCAACCTCCTGGAGCGCCCCACCTCCGGCACCGTGACCGTCGCCGGACAGGACCTCACCGCCCTGGCCGGACGCGGCCCGCGCGCCGGCAAGGAGCTCCGCGAGGCACGCAGCCGCATCGGCATGGTCTTCCAGCACTTCAACCTGCTGTCCTCGCGCACCGTCCAGTCCAACGTCGAGCTGCCGCTCGAGATCCTCGGCGTCTCCGGCAAGGAGCGCTCCCGCAAGGCCCTCGAACTCCTCGACCTGGTCGGCCTCTCAGACAAGGCGAAGGCCTACCCGGCCCAGCTCTCCGGCGGCCAGAAGCAGCGCGTCGGCATCGCCCGCGCTCTCGCCGGCGACCCGAAGGTGCTGCTCTCGGACGAGGCGACGAGCGCCCTCGACCCCGAGACCACCCGCTCCATCCTCCAGCTGCTGCGCGACCTGAACCGGCAGCTCGGCCTCACGGTGCTGCTCATCACGCACGAGATGGACGTCGTCAAGTCCATCTGCGACTCGGCCGCGCTCATGGAGAAGGGCCGGATCGTCGAGTCCGGCACCGTCAGCGAGCTGCTCGCCACGCCCGGCTCGGAGTTGGCCGCGGCCCTCTTCCCGGTGAGCGGCGACGCCACCGGAGACGACCGCACCGTCGTCGACGTCACCTTCCACGGCGAGGCCGCGACCCAGCCTGTGATCTCGCAGCTCTCCCGCACGTACAACATCGACATCTCGATCCTCGGCGCCGCGATGGACACCGTCGCGGGCAAGCAGGTCGGCCGGATGCGCATCGAACTGCCCGGCCGCTACGAGGAGAACGTCGTGCCGATCGGCTTCCTGCGCGAACAGGGCCTGCAGATCGACATCCTCGACAAAGCCGCCCAGGAGCCCCTGCTGCTGAAGGAAGGTGCCAAGTGACCTGGTCCGAGATGCAGCCGCTGCTGTCGCAGGCGTGTTGGGACACCCTCTACATGGTCGGCTGGTCGACGCTCATCGCGATCGTCGGCGGTCTACCGCTCGGCATCCTGCTGGTCCTCACGGACAAGGGCGGGCTGCTGCAGAACGTCGTCGTCAACAAGGTCCTTGGGCAGATCGTGAACATCGTCCGCTCCCTGCCGTTCCTCATCCTGATGGTGGCGCTGATGAGCTTCACGCGTTGGGTCACCGGGACGACCATCGGGCGCGAGGCCGCCATCGTGCCGCTCGCGATCGGCGCGATCCCCTTCTTCGCGCGTCTGGTCGAGATGTCCGTCCGCGAGGTGGACGGCGGGCTGGTCGAGGCCGTGCAGTCCATGGGCGGCAGCACCTGGACGGTCGTACGCAGCGTCCTCGTGCCCGAGTCCCTCCCGTCGCTGATCTCCGGCGCCACCACGACGGTCATCGCGCTCATCGGCTACTCCGCCATGGCGGGCACCGTCGGCGCGGGCGGCCTCGGCGACATCGCCATCCGCTACGGCTACCAGCGCTTCGAGACCGGCCTGATGTGGGCCACCGTGGCTGTCCTGGTCGTCGTCATCTCCGTCCTGCAGTTCGGCGGCGACTTCGCCGCGCGCACGCTGCACCGCCGCCGCGGGAAGGCCGGTCCCCTGCTCCTCTTCAAGCCGCTGAGCGGGATCTTCCCCGGCACCATCGCGACCGACGCCGTCAAGAAGAGCTGATCCCTCTCCGGAACGGCTGACTCCCAGATCTCCCCGCCCACCCACGACGGGGTCGCACCACCCATGGAGAAAGGCACTTTTCGTGCGTAACACCGCCAAGATCACGACCGCCGTCCTCGCCGCCGGAGCCCTCACCTTCGGGCTCACCGCCTGCGGTTCGGACTCCGACTCGGGCGCCAAGGCCGACGCCTCGGAACCCCTGGTCGTCGCCGCCAGCCCGACCCCGCACGCCGAGATCCTGAACTACGTCAAGGACAACCTGGCGAAGGACGCGGGCCTCGATCTCGAGGTCAAGGAGTTCACCGACTACGTCACGCCGAACACGGCGACCGAGGACGGGTCCGTGGACGCCAACTACTTCCAGAACCAGCCGTACCTCGACGACTTCAACAAGAAGAACGGCACCCACATCGTGCCCGTCGTGACGGTCCACCTGGAGCCGCTCGGCCTCTACTCGAACAAGATCAAGTCGGCCGACGACCTCAAGAGCGGTGCCACCATCGCCGTCCCGAACGACACGGTCAACGAGGCGCGTGCCCTCAAGCTCCTGGACGCCAACGGGATCATCACGCTCAAGGACGGCGTGGGCAGCGAAGCGACCCCCAAGGACATCGCCAAGAACCCCAAGAACCTGCAGTTCAAGGAGCTCGAGGCGGCCCAGACCCCGCGCTCCCTGGACGACGTCGACGCCGCGGTCGTCAACGGCAACTACGCCATCGAGGCGGACCTCAAGCCGGCCGAGGACGCCCTGGTCCTCGAGTCCGCGGAGAACAGCCCCTACGGCAACTTCCTCGCCGTCAAGGACGGCAACGAGTCCGACCCGCGCGTGAAGAAGCTCGCCAAGCTGCTCACGTCCGACGAGGTGCGGAAGTTCATCGAGGACACCTACGACGGCTCCGTCATCCCGTCGTTCTGACCCGGCCCGAGAAACAGAGGCAGTCACACCATGCGTAAGACAGCCATATCCGCCGCGGCCGCCGGGATCGCCCTGGCCCTGGGCCTGACGGCCTGCGGCTCGGGCTCCTCGTCCGCGGGCGGTGACGACGACGGCACGCTCGTCGTCGGCGCCACCGCGGTCCCGGCCGGCGAGGTCCTCGCGTACGTCAAGGACAACCTCGCCGAGAAGGCCGGCCTGGACCTGGAGATCAAGGAGTTCACGGACTACGTCCTGCCGAACACCGCGCTCAACGAGGGCTCGCTCGACGCCAACCTGTACCAGAACAAGCCGTTCCTGGACGACTTCAACAAGTCCAAGGGCACGGACCTGGTCCCCGTCGTGCAGGCGTACCTGCCCCCCATGGGCGTGTACTCCAAGAAGGTCGAGGACGTCGCCGAGCTCCCGGACGGCGCCACCGTCACCGTACCCAACGACACCACCAACGAGGGGCGGGCGCTGAAGCTGCTCGCCGCCCAGGGCGTCATCGAGCTCAAGAAGGACGCGGCGACGGACGCATCCCCTGCGGACATCGTGTCCAACCCCAAGAAGCTCGTCATCAAGGAGCTGGAGCCGGCCCAGCTGCCCCGCTCCCTCGACGACGTCGGCGCCGCGGTGATCAACAACAACTTCGCCCAGGACGCGGGCCTCAGCCCCACCGAGGACGCCATCCACCTGGAGTCCGCGGAGAACAACCCGTACGCCAACATCCTCGCCGTCAAGAAGGGCGACGAGGACGACCCGCGGGTCGAGAAGCTGGTGAAGCTCCTCAAGTCCTCCGAGGTGAAGAAGTTTATCGAGGACAAGTACCAGGGATCGGTGCTGCCGGTCGCCGGCGGCTGACACCCTTTCGGCCACCATGTGGTCCGCTCCTGCACGGGAGCGGACCCCATGGTGCAGTTATGCGCCGCGATGCTGCATGCTGGGGCACTCAACCAGGGCTTACGGTCAACAGGGCTTGCGGTCCACCGGCCTTATGGCCTGCCGGGCTTATGGTCTACCGGGCCTACGGTTCCTGACGGTTACGGAGCAGCGCATGACGACAGCCTTCTCGGGGTTCCCCGACATCTCCATCAGCACGGAGCGGTTGGTGCTGCGCCCGTTCGAGGAGGCGGACGCCCCGGCCCTCGCCGAGATGATGAACGACGAGCTCGTCACCGCCTGGACGTCCTTTCCTCAGCCCTACACCGAGGCCGACGCCCGGGGGCTGATCACTGTGACGGCACCCGCCGAGCGCACGGAGGGGCGCGGCATCGTGTTCGCCGTCACCGAGTTCCTCACCCAGCGCCTCGTCGGCATCGTGCATCTGCACCACACCGACTGGCGGGTGCGGTCCAGCGAGATCAGTTACGTCATCGCGCCCTGGGCCCGCGGTGAGGGCTATGCCTCGGAGGCGGCCCTCGCCACCGCCCAGTGGCTCTTCCATGATCAGAAGTTCGAGCGCCTGGAGCTGCGGACGGCGGCCGACAACACCGCGTCGCAGCAGGTCGCGCAGAAGATCGGCTGCATCAGCGAGGGCGTGCTGAGGGGCGCCTTCATAGCGCGCACCAGAACCGAGAGCGGCTGGGCCGACGTCCGTACCGACCTCATCGTGTGGAGCCTCCTCCCGGAGGACCTCGACGGTGTCATCGACCAGCTCTCGGAGACCGGCGGCTTCACCGCGTTCTCGGACTGGTCCTGACCGGGGTCTCCGACTGATCGTGACCGGGGGTTCCCGGTCCCGACCGTCTCGGAGAGCCGTCGGCTCCGTCCACCAGGTACGCTCACGGTGCACTAGGGCGGCGCGTGCGCCCCCTGACGACCTGCGAGAACCCTCGGGAGACTGACGACGATGGCCGACCGGGTCACGGTGATCGGCTGGGACGGTTCGCCGCTGACCGACGCGGCGCGCTCCGCGCTCGCAGCGGCCACGCTCGTGGCCGGCGCGGGACACCATCTGGCGCTCCCCGAAGTGCCCGCGGCCGCCGAACGCATCCGCCTCGGCAGCGTCTCCCTCGCCGCCCGCCGTATCGCCGCCCACCGCGGCACCGCCGTCGTCCTGGCCGACGGCGACCCGGGCTTCTTCGGCGTCGTACGCACCCTGCGGGCCCCCGAGTTCGGCCTCGAGGTGGAAGTGGTGCCCGCCGTCTCCTCCGTGGCCACCGCGTTCGCCCGTGCCGGAATGCCGTGGGACGACGCGCAGATCGTGGTCGCCCACCCCCGCACGCTGCGCCGCGCCGTGAACGTGTGCCGCGCCCACACCAAGGTCGCCGTCCTCACCTCGCCCGGAGCGGGCCCCGCCGAACTCGGCCTCCTCCTCGAAGGTGTCCACCGCACGTTCGTCATCTGCGAGGAGCTCGGCACCGCTCGCGAACAGGTCACCGTCGTCACCTCCGACAAGGCCGCCGACCACGCCTGGCGCGACCCCAACGTCGTCATCGTCATCGGCGGTCCCGTCGCCGCCTCGGAGAACGGCGGATGGATCGCCGGACGCGACCACACGGCCACCCCCGCAGCCGAGAGCCCCAGCGGACCTCCGTCGCGCGGATGGGCGCTGCCCGCCGAGGAGTACGGCAGCGAGCCGGCCGAGGGCGAGACGGACCCCATGCGCGCCGCCCAACTCGCCCGGCTCGGCCCGCGCGTGGGCGACCTCGTCTGGGACATCGGCTCCGGCAGCGGCGCCTTCGCCACCGAGGCCGCGCGCTTCGGCGCAGCCGTCATCGCCGTCGACCGTGACAGCGACGCGTGCGCCCGTACTCTCGCCGCCGCCCGCCGCTTCGGCGTGCAACCGCAGATCGTGCATGGCACCGCCCCGCACATCCTGGAGAACCTCCCCGAACCCGACGTCGTACGCGTCGGAGGCGGGGGAGTGGCGGTGGTCTCCGCCGTCGCCGACCGCCGCCCCGAACGGATCGTCACGCACGCCGCGACCCGCGACGAGGCCGAACTCATCGGCCGGGACCTGACCGAGCACGGATACGCCGTCGAGTGCGCTCTCCTGCAGTCCGTCGAACTCGACACGCGCGCGTGGACCGAGAAGAAACGGACGGTTGCCTTCCTGCTCGCGGGAGTCCGGGAAGGGCGGATCGAACCGCCTCGCTGAAGAGTGTCGGTCTTGTGATGGATGGGGCCGAACGGGCGCCCCGTGAACCTGCCGCCAGACCGTGCGCGGTAGGCTGGCCGATCGTTGTACTGCACTCGGGTGACTGATGTTTCGTCGGTCAATGTCCGGAAAGCGCGCCCGTTTTGGGCGTGTGTGTGGTACGGCAGGACCGGAGGGCGCGCGACGTGGCGCAGTCCACAGCGGGCCGTGGCCGCATCCAGCTGCCGCGGTGGCGGTTCGCCCGGAACAATGCCGGTGACGGCATTGTCGGCGGTCCGTTCGTGCCGCGTGGCGCGCACGCTCGTTCTTCATGACGGGCGGTCGGTGCGCCGCTCCGGGCACAGGGGCCGCCCCGGCCGAAGGCCGGGAGCGGTGGAAGAAGCACTAACCGATGGGCGAGGGGTACGCATGACCGACACCGGCCAGGGCCCGGGCGAGGGACTGCCGGAGAGCGCAGGCATGGTGGATCAGCCGGGCGTCCCCGCGCCCGGTGCGTACACCTACCTGGCCCCCTCCGAGAGCCCCGCCGATGACGACGACCTGCTGTTGATGCCGGGTGCCCAGGGCGCATGGAGCGAGGGGCAGACGCCTGCGCCCGCCGCCGTCGCCCACGAGCCCGGGCCGCACGAGATGGCGGGCAGGGACAGCGGCTCCATCGACCTGAGCGGTGTCCGCGTTCCCGCCCCGGCGCCCTCGCCCGCGCCGGTGCGCCGCCCGCTGCATCTCGGCCCGCCCGTGCCGGACAGCAGCGCGAGCCCTGTGCGTTCGCTCGCCGACCGGGGCCCGGCCACCACGCCGCCGAACCCGGTGCCCGGGCGCCACGCGGGTCCGCCGACCAGCGGACCCGAGTACCTCGACATTCCGCGCGGCGACGCCGACGCCTCCGTGGCGCCGGGAACCGGCGAGCCCGGGCCGGGTGGCGCCACCGCGTGGGCACCTCAGCCGCATCCGGAGGCACTTGGGGCCACCCAGGGGACCTCCGCAGAAACGGTCGGTCCTGACGCCGGTCCTGACGCGGTCGCGCAGCCTGCGCCGGATTTCGCGGACGTGGCCGCCGCTTCATCCGCGGCTGCCGCTTCGTCCGCGGCGGACGCCGGGCAGCAGGCGCAGGCTGTGGACGCCGGGCCGCTCGCGGCGGGCGCCGAGGCTGGGCAGATGCAGCATGGTGCGGGGCGGATCGAGCACGGTGCGGGGCAGGTCGAGCATGGTGCCGGGCAGATGCAGCACGGTGCGGGGCAGTTCCAGCAGGGTGGAGAAGCGGTGCAGCCGCTGCAGGGCGGCGATGCCGCACACGTGCAGCCGGGTGCCGCAGAATTCGCGCACGCGCAGCACGGCGGAGAGGCCGTGCAGGCGCAGTACGCGGGCGTGGCAGCACACGAGGGGTATGTCCCTCAGCAGGCCGTGGACGCCGCGGACCCCGCCCGGTTCGCGCACTCCGCCGACGCCTACCAGCCGGGCCAGGCGCCTGCTCCGGATGCCGGGGGGCACGGGTTCCCCGCCGCTGCCCCTGCCTCGTCGGCGGCTCCCGTACCGACCGCCGAATCCGGGCAGTTCGTGTACGCGGACGAGTCCGCCCCTGCGGGCCCGCCGTCCGTCGGTGAGCAGTTCTCCCTCGACCTGACGCGGGACGCGGAGCCGCTGCATGTTCCGCACGAGGCGCAAGCGCCCGCCACCGGGTTCGCCTCGGACGCGGCGGAGGCGGAACAGCACGCTGGGTTCGTCGACGCCGCGCACGCCTCACAAGAGCAGCCTTATCAGGGAGCGCCGGAGAACGAGGCGGTGCTGGTGGCCGACGGCGATCCTCGGGGCCACGCCGAGCAGGCTCAGCAGGCTCAGCAGGTTCCGGCCGCGGACGAATCGGGCCAGGCGGTTCCCGTCCCCGTGGCCGACGCCGTGCAGGCAGCCGCCGAAACCCCTGCCGCGCCGACCGGTGTCGCCCCGCACGCCGAGGGCGCCAGCACGCAGCTGGAGGCGTCCGGCGCGCTGCCCGACGGGACCGCCGTCGCGCTGCCCGACGGGACCGGCGCTGCCCTGCCCGGCGGATCCGACGTAGTGCCTGACGGGTCCGGCGAGGTGTCGGTCGCCTCGGCCCTTGAGGACCAGGGCGCCCAGCCGATCGGCCAGTTCGTGCCCGTCGAGGGGTCGGTGCCGACCACGCCGCACCTGGCGCCCACGCCCCCGCACGCCCTGAACGTACCGTCGGTGCCGCTGCTCGACGAGCAGGCCGAAACCGCCGCTGTCGCGAACGCCGAGGCCGCCGCTGTCGCGAACGCCGAGGCCGCGGAGCTCGCCGAGGAGGCACCGCAGCCGGTCGCCGAAACGGTCGAGTCCGTTGTTGAGCCCGCCGCGGCACCGGCAGGCACCGAGGACGGTGCCCCCCTCGCCGGATCGGTGGACGAGTCTGCCGTCGTACCGGCAGAGGCGCCGTCCACCGTGCAGGGAGCGGACGGCACCGGCGCCGCACCGGCCGAGGCCGAGCACATCCCCCTCGCCTCAGCCGAGCAGATCCCCGCTGGACCGGCCGAGGAGACCTCCGTCGCACCGGAGGGGAACACGCAGGTCGCTCCGGCCGAGGACATGCCGGTCGCACAGGCCGGGGACGCGCAGGTCGCACAGGCCGGCGAGATGCCGGTCGCGCAGATCGGCGAGACGACCGCCGCCCCGGCGGAGTCCTCCGTCGCACCGGCGGAGACTCCTCTCGCACCGGGTGACGACGCCGCGCCCGCGCCCGCCGCGCCCGCAGGCGAGGCCACCGAGGCCGCAGGGCCCGCAGGCGAGGCCACCGAGGTCGCCGAGGAAGCCCACCCGTCGGCGCCCGAGGCCGAGGCCGAGTCCGAGCCCGCCCCCACCGTCGTACCGGTGCCCGAGCAGGGCACCGCCCCGGGCGACGCCCCGGTCGTACCGGAGCAGGAGCCCGTCGGCACCGTGCCCGCGCCGCGCGACGGCGAACAGCCCACACCCGTTCCCACCGCGGAGGCAGCACCCGTGCCGGACAGGGACGTCCAGGACCCCGAGCCGCTCGTCGCGCAGAACGCGGACAGCCTCGACACGCAGGAGGCCCCCGAGGCCACGGCTGAGGCCGGGGCAGAGGCCTCCGCCCCCGCGGGGATCCCCGTGCAGCAGGCCGGCCCCCCGGCCCCCGGATACGACGACGCCGAGCGCGAGGCCGTCCTGCGCGTCATGCGCGAGCGCCGCGACATCCGCAACGGCTTCCGCAGCGACCCCATCCCGCACGAGGTCCTGCTCCGCGTCCTGGAGGCGGCGCACACCGCGCCGTCCGTCGGCCACTCCCAGCCCTGGGACTTCGTCGTCATCCGCTCCGCCGAGACCCGGCAGGCGATGCACGAACTGGCCGTGCGCCAGCGCGAGGCGTACGCGAAGTCGCTGCCCAAGGGCCGCGCCAAACAGTTCAAGGAACTGAAGATCGAGGCCATCCTCGAGACCCCGGTGAACATCGTCGTCACCGCCGACCCCACCCGCGGCGGCCGCCACACCCTCGGCCGCCACACGCAGCCGCAGATGGCCCCGTACTCCTCGGCACTCGCCGTCGAGAACCTGTGGCTGGCCGCGCGGGCCGAGGGCCTCGGCGTCGGCTGGGTCAGCTTCTTCGACGAGCGAGAGATGGTACGTACGCTCGGCCTGCCCGAACACCTGGAGGTCGTCGCGTACCTCTGTGTCGGATACGTCGAGGAGTTCCCGGAGGAGCCGGAGTTGATGCAGGCCGGCTGGTCCAAGCGCCGCCCGCTGTCGTGGGTCGTCCACGAGGAGACGTACGGCCGTCGCGCCCTGCCCGGTGAGGCGCCGCACGACCTGCTCGCGGAGACCGTCGCGGGCATCCGTCCGTTGGACGCCAAGGCGCTCGGCGAGGCGTGGGAGCGCCAGAAGCGCATGACGAAGCCCGCAGGCGCGCTCGGCATGCTGGAGATCATCTCCGCCCAGCTCTGCGGCCTGTCCCGGATGTGCCCGCCGCCCATCCCGGAGCCCGCCGCCGTCGCGATCTTCGCCGGCGACCACGGTGTGCACGCCCAGGGCGTCACCCCCTGGCCGCAGGAGGTCACCGGCCAGATGGTGGCCAACTTCCTCGGCGGCGGAGCCGTCTGCAACGCCTTCGCCAACCAGGTGGGCGCCGAGGTCTGCGTCGTCGACGTCGGCGTCGCCTCCGACCTGCCCTCGACGCCCGGCCTGCTGCCCCGCAAGGTGCGCGCCGGCACCGCCGACATGACGACGGGCCCCGCGCTGACCCGCGAGGAGGTCAAGGCGGCCATCGAGGTGGGCATCGAGACGGCCCGCGACCTGGTGGCCGCGGGCAACAAGGCGCTGCTCACCGGCGAGATGGGCATCGCCAACACGACGGCGTCCGCCGCGCTCATCTCCGTCTTCACCGGCGCCGACCCCGCCGAGGTGACCGGCCGGGGCACCGGCATCAACGACGAGACGCTGGCTCGCAAGACCGAGGTCGTCCGTCGCGCCCTGGAGCTCCACCAGCCCGACCCGAACGACCCGATCGGCGCCCTCGCAGCGGTCGGCGGACTCGAACACGCCGCGATGGCGGGCCTGTTGCTCGGCGGCGCTTCCCTGCGTACGCCCGTCATCCTCGACGGCGTGAGCGCGGGCGCCGCCGCCCTCGTGGCCCGGGCCATCGCCCCCGAGGTGCTGGCCGCCTGCATCGCGGGCCACCGCAGCGCCGAGCCCGGCCACATGGCAGCCCTCAACAAACTGGGCCTGCGCCCCCTGGTCGACCTGGACCTCCGCCTGGGAGAGGGCACAGGCGCCCTCCTGGCCCTGCCCCTGGTCCAGAGCGCAGCAAGGGCAATGCACGAGGTAGCAACGTTCGACTCGGCCGGGGTCACCGAAAAGTAACCGTCCGTGCGTGGTTGTGGCCCCGGCGTCCCGGTGTTGTGGGCAGGCGTTCCTCCCCCAGTGCCTTAAGGGCCTGGGCGGTACCCCCAGGGCGGAACGGGTGGGCACAACGCCGGGACGCACCCGCACCCCGGAAGGGGCCCGGGGCGGAGCCCCGCGGTTTCGGGAAGGGGCGGGCTTGGGGAAAGAAACCCGCCCCACCCCCGCCGTATCGTGGACCCGCACCTTAAAATCCGCACGTCAAGGGCCGCTCCAACGCCGCAGCGCCCCACCCAGCCCCACCTCGCCCTGCAAGAGGAGCCGCACCTCCCATGGCCGAAAACCCCGCCTACCCCGTAGGCCTCCGCCTCACCGGCCGCCGAGTCGTCGTCGTGGGAGGCGGCCAGGTGGCCCAGCGCCGCCTCCCGGCACTGATCGCGGCGGGCGCCGACATCCACCTCGTATCGCCGGAGGCGACGCCCTCCGTGGAGGCGATGGCGGACGCGGGCGAGATCACCTGGCACCGCCGCCGGTACGAGGACGGAGACCTCGCCGAGGCCTGGTACGCGCTGATCGCCACCAGCGACACCGAGGCGAACACCGCCGCATCGGCTGAGGCCGAGCGCCACCGCGTCTGGTGCGTCCGCTCCGACAACGCCGACGCCGCCACCGCCTGGACCCCCGCGACGGGCCGCAGCGAAGGCGTCACCGTCGCCGTGCTGACCACCGACGCCCAGGGCCGCGACCCGCGCCACACGGCCGCCATCCGCGACGCCGTCGTCGAGGGCCTGCGCGACGGCAGCCTGGTCGCACCGCACCACCGCAAGCGCACCCCGGGCGTGGCCCTCGTCGGCGGCGGCCCGGGCGACCCGGATCTGATCACGGTGCGCGGCCGCCGGCTGCTCGCCGAGGCCGACGTCGTGATCGCCGACCGCCTCGGCCCGCGCGACCTGCTCGCCGAACTCCCGCCGCACGTCGAGGTCATCGACGCGGCCAAGATCCCGTACGGCCGCTACATGGCCCAGGAGGCCATCAACCACGCGCTCATCGAGCACGCCAAGGCCGGCAAGTCGGTCGTACGGCTGAAGGGCGGCGACCCGTTCGTCTTCGGACGCGGCATGGAGGAGGCGCAGGCGCTCGTCGAGGCGGGCATCCCGTACACCGTGGTCCCCGGCATCTCCAGCTCGATCTCCGTGCCCGGTGCCGCGGGCATCCCGGTCACGCACCGCGGAGTCGCTCACGAGTTCACCGTCGTCAGCGGCCATGTCGCGCCGGACGACGAGCGGTCGCTGGTCGACTGGGCGGCGCTCGCCAAGCTGCGCGGCACCCTCGTCGTCCTCATGGGCGTCGACAAGATCGGCAAGATCGCCGACACGCTGGTGGCCCACGGCAAGCCGGCGGACACACCCGTCGCCCTGGTCCAGGAGGGCACGACGGCCGCCCAGCGCCGCGTCGACGCCACGCTCGCCACGGTCGCCGAGACCGTGCGTACGCACGAGGTGAAGCCCCCGGCCGTCATCGTCATCGGCGAGGTTGTGAAGGTCTCGGACGGCAGCGCACCCGGCGGAGCCGAGTAACCCCGGGTAACCCGAGTCGTTCCGAGCCGTTGGCACCACACCCAGGACAAGGCAGTATCACCCCTGTGGCCGATCTCATCACCGTTGAGGACCCCGCCGATCCGCGCCTGCGCGACTACACGGGCCTGACCGACGTCGAGCTGCGCCGTAAGCGCGAGCCCGCCGAGGGCCTGTTCATCGCCGAGGGCGAGAAGGTCATCCGGCGCGCCAGGCACGCGGGGTACGAGATGCGCTCGATGCTGCTGTCCTCGAAGTGGGTCGACGTCATGCGCGACGTCATCGACGAGGTACCGGCGCCGGTCTATGCGGTCAGCCCGGACCTCGCCGAGCAGGTCACCGGCTACCACGTGCACCGCGGCGCGCTCGCCTCGATGCAGCGCAAGCCGCTGCCGACGGCCGGGGAGCTCCTGCAGACGGCTCGCCGCGCCGTCGTCATGGACTTGGTCGACGACCACAGCGACATCGGCGCGATGGCGCCTTCGGGTCGCCAGTCAGACCGTGCGGTTCAAACAGAGCGTACGGTTCGGCGCGTCGCCGTGTTCGAAGACATCGTCGATCACGCCAACATGGGGGCTGCCTTCAGGAACGCCGCAGCCCTCGGCATCGACGCGGTCCTCCTCACCCCACGCTGTGCCGATCCCCTCTACCGCAGGTCCGTGAAGGTCTCGATGGGGGCCGTCTTCCAGGTGCCATGGACGCGCCTGGAGTCCTGGCCGAAGGACGCCGAGTTCCTGCGGTCCGCGGGCTTCACGGTCGCCGCGCTCTGCCTGAGTGACCGGGCGATCACCCTCGACGAGCTGGCCGCGCGGGACTACGAGAAGCTGGCCCTGGTCTTCGGCACGGAAGGCGACGGCCTCACCCCCGAGGCCCTCGCCGCGGCCGACGAACACGTCCGCATCCCGATGGACGCCGGCGTCGACTCCCTCAACGTGGCAGCCGCCTCGGCCGTGGCTTTCTACACCACCCGCCCGAGGCACGCCTGAACCCGCCTACCGGCGGCCGCGCATGAGCAGATGGAGGAAGTACGGCGTGCCGATCACCGCGGTCATCAGTCCAGCGCCCAGCTGAGCCGGCGCGATCACGGTTCGGCCTATCAGGTCCGCGGTGCAGACGAGCACGGCGCCCAGGAGCACCGAGACCGGGACCACCCGGGCGTGCTGGCGGCCCACCAGGGCACGGGCCGCGTGCGGTGCCACGAGTCCCACGAAGCCGATCGTGCCCGCGGCGGCCACGGCGGTGGCGCTCAGCAGGACGCTCAGTACGAGGAAGCCGAGGCGCCCCCGTGCCAGATCGAGGCCCAGGAGCCTCGGGGTGTCCTCGTCGAGCGACACGAGGTCGAGCTCGGTGCGCCGCAGCACCGCGATGAGCACGCCCACGGTGAGCACGGCCGCGAGCGGTACCACGTCCGGCAGGGTTCGCCCGTAAGTGGAGCCCGACAGCCAGGTGAGGGCCTTCGTCGCGTTGAACGGGTCGGTGAGGACGATAAGGAGGCTGATCAGTGCGGCGGTCCCGGTAGCGACGCCGAACCCGACGAGGACGAGCCGGTTCTGCTGGAACCCGCCTCGCGCGGCGAGCCCGAAGACGACGACGGAACTGAGCGCGGCGCCCGCGAACGCGGCACCGGCCACGCTCCATGATCCGGCCACGGGCGCCGTCGTGACGAGCAGCACGGCGCCGAGCGCGGCTCCGCCGGAGACGCCCAGGACACCGGGTTCCGCGAGTGGGTTGCGGGTCACGGCCTGGACGAGTGTTCCGGCCAGGGCGAGGGCCGCGCCCGCGAGGAGTGCGGCGAGGACCCGGGGCACCCTGGTGTCGAGGACGAAGGCGACGGTGCGGCCTGCCCTGCCCTGGGCCCAGTTCACCACGTCGCCCAGCAGCAGCTTGCTGTCGCCCAGCAGGACGGCGGCGATCACCACGCCGACGAGTACGGCCACCAGGACGGTCGTGGTGGTGAGGAAGACGGCCCTGCTCCTGATGCGCAGCCGTTCGGATGCGGCGGCTCCCGCGCTGTCCCGGACCCGTGTGGCCATCACGATCAGGAACACCGCGCCGACGAGGCTGGTCGCAACGCCCGTCGGTACGGCGACCGCTAGGTCCGCCGGCACGATCGCGCGCAGGAGCACGTCCGAGCCGAGAACCAGCACGGCACCGGCCAGGCCCGCGACCGGAAGGCCCGCACGCGCCCGGGTGAAGGGGCGGATTCTGCGGGCGAGGGGACGCACGAGGGCGGGGGCGCACAGTCCGACGAAGCCGATCGGACCGGCGAGTGTGACGGCCGACGCGGACAGCAGCGCCGCGAGGACGACACCCGTGATCCGGGTGGCACGGACCGGGACGCCGAGGCCCCGGGCTGCGTCGTCGCCGAGGGCCAGGGCGTCGACCCGCCGGGCGACGAGGAGCAGCCCGGCGAGACCGGCGACACCGATCGGCGCCATCTGCAGCACGCCGTCGAATCCGTTCTGGGAGATGCTGCCCTGGTTCCACTGGTAGAGGCCCTCGGTCTGCTGGGGGAACAGCAGGAGCAGCCCCTCGGTGACGGCGGTGAGGCCGAGGGTGAGGGCACTGCCGGCGAGGACGAGCCGGACGGTGCCCGAGCCCAGGCCGGACAGGCCGAGTACGACGGCTGCCGCGGCGAGGCCGCCGGCGAACGCGATGCCGGAGGAGGCGAACAGCGGGAGCGAGACACCGGTGACCGTGGCCAGCCCGAGGGCCAGGTAGGAGCCGGCGTTCACCGCGAGGGTGTCGGGCGAGGCGAGTACGTTGCGGCTGACGGCCTGCAGGGCGGCGCCCGCCATGCCGAGTACGGCCCCGACGAGCAGCCCCGCGGTCGCCCTCGGCAGGCGGGAGGCGATGACGACGGACGCGTCGGCGGGGTCGGCCTGGCCGGTGAGCGCCTTCCAGACCTCCCCGGCGCCGACGGCGGCCGTGCCCTGCGTGATGTCCACGACCGCGAGGGCCGCGACCAGCAGGGCCAGGGCGGCCGTCACCGCGGCCGCGCCCGTCCGGGACGTGGCCGCCGACGGACGGGTGGCGGCAGGTGTCGCGGTGACGGCCATGGTGCTACTTCGTCAGCTCGCCGACGAGGGCGTCGATGTAGGCCCCCATCGACTCGGGGCCGCCGAACATCCAGATGCCGTCGGGCAGCCGGTGGACGTTGCCCTTCTTCACGAACGGCAGCGACGTCCACACCTTGTCATCGGCCAGGGCGCCGTTGGCGGTGAACGGCGTGCTGCTCTTGTCGCCGTCGTTGGCGATGTAGGCGAACTGCACGTCGTCGCCCAGCTTGGTGAGCCCCTCGACGTCGGTGGTGCCGAGCCCGTAGTCCTTGTCGCCCTTGACCGTCCAGGCGTTCTTCAGGCCGAGCTGCTCATTGACCGCGCCGATGAGCGAGCCGCTGGTGAAGGGCCGGATCGAGACCTGGTTGGAGATGTCGTAGCCGTCGGCGAAGGCGAGTTCCGCGCCGTCGAGACCGGCGTCCACGAGGGCCTTCTTGCCCTCGGCGACCTTCGCGTCGAAGTCCTTCTTGATCTTCTCGGCCTGCTCGGTGGTGCCGGTGGCCTGGGCGAGGAGGTCGAGGTTCTTCGTCATCTGCCCGATCGGGTCAGAGGCGTTGGCGGACTGCACCTCCACGACCGGGGCGACCGCGCGCAACTGCTTCACGGCAGCCGGCGGCAGGTCGGTGCTGGCGACGATGAGGTCCGGCGACAGGGCGGCGATGGTGTCCATGCTGGGCTCGCCGCGGGTGCCGATGTCCTTGGGCTCGTTCTTCAGCGGGACCACGGTGTCCCAGGTCTTGTAGCCCTTGACGTCGGCGACGCCGACCGGGTCGACACCCAGCGATATCAGGAGCTCGACTTCGTGCCACTCGGTTCCGACGACCTTCTTGGCCGGCCCGTCGAGTTCCACCTTCGTGCCGGAGGCGTCGGTGAGGGTGATGGGCTCGGCGCTCTGCTTCGCGTCGGCGTCGGCGGCGGGCTCGGTCGTCCCGCACGCGGTCAGGGTGAGGGCCGCGGCGGTGGCGACCGCCGCGGTCGCAAGGAGGCGTCTCATGAGGTGATGCTGAGCCTTTCGCTTCGGGTGTGGTGTCGGCCGATCGCGCGGGTGCGCAGCCGGCCCGTGACGGGGTCTGTGTCGACCTCGACGCGGATGCCGTACGTGTCGGTCAGCCGTTGCGGTGTCAGCACGTCCTCGGGGAGGCCGTCGGCGATGATCCGTCCTGTGTGGAGCAGCACGATCCGGTCGGCGACGGCCGCGGCCTGGTCGAGGTCGTGCAGGACGGCACCGACAGCGATGCCGTGTTCGTCCGCCAGGTCGCGGATGAGGTCCAGGAGTTCGATCTGGTACCGCAGATCGAGGTAGGTCGTCGGCTCGTCGAGGAGCAGCACGCCGGTCTCCTGCGCCAGGCAGCCGGCCAGCCAGACGCGCTGGAGTTGTCCTCCGGACAGGTGCTCGACGCCGCGCTCGGCGAGTTCCGCGACGCCCGTCATGGCGAGCGCGCGGTCCACCGCCACCCGGCCGTCCGGATCCGCCTTGCCCCAGCGGCCCCGGTACGGGTAGCGGCCGAACTCGACGACGTCCCGTACGGTCAGCCCGCTGGGGGTGGGACGCCCCTGGGTCAACATGGCGACATGGCGCGAGAACTCACGGGCGGTCAGGGCAAGGCCGTCGATGTCGGTGTCGATCGCGAGCGTGGCGGACCGGGGCCGCTGCAGCCGCGCGATCGTCCGCAGCAGCGTCGACTTCCCACTGCCGTTCGGACCCACCAGGACGGTCACTTCGCCGGGCCGCAGCGTCAACGACGCGTCGTGGACGACATCGACGCCGTCGTACGCCACGGTCACACCCGTGGCCGACAGTTCATGGCCACGGGGACGCCTGGCCGCGGAGGTCCCTTTACCGACATTCACGCCGCGAAGGTTAGCCTAACCTTACAGTTGACTGGAAGGTGTCGGATCGAACGCAAGGCCAAATATCGCCAGACTTCGGGAATGGTCGGGATCGAGCTAGCTGCCCGGTGCAGCGACGGGTCGATGGTGGACAGCGGTTCCACCGCCCTGCTGCTCAAGGAGCTGAAGAGGAAGTCGACTTGGCGGCGGCTGGGCGACGTCGAGGCGGGCAGACACCATCTGCTCCGGGGACCTTGGCCGCAGGTGTCGACTCTGGAATCGTACAGATGTCGCCATCCCACCCGACCGAAGGATCAAGGGCGAGGCGCGTCAGACGGAGCAGGTCACCAGACGGAGAGTTGTGAGCACCACCGACACGCGCGTCGCCCCGGCAACCCTGCGCACGGCGACCGGACGCGAGGCCACCCGATGGGTCGCGGCACACTGCCGGGACGTGCCATGGCTGACGGCCGCCACCGTGCTCACCACGGTGGCCGGGGCGGCGCTCCAGGTGCTCCCGGTGCTGCTGCTCGGCTGGGTGGTCGACGGGGTCGTCGAGGGCGCATCGCGCTCGATCCTCGTCACCATCGGGGTGTTGATGGGGGCCGCCGCGCTGCTCGGCGCGGCGGCCACCGCGGTGTCGACCTACCTGATAGGGCGGCTGGGCGCGGATCTGCTCGCGCGGCTGCGGGAAGGCGCCGTACGGGCGGTGCTGGGGATGCCGAGCGCACGGATCGAGCAGGTCGGCCGGGGCGACGTGCTGTCCCGGGTCGGTGACGACGTGGCCGTCATCTCCAAGGGCATACGAACGGCCATCCCCACGGTGTTCTCGGCAGGAGTGCTGGTCGTCATCGCCACGTTCGGCATGTTCGGACTGGACTGGCGGCTCGGCCTGGCGGGCGCCGGCGCCCTGCCCGCATACGCGCTGGCCCTGCGCTGGTATCTCCCCCGGTCCGCCCCGCTCTACCGGAAGCAGCGGGCGGCCCAGGCCGACCGTGCACAGGCGTTGATCAGCGGTCTGAACGGGATCGACACGGTCCGGGCGTACCGCCTGGAGGACGCCTTCCGCGAGAAGGTCACCAGCGAGTCGTGGCGGGTGCGCGATCTCGGCATCGAGGTGTTCCGGTTCTTCGGCCGGTTCGTCGGCAGGGAGAACCGCGCCGAGTTCATCGGGCTGGTCCTGATCATCGTGGTGGGATACGCCCTGTTGGAGGCCGATGCCGCCAGCCTGGGCGAGGTGTCGGCGGCCCCGCTGCTGTTCCACCGGCTGTTCACCCCGCTGGGCGCCATCATGTTCACCTTCGACGAGGCGCAGAAGTCGGGCGCGAGCCTGACCCGGCTGGTCGGGGTGCTGGGGGAGGCCGCGGAGGACCGGCTGGTGGGCGACGCGTCCGTCGCGCCGGCGTCCGCCGCGCCGTTGCCGGTGACGGTGGAGGGTCTGACGTTCCGTTATCCCGCCACGGAGGAGCCGGTCCTGAAGGATGTCGACCTGACGATCCCGGCCGGCGGTTCGCTCGCGCTGGTGGGCGCGACGGGCGCGGGCAAGACGACCCTGGCCGCGCTGATCGCGGGCATCGGGACCCCGCAGGCCGGATCGGTGCGCGTCGGGTCGACCGACCTCGCCGGTCTGGACGAGGCCGGGGCGCGGGCCTTGGTCAGCATCCTGACGCAGGAGACGCACATGTTCTCCGGTCCGCTCGCCGACGACCTGCGGCTGGCGGCACCGGAGGCGACCGACGCCGAGCTGATGGACGCGTTGCGCACGGTCGGCGCCGACGGCTGGGTCGACGCGCTGCCCAATGGGCTGAACACCCTGGTCGGCGAGGGCGGCGAGCGCCTGGACGTCACCAAGGTCGCCCAGATCGCCCTGGCCCGGCTGGTGCTGGCCCGGTCGCCGGTGGTGGTGCTGGACGAGTCGACCGCGGAGGCGGGCAGCGAGGGCGCCGCCGAGCTGGAGCGAGCCGTGCTGGCCGCGTGCTCGGGCCGGACCACCTTGTTCGTGGCGCACCGGCTGACCCAGGCGATGGCGGCGGACCGGATCGCCGTGCTGGACGCGGGACGCGTTGTGGAGCAGGGAACCCACGAGGAGTTGGTGTCTCTGGGCGGCCGGTATGCGCGACTGTGGCGGGCCTGGAAAGAAGGCAGTTAGGTGACTCTGATTCAGATGTGGGGCCAGCCCTCATGCGATGGAAAGGGACGCTGAGTCGCCGATGACGAAACCGAGCCATGACAACTGCTGACACGCGGCGGTCCCGTCCGGGGTCCGACATCCTCCGGACCGCACTGCGCCGCAACATCGGCGCCATGGCCTGGGGCACCCTCCTCATGGGCCTGTACCAGGCGGGTGAGACCGCCTTTCCCATCGCGCTCGGCCTGATCGTCGAACACACGATGCGGGACCGAAGCCTCGGCTCCCTCGCCCTGTCGATCGCCGCCTTGGCCGTGATCATCACGACCGTGTCGCTGTCGTGGCGGTTCGGGATGCGCATCCTGCAGAAGGCCAACACGACCGAGGCGCACCGCTGGCGGGTGCGCGTAGCGGCCTGCGGACTTCAGCCGGTGGCCAGGGACGTCGACCTCAAGTCCGGCGAGGTGCTGACCATCGCCACCGAGGACGCCGACCAGACCGCCGACATCATCGAGGTGGTGCCGCTGCTGATCAGCTCGCTGGTCGCGGTGCTGGTCGCGGCGGTCGCGCTGGGCCTGGCCGACGTCCGGCTCGGCCTGCTGGTCATCGTCGGAACCGTCGCGATCCTGTCGATCCTGAGCGTGATGTCCAAGCGGATCGGCGCCAGTACCCGCGAACAGCAGGCCCGGGTGGCGCGGGCGGGCGCGAAGGTCGCCGACCTGATCACCGGCCTGCGCCCGCTGCACGGCTTCGGCGGCAACCACGCGGCGTTCCTGTCCTATCGGAAGGTCAGCACGGAGGCGAAGCACCAGGCGATCACCGTTGCCAGGGTGAACGGCGCGTACGCGGGCACCGCGCTGGCCCTCAACGCGATCCTTGCCGCCGCCGTGACCCTGACGGCGGGCTGGCTGGCGTTCGACGGCCGGATCACCATCGGGCAGCTCGTCATGGCCGTGGGACTGGCGCAGTTCATCATCGAACCGCTCAAGCTGTTCTCGGAGATGCCGAAGTACGTGATGATCGCGCGCGCGTCGGCCGAGCGGATGGCGCTGGTGCTGGCCGCGCCGCCGGTGACGACCCCGGGGGTGGAGCGCCCGGCCGCGGGCGGAGACCTCGAGATCGACTGCGTCCGGTACGGGTCCCTGCGCAAGCTCAAGTTCCAGGTGCCCGCCGGCGAGTTCGTGGCGATCGCCGCCTACCAGCCGCGCGCGGCGGCCGACCTCGCGACGATCCTGGCCGTGAACGTCCCACCCGACGCGTACGAGGGAGTGGTGCGGGTCAGTGGGCAGGAGCTCGCGGACCTGTCGATCGAGGCGGTCCGCGAGCACATGCTCGTGAACCCGTACGACGGGGAGATCTTCGCGGGCACCCTCCGCACGAACATCGACCCGTCGGGCACCAGCCGGATGGTCCCCGAGGCCGTCGAGGCGTCCATGCTGACCGACTTCGTTGCTCTCCACCGCGAAGGGCTCGACTACGGCGTCCGCGACCGCGGCGCCAACCTATCCGGTGGGCAGCGCCAACGGCTGTCTCTGGCCCGCGCCCTCGCCGCCGACACCGACATCCTCGTCCTGCACGACCCGACGACAGCCGTCGACGCGGTCACCGAACAGCTCATCGCGCGGGGCATCGCGAAGCTGCGCCGGGGCCGGACCACCCTCGTGATCACCAGCAGCCCGGCCCTCCTGGACGCCGCCGACCGCGTCCTCGTCCTGGACGACGGTGTCATCACCGCCGAGGGCACACACCGCAACCTCCTCGTCACCGACGAGGACTACCGCCTGGCCGTGGCCCGGTGACCTGCGGGCTGTAGGTAGTCGTTCCGCAGGGCGGTGGGGGCACCGCCCATGCCCTTAAGGCAATGGGGGAGGGGTGGGCACAGCCCACGAGCGGCCTCGGGTCAGGTGCCGCGCGGCGGCCTGCGGATCTTGTCGCGGGCCACTAGCTCCAGTACGACCGCGACCGCGACGGCCTCCACCGCCAGCAGGGCGACCAGGACGAACAGCTGGACCGCTCCGGCCAGCAGGGGTGAAGCGCCGCCGAGGAGCATGCCGATGAACGCGCCGGGCAGAGTGACCAGCCCGACCGTTCTCGTCTGGTCGAGTGCCGGGATCAGTGCCCCGGCGGCAGACGGCCGGGCGATCTCCAGCCGGGCTTCCCGGTCCAGGAGCCCGATGGACAAGGCGGCCTCGACCTCTCCGCGGCGCGTCTCCAGTTCCTCCAGCGCGCGCCGCCCGGCGAGCACCGTCGCGGTCAGCGCGCCCCCGATGAGGATGCCGGTGACGGGGATCAGAGCAATGCCCTTGACGGGGAGCAGCCCGATGGCCACGAGCAGCAGGACGACCGGGAACACGGCTGAGCCGATGGGTACGGCGGCCCACCACCAGGTGTGGTTGCTGGTGATGCGGCGGCCGGCCGTCCACGTCGCCACCGCGAACATCACGGCGAGGAAGCCGAAGAGCAGCGGGCGCGAGCCGAGCGCCCACCGGACGACAGCCGCGACCGCGGCCAGCTGCACGGTCGCCCGAAGCCCGGCGGTGACGATCGCGCGGCTGTGCCCGAGGCTGGCCAGCGCTGTCACCGCGGCTCCTGCGACGAGCAGCACCGCGAGCGCGATGGCCAGGGTCGGGTTCACCGGGAGCAGGGTGGAGGCCGACGTCATCACGACCCCAGGCACCCCATCAGCCCCGGACGCTGCTGCCTCCGGCATGCAAGAGCTGCGAGGCGCCCTGCGGGAAGAACTCGCCCGCGGCCCCAAGGCCGCGCGCAGGCCCCTGGCAGCCCTGCGCCGCGGCGATACCCAGTGCCACCAGCAGCGTCACGACCACGAACACGAAAAGCCGCTGCCGGAGCAGCCGCGGATTGGCCGGCCGACGGCCGGTCCCGGTCGTCCGGGGTGCCGGCCGCCCAGAACCACTGCGCGGCCCCGGTCGACTTCCCGGGCGCGCGGCGTTGCGGGACGGCATGGGCCTCGGCGGGGTGTTGCGAGCAGGAGTGCTGCGGGACGGCGTACTCCGGGATGCCGGAGTGTTGCGAGGCGAAGGAGTGTTCCGGGGCGAAGGAGTGTTCCGCGTCGAGGCGGGGCGCCCCCCGGAGCGCGGGCCGCCGTTGGAGCCCCGCGGCGGAGCACCCTGGACACCCCGCTCGGTGCGCTGCTCCGTGTAGGGCTCGGTGAGCCGGTCCGTCGGCCGGTCGCTCGCACCGCGCGGCGCCGGCGGCCGGGTGTCCGTAAGGCTCTGGGCCTCCCTGGCCGAGATCTCCTTGAGTCTCAGCGACAGCTGCAGCGTGCTGGGGCGCTCCTCCGGGTCCTTCGCGAGGCACGCCCGGACCAGCGGGGCCAGCGCATCGTGCACGCCGTCCAGCTGCGGCTCCTCGTGCACCACCCGGTACAGCATGACCTCGGAACTGCCGTGCCCGAAGGGCGAGTCGGCCATAGCCGCATACGCGAGGGTCGCACCCAGCGCGAAGACGTCCGTGGCGGGCGTGACGGCCGCACCCCGCACCTGCTCGGGCGCGAGGAAGCCGGGCGACCCCACCGCCGTACCGACGTGGGTGAGCGTGCTCGCGCCCGTCGCCCAGGCGATGCCGAAGTCGATGATCCGCGGCCCCTTGGGGGACAGCAGGATGTTGGAGGGCTTGAGGTCGCGGTGGACGACACCCGCTTCGTGCACGGCGACGAGCCCCTCCGAGAGGGCGGCGCCGATGGCGGCGACCTCGGCGGCCGTCAGCGGACCCTCCTCGGCGACCTTGTCGTGCAGCGAGGGCCCCGGAACGTACTGCGTGGCGAACCACGGCCTCTCCGCTTCGAGGTCGGCGGCGACGAGCCGCGCGGTGCAGCCGCCGCGGATGCGCCGTGCGGCCGACACCTCGCGTGCGAACCGTGAGCGGAACTCCTGGTCCTCGGCCAGATCAGGGCGGATCACCTTCAGGGCGACCCGCTGGCCGCGCCGGTCGGAACCGAGGTAGACCACACCCATCCCGCCGGCGCCGAGCCGCCTGTGCAGCCTGAACGAGCCGACGACACGCGGGTCCTCGCGCCTCAGGCGCATCATCGCCATGTCCATCCCCGCTGCCCGGTCCGTCTGACGAGCCACAGCTTACGTTTCCGCGGCCGACTGCGCGCACAGGCCGCGCCTTCACGGCCCGATCGATTGTCAGTGCCGGGTGGGAGACTTGAAGAGTGGCCAGGGGAAGGGGGATCCGGGCCGCTCGTCAGCGCCCGGGTGCCCAACCGTCCGTCGTCGAAGGGGGATTGGACCGGTGAAGGGTGATCGCGTGGAGATAGTCGTGGACGCAGGGGACACGACGCGTACATACGAGGTGGTGGCGAGCCGTGCCGGCCGCCGCGTGGAGACGGCCGTGCGCCGGGGCGTGGTCGAGGTGAGTGAGGTCACGCGAAATGGATCAGTGGTGCGTACGGCCCGATTCATGGCGAACCGGGTGCTCGCCCTGGTCGAGCAGCCCGTGCCGCGCGAGGACAATTCGGAGCAGACCGGGCGTTCCCTCCGGGAAGACCCGGAGTCCTAGGGCCGCGTCTCCACCCAGGGGAGTATGCGGCCGGGTACCGCTCATCCTGCGGGAGGCCCGCCAATCGGTACGAGGGCATGACGCACGGCATCGCCCGCGCGCCTAGATTTGAGGTCAAGCGGCGGGTGCAGCACTCGTCCCCCGAGGTCAAGCACCCGCCGCTTGCCAGGCTCGAAAGACAGTGACACAGCGGCTCACACAGATCAGGTCAGGGGAGAGACCATGGCGGACACGGCACCGCGGACCATGATCCGCAGGCACGGGCTCAAGGCGTACCTCGCCGGGTCCGGCGCCAGCCGGCCCGGCCGACGCCACCCGCTGGTGGCGACGGCCATGGTCCTTCCGCTGGCGACCCTCCTCGTGGTCGTCTTCGGCGGCTGGGAGGCGGTGGTCACACAGGCGTCGTCCGTGGGCGTGATGCTGGGGCGTTGAGAGGCGCCCCAGGCCCGGAAGAGCGGTCCGGGCGGGGACATCCGGCCATGAAACCCCGTGGGGACGGGGGTGCGGCGGACGGCACAGATGCCCGCGCAGCTGGGGAGCTGCGCGGGCACTCTTTTTTGCGCCTAAACCGGCGCCGCTCTCGCGGACCTGGTTGCTCGCCGCTGGGGTTCCTCAATTGATGGTTGCGGTGGTCCGGGGCCACGTGATTGCCGCTCGTCCAGCGCGCGGGGCTGCGTACGCTCATGCAGAGCAATCTGATCAACCCACACCCTGATCAGTCACACCAAGGGGACCCGTTGCCCGCAGACGTACTGCCCGCGCTGACCGTCAGGGCGCGAGCCGCGACACACCCGCCGAGCGCCGTCTGCACCTGCACAATCCGGGACACGGTGCTGGCCGACCGGCCCGACGGCACGGTCGTCCGCCACGGCGCCACCGTGGCCAAGGCCCACGCTCCGGGTACGGACACCGTCGAGCTCTCCCGGCGCCTGGCAGTGGCCGCGCACCCGGACCTGAGCGGCATCCTCCTGCCCCCGCTCAGCCCGGGCCCGACGCCGGTCGACCTGCACGGCCGCCTGGTCACCTGCTGGCCGTACGGCACCCCGGTGGACCCCGAGGCCCCGGAAGACGCCCCGTGGGAAGCGGCCGCCGCGCTCCTGGCCCGTCTCCACTCGACTCCGCCGTCCATGCTCCCGGCCGGGCTCCCCCCGATGCGGGGCCCGGCCAAGGCGGCCCGCGCGGTCGCGAGACTTCGGGCCGCCGGGCCGCATCCCGCTGCCGACCCGGTGCTCCGCGCCTGGTCCGTGCTGCCCGCCTGGGCCCGCGCCGAGGCCCCGATGCCTGGCTCCGGGGCCCTGTGCCACGGTGATCTGCATCTCGGCCAGCTCGTACGCCACCCGGCCCCCGAAGGGCCCTGGCTGCTCATCGACATCGATGACCTGGGACTGGGCGTTCCCGCCTGGGACCTCGCCCGCCCGGCCGCCTGGTACGCCTGTGGCCTCCTCCCGCCGGACGAGTGGACCCGCTTCCTGACCGCCTACCGTCGGGCAGGCGGCCCCGCGGTCCCCGCGGACGGCGACCCCTGGGCGGCGCTCGATGTCCCGGCTCGCGCGCTGACCGTACAGACCGCGGCCCTCGCCATAGCCAAGTCCGTGACCGCTGATCGCTCGCTCGACGAGGTGCAGCAGGCTGTCGTCGACGCCTGCGACCGAATGGCGGCCGTACCGCCCCAGTTGAAGCCGGACGACGCCAAGTAGGGTGCGATCGACCGAAGCCGGGCAGTGTTCCGGCGAAGCCGTACCGACCGGCGAGGAGTTGAGCCGACCATGCAGACCATGCACTGTCCGAAGTGCCATGCACCGATGCACACCTACAACCGCAACGGCGTCCAGATCGAGCAGTGCAGCGGTTGCCGCGGGATATTTCTGGACTACGGCGAGCTGGAGGCCCTGACCCGTCTCGAGTCCCAGTGGTCGCAGCCGGCTCCGCCGCCCCCGGCCGCTCCGCAGGCGTACCCGCCGGCCGCACCCGCCTGGGGCGCCCCGCACGGTGGCCACGGAGGCCACGGTCACTACGGGCACCGCCGTCACAAGAGCTTCGGCCACATGCTCTTCTCCTCCTGAGCCCAGGGCCGAGCCTCTGGAGGCACGACGAAGCCCCCGGTCACATGACCGGGGGCTTCGGGTGTGTGGACGATACTGGGATTGAACCAGTGACCTCTTCCGTGTCAGGGAAGCGCTCTCCCGCTGAGCTAATCGTCCGGGATCACGGCCGGGGCCGCGTGCACTGCGTGCGCGATACTGGGATTGAACCAGTGACCTCTTCCGTGTCAGGGAAGCGCTCTCCCGCT
>NZ_LOHS01000098.1 GCF_001642995.1 Streptomyces jeddahensis
CCGCTGTGGGCAGTCGTGCCGCTGGGGCGGCACGGGTGGGCACAGCGGCACCCCGACTTCGTCGGGCAAGCCGCGTGAAAGAGGGCCGCCCCCCCGGGGGACTGGGGGCGGCCCTCGCCTGTGGGGCGGAGGCTCAGCTCCGCAGCGCGGCCTGCATCATGGCCTTCGCGATCGGCGCCGCCAGCCCGTTGCCGCTGACCTCCGAGCGCGCCGCGTCCGACTGCTCGACGACCACGGCGACCGCGACCTCCTTGCCGCTGCTGTCGTCCTTCGCGTAGGACGTGAACCACGCGTACGGCGTCTTGCTGTTGTTCTCGCCGTGCTGCGCCGTACCGGTCTTGCCGCCCACCGTCGCGCCGGCCAGCTGCGCGTTGGTGCCCGTGCCGTCCTGGACGACCGTGACCATCGCGGACTGCAACTGCTCGGCCGTGGACGAGCTGACGATCCGCTTCGTGTCCGTGGTGTCGTCGTAGTCGGCCAGTACGTTGCCGTCCCCATCGGTGATCTGCGCCACCATGTGCGGCGACACCAGCTCACCGCCGTTGGCTATCGCCGCGGACACCATCGCCATCTGCAGCGGGGTCGCGGTGACGTCGAACTGCCCGATACCGGACAGGCCCGTCTGCGCCTGGTCCATGTCCGACGGATAGACGCTCTCGTACGCCCGCACCGGCACATCCAGCTCGGAGTCGTTGAAGCCGAACTTCTCGGCCATCGCCTTCACCTTGTCCTGGCCCAGGTCGACGGCCATCTTCGCGAAGACGTTGTTGCACGAGTACTGCAGGGCGGTGCGGATCGTGGCGTTCTCGCAGGGTGCGGCGGCGTTCTCGTTGCTGAGCACCGTGGTCGTGCCGGGCAGCGTGTAGGGGTCCGGGCTGTCCGTCTTGGTGTCCACCGAGGAGTACAGGCCGTCCTCGAGCGCCGCCGCCGCGACGACCAGCTTGAACGTCGAGCCGGGCGGCAGCGGCTGGCGCAGCGCGCGGTTCGTCATCGGCTTGTCGCTGTCGGTCGTCAGGGCCTGCCACGCCGCGGAGTCCGTGGTGCCGCTGATCTCCGACGGGTCGTACGACGGCGTCGAGACCAGGCCGAGGATCTTGCCCGTGGACGGATCGATGGCGACGGCCGCGCCCTTCTTGCCGCCGAGCGCGTCGTACGCCGCCTTCTGCACGTCGGGGTCGATGGTGGTGACGACGTCGCCGGGGTCGGCGCGCTTGCCCGTGACCGTGTCGACCGGGTTCTTCAGCCGGTTGTCCGTGCCGTCGAGCAGGTCCTGGTAGATGCCCTCGAGCTGGGTCGCCCCGTACACCTGCGAGCTGTAGCCCGTCACCGCCGCGTACAGCTTGCCGTCCTTGTACGTGCGCTCGTACGCGAGGTCACTGCCCGTCGTCCGCTTCGAGCCGGTGATCGCGTCACCGGCCACGATGATGTCGCCCAGCGGGTACGCGTACTTCTCGATCGCGATCCGCCGGTTGTTCTTGTTGTCCGCGAGGGCCTGGCCTTCGTAGAACTGCACCCACGTCGCCCTGACCAGCAGGGCGAGCACGAGCAGCAGGCTGAAGACCGAAGCGCGCCTGATCGTCTTGTTCATGCCGCTCTGAAGGACGAACGGGGTGGAGGCGATCGTTCCCGTCTCATGCCGTTCGGCCCGGTTTCTCAGGAATTCTTCATACGGGGTGCACGGACGGGAGACGCGGGGCACGGCCGGTGGCGACCGCTCAGCCTTTCAGGATCAGCACTGCTCAGCCCTTCAGGATCAGCACGACCTCGTCGATCTCCTCGCCTCGGGCGTTCGCGTAACCCCTGGCCTGGGCGGTCAGCTGGAATCCGCACTTTTCCAGGACGCGGCGCGACCCCGTGTTGTCGGCCGCGGCGCGGGCGTAGAGCGGGCGCTCGGGGACCAGTGCCAGCAGCTCCCGCAGCGCGGCCGTCGCGATCCCGCGGCCCCAGTACGCACGGTCGATCCAGTACGTCACCTCGCGCTCGCCCGGCTGCCCGTACACCGCGGCGCTCCCCACGACGTCGCCCTCCGCGAGGACCGTCCGTACGACGGCCGGCGAGTTGCGGATGCGCGCCCAGTGGGCGTCGAAGCGGGCGCGGTCCGACGGGTCCTGGGCGGTGAAGGCGGCCATGCGCAGCGCCTCGGGGTCGTTCGTCTGCCGGAAGAAGACCGGCAGATCGCTGTCGTGGACCTCGCGCAGCAGTACATGCATCAGAGCCTCCGGGGGCGGGTGTCAGAGTCTGCGGGTGGCGGGCGTCCGGGGCGTACGTGGGCGGCGAGGCCCCGCGGGCTGCGGGCGCGAGGGTCAGAGCCGGCGTGTGGCGAGTGTCAGGCGGTCGCGGGCGTCGAACAGGGCGTCCTTGATCGTCTGCTCGTGGGCCGGGGTCAGGCGGGCCACCGGGACCGAGCAACTGATCGCGTCGCGCGCCGGGGTGCGGTAGGGGATCGCGACGCCGAAGCAGCGCAGGCCGAGCGTGTTCTCCTCGCGGTCCACCGCGAAGCCCTGCTCGCGGACCTGGTGCAGTTCCTCGATGAGCTTCTCGCGGTCGGTGATCGTGTGCTCGGTGAGCGCGGGCAGCGTCTCCGGCAGCAGCTTGCGCACCTGCTCGTCGGTGTGGGTGGCCAGCAGCGCCTTGCCGAGGGACGTCGAGTGGGCGGGCAGTCGGCGGCCGACGCGCGTGAAGGGGCGCAGATAGTGCTGCGACTGGCGGGTGGCGAGATAGACGACGTTCGTGCCGTCGAGCCGCGCCAGGTGGATCGTCTCCGTCGTGTCGTCCGAGAGCCGGTCCAGCGTCGGGCGGGCGGCGGCCACGACCTCGTCGCCGTCGATGTACGAGGTGCCGACGAGGAGGGCGCGCACGCCGATGCCGTACCGCGTGCCCGTCGCGTCCGTCTCGACCCAGCCGAGCTCCACCAGCGTGCGCAGCAACATGTAGAGGCTGGACTTGGGGTAGCCGACGGCCTCCTGGACGGAGGCCAGCGAGTGCATTCCGGGGCGGCCGGCGAAGTACTCCAGCAATTCCACGGTGCGCACCGCGGACTTGACCTGCGAACCGCCGCCCGTCTCGCCTGCCGACATCGCGCTTGACCCCTTCGTTCGCCGGAAATAGTCTCCGAGGAGCGTTCATCATCAGAGACAGTGTTCAGCATATCGAACAGCCCTGGTGAGTGGGCACAAGAACTGCGGCATTACATCAGGAGGGACCCGCGGTGGCAGCAGCACCAGTCTGGAGTGTCGACCCCCGAACCGGGAAGCAGCGCGAGCAGGTTGCGGTGGAGGCCACAGCCCAGGAGGTGGACCAGGCCGTCCGCGCCGCGCACGCCGCCCGGGGAGCCCTCGCCGACCGCACCGTGCGCTCCGCGTTCCTGCGGACCGCGGCCGACCTCCTCGAAGGCGCCAAGGACCAGCTCGTCGAGGCCGCCGACGCCGAGACGGCGCTCGGCCCGGTCCGGCTCACCGGCGAGCTCGCCCGCACCTGCTACCAGCTGCGGGCCTTCGCCGGCATCGTCGACGAGGGCGCCTACCTGGGCATCGTCATCGACCACCCGGACGACACCGCGACCCCGCCCGTCCCGGACCTGCGCCGCTACAAGGTGCCGCTGGGCGTCGTCGCCGTCTACTCGGCGTCGAACTTCCCCTTCGCCTTCTCCGTGCCCGGCGGCGACACCGCGAGCGCGCTCGCCGCGGGCTGCCCGGTCGTCGTCAAGGCCCACCCCGACCACCCGGCGCTGTCCGAGCTGGTCGCCGCGGTACTGCGCCGGGCCGCCGCCCAGCACGGCATCCCCGAGGGCGTCGTCGGCCTGGTCCACGGCTTCGAGGCGGGCGTCGAGCTCGTCAAGCACCCGCTGATCGCCGCCGCCGGCTTCACCGGCTCCGTACGCGGCGGACGCGCGCTGTTCGACGCGGCGGCAGCCCGCCCGGTGCCGATCCCGTTCCACGGCGAGCTCGGCTCCCTCAACCCGGTCGTGGTCACCGAGGCGGCGGCCGCAGAGCGCGCCGAGCAGATCGGCACCGGCCTCGCCGGATCGATGACGCTGGGCGTCGGCCAGTTCTGCGTCAAGCCGGGTCTGGTGCTCGCGCCGTCCGGCACCGAGGGCGACCGCCTGGTGAAGTCGCTGACGGAGGCCGTCAGCAACGTCGATGCGGGCGTCCTGCTCGACCACCGCATGCGGGACAACTTCGTCGCGGGTGTCCGCGAGCGCGCCGAACTGCCCGATGTGGAGTCCCCGGTGACGCCCGGCTCGGGCGGCGAGCACACCGTCGCACCCGGCTTCCTCACCGTGCCCGCCGCCAAGCTGGCCGCCGAGGGCGAGCACGACGTCCTCCTGGAGGAGTGCTTCGGCCCGGTCACCGTGGTCGCCCGCTACGAGGACGAGGCGGAGGTCACCGCCGTACTGTCCCGGCTGCCCGGCAACCTGACGGCCACCGTCCACCTCTCGACGGAGGAGGCCGCCGGGCAGGGCAACGGCGCGGAGATCCTCGCCGAACTCACCCCGCTCGCCGGACGCGTGCTCGTCAACGGCTGGCCCACCGGTGTTGCTGTCGCACCCGCCCAGCACCACGGCGGCCCCTACCCGGCGACCACGTCCACCTCCACCTCGGTGGGCGCCACGGCGATCGAGCGCTGGCTGCGCCCGGTCACGTACCAGACCACGCCCGAGGCCCTGCTCCCGCCCGAGCTGCGCGACGACAACCCGCTGGGGCTGCCGCGCCGGTTCAACGGGCGCATGGAGATCTGAGCAGCGCACGCCGCGTAAGTCCACGCATATGACGGCGTATGCCGACGTATGCCCGACCGGTGGGCGGGGCACCCCGCCCACCTGGAACACTGTGGCGATGGATTTCGAACTCCCCGAACTCCCGTTCCCGCTGCGCACCTATGGCCCCGACGGCCACTGGTCGTACGAGGACGGTGCGCTCACCGGCTGGGCGGGCGCCCGCCAGGACCGCTTCGTGCCTCCCACGGGCGAGGCCCTGGACCCCGCCTCCGACGCACCCCGGTTGCTGGGCGCGCCGGAGGGCGACTTCCAGCTGATCGCCCGTGTCACCGTCGGCTTCGCGGCGGCCTTCGACGCGGGCGTGCTGTACGTGCACGTCGGCGAGCGTGCATGGGCGAAGCTCTGCCTGGAGCGTTCGCCGGACCTGCCCACGGTGTGCACGGTGGTGACCCGGGGCCATTCCGACGACGCCAACTCCTTCGTGGTGGACGGCAGCAGCGTCTGGCTCCGGGTCAGCCGCACCGGCCGGGCGTTCGCCTTCCACGCGTCGAGAGACGGCAAGGAGTGGACCTTCATCCGCCTCTTCACACTCGGCGACACCGAGGAATCGGCCGCCGCACTCGTCGGCTTCATGGCGCAGTCGCCGGTGGGCGAGGGCTGCGTCGCGGTCTTCGACGACATCGAGTTCCGGCCGAACTGGCCGGAGGGGCTGCGGGACGGCACCTGAACCTTGCGGGGCGCTGCCACCCTGCGGCCGGTGTGGCAGTGCCCCATCGCCGGGACCAGGGAATGAGCGGAGCCGCTTGAACGTTCACGTACTGCGCGGAGGGCGTCTCCGCGTCCGTACGAGTGGAGAGAAGCCGAAGAGATGCGCGTCGAGATCTGGACCGATATCGCCTGCCCCTGGTGTTATGTCGGAAAGGCCCGCTTCGAGAAGGCGCTCGGAGCCTTCCCGCACCGCGACGAGGTCGAGGTGGTGCACCGCTCCTTCGAGCTCGACCCGCACCGTGCCAAGGGCGACATCGAGCCCGTCCTCGGGATGCTGACCAAGAAGTACGGGATGAGCGAGGCGCAGGCGCAGGCCGGTGAGAACAACCTCGGCGCGCAGGCCGCGGCCGAGGGGCTCGAGTACCGCACCGAGGGCCGGGACCACGGCAGCACCTTCGACATGCACCGGCTGCTGCACCTCGCCAAGGAGCAGGGCAGGCAGGACGAGCTGATCAACGTGCTGTACCGGGCGAACTTCGCCGAGGAGCGGTCCGTCTTCGACGGCGACGAGCGTCTCGTGGAGCTCGCGGCTGCCGCCGGCCTGGACGCGGACGAGGCCCGCGCCGTGCTCGCTGATCCGGCCCGGTACGCCGACGAGGTGCGCGCGGACGAGCGCGAGGCCGCCGAACTGGGCGCCAACGGCGTTCCCTTCTTCGTCCTCGACCGCAGGTACGGCGTCTCGGGCGCCCAGCCCGCCGAGGTCTTCGCCCAGGCCCTCGAGCAGGCCTGGAGCAGCCGCGCGCCGTTGACGACGATCGCCGCGGCCACGGACGGGGACGGCGAGGCATGCGGGCCTGACGGCTGCGCCGTTCCGCAGCGGTAAAGCCGTAAAGCGGTAAAGCGGTAAGCAACGACATCCCTGCGGCCGCCTGGGCCGGTTGTGAGGTGAACGGGGCCCGTCTGCGGCTGGGCGGGGCGGTGAACGGCTACGATCACGGGCACCGTCGCCGAGATGAGGAGACCTCCCTTGTCCGAACCGCGCCTGGGTGTGGCCATCGTGACCATGGGCAACCGGCCCAAGGAGGTCGACGCGCTCCTTGAGGCGGTGGCCAAGCAGGACGTGCAGCCGTCCCGGATCGTGGTGGTGGGCAACGGCTCCCCGCTCCCCGAATTCCCCGGCGACGTGACCGTGATCGAGCTCGACGACAACCTAGGCTGCCCGGGCGGACGGAACGTCGCCATCTCGAGGCTGCGCGCGTTCGGAGACGTCGACGTCGTCATCGAGCTCGACGACGACGGGCTGCTCGTCGACGCCGACGTCTTCCGCACCGTCCAGCAGCTGTTCGCCAGCGACCCGCGCCTGGGCATCGTCGGCTTCCGCATCGCCGACGAGTACGGCGAGACCCAGCGTCGCCACGTGCCGCGCCTGCGGGCCAAGGACCCGATGCGCCGCGGCCTGGTGACCGCGTTCCTGGGAGGCGGGCACGCCTTCGCGATGCGGATGCTCGACGAGATCGGCGACTGGCCCGCGGACTTCTTCTTCTGCCACGAGGAGACGGACCTCGCCTGGCGGGCCCTGGACGCGGGCTGGAAGATCCTCTACGAGCCCGGTCTGCTCCTTCAGCACCCCAAGACCTCGCCGGCCCGGCACGCCGTCTACCACCGGATGACCGCCCGCAACCGCGTCTGGCTGGCGCGGCGCCGCCTTCCGTACCCGCTCATCCCCGTCTACCTGGGCACCTGGACCCTCCTCACCCTGGCCCGCACCCGGTCGCTGGGCGGTCTGCGGGCCTGGGCGGGCGGCTTCATGGAGGGCGTACGCACGCCGTGCGGCCCCCGGCGGGCCATGCGGTGGGCCACGGTGTGGCGGATGACCCGCCTGGGACGCCCACCGGTCATCTAGGCCCGTCACCGAGGCTGGTGCCCCTGAGAGAAACCCGATGGACCAGGAGTCGGAGCGGCGGCACAGTGGCCCCATGGAGACTCTCGCAGGCAGTCTTGCCGCCACCGAGTTCGCGCCCCGTACGACGTATCTGAACACCGCCAGCATCGGGGTCCTCCCCGCCCGTACCGTCGCCGCCATGCAGCAGGCCGTGGAGTCCGTGGCGGCGGGCAAGCCGTCCGACATGTTCGCGGACGTGGAGGCCGCGCGCGCCTCCTTCGCCCGGCTCGCGGGGGTTCCCGTGACCCGGGTCGCGGCCGGGTCGTCCGTCGCCGTCTATAGCGGGCTCATCGCCGCATCGCTGCCCGAGGGCGCCGAAGTCCTCACTGCCGAAGCCGACTTCAGCTCCGTCGTCAACCCGTTCCACGTCCGCCGGGACCTGAAGGTGCGCGCCGTGCCGCTGGAGGGCCTGGCCGAGGCGGTGCGCCCGGGCACGGCGCTCGTCGCCGTGAGCGCCGCGCAGTCCGCCGACGGCCGGGTCGCCGACCTGCCCGCGATCCGGGCGGCCGCGCGAGCACACGGCGCGCGGACGTACATCGACGTGTCCCAGGCCGCAGGCTGGCTGCCGCTCGACGCGGACGCCGACGACTTCACCGCCGCCGTCGCCTACAAGTGGCTGGTCTGCCCGCGCGGCGTCGCCTTCCTCGTCGTACCGGAGGACTTCGGCGGCCTGACCCCGGTCTTCGCGTCCTGGGTCGCGGGCGAGCGGCCCTGGGACAGCTGCTATGGGCCCGTCGAGGAACTCGCGCACTCCGCTCGGCGGTTCGACGAGAGCCCCAGCCTCCTCTCGTACGCCGGTGCACGGCACTCCCTCGCCCTGGTCGAGGAGATCGGGGTGGACGCCGTACGGGCACACGACCTGGCGCTCGCCGACCGGTTCCGCGCCGGCCTCGACTCGCTGGGCCACGAGCCGCTGCCCGCGCCCGGTTCGCCCATCGTCTCCGTCCCCGGACTCGGCCGGCTGCAGCCGGAGCTGAGCCGCGCGGGGATCGAGGTCTCCGACCGCGCCGGGAACCTGCGGGCGGCCTTCCATCTCTACAACGCCGCCGCGGACGTCGACCGGTTGCTGGACGCGCTGTCCGGCGTGTGAAGCACGACGGGCTCGGCACCCGAAAGGGTGCCGAGCCCATCCAGTCCTACGGGGTCACCGCACCGGAGTGAAATCCCTCGCCCCGATGCTGTGATTCCCGGGGGACGCTGCGCCCGACTGCCGCTGCGCGGCGGGCCGGACCCCCGGCAAGGAGTTGACTCACCGCACCGGAGTGAAATCCCTCGCCCCGATGAACGAAGGCCGCCGTATCGGAGCCGCGAAGGGCTCGACGGCCGCGTTCTCCACGCTGTTGAACACGATGAAGACGTTGCTGCGCGGGTACGGGGTGATGTTGTCGCCCGAGCCGTGCATGCAGTTGCAGTCGAACCAGGTCGCCGAGCCCGCCGGGCCGGTGAACAGCCGGATGCCGTGCCGGTCCGCGAACTTCGTCAGCGCCTCGTCCGACGGGGTGCCCGCGTCCTGCATCTGCAGGGACTTCTTGTAGTTGTCCTTCGGCGTCGCGCCCGCGCAGCCCAGGAACGTCTTGTGCGACCCGGGCATGATCATCAGACCGCCGTTCGTGGCGAAGTTCTCGGTCAGCGCGATCGACACGGACACGGTCCGCATGTTCGGCAGACCGTCCTCCGCGTGCCAGGTCTCGAAGTCCGAGTGCCAGTAGAAGCCGGACGCGCCGAAGCCGGGCTTGACGTTGATCCGCGACTGGTGGACGTACACGTCCGAGCCCAGGATCTGCCGGGCGCGGCCCACCACCCGCTCATCGCGCACGAGGCGGGCGAACACCTCGCTGATCTTGTGCACCTCGAAGACGGACCGGATCTCCTGCGACTTCGGCTCGACGATCGACCGCTCGTCGGCACGGATCGCCGGGTCTCCGATCAGCCGGTCGAGCTCGGCGCGGTAGACGGCGACCTCGTCGGGCGTGATCAGCTGCTCGACGGCCAGGAAGCCGTCGCGCTCGTACGACTCGAGGTCGGCCGCCGCGATCGGTCCCGCCTCACCCGGCGCCGACCAGACGACCGGGTCCTGCCGGGGGACCGCCACCTCCGCGGTGCCGCGGGTCGGGTACAGGTCGGTGATGGTGGTCATGGGGTGTCAGACCTCCTCGGTCAGCAGCGGGTAGACGCCGTTCTCGTCGTGGTCCTCCCGGCCGGTCACGGGCGGATTGAAGACGCAGACGCACCGGAAGTCCGTCTTGGGGCGCATGGTGTGGCGCTCATGGCCGTCCAGCAGGTACATCGTCCCGGGCGTGATCCAGTGCTTCTCGCCGGTCTCGTCGTTGGTCAGCTCGGCCTCGCCCTCCACGCAGAGGACGGCCTCGATGTGGTTCGCGTACCACATTGACGTCTCCGTACCCGCGTAAAGGATCGTCTCGTGGAGGGAGAAGCCGACCTTCTCCTTCGCGAGCACGATGCGCTTGCTCTCCCACGTGCCGGACTTGGCCTTCACATGACGGTCGGTGCCTTCGATGTCCTTGAACGATCGGACGATCACGGTGAGTTGGTGCCTTTCTTCGTTGTTCGTATCCCCACTGCCCCGAGGGCGCGGGGATCCCGGTCAGGCTGCGGTCTCGCGCACCGCTCGGGTGAGCGTCCGCAGCCCTTCCTCCAGCTCGTCGGGCGTGATGGTGAGGGCCGGAAGGAGCTTGACGACCTCGCCCTCCGGGCCCGACGTCTCGATGAGCAGGCCGAGTTCGAAGGCCCGCTTCGCCACGGCGCCGGCCCGCGCCTTGTCGTGGAACTCGACGCCCCACACCAGGCCGCGGCCCCGGTACTCCTTGACCTCGTCCCGGTGCTCGTCGGCGAGCGCGACCAGGGTCTGCTCGATCTGCTGGCCGCGGGCGAGGGTCTGCTTCTCCATGGCGGGCCCGTCCGACCAGTACGTCTCCAGGGCCGCGGCGGCCGTCACGAACGCCGGGTTGTTGCCGCGGAACGTGCCGTTGTGCTCGCCCGGCTCCCAGACGTCCAGCTCGGGCCTGAACAGGCAGAGCGACATGGGCAGTCCGTAGCCGCTGATGGACTTGGACACGGTCACGATGTCCGGCGTGATGCCCGCCTCCTCGAAGGAGAAGAACGCGCCGGTGCGGCCGCAGCCCATCTGGATGTCGTCGACGATCAGCAGCATGTCCTGGCGCTTGCACAGGTCGGCGAGGGCGCGCAGCCACTCGGGGCGCGCGACGTTGATGCCGCCCTCGCCCTGCACGGTCTCGACGATCACGGCGGCGGGCTGGTTGAGGCCCGAACCCTGGTCCTCGAGCAGCCGCTCGAACCACAGGAAGTCCGGGACCGTGCCGTCGAAGTAGTTGTCGAACGGCATCGGCGTGCCGTGGACCAGCGGGATCCCGGCGCCGGCGCGCTTGAAGGCGTTGCCGGTGACGGCGAGCGAGCCGAGCGACATGCCGTGGAAGGCGTTCGTGAACGACACGATCGCCTCGCGGCCCTTGACCTTGCGGGCCAGCTTCAGCGCGGACTCGACGGCGTTGGTGCCCGTCGGGCCCGGGAACATTACCTTGTACGGCAGGTCGCGCGGGCGCAGCACGAGGTTCTGGAAGGATTCGAGGAAGGCGCGTTTGGCCGTCGTCGACATGTCCAGGCCGTGCGTGACGCCGTCGCGCTCCAGGTAGTCGATCAGCGCGCGTTTCAGTACGGGGTTGTTGTGGCCGTAGTTGAGCGAGCCGGCGCCGGCGAAGAAGTCGAGGTACTCGTGGCCGTCCTCGTCGTACATACGGCTGCCCTGCGCACGGTCGAAGACGGTGGGCCAGCCGCGGCAGTAGCTGCGCACCTCCGACTCCAGGGTCTCGAAGACGCTCAGGTCGGGCTGGGTGATGGTCACAGCGAATCTCCTGGGAGATGGGGTGGGGGGATGTGGTCGGTAGGGGGGGAGTGCGTGGGGGGCTGGGGGAGTACTGCGGTCAGTCGCTCAGCGGGCCGATCCGGTAGAGCACCTCCGGGTCGTGCCCGCCGTCGGGGAACAGCGCCGCGTCGAACAGCACCTCCCGTGCGACCTGGGCCCCGTGCCGCTCGGCGTACGAGGTGAACAGGCGCTCCGATGCGGTGTTGCCGGGCGTGATCGTCGTCTCGAGAGAGCTGATCCCGCGCTCGCCGGCCACCCGGGAGGTGAGTCCCTCCAGAAGTGCGGCGGCGAGGCCACGGCCGCGGTGCGCCTCATCCACCGCCACCTGCCAGACCACCAGGGTCCCCGGGCGCTCGGGCCGGACG
Organism: Streptomyces jeddahensis; assembly: GCF_001642995.1. Taxonomy (GTDB): domain Bacteria; phylum Actinomycetota; class Actinomycetes; order Streptomycetales; family Streptomycetaceae; genus Streptomyces; species Streptomyces jeddahensis. The sequence continues at coordinate 11,634 of NZ_LOHS01000098.1, forward strand.
TAGCCGGTGATGAAGCCGACCGGCTCGCCGTCGGCGCCGCGGGCCACGAGGGAGGTGCCGGCGAAGTCACGGCACCACAGCAGATAGCTGTACGACGAGTTGAGATCGAGGGTCTTCGAGTCTCTGGCGATACGCCAGATCGCGGCTCCGTCCGCCACCTCCGGACTCTCAAGGCGGGGCACCGCGGGCAATTCCGCGAAGTCCTGTCGGGCACGTGCAAGGTCTGCTTGTGCAGCGGTCATGCGGAGTGAATTTACCGAGCAATTCCGTGGATTGCATCGCCGGACGGGGTTACGCCGGAAGCGTTTCTGTGTTATCGCGCGGGCGCGAGCGGCCCCGCGGGGCGGCGGCGAGAAGTGCCGGTTTGCCCAGGAAATAAGGGATGAAGCGGACGCGATGTGGAGTGCGTCACACGGGTGTAACTCTCACGAGACCTGACCGAATTACGTCGGTTGGTGTTCGCAGAATCTTTGCGTTTAGGATCCCGGAAAGCGGGCAGAAGAGCAACAGTAGCTGTGCCGAATTAATTCGGGAATTGCGGTGGGGTGTTTCTTCGGGGTTTCGGTCGGAGGTTTCGATCGAGGTTTCGTTTTCGATTTTCCGCGGACGCGTGCTGGCAAATGGGCTATGCGGTAACTCAGGTGCCGGTCACGCCGTCGATGCGCTCCCTGACGATGTCCGCGTGGCCGTTGTGGCGCGCGTACTCCTCGATCATGTGCACAAGGATCCAGCGGAGGCTGACCTCCAGGCCCGCCATCGGACCGTCACCGGGGATCGGGGCGGTCTCGTCGAGCGAGCGGTCGGCGCACAGCTCCCGGCCCCGGGCGATCTCCCGGCGCCAGACCTCCAGCGCCTCGGCGAGCCCGCGGTCCGGGTCCAGGGCGTACCCGTTGGAGTCGTTTCCGTACACCGGCGGTACGTCGAGCCCGGCGAACGTCCGCTGGAACCAGTTCCGTTCGACCTCGGCCAGATGCTGCACGAGGCCCAGCAGCGTCAGCGACGAGGGCTCGGCGGACGCATGCCTCACCTGCGCGTCGTCGAGCCCCGCGCACTTCAGCTCCAGCGTCGCGCGGTGGAACGCGAGCCAGCTCTCCAGCATGGGCCGCTCGGGGCCGGTCAGCAGCGGGAGGGGGCGGCCGTCGGGGAGCGTCGCGTACTCCTCGTACGTCCCCTCGGTCCCGTCGGTGCCGTCGGAGAAGGCGGGGGTCGGGCTGCCGGATGTCGTCGTCATGCACGGCAGCCTGGCACGCCCGCTCCGGGTCGGCGCGTCCTTTACGGAAGGCGTACGGAGGAGGTCGGCTGCGGCTGGGCAGCGCCCCGAAGGGGCGCGGG
>NZ_LOHS01000099.1 GCF_001642995.1 Streptomyces jeddahensis
GGACGAACAGGCCCTGTTCACACATTTACTGACGATACGTCAGAGCACGGGACGACTCTCCACACCCGAGGAACCGTCATGACGGCACGCAGCATCACCGACCGCTTGGGCGGCCTCGCCTTCGGCGGGGACTACAACCCCGAGCAGTGGGACGAGCCGGTCTGGAAGGAGGACGACGAGCTCATGCGCCGGGCCAGGGTCAACCTGGCCACGGTGGGCGTCTTCTCCTGGGCCCTGCTCGAACCGGAGGAGGGACGCTACGACTTTTCCTGGCTCGACGCCCACATCGAACGCCTGCGCGCCAACGGCGTGGCCGTCGACCTCGCCACCCCGACGGCCTCCCCGCCGCCGTGGTTCACCCTGGCCCACCCCGAGGCGCTGGCGGTCAGGGCCGACGGCACCCGCCTCGTCCATGGCAGCCGCGACACCTACTGCCTCGCCTCGCCCGCCTACCGGAGCGCGGCCCGCCGGATTGCGTCCGCGCTGGCCGAACGGTACGGCGACCACCCGGCCCTCGCTCTGTGGCACGTACACAATGAGTACGGCACGCTCTGCTGGTGCGACCATGCGGCGGCCGCGTTCCGGGTGTGGCTGCGCGCCCGGCACGGCTCGCTGGACGCCGTCAACGAGGCGTGGGGCACGGCCTTCTGGAGCCAGCGCTACACCTCATGGGAGCAGGTGCTGCCGCCGCGCGCGACGCAGTGGCACAAGAACCCCGGCCAGGCGCTGGACTTCCACCGGTTCTGGTCCGACGAGATCATCGCCGCCTTCTGCGAGCAGCGCGACGCGATCCGCGCCCACAGCGACCGGCCGGTGACGACCAACCTGATGCTCCCCGCCTACCAGAACGTGGACCTGTGGGCCTTCGCCCGCGAACTCGACGTCGTCACCTCCGACCAGTACCCGTCCGCGCCCGGCCTGGACGCCGCCGCCGACGCCGCCTTCCACGCCGACCGCACCCGCTCCCTGGCCGGCGGCCGCCCCTGGCTGCTGATGGAACAGGGCACCAGTACCGTCTACGACGGCGGCCAGGTGCTGGGCAAGGAGCCCGGGGAGGTCCTGCGGCACACCCTCGGCCACATCGCGCGCGGCTCGGAGGGCGCGCTGTTCTTCCAGTGGCGGCAGTCGCGGGCCGGCGCCGAGACGTGGCACTCCGCGATGGTCCCGCACGCGGGTTCGGACAGCCGTGTCTTCCGCGAGGTCACGCAGACCGGCGAGGCGGTCGCCCGGCTCGGCGAGCTGGCGGGATCGACGGTCACCGCGTCGGTGGCCGTGCTGGACGACCCGGACGCCTGGTGGGCGCTCGGCGTGGACGGGCTGCCCTCCTCCCGCCTCGACTACCACGCGGCACTCGGACGGGCGCACCGCGCGCTGTGGGACGCGGGCGTCACCGTCGACTTCGCCCA
>NZ_LOHS01000100.1 GCF_001642995.1 Streptomyces jeddahensis
GCTGCTGCGGTGCAGGCGGCTCAGGCTTGGGCTGCTCAGGCTCCGGCTGCTGCGGTGCAGGCTGCTCAGGCTTGGGCTGCTCAGGCTCCGGCTGCTGCGGTGCAGGCGGCTCAGGCTTGGGCTGCTCAGGCTCCGGCTGCTGCGGCTGCTGCTCCTCAGGCCTAGGCTGCTCAGGCTGCTGCTCCTCGGGCTGCTGCTCCTCGCGCCTCTGCTCCTCTTCAGGCTGCTGCTCCTCGGGCTGCTGCTCCTCGCGCCTCTGCTCCTCTTCGTCCTGCTTCGGGCCCTCCTCTCGCTTCGGGCCCTCCTCCCGCTCCTCCTCCTGCTTCTTCTTGTCTTCCTGCTTCTTCTTCTCGTCCTCCTGCTTCTTCTTGTCCTCCTCCTGCTTCTTCTCGTCCTCCTCCTGCTTCGGCTCCTCGTCCTCCCGCCTCGGCTCCTCCTCCCGCCTCTGCTTCTCCTCGTCCTCCTGCTTCGGCTCCGACGTGCCCGGGGGCGGGATCGTCTCCTTCTCCGTAGGGAACGGCCTCTTGGGCGCAGCCGTCTCCTTGTCGTGCGCTCCCGTCTTGTCGCCGCTCTTCCGGGCGATCCACTCGTCGTTCTCCGGGTCGTGGACGACGAACTCCTTCACCGGTTTGGGCGCGGGCACCACGACGACGGTGTTCGTCGGCTGGTAGCCCGGCCAGGAGTCGCCGGTGCTCTTGGGGGCCTTCTTCTGCGCGACCGGCGGCTTGAGCGGGTTGCCGCAGGCGCAGCGCACCCGTGGCACGCCGCGGTCGTCGACGAGGACCGCGGTGCCCGCCTGCAGCACCGCCTGATAAGGAGTGGCGACGCCGTCCCGGAAGCCGTGGTTGGTGACCCGGGTGTCCGCCCGCAGTTGAACGGGCGTGAGGCCGCGCAGATACGCAGGGACTTCGGAGGGGGCGATGCCCAGCGCCGAGGCGAACGCGTTGTTCTTCGCCGAATCCTTCTGGAGCGCACTGATCTGCTTCTCCACGTCGCAGCTGGCCACGCTCCGCGTACCGCCGTAGAGGCCCGGAGCGTTGCCGTCCACGCCCTTCGCCACGTTGCCTGTGGCCTCTGACGTGTCGGTCGGCGAGGGCCTCGGCGGCGGCGGGGCGCTCTTCCGTGCCGTCGACTCCGTGAACGGGTCCGGCCCGGTGCTCGCGGCGGGCTGGAGGAAGATCTCACCCTGCTGCTGGTTCGACGTACCGTCGGGCCGGGTGAAGACGACGATCAGCGCCACCGCCGCGACGATGGCGGCGGCGATGGTCGCCACCCGGGGCACCGACCTCCACCAGGGGCGACGAGGGCCTTCGCCGGCGCCGCCCCCTCGACCGCGGCCCCGGCCTCCTCCGCCCGGCGGCTCACCCGTGGGAGGCCTGGCACCGCTGGGCGGGGGCGGTGTGCGATGTCGCTGTGAGGGGCCCGAGAGCGGACCTGTCGGGGGGCCTGTGGGGCGCTCGGACGGCGGAGGTTCGACGTTCACGAGCTCTCTCCCCTGCTTGGGGGCCTGCGGTTCTTCAGGCCGCATAGGGCCTGCGGTGCTCCCGCGGCGGGGCGGCGGCACTCCGCGCGGCGGATGCACCGGCGCGGCAGGCGTCCCGGAGCGGAAGCGTTCCAATGAGGCGGAACGGTCCTCCGCAGCAGAGGTTCTTCGACGCAGAAGCCAACGTGAAAGCCCGGACCCGGCCCGGATCGGCCCGGGAACCCTGCCCCCGGCGCGGCGCCCCGGACACCCGTACACCGCCCGGAAACCCGGCCCCCGGGGAAGGCTGAGAACCATGCGGCCAGAAGGCCATGCGTCACTCTTCCCTCTGCATCCATTGTGTGCGCCCGCTCTCGGCGGCCCGCAAGTCGACCTGTGCGTCTTCAAGTCGACGTGTGCGGCCCCGCCCGCAAGCCGACCTGTGCGCCTGTGCCGCCCGCAAGCCGACGCGGTCGGCTCTCCCGAGGGGCGGGTCTGCGACATGCTGCTTAGCGTGACAGCGTGAGCGGCGAGACACCGACTGACCGGGCAGGCGCCCAGGACGCCTCCCACCAGCAGCGGAGGAGCGCCCCCGGCCACCAGCAGGCCCGCCACGGCTGGCTCGAGGCCCTCGTGACGGTGCTCGCCGGGCTCCTCGTCATGGCCGTCGTCGCGGCACTCGGCTTGTGGGCTGCCGACGCGTCCCGCCTTCCGGGGGCGGCGTTCCCCCGTGTCGTGGCGGGCGTGGTCGTGATGGCGGTCGGCGGCTCCCTACGTTTCTCGGGTGACGCCGGGGCGCTGGCCGAGACGCGTGCCGAACTGTCCGTGATCCCGCTGTCGGTGACGCTCGCCGGTGCCCTCGTGATCGCCGCCGGGATCCTGCGGCCGCTGCGTCACCGGGCGGTCGCCGGGGCCCGCGAACTGGCGGGGTGGGCCGGCCGCCTCGTGATCCTGTGGGTCCTGGCCCTCGTCGGCCTGTCGTTCCTGGCGCGTCAGACGTTCGCCGTGCCCGCGGGGAGCGAGACGCTGAGCGATCTCGGTGACCTACTGGACATCTCGCCCACGATCGGGTTCGAGACGGATCTGCCCCTCACGCTCGTCTTCGGGCTGCTGTGGCTGGTCGGCCTGTTCCTGCTGACCCTGCTGGTGTCCCGTAAGGCGCCTCTTCCGGCCCGTCTGGTGCGCTTCCAGGAGACGGTACGGCCGGCTGCGTTCGCGATGGTCGTCCTGCTCCTGGTGTGCGTGGTCCTGGGTGCGGTCATCGGGCTGGTATCGGCGGCGACCCAGGGAGGTGCCGCCGACAAGCTCGCCGTGATCCTGCTCTGCCTGCCGAATCTGACGTGGCTCGGCCTGACCATCGGTCTCGGCGCCACCTGGGAGGGCCGCGTCGAAGGGCAGCCGTTCGAACTGCCCATACCGCAAGCGCTGGACACCGTGCTGCGCAACGCAGACGATCCCACGCTCAACCTGCGCAGCCTCACCGAGATCGACGGCCGCTGGTGGTGGCTGGCGGTGGCCGCCGGGATCCTCGTCCCGGCCTGCGCCTTCCTGATGGCGGCCCGGTCACCGGCCCGTATGCGGGCCTGGCAGCACGCGGTGCACATGGCGGTGGCGCTGACCCTGACGGTGCTCACCATCTGTCTCGTCGGACGGGTCTCGGCGCACTTCGCCCTGTCGGTCCTGGGCATCGAGGACCTCGGCGGAGGGCTGTCAGGAGAGGTGTCGCTGCGCCCCCAGCCCTGGACCGCGCTCGGCTTCGCCGTGCTGTGGGGGTTCATCGGCGGCTTTCTGGGCGCTCTGCTCGCCCGGCCGGTCCAGCGTCGGGGCGAGATCAGGGCCGCCGGCCGCCCCGCCGCGGCACACCGGGCCTGACCGGCCTGACCCGCATAACCCGCCTAACCGACCTAACCGGCCTGACCCATCTGACCCACCTGACCGGGCCTGACCGGGCCTGACCGGGCCTGAACTTCTAGCGGGCAGGACGAGGGGCCTGCCCGGCCCGCCCCGCGCTCCGGCAAGACCGCTCCGCCCTCCGGCAAGACCGGCCCCGCAACGGGCCCTACCTAGCCAGATACGGGAACACCGGCCGAGCCCAGCGTGGGGGTTCCGGAGGCGGCCCCGGACGGACGGGCGCGGCGACGACCCGCATGTCGACCTCGGTCGGCGCATGGCCGCCCTTGCCGGCGGCGGCCGTCGCCGCCGCGCGCAGTGCGGCAACGAACTCAAGGCAGGAGCCGTAGCGGTCGTCGGGGGTCTTGGCCAGGGCCTTCGCCATGACGCCGTCGACGGCGGGGGGCAGGTCCGGCTGCTTCTCCGTCAGCGGAGGCGGCTGGTCGTACTGGTGTGCCCAGAGCAGCGCCATGTCCTCCTCGCGCTGGAAGGGCGGCTTCCCGGTCAGGGTTTCGTAGACGACGCAGGCGAGGCTGTAGACGTCGCATCTGCCGTCCACAGGGCGGCCGGAGATCTGTTCCGGTGCGACATAGTCGAGCGTGCCGACGAACTCGCCCACGGTGGTGAACCCGGTGAGCGACAGGGATTTCTTGGTCAGCCCGAAGTCCGTGAGGTAGACGTGCTCGGGATGGTCGATGTCGGTGCCCTTGGCGACCAGGATGTTGCCGGGCTTGACGTCCCGGTGGACCAGGTTGTGTTCATGGGCGGCGTCGAGCGCGGACGCCACCTGGGCGGCGATGCGGATCGCGGTCGCGGCGGGCAGCGCGCCGTCCCGGTCGAGCATGGCTCGCAGGTCCACACCCGAGACGTAGCGCATGGCGATGTACAGGACGCCTTCGGTCTCGCCGGCCTCGAAGATCGGCACGATGTGGGGATGGTCGATGGCGGCGGCCACACGGGACTCGTGCGTGAATCGGCGACGGAACGTGTCGTTGCGGGCGAGCTCGGGGGCGAGCAGTTTGAGCGCGACGGTGCGGTCGAGGCGCAGGTCCTTGGCGCAGAAGACGACGGCCATGCCGCCGCGGCCGATCTCGCGTTCCACCCGGTAGCCCGCGATCTGCTTGCCGATCAGCCCGGAGGGCCGGCCGGAGTACACGCTCATGTCGTCTTCGTTCGGTGACGAGCTCATGGAGCGTCACCGCCCGCCCGGCGGGCCCTCGCCCGAGGGCGCCGGATCGTCCGTGACGGGTGGAATCACGCGGGTCGGCTCGCGACGGGAGTCGCCGCCCTGCGCTGTCCCGCCCGGCTCGCCCCCGACCGCCCGCGCCGCCCCCGTCGGCCCCTCGGGGTACGCGCCTCCGGCCCAGTCGATCCCCGATCTCGTCTCCTCCGCACCGGCCGGTCCTCCGCTCTCCGCGGCCTGGATCCGGGGTTCGCCCGTGGTCGCATACGTGGTCAGATGTGTGCCGTCGCTGTAGACCCACCGTTCGTGCTCGGCGTCGTACAGCCAGGTGCCCTCGCCGTCGACGACCATCCCCACGCGCAGGCCGCGGGTGCGGCTGCGGAAGGTCTCGCCGTCGATGCGGCCGGCCATCAGGTCCTCGGTCGCACGGCGGTAGCGGCCCAGCTGGTCCTCGGCCCTGGCCAGCAGCGGCCGCGGGTCCGCCGTGCGGGCGAGCGGGCTGCTCGCGGCCGGCGGCTCCTGCGGTACGGCGACCAGGAGCCGGCCGTCGACCCAGCCCGACCAGCCGTTGGAGCAGACGATCCGGCCCCAGTCGCCGCGCCGGTCGACCAGCTGGACCGGCAGCAGCGCGTCGAGCGCGGCCGTCGGGCCCGTGGCCTCCGGGGTCGCCCAGGCGGGCAGTCCGTCCTGAGGGACCACATGGGTGGGCCGGAAGTCCGTCGTGGTCATCGCACGTGCTCCTACTTCCGCATCAGGGCCGGTTCGCGCCGCCGCAACAGCCGCATGACGGCGAAACCGAAGACAGCCGCGAGAACGACGAGCATGCCCGTGTTCAGCAGCCACGCCCCCGCCGTGTGCGCGAACATCGGATCGTCCGTCAGGTCGCCCGGTACGGTCCTGGCCAGCCCCACGGTTCCCGCCATCGCGGCCACCGCCCACCGGGAGGGCATCAGCCACGCCAGTTGCTCGAGCCCGGGAACGCCGTGCAGGTCCAGCAGCAGACCGCAGAACACGACCTGGACGATGGCGAGCAGCACCAGCAGCGGCATCGTCACCTCCTCCTTGCGGACCAGGGCGGAGACCAGGAGGCCGAGCATCATCGACGTGAACGCCAGCAGCGCCACGGCCACGATGATCTCCAGCAGCGGCGGCATGAGCACCCCGTCGTCGCGCGGCGCGTTCAGATCGACGCCGAACAGCGCCACCAGGGTCAGGACGACGGCCTGCGCCACCGTGACGGTGCCGAGCACGACGACCTTGGACATCAGATACGCGGATCTGGATAGCCCGACCGCGCGTTCGCGCTGGTAGATCACGCGTTCCTTGACCAGCTCGCGTACGGCGGTCGAGGCACCCGTCAGGACCGCGCCGACGCAGAGGATGAGCAGCGCGTTGATCGCGGTCTCGGAGGTGAGCCTGCTTCCGCCGAGAGCGCGGGCCATGACGCCCATCACGAACGGCAGGGCGATCATGATGGCGAGGAAGATCCGGTCGGCGCTGAGCACGGCCGCGTACCGCCGCACCAGCGTGCGCAGCTGCGCCCCCCAGCTCTGCGGCTTCGGCGGTGCGCCGACGGCCGGGGCACCGGCGGTCTCGGGTGCGCCCGGCTGCGCGGTGGAGTCGCCGATGTACGTCAGGTGGAACGCCGAGCGCCGGTACTCCCCCGCCCAGTCGCGCCCCCGGTCGTTCTCGAAGGCCTCGAAGGCCTCGGGCCAGTGCCGGAAGCCGAAGAAGCGCAGGGCGTCCCGCGGCGGGCCGTAGTAGGCGATCCTGCCGCCCGGGGCGAGCACCAGGAGGCGGTCGCACACGTCGAGGCTGAGGACGCTGTGCGTGACGACGATGACCGTGTGGCCGTGGTCGGCGAGCCCGCGCAGCATGTGCATCACCGAGCGGTCCATGCCGGGGTCGAGGCCGGACGTCGGCTCGTCGAGGAAGAGCAGCGAGGGCTTGGTCAGCAGCTCGAGCGCGACGCTCACGCGCTTGCGCTGGCCGCCCGAGAGGCTGTGGATCGGCTGGCCGGCGCGCTCCTCCAGGCCCAGCTCACGGAGGACCTCGTCGACGCGCTCCCACCGCTCCGCAGGGGCGGTGTCCTGCGGAAAGCGCAGCTCGGCCGCGTATCCGAGTGCCCGGCGGACGGTCAGCTGCGTGTGCATGATGTCGTCCTGCGGCACGAGGCCGATGCGCTGACGGAGCTCGGCGTAGTCGTGGTACAGGTCGCGGCCGTCGTACAGCACCGTGCCGTGGTCGGCGGGGCGCTGCCCTGTGAGTGCGTTGAGGAGGGTGGACTTTCCGGCGCCGCTGGGGCCGACGACGGCGAGCAGGCTCTTCTCGCTGACGGGGAAGGAGACTCCGTCGAGGAGCGTCTGGCGGCCTCCGTCGACCGCGACCGTCAGATCATGGACGTCCAGCGAGACCTCGCCGGTGTCGACGTACTCCTGCAGCTGGTCGCCGACGAGGCAGAACGCCGTGTGGCCGATGCCCACGATGTCGCCCTCGGAGACCGGTGCGTGGTCGACCGGCTGGCCGTTGAGAAAGGTGCCGTTGTGGCTGCCGAGGTCGGCGATCTCGTACGTTCCGTCGTGGTGGACGTGCAGTTCGGCGTGGCGGCGTGAGACCACCAGATCGTCGATGACGAGGTCGTTGTCGTCGGCGCGGCCGATCCGGACGGTGCGGGCGGGCAGCGGCCGGACCGTGGTCGGCCTGCGGAAGGTGCCCGTGGCGGCGGGAGCGAGGACGGCCGTCGGCCGCTCGGGCTCGTGGGCCGCCGCGGGACGGGCCTCCTCCACACCGGGCACAGGACCGGCCGCGTCGGAGTCGGGTGCCTCCCGGCCGACGAGGACGGCGCGCGGGCCGTCGGCGGGGTTGCCGAAGCGGATGACGCTGCCCGGACCCACGCCCTGGACGCGGATCCGCTGACCGTCGGTGTACGTGCCGTTGGTGCTGCCCGTGTCCTCGATCGTCCAGCCCCCGGCCTCGGCGCGCAGCACCGCGTGGTGCCACGAGACCCGGGCGTCGTCGAGGACGATGTCGCTCATCGGGTCGCGCCCGACGAGATAGTCCCGGCTCGGATTCATCACCGTCGATCCCGACTCGGTTTCGATGACGAGCTCGGGCGCAGTGGGCGCGACAGGCCGCTCTCCCATGCCGGAATTCTAACGATTGATCCATATGTATGCCTGGTCCCCATGAGTGCCTGCGTCGGCTCGCGAGGGCGGTCCACGGCGGGCCGGCCCGCGAAGAAAACGCAGGTCATCCGTGCGGCAGCATCAGCGTGACGGACTCCCCCGGCGCGACGGCCACCGTGCGGTCCGGGAGGGTGATGTCGATCGGGTCCTGGTCCGATTCCGGCACCGTCACCTCCAGCTGTCCCGAGCGCAGCACGAACCGCACACCCCAGTGGCCCTGGTAGCGCACCGCGAAGCCGTACTCGGACAGCTCCGGGAGCGGCACGGGGTCCAGGCACAGGGCGCCGGCCCGGGTCTCCAGGCCGGTCAGCCCGCGCTGGACGAAGTCGAGCGTGCCCGCCATCGCGCCGAGGTGGATGCCCTCGCCCGTGGTCCCGCCCTGGACGTCGGCGATGTCCCCGGCCAGCGCCTCCTGGCAGTACAGCCATGCCTCCGCGCGCTGGACCCGGGCCAGCACCCAGCCGTGCACGAGGCTGCTGAGCGTGGAGCCGTGGCTGGTGCGGTGCAGGTAGTAGTCGACCGTGCGGTGCCAGTCGTTCTCGTCAAGGTCGTACCCGAGCCTGCGGAACAGCCCCCGGAGTTCGGCGGGCGGGAACAGGTAGCCGAGCATCAGCGCGTCGGCCTGCTTGGAGGCCTGGTAGTGGTTGACCGAGTCGCCCTCGGCCTCCAGGATCCGGTCGAGGCGCCGGATGTCCCCGTAGCGCCTGCGGTAGCCGTCCCAGTCGAGCTCCGCGAGATCGCCGAAGCCGTCGAACTGGCTGATCACGCCCGCGTGGAAGGGCACACGCAGCCTGCGCGAGACGTCCTCCCACAGCTCCGGCTCCCCCGGTTCGAGCCCGATGCGTTCGAAGAGCTGCCCGCGGCGCGGTTCGGGGAGGAGGTGCAGCACGTCGATCGCCCGCGCGAGCACCCAGGCGGCGGTGACGTTGGTGTACGCGTTGTCGTCCAGGCCCGCCTCCTTCGCCCCCGGATAGGCCTCGTGGTACTCGTCGGGGCCGACGACACCCCGGATCCGGTACCGGCCGAGCGCCTCGTCGTACGTCGCGGAACTCGCCCAGAAGCGCGCGATCTGCAGCAGCATCTCGGCGCCCTTGGTGTGCAGGAACTCCGTGTCGCCGCTGGCCTCGCAGTACTGCCACACGTTGTACGCGATCGCCGAACCGACGTGGTGCTGGAGGTGCGAGTGGTCCGGCAGCCACCGGCCCGAGCGCGGGTTGAGGTGCAGCTTCTGCGTCTCCTCGCGGCCGTCGCTGCCGCTCTGCCACGGGTACATCGCTCCGGCGCGGCCCGCGTCTCGGGCGGCCCAGCAGGCGCGTTCGAGGCGGCGGTGGCGGTAGTCGAGCATCGCCCGCGAGACCTCGGGGAAGTGCAGGTTCAGATACGGCAGCACGAACAGCTCGTCCCAGAAGACGTGCCCCCGGTAGGCCTCCCCGTGCAGACCGCGGGCCGGCACGCCCACGTCGAGGTCGGCGGTGTTCGGCGACAGGGTCTGCAGGACGTGGAAGAGGTGCAGGCGCAGGATGGAGCCCGAGCCGCCCGGCACGTCCAGCTCCGCGATGTTCCACAGCTGCTGCCAGGCGGTGTACTGGGAGGTCAGCAGCGCTTCGGCGGACGGGGCCCGGAGTATCCGGTCGACCGCCGCGTGCAGCGGATCGCTGATGGCCCGGTCCCGGGACGTGTGGAGGGCCACGGTCTTGTCGACGGTGACGGTGCGCCCCGGAGCCAGCGGGAAGCGCAGGACGTGGACGACCTTCATGTCCTCGTGGCGGACGACCGACTCGCACGGCGTGTCCGCGGTCGTACGGGCCGCCATGCCGACGCGGATGTCGGATGTGCTGGTGCGGCAGCGCAGCCAGACGGTGTCCTCGGCCGACGAGCCGGTGTGGACGTGGGTGAGATGGCGGGTGTTCAGCTGCCGGTACCGCTCGACGCCCGTGTTCTCCACCGTCCCGTCGATGGCGGACTCGACCTCGAGGTCGCCTTCCCACCCTTCCGCGGTGAACTGGGTGCGCAGCACGGCCAGATGGGGCTGGAACATATGGACAAGGCGCGACTGCCGCACCGCGACACGGCGGCCCAGCTCGTCCTCGTAGCGGAACACGCGCTCGAGCGTGCCGGAGTCCAGGTCCAGTGTCTGGCGGTGGTAGACGAGCCGGTGCGTCTCCGGGGTGAACCAGCCCATGTGGTCGGTCGCGGCGGCAGGGGGTGCCTCTGCGGTCTGGAGCGTTGCGGTGGCCTCGAGCGTCACGGCGGAGGAGGATGTCCGGGAGCGCTGCCCGGGTCGTCCGCCGTCCTCGGACGGCACGGCCAACTGTGCCGGCTCCCTGGACCCCGACGGATTCGATGCCTCTGGTCGCTCCGGGCGGATACGGAAGCGGAGAGACAGCCAGTTGGGCATGTTCACGATGTCTTCGTTCTCGACGATCCGCCCGGCCACGTCCGACCTCAGGCGGTTGTAGCAGCCCGCGATGTAGGTGCCGGGGTAGTGGACGGCGTCCGCCGTGCACTCGGGGAGGGCGCCCCGCGTCGCGACATAGCCGTTGCCGAGGGTGCAGAGTGATTCGCGAAGCCGCTCCTGTACCGGGTCGTAGCCCTCGTACTCCCAGGTCAAGTGGCTCATCGTCGGTTCTCCGGACTGTCTTCGGTGAGGAGCTCCCCCAGGTCGTGTACCACCAGGTCCGCTCCCTGCTTCAGCAGTTCAGCACGTGTGTGCGGGGTGCGCGCCCGGTCCACGCCCACGACCAGTCCGAAGCCGCCGCGCCGCCCCGCCTCCACACCGGCCAGGGCGTCCTCGATGAGGGCGGCAGCGGCGGGCAGGACGCCCAGTCGCCGGGCCGCCTCCAGGAACAGGGCGGGATCGGGCTTGCCGGGCAGGTGCAGCCGGGCGGCTTCGACGCCGTCGACGAGGACGTCGACGAGGGCCAGCACAGCCGCGCGTTCGAGGAGTTCGCGGGCGTGCCGGGATGCGGACGCTGCCGCCAGCGGGATTCCCGCGGAGTGCAGCACGGTCAGCAGCCGCACAGTGCCCGGATAGGCATCGACGCCGTGTGCGCGCAGCCGGTCGGTGAACAGTCTCTCCTTGAGCGCGGCGACGGCCCGCACGGTGTCCGTTCCGGGCCCGTCCGCCGGGTCGCCGGGGGGCAGGTCGAGCCCGCGGGAAGCGAGGAAGTCGGCTGCTCCGTCCAGGCGTGACTTGCCGTCGACGTACCGCCGGTAGTCCTCGCGTACGTCGAAGGGGCGGCGCTGGGCCGGGTCCGGGGGCGGGTGGGCGCGCAGGCAGGTGTCGAAGGCCTCCTGCCACGCGGCGGCGTGCACCCGTGCGGAGTCGATGATCACGCCGTCGGTGTCGAGGATCACGCCCGCCATGCCGCGCAGGATCCGGGGCAGCGCCCCTGCCGTGGTGTTCATCCGGCCCAGGTCCATTCCGCGACCTCGGGCATGTCGACGCCGTGCGCGCGGATCCAGTCGTGGTGGCGGGTCCTGGCGTCGGCCATCTCCTGGCGTACGGCGGCGGCGCGCACCGCGAGTCCGGGGACGCGGTCGACGACGTCCATGACCAGCCGGTAGCGGTCCATGTCGTTGCTGACCACCATGTCGAACGGGGTCGTGGTGGTGCCCCGCTCCTTGTAGCCGCGGACGTGCACGTTGTGGTGGCCCGCGCGGCGGTAGGCCAGCCGGTGGATCAGCCACGGGTAGCCGTGGTAGGCGAAGATCACGGGCTTGTCGCGGGTGAAGAGGCCGTCGAACTCGAAGTCGCTCATGCCGTGCGGGTGTTCCTCCCGGGGCATGAGCCGGGCGATGTCGATGACGTTGACGACGCGGACCGCGAGATCGGGCAGATGGCGGCGGAGCAGCCCGGCCGCGGCCAGCACCTCCTGCGTCGGCACATCCCCGGCGCAGGCGAGGACGACGTCGGGTTCGCGCCCGCCGTTCTCGGTGCCCGCCCACTCCCAGATGCCGGCGCCGCGCGCACAGTGCACCCGCGCCTCGTCCATCGACAGCCAGTCGAAGCAGGGCTGCTTGCCGGCGACGATCACGTTGACGTAGTCGCGGCTGCGCAGCACATGGTCCGCGACCGACAGCAGGGTGTTGGCGTCCGGCGGCAGATAGACCCGTACGACCTCGGGGCTCTTGTTCAGGACATGGTCGACGAAGCCCGGGTCCTGGTGCGAGAAGCCGTTGTGGTCCTGGCGCCAGACATGCGAGGTCAGCAGGTAGTTGAGCGAGGCGATCGGGGCCCGCCAGGACAGCTGCCGTGAGGTCCGCAGCCACTTGATGTGCTGGTTGACCATCGAGTCGACGATGTGGGCGAACGCCTCGTAGCAGGAGAACAGGCCGTGCCGGCCGGTGAGCAGATAGCCCTCCAGCCAGCCCTGGCACAGGTGCTCGGAGAGGATCTCCATGACCCTGCCGTGCCGGGACAGGTGCTCGTCGGACGGCAGGACCTCCGCCTGCCAGGCCTTCCCGGTGGCGCCGTAGACGGCGCCCAGCCGGTTGGACTCGGTCTCGTCGGGGCCCACGACCCGGAAGTCGCGGCGCTCCCGCGTGGCCTTCATGATCTGCTCGACGAAGCCGCCGAGGACCTTGGTGGGCTCGTGCATCGTGGCGCCCGGCTTGTCGACGGGCACGGCGAAGCGCTCCAGTCCCGGCATCGGCAGTTCCCTGACGAGCAGGCCGCCGTTGGCGTGCGGCGTCGCACCGAGGCGCCGGTCGCCTTCGGGGATGCAGGCGAGGACCTGCTCGCGGGGCCGGCCGTGCTCGTCGAAGAGCTCCTGGGGCCGGTACGAGCGCAGCCACTGCTCCAACTGGCGCAGGTGCTCGGGGTTCTCGCGTACTCCGGCGAGCGGCACCTGGTGGGAGCGCCAGGTGCCCTCGACCTGTTGGCCGTCGACCTCGCCGGGTCCGGTCCAGCCCTTGGGCGTGCGCAGCACGATGACGGGCCAGCGCGGTCGCTCGGTCGCGCCATCCTCGCGGGCCGCTCGCTGAGCACGGTCGATGCGGTCCAGGGCCTGGTCGAGAGCCGCGGCCAGGGCGCGGTGCACGGTCATCGGATCGTCGCCGGAGACGTGGATCGGCTCGTGGCCGTACCCGCGCAGCAGCTCGTCGAGTTCGCTCTCGGGGAGCCGGGCCAGGAACGTCGGGTTGGCGATCTTGTAGCCGTTGAGATGGAGGATCGGCAGCACGGCGCCGTCGTGGACGGGGTCGAGGAGCTTGTTGGAATGCCAGGACGCCGCCAGCGGGCCGGTCTCGGCCTCGCCATCGCCGATGACGCAGGCGACGAGCAGACCGGGGTTGTCCAGTGCGGCGCCGTACGCGTGCGCCAGGGCGTAGCCGAGCTCGCCGCCCTCGTGGATCGAGCCCGGGGTCTCGGGGGCGACGTGGCTGGGCACGCCGCCGGGGAAGGAGAACTGCCGGAAGAGGCGCTCCATCCCGGCCTCGTCCCGGGTCACGTCCGGATAGGTCTCGGTGTAGCTGCCCTCCAGCCAGGAGTTGGCGAGGACCGACGGGCCGCCGTGGCCGGGGCCCCAGATGCACACCGTGTCGCGGCCGCGGGCCTTGATGACGCGGTTGAGATGCGTGTGGACGAGGTTCAGGCCCGGCGATGTGCCCCAGTGGCCGAGCAGCCGCGGCTTGATGTGCTCGGGGCGCAGCTCCTCCTTCAGCAGCGGGTTCGCCATCAGGTAGATCTGGCCCGCGGACAGGTAGTTGGCGGCCCTCCAGTGGGCGTTGAGGCTGGTCAGTTCGTCGTCGGTCAGTACCGTGCTGTCCTGGCGCTTGGCCTTGGGCATGAATGGCTCCGTAGCGTCGTAGGTGAGCGTCGTCGGGGTACGGAGGCGGTATGGCCGGAAACAAGTCCGAGGAGCCGACCGCCCTGCCGCGGAAGGTCTACGAGCGCGAGCTGCTGCGCCTTCAGACCGAGCTCGTGAAGCTTCAGGAGTGGGTGCGTGCCGAGGGCGCCCGGCTGGTGGTGGTGTTCGAGGGGCGGGACGCGGCCGGCAAGGGCGGCACGATCAAGCGGGTCGCCGATCGCCTCAACCCCCGGGTCGCGCGGATCGTCGCCCTGCCCACACCCACCGAGCGCGAGCGTTCTCAGTGGTACTTCCAGCGGTATGTCGCGCATCTGCCCGCGGCGGGCGAGATCGCGCTCTTCGACCGCAGCTGGTACAACCGCGCGGGCGTCGAGCACGTCATGGGCTTCTGCACGAAGGAGGAGCACCAGCGGTTCCTCCACCAGTGCCCGATCTTCGAGCGGATGTTGGTCGAGGACGGCATCCTGCTGCGCAAGTACTGGTTCTCGGTGAGCGACGCCGAGCAGGAGAGGCGCTTCCGCAAGCGTCTGGAGGACCCGACGAAGCGGTGGAAGCTCTCCCCGATGGACCTGGAGTCGATCACGCACTGGGAGGACTACTCGCGCGCCAAGGACGACATGATGGTGCACACCGACATCCCGGAAGCGCCGTGGTTCGTGGTCGAGAGCGACGACAAGCGCCGGGCACGGATCAACATGATCGCCCATATGCTCGACTCCGTTCCCTACCACGACGTGGCATTGCCGGACCTCGAACTGCCGCCCAGGCCGCCGTCCAAGGGCTACGAGCGCCCGCCACGCGACCTGCAGACATACGTCCCCGACCACGCGGCGAGCCTGACGGACTGACCGGGCCACGGCTCAGGCCCGCTGCGGTACGACGGCGACGGGGCACGCGGCGTGGTGCAGCATCGAGTGGGCGATCCGGCCCAGCTGAAGGCCGAAATGACCATGGCCGTGCTGGCGCTGCGCGCCCACGACCAGAAGATCGGCCATGGCGGACGCCTCGCGGAGCGCCCTGCGGGCCGTCCCCTCGAAGGTCCGCCGGCACAGCCTGACTCCGGGATGGTCCTGCTCGGCCTCCTCCAGCGCCTCGTCGAGGATCTCCGCGGCCCGCGACTCCAGGTAGTGCGCCGGGTCGCCCACCATCAGCGGATGGTTCGGGGTGTCGTGCGCCGGGCGCCGCCAGGCCCGTACGGCGTGCAGCTCGGCGCCGCGCACCTCGGCCTCCTCGAAGGCGAAGCGCACGGCGGCCATGCCCCGCGGCGGCTCGCCGACACCGACGACGACACGCCCGTGCCCGCTGTGCGTGACGAGGCTGCCGCGCAGCACGATCACCGGGCAGTCGGCACGGCCGGCGACCGCCAAGCTCACCGAGCCGAGCACCAGCCCGGCAAGACCGCCCCGGCCCCGCGAACCTGTGACCAGCACCGACGCGTTCCGGGCCGCGCGCAGCAACGCGGTCACCGTGTCCTCCGGCAGAATGGCAGTACAGATCTTCGCCTCCGGATTGCGCAGCCGCGCACGCTCGGCGGCGGCGCAGACGATGTTCTCGGCTATCACCCGCTCCGACGGATCGCCCACGTCATCGGCGAGCGATTCGCCCTCGTATCTCTCCCACAGCGACGCGTGCACCACGCGCAGTTGCACCCCGTGCAGCACGGCCTCGTCCGCGGCCCACTCGGCGGCCCGAAAACTCGGCTCGGATCCGTCCACGCCCACGACCACGGGCAGCTGCATGGTTCCCACCGCCTTGACCTCACCAGCTGAAACACCCTTTTGGGGTGCTGGGTGCCCCCGATCGAGCCGATCACACGGGTGAACAGGACGTCCGCCCGGGCACCGATGAGTTTTCGGCCCGGGACGGGTCGGTACAGCTGCACAGTCCATCTGCAAGGAGGTACCGATGGCAGCAAAGGGATTCACCACGTGCCTGTGGTTCGACGGGCAGGCAGAGGAGGCGGCGAACTACTACATCTCGATCTTCAAGGACTCCAGGCTGGGCAGGATCGTCCGGTACGGCGAGGCTGGGCCGGGTCCCGCCGGCTCTGTCGTGACCGTCGAGTTCGAGGCCAACGGCCACAAGTTCGTCGCCCTGAACGGCGGGCCGGAGTTCAAGTTCACCGAGGCCATCTCGTTCCAGATCTTCTGCGACGACCAGGAGGAGCTCGACTACTACTGGGACAGGCTCTCCGAGGGCGGCCAGGAAGTCGCCTGCGGCTGGCTCAGGGACAAGTTCGGCGTGTCCTGGCAGGTCATCCCCGCAGGCCTGATCGAGATGATCAGCGACCCGGACCCGGAGAAGGCGAAGCGTGCCACCGAGGCGATGCTCTCGATGGTCAGGTTCGACATCGCCGCCCTGGAGAAGGCGTACGCGGGCGGATGATCCCAGCCCTCGGACGCGGCCACGCTTTCGCGCGCCCTGCGGCACCCTGTACCACGTTGGTGGTCTGTGGTGCCGCAGAGCCGGGAAGTGACAAGGATGCCTCAAGTACGTGGTGCAGCAGTCGCTGCGCCGGTGGCCGAGTTCGTGAAGTGGAGCCGCGAGCCCGTCGTGGTGCAGACGCTGCGTTCCACCGCGGCGGCCACCATCGCCTATGTCGTCGCACTCCAGCTGAGCAATGAACCGGCGCCGCTGACCGCTCCGCTCACCGCGCTGCTGGTCGTCCAGGTGACTCTCTACGCCACGCTGACCACCGGCGTCCGCCGCGTGAACTCCGTCGTGGTCGGCGTCCTGATCGCCATCGGATTCAGCGTGCTCGTGGGGCTGACGTGGTGGAGCCTCGGTCTGATCATCCTGGCGTCTCTCACCGTGGGCCATTTCGTCCGCGTGAGCGAGTTCGTGCCCGAGGTGGCGATCAGCGCCATGCTGGTGCTCGGCGTGACACGCGTGGCCGACACCGCGTGGGACCGGGTCCTTGAGACGTTGATCGGCGCCGCGGTGGGCTTGGCCTTCAATTTTCTGCTGGTGCCGCCCGTGTGGGTCGGCGAGGCGGGCGCCTCGATCGAGGATCTGGCCCGCCGTATGCGCCGGCTGCTGCTGCGCAGCGGTGAGCAGCTGACCTCGCCCACGCCGCCTGAGCTGGCGGCCGACCGGCTGCATGAGGCGCGCCGCCTCGACCACGACATCGCCGAAGTCGACGCGGCGCTGCGGCAGGCGGAAGACAGCCTGCGGCTCAACCCGCGGGTGAAGGAGGGGCTGCTGCATCGCGTCGTCCTGCGCACAGGGCTCGACACCCTGGAGATCTGCACGGTCGTCCTGCGTGTCCTCTCCCGTACCCTCACCGATATCGCCAAGGTACGGAGCACCGACGAGCCGCTCCTCCGGCGGGACATCGGTGTGGCCCTGCAGGAACTGCTGGGCCATGTCGCCGATGCCGTGGTCAGTTTCGCGGTGCTGGTCACGACCCAGGTCAGCGAGAACGCCGAGGCCGCCGAGGCAAGGCTCGCCGGCGAACTGGCGGCGGCCAACGCGAGCCGCGACAAACTGGCACTCGTGCTGCTGGAAGGCGTGCAGCAGGACCCCCGCAACTGGCACCTCCACGGTGCGCTGCTCACCGAGGTCAACCGCATCCTCGACGAGCTGGACATGGAGCACCGCTCCAAGCGCCTGCTGGAGGAACTCGACCGCAACGCACGCGAGCAGCGGGAGCGCTATCCGCGACTGGCCCGCCTCCGCCAGCGGCTGGGGTGGGACCGGTCGCCGCGGCCGTGAATGGGGTGGTGTGCGGCGCCGAGCGCTCGCTGTGGGCAGGCGTTCCGCAGGGCGGAACGGGTGGGCGCAGCGGCACCCCGGACGGCTGGGAGCGGCCACCCCGACGGAGGTGACTGCCCTGGGCATGCGTCTGCCCGGCTCGTGGGTCGCGACCTCACGCGGCCGGGCAGATTCGCGCTCCCGGAGCGCCCTCAGGACTCCTTGCCGCGGCCGGTCAGCGTGTCACGCAGCCGGTCGACGAGTCCGACACCGGGTGCCAGCAGCTTGTTGAGGGGCGGCTGGTCGGGAGCGGCCGGATGCGGGCGGGTGGGCGCCGTCTTCTTGGCCTGCCTCACCTTGTCCCCGAGTTCGTTCAGCATGTCGGCGGTGCAGGACTCGCGCAGTCGCGGGAAGAGGTTCTCCTCCTCGTCCGTGATGTGCTCCCGGATCTCCGTGATCAGCTGGGTGATCAGTCTGTCGAACTGGGGATCGTCGGCGTCGAGGCCTTCCAGGTCCTTCATCGTGCGCTCGGCGCGGGCGTGGTCCTCAAGCTCCTTGTCCGCGATCTCGCCACCGCCGGGGATGTGCTCGCGTACGGCCGGATAGAGATACGCCTCCTCCGCCACCGAGTGCCGGACCAGTTCGATGGTCGCCCGGTCGGCATGCTTCTTGCGCATCTCGTCGCCGGACGGCAGTCCCTCGATATTGACGAAGATCTCCTCGACTTCCTCGTGATCGGTGATCAATTCGGCGATGACGTCTCCGCCGTGTCCCATGTCGCTGCTCCTCTGTGCGTTCCAGGGCCTTCCCTCCCCTACGAAGACCCGTCCGGACGACAGTGAAACCCTTCCGTACGAGAACCCGTGTGCTCCGGGCTGCGTCGGCACCGTGGCTACGCCCCATCGGACCAGGGACGATGGGCCGCCCGGCCGCACGGGCGACGGACCCGACCTGAGGCTCGGGGAAACCGCACCACGGAAGCGATGTCTGTCAGTCCTCCTCACGGCGCTCCAGCACGCCGCGGACGAAAGCCGCCTGGCCCGCGTGCTGGAGGTCGTCCTCGATGACGCTGACCAGGCGGACGCCGAGGGTGACCGCAGGGGTCCAGCTCTCGTCCACGATGCGGTCGAGGTCGCCGTCCTCGAGGCCGCTCAGAAAGTCGAGGGTCTGCTCGTGCACCGCGTCGTAGTACCCGAGCAGCAGGTCGCCCGACTCGATCCTCATCTTCCCGACCTGGCGGCTGCTGTGTCCGAAGCCGGTGGCCCCCTTCGCGTAGGGCAGTCCGAAGCGGTCGGCCCAGTTCTGGGTGAGCCAGACCTGTTCGAGGCCCGCGACGTCGGAGATGTGGTCGTCCTGCACCCGGGTCAGATGCCACACGAGCCAGGCGATCGAATTGGCCCCGGGATCGATGCGGGCGGTCAGCTCCTCGGGCGAGAGCCCCTCGACGGCGGCGTGCACCGCCTCCTGGATGCGGCCGTAGCCGTCGCGCAACACATCCGTACTGTTCACGTCTTGCCCCTTGCCCGTTGCCCATTGCGGCTTGCCGTCGGCACCGGCCCAGTCGGGCCGTACCTGCTGTTCCACAATGGCGGAGCTGCTGCCACCTCGGCGGTTGCGACGCGAGGGCCGCCGCGGCGTGCGAACGCCACGGCGGCCCGGTGGTCCTGCGTGCGTGGTCCTGTGTCGTGGTCCTGCGTGTTCCGGGTGGCTCAGAACTTCAGGACCGGCTTGATGGCTTCGCCGGCGACCACGTCGCCGACCGCCCGCTGGATCTCCTCGAACTTGTAGTGCTTGACCAGCCGGTCGACCGGCATGCGTCCGGAGGCCACGAGCTCGACCAGGACGGGGATGAGCGCCTCCGTCTCGCTGTCGCCGAGGGTCAGACCCACGACCTGGCGGCCCGGCAGCATGAAGTTGACGTCGACCGGCACGGTCGAGCCGAAGGCGGGAGCGCCGACCAGGACCGCCGTGCCGCGGGCGGCGAGGCTGCCGATCGCGGCGCTCGCCATCTGGATGTTGCCGGTCGTCTCGACCACGCCGTCGGCGCCGTGGCCACTGGTGATCTCGGCGACGGTCTCGGCCAGGTCGTCGCTGGTGGTGTCGATGGTGTGTGTGGCGCCGAGTTCGCGCGCCAGCTCGAGGCGGGCGGGAACGCGGTCGACGGCGATGATGCGGGTGGCGGGGGTCAGCCGGGCCGCCATGACCGCGGACAGGCCCACGGCACCCGCACCGGTGACGACGAGCGTGGCGCCGGGACGGGGCTTCAGTACGTTCCACACGGCGCCCGCACCGGTCTGCACGCCGCAGCCGAGCGGAGCCATGAGCTCCAGCGGCACGTCCGCCGGGACCTTGACCAGGCTGCGCTCGTCGACCAGGGCGTGCCGGGCGAAGGACGACTGGCCGAAGAAGTGCCCGCCGATGGCCTCGCCGCCGCGGGTCACGGTGGCCGAGCCGTCCGCGCGGGCGCCGCCGAGCAGGTTCAGCGGCAGCCAGGCCTCGCAGTACGCGGGGTGCCCGTCGCGGCAGTTGGCGCAGCGGCCGCAGGAGGTGAAGGACAGCAGCACGTGGTCGCCGGGCTTGACCCGGCTCACGGCGGAGCCGACGGCCTCCACGACACCGGCGCCCTCGTGGCCCAGCACGCCGGGCAGCGGGAAGGGCAGTCCGCCCGCGGCGACACCCAGGTCGGTGTGGCAGACGCCCGCGGCGACCATGCGTACGAGGACCTCGTCCGGGCGGGGGTCGGCGAGTTCGACCTCGGTGAGGGAGAAACCGGCGCCCGCCGACTCGACGACGGCCGCGGCAGTGGTGGTGGTCATGGGGAATCCTCCGTGGAAGCTCCACCCTTCAGGGCGGAGGGGATACTGGAGCAGGGCAGGGAACGGCGGTTGGCCGCCAGGGCGGATCGCGGCACCCCGACCCGCAGCCGTGCGATAGGATCGGCGCGCCCGGTCGGCGATAACCAAGCCGGTCGGGCCTACCGCCGGGCTGGCGGGATGTCAGGTCTGTGGAGCTGGCGTAAGAGCGATGGCTGGCACACCAACCCTTGCCGTTAGTTCGGGTCGGCTGCTGTCGATGAAGCAGAAAGCTCAACCCGCGAGGGTTGAATCCCCCTGCTTCGGCTATGGGGAGAAGTCAAGTGCAAGCTCCTTGCGGACACAGCGCGGATCGGGCGGCGAAGCCGCCCGATCGGGGACTGAGGAAGGCCGATCGAGTGGGACGGGGCCTGCAGGGGAGGCACGAGGTCTCATCCGGGAGAAAGGCCCTCGCCGGGAGCAACGAGGGCTGGCGATCCGGACCTCCCCGGCGGGGGCGGACCGGCTGCGGCCCGGAGGACGCCCGTCAGGCCAGCGAGATCACCACGGACTTGACCTTGGTGTACGCCTCCAGGGCCTCCGGACCGTACTCCCGTCCGAAACCGGACTGCTTGACGCCGCCGAAGGGGATGGCCGGGTCGAGCATGGCCCAGTCGTTGACCCAGACGATGCCCGCCTGCAGCCGGGCGGCCACGCGGTGGGCACGGGCCACGTCCTTCGTCTGCAGGCCGGACGCCAGGCCGTAGGGCGTGCTGTTGGCCATGGCCACGGCCTCGTCCTCGGTGTCGAAGGACTGCACGGTGAGGACCGGGCCGAAGATCTCCTCCTGCACGGCACGGGAGTCGTTGCCGAGGTCGGCGATGACGGTCGGCTGGAAGTAGTAGCCACCGCCGAGGTCCAGACGCTCACCGCCGGCGACGATGCGGCCGCCGTCCTCCTTGGCGATGCGGACGTATTCCTCGACCTTGGCGAGGTGCCGCTCGCCGGCCATCGGTCCGACGACGGTCGCCGGGTCGAACGGGTCGCCGACGGGCACCCCGGGTACGGCGCCCGAGAGCGCTCCCACCACGGCGTCGTACAGGGAGCTGTGCACCAGCAGCCGCGGTCCGCCCATGCAGAACTGGCCGGTGTTGAAGACGAAGCCCTTGATGGCGGCGCCGATCGCCTTCTCCAGGTCGGCGTCCTCGAAGACGATGTGCGCGGCGTTGCCGCCGAGCTCCATGGTGACGGGCTTGAGGGCCTCGCCCGCGATGGCGGCCGCGTGGCGGCCGATCTTCGTCGAGCCGGTGAAGGCGACCTTGTCGATGCCGGGGTGGCGCAGCAGAGCCTCGCCGACGACGGAGCCGCTGCCGGTGACGACGTTCAGCACGCCGTTCGGGACTCCGGCCTCGGTGAGGATCTCCGCCATGAGCAGGGCGCTGAGCGGGGTCTCCTCGGCGGGCTTGTGGACCACGGTGTTGCCGGCGGCCAGCGCGGGGGCGATCTTCGAACTGCTGAGGATGAGCGGGAAGTTGAAGGGGGTGATCGCGCCGACGACGCCGAGCGGCTCGCGGCGGGTGTAGGCGTGCGAGGGGATCGGGATCTGCCGGGTGGAGCCCTCGACGGTCTGCGCCAGGGCCGCGCAGTACTCGTACTCCTCGGCGGCGGTCGCGACGTCGACGGCACGGCACAGTGACACGGGCTTGCCGACGTTCGCGCTCTCGGTGGCGACGAGTTCGTCGGCGCGGCGGCGGATGATATCGCCGGCCCGGTTCAGGATGCGGGCCCGCTCACGGCCCGGAAGCTGCGCCCAGCCGCTCTCGTCGAACGCCTTGCGCGCCGCCGCGACGGCAGCGTCGAGGTCGGAGTCGTCGGCCTCCGCGACGGTCGTGAGCACCTTGCCCGTGGACGGGTCGATCACGTCCCGGCGGCCCTTGGCGTCCGCTTCGCGCCACTCGCCGTCGATGAAAAGCCTGCCCGGTTCGATGTGCGGCCTGCGCACGGTGGAGACGTTCTGCTCCTCGGAAAGGGACATGGCCCGCTCGCCTTCCCGGCGCGGCGGCTCGCCGCACCGCACAGATGGTGGCCGCACCACTGCGACCAACAGGTTTCCTGATGATTACGCCCCATGGCGTCGATGGCAAGAGCCCGGGCATAATCAGGAAACCTGAATGACGCAACCAGTGGAGGGGCCACGTGGCGCGCACGGCCGGCAGGAGCGACGGAGGGGCGACGGGCATCGCGGAGGTGCCGCATCCGACCTTGCTGTACACGATCAAGCAGGTCGAGCTCGTGACCCGCTCCCACCTGGACGAGCTGGTCAAGCCGGCCGGCATCACCGCGCTGCAGTACACCGCGCTCACGGTGCTCCGCCGCCGCGACGGGATCAGCTCCGCGCAGCTCGCCCGCAACTCCTTCGTCACCGCGCAGTCCATGGCGGACATGGTCACCGCCCTGGAGCGGCGCGGCCTGATCAACCGCCGCCGCAACCCGGACAACCGCCGG
Organism: Streptomyces jeddahensis; assembly: GCF_001642995.1. Lineage (GTDB taxonomy): Bacteria > Actinomycetota > Actinomycetes > Streptomycetales > Streptomycetaceae > Streptomyces > Streptomyces jeddahensis. Next base: position 22,521 of record NZ_LOHS01000100.1, read on the forward strand.
GTGTTGCTCCTCAGCCTCACCGAGGCCGGCCGGGACTTGCTCGACACGTACGAGGAGGCGGTGCGGGAGCTCGAGGAGCGGATGCTCTCCGGCCTCACCCCCGCCCAGCGCCGCAACCTGGCGGACTACCTCAACCGCTGCCGCGCGGCGCTGTCGGAGATTCCACCGCACTGAGCGGCGCCCCAGCGGCGGCGGTTCAGTGCGGTCCGCCGTCCTCCCCGCCGGCTACTTCGTCGTCAGCCGCAGTTGGTTCTCGGTCTCCTGGTCGCCGGAGACCTTGCCCACCACCTCGACGGCGAACACGGCGGCCAGGGTGTCGCGCAGCCGGTCGACCGCGTGGTAGCCGCCCTGGATGTTCGCGATGACGTGACCCGTCAGCCGGGCGGGTTCGGCCACGGCGCCCAGCTTGCCCGCGGATCCCGGTTCACACACGTCGAACGTCGCGTTCCAGACGGTCGGGCGGGTCGCATGGGCCTCGTGCGGCACCTCGTTGGGCCGGCGGTCGCATGCGAAGGACGCGCGCAGCGCGGAGAAGACGGTGTGGGCGTCCTGCGCCGAGCATTCGCTGAGCTCCACCGTGACCTCTGGTTCATGCGCGTGGACGGCCGGCTCGGACGCTTGCGTGCTGTTCACCCTCGGTTCGCTCCTCTCCTCACAGCGCTCTGCCCCCTTACAGCCTCGCCCTTCGGCGCCATGGCGGCGACCGGAGCCGGCTCGAGGGCCATGACACCGGGGTACCCGTCATGCCCGCCCTCAGTACGCTCGCCGGCTCACCGCACGGTCACCAGAATCAACCAGTAAAAGTCTCCTTCAACAGCGGTAACGTGATAAGTGGCGCAACTCCGACAAGCACCGGAGTGTCATGCCATGGCTCGACGTCGTACGGCTCCGCCCACCAGCGCCGAAGAGCGATTGCGCACGCTCGGTCAGCTCACCGGCCAGATACTCGAGCGGATCAAGTTGCAGCAGGCCCGGGTGGAGCTCGCGGCCGCGCTGCAGCGCCAGTGCCTTCCCACCGAGATACCGCGTCTGCCGGGTCTGCAGGTCGCGGGACGGTACGCGCCCGCCAGGGACGGTCTGGACATCGGCGGCGACTGGTACGACGTCTTCCCCATGCAGGACGGCTCGATCGGGTTCGCCATCGGAGACGTGCAGGGCCACGACGTCGAGGCCGCGGCCTACATGGGGCAGGTACGCACCTGCCTGCGCGCCGTCGCAGTGGCCACCACGGACCCGGCCGAGGTGCTGCGCCGCACCAACGACCTGCTCGTCTCCATGGGCTCCGACCTCTTCGTGACCTGCCTGTTCGCCCGCTTCGCCCCGGCGACCGGCGAGCTGACGGCTTCTCGTGCCGGACACATTCCCGCGGTCTGGGCGACGGACGAGGGCCGCTGCGACGTCGTCATGGCCGACGGGGGTCTGCCCCTGGGCATCGTGCCCGACGAGAAGTACACCTCGACCCGCCGCCAGCTGACGGGCAAGGGAGCCTTCGTCCTGCTCACGGACGGCGTGGTGGAAGGACCGGACTACGAGATCGAGCAAGGGCTGGACCGGGTGGTCGAACTGGTCCGTGACGCGTGCGGCGCGGACCCCGACAGCCTGGCCGCCGAAGTGATCAAAGTCGCCGATCTGACCGGCCACAGCGACGACGCCGCCGTCCTCGTTCTCACCTACGACGCGTAAGGACACGACCGCCGTGGCGATCAGCGGCCAGGGATTCCGGCACCACGCCGCCGTGGGCCTGCGGATCGTTGCCATCGCGGCGGTCTACTACGCGGCCGCCAGGATCGGACTCATGCAGCAGCTGGTCCGCGGTCAGATCACACCGTTGTGGCCGCCGACCGGTATCGCCCTGGTGAGCCTCCTGCTGTGGGGGATGCGGATCTGGCCCGGGATCGCGATCGGCGCGTTCCTGGTGAACGTGACGCTTGGTCCTTCAATTCTTCCGGTGGCCGCGATCGCGGCCGGCAACACGCTGGCCCCGGTCTGCGCGTATCTGCTCCTCAGACGGGCGGGCTTCCGCATCGAGATCGACCGGCTGCGGGACGCGCTCGCCCTGGTCTTCCTCGGCGCGCTGGGCGGAATGCTGGTCAGTGCGACCGTCGGTACGGGGGTACTGGTGCTCTCCGGCGCCGTTCCGGCCGACGATTTCTGGCCCGACTGGTCGGTGTGGTGGACGGGCGATGCCATGGGCGTGCTGGTCATCGCACCGCTCCTGCTCGTGATCCGCACCTGGCGGTGGCCGCGCGGCGTCCCCGTCCACCGGTGGGCCGAGGCAGTGGCCCTGCTGGCCGGTACGGCAGCCGTGGCCACGGTGGCCACCCGGAGCACGCTCGCCCTGCTCTTCCTCGTGTTCCCGTTCCTGATCTGGGCGGCGTTCCGCTTCCAGCTGGCCGGCGCCGCCCCCTGCGTACTGATCGTTTCGGTCATCGCGATCGACGCGGCCGCGAACGGGTCCGGTCCGTTCTCCGGTCATGACCTCCTCGCCAAGATGGTCATCGTGCAGGCCCTCAACGGGACTGTGGCCCTGACGGCTCTGCTGCTCGCGGCCACCATCACTGAGCGGGACCACACCCGCCGGGAGATCGAGCAGGTCTGCCGTGGGCTGAGAGAGGCGCTCACCCGGCTCACCCCAGTCGAGAAGGGCGAGGAGTGGCCGCCCACTCGTTCGCCGAAGGAACGGGACCGGGACGTATAGCGCGGGACCGAGGTGCCTCTGGGAGGTTCAGCCGCCCGTCGACTCGCGGACGACCACGGTGAAGGGGCTGACGAACTCCTCGCGATCCGCCCCTGGCTCGTTCTGCCGGATCCGCCTGGCCAGGAGGTCGACCGCCCGCTGCGCCATCGTGTCGTGGTCCGGGTCGATGGTGGACAGCGAGGGGATGAGGAACGCGCTCTCCTGGACGTTGTCGAAGCCGATCACCTTGACCTGGTCCGGCACCCGTACCCCGGCGTCCGCCAGGCCACGCAGCACGCCCATGGCCACCGTGTCGGTCACGCAGAAGACGCCGTCGAAGTCGAGACCGCTCTCCACCATCTCCCGGGCACGCCGCGCACCATCGTGCATGGTGAGCGTCTCCACGCTCTGCAGGAGGCCGGGGTCCTCGGGCAGACCGGCGCTCTGCAGCGCCTGCCGGTAGCCCGTGAGGCGGAGGCTGGTCACGTCGGTCTCCTCGCTCACCACGCCGCACAGGATGGCGATGCTCCGGCAGCCCCGCTCGATCAGATGGCGGGTGGCAGCCTGCGACGCGTCGACATTGGGCATGGCGACGTGGTCGACGGGACCGCCGAAGATCCGCTCGCCCAGGATGACCACCGGGTAGTCCACCTTGAGCAGCTCGACGTCCGCCGGGCCCATGCCCACGGTGCTGAGGATGAGCCCGTCGTAGAGCCGGTTGCGCGAGAGGGACAGTGCGTCCAGCTCGTTCTCCCGCGAGGCGCCGGTCTGCTCGATGCTGACCCGGAGGTTGTGCCGCTGGGCCGCGCTGATGATGGCGGCGGCCAGCCGGCCGTAGTAGGGGCTGTTGACCTCGGGGACGGCGAGTCCGACGGTACCGGTCCGGCCGGTGCGCAGGTTGCGGGCCGCGACGTTGACGCGGTAGTCGAGCCGTGCCATCGCGTCCAGGACCTTCTTACGCGTTGCCGGGCGCACGTTGGGGTGATCGTTGATGACGTTCGAGACGGTCATCGGGGAGACCCCGGCCGCCTTCGCCACGTCCTGGATCGTTGCCACGTTCGCCCCCGGTCTGCGTCTTGGGACTCACCCGCCTTGGGACTCGCCCGCCGCCATGCTAGGGCTTCACCCACGTCGTAACCTGCCGGTTCGGTGGCGGGCGCACAGCCTGCCACCGGCCGCCGCGGCCGCCGCGGTGCACCCGCCGTTTGCGGGCGCACCGCGCCTGGCCGAGTTCAGTCGGTGCTGTCGGTGCTGTCGGTGCTGTCGGCCTCGGTGATGCGATACAGAGCCGCTCCGTGGGCCGGCAGGTCGACGTGCAGGTGGCGGCCGTCGTGCTTGGTGTCGCTGTGGGTCCACAGCTCCCGGATGCGGTCGCCGGGACGGGCGCCGATGGAGCCGAGCGGGACGGTGACGCGCTCGGGGGCGTCGGCCAGGGAGAACACGGCGGCGTACCGGGTGCGCCCGTCGGTGTCACCGGCCGTCCACAGGACGAGGTCCCTCTCGCGGAGGACCTCGCGGTTGTCCCTGCTGTGCCACAGGACCTCGAGCGCTTCGTCGTTGGTGAGCAGCTCGATCGTCTCCCGCGGGCTGCTGGGCAGATCACCGCCCATCATCAGGGGCGAGCGGGCGATGAGCCAAAGCGTCATCAAGCTGATCTGCTCGGGGCGGGTGAGGGCGCACAGCCGGTCGTCGCCGCGCTCGGCCCGGATGCCGATACGGCCCAGCGGCAGCATGTCGGCGTCCGCCCAGCCCCCCGCGGCGGAGCCGCTTGTCGATACTGCGGCCTGCCACGGAGCCCACCGGGCCATGCGGCCGAACTGGGCCTCGACGTCCTCCCACCGGTCCCACAGGTCGTCGCAGACGCGCCACATGGTGGCGTTGTCCCGCAGGTGGTCGAGGTGGGCGAGGGAGACATCGGTGCCGGGCGACAGACTCAGCTCGATGTTCCGGCCGCTGCGGGCGATGGCCCGGGCGTAGGCGGAGATCTCCCGCTCGTGGTAGGGGAAGAGCATGTCGTCGGCCTTGATGAAGTCGACGCCCCACTCGGCGAACTGGGCGACCTGCGCGTCGTAGTACGCCTGGGCGCCCGGGTGGTCGTGGTTCAGGCCGTAGTTGTCGCTGTTCCAGGGGCAGACGGAGTTGGTGTCGGCGACCTCGTCGGCGGTGAAGTCGGTGCCGGCCACGGGCAGGCGGTCGGCGACGGCGCGGCGCGGGATGCCGCGCATGATGTGCAGGCCGAACCGCAGGCCGAGTTGGTGCACGCGCTCGGCCAGCGGCCCGAAGCCCGCACCGTCCGTCGCCGAAAGGAACCGGTTCGGCGCGGGCAGTTGGCGGCCGTGGTCGTCGAGGATCAGCGGGGCGTCGGGGTTGTAGCCGTGGGCGCGGGCCGTGGGCTCGTACCACTGGATGTCGACGACCACGGTGTCCCAGCCGTGCGCGAGCATGTGGTCGTGCATGAACACCGCGTTGGCGAGGACCTCTTCCTCGGTCACGGTCGTGCCGTAGCAGTCCCAGCTGTTCCAGCCCATCGGCGGACGCAGGTGTCGTTCGGGGATGGGGCGTGCGGGTCGCGTCATGGCCGATCGTTTCCTGTACGGGTGCGGAGGACGGAGCGGGGCGTCGGGCGGGACGGCGCAGACCCGACGCCTCGGTCGGGTCTGCGGAGGGCGACGGCGTGATCAGGCCAGCGGGGCCTGGACGGTGAGGAAGGAGTGGGGCGGCAGCGTCAGGGCCAGGCCCTGGTCGGTCGCCTTCAGGCCGTCGAAGGTGCGCGGGGCGACCGCTCCCGGCGTGTCCGCGGTGTTGTGGGCCCCCAGCCGGTCGGCCGTGAGGATGCGCGCGGTCACCTCACCGAGGGAGCCGCCACGCAGGTCGAGCGTCACGTCCGCGGGCTCCTCGGCGTCGAGGTTGGACAGCGAGATGAGGACCGTGCCGTCCTTGACGCTGGCGGAAGCGGAGACGGTGTCCAGCTGTGCATCCCCCACTGCGCGGCGGGCGTCGTCGCTGCGCAGGTGCACGGCGAGCGAGGCGGCGTCCTGGTGGCCCTTGTTCATCTCGAAGACGTGGTACGTCGGGGTCAGCACCAGCGCGTCGCCGTCCGTGAGGACCATCGCCTGCAGGACGTTGACGGTCTGGGCGATGTTGGCCATGTACAGGCGCTCGGCGTGCTTGTGGAAGATGTCGAAGTGGGTGCTGGCCACGAGCGCGTCGCGCAGGGTGTTCTGCTGGAACAGGAAGCCCGGATTGGTGCCCGGCTCGACGTCCCACCAGGTGCCCCACTCGTCCAGGACCAGGCCCACCTTCCGGCCGGGGTCGTAGCAGTCCATGACCGTGGAGTGGCCGGTGAGGATGCGGTCGATCTTCCGCGCGGAGACCATCGTCCGGTAGTAGTCGTCCGTGTCGAAGTCGGTGGCGCTGCCCTTCGCCTCCCAGGGACCGGCCAGCGTGTAGTAGTGGACGGAGATGCCCTGGAAGAAGGTGCGCGGTGTGGCCTCGCAGCCGAAGCAGTTGATCTGCTGCATCAGCGTCTCGGTCCACTTGTAGTCGGCGTCGGACGCGCCCGATGCGATGCGGTAGAGCTTGTTGTCGCCGTGGTCGCGGCAGTACGTGGCGTACTGCCGGGCCAGGTCGGCGGAGTACTCGGCGCGCATGTTGCCGCCGCAGCCCCACGTCTCGTTGCCGATGCCCCAGAACTTCACGCGCCAGGGCTCCTCGCGGCCGTTGGCCTTGCGCAGCCGCACCATGGGGCTGTCGCCCTCGCGGGTCAGGTACTCGACCCACTCACTCATCTCCTGGACGGTGCCGCTGCCCACGTTGCCGCTGATGTACGGCTCGGCGCCGAGCAGTTCGCACAGGGCCATGAACTCGTGGGTGCCGAAGTGGTTGTTCTCCTCGACGTTGCCCCAGTGGGTGTTGACCATACGGGGGCGCTGGTCCCTGGGGCCGATGCCGTCCTTCCAGTGGTACTCGTCGGCGAAACAGCCGCCCGGCCAGCGGAGGTTGGGGATGTTCAGGGCCCGCAGGGCCTCCACGACGTCGAGCCGGATGCCGCCCTCGTTGGGTATCGGGGAGTCCTCGCCGACCCAGAAGCCGCCGTAGATGCACCGGCCCAGGTGCTCGGCGAAGTGGCCGTAGAGGTGGCGGCTGATCTTCGGACCCTCGATGTCGAGGTTGATGATCGCGGTGGCGTTGGGCACGGGGTACTCCAGGTCAGCAGGGGTGGACTACGTGAGTGTGAGCGTGAGCGGCAGGGGCTCTGCCGTGCTGGCCGGGCCGTTACGTCCGTCGCACCCGGGGCGTTTGTATCGATAAAAAATTCCCACCGTGTCGCTCGAGTGTCAAGGGGTGCGCAAATCGGGAATCAGGTCAGCCGATCTGATGGGCCGCGGCCCGCGAGGAGTCGGGCTCGCTCGGAGCCGCCCGGCCGCGGCGCCGAGCACCGAGGGGACGGCAGCCATAAACTCGAAGGACTGGTTCGGGGAGGCGGGGGGCCGCGGGGACGCGGTCGGCAGACCGGGGTCCGGACCGGGACCGGGGGGATCGCCACCCCAGGAGAACGCGATGTATCGGCACACCACACTGGCCGGGGAGTCAACGGACTACCTCGACGCCCGCGAAGAGCTGCGCCTGGCCGAAATCGAGCTCATGCGCCACCGCGAGAAGGTCGCGGCCCGGCGACGGGCGCTCCCCCAGGGGCCGCCCGTCGACGACTACGTCTTCCTCGAGGGCCCGGCCGACCTCGACGCCGGCGACACACCGGTCCGCGAGGTGCCCCTGAGCGGGCTGTTCACCGCGCCGGACCGCCCGCTGGTCGTCTACCACTTCATGTACGGCAAGCTGCAGACCGACCCCTGCCCGATGTGCACGATGTGGATCGACGGCTACAACGGCGTCGCCCACCACATCGCCCGCAACGCCGACTTCGTCATCGCCGCGGCCGCCGACCTGCCCACCCTGCGGCAGCACGCCCGCAATCGCGGCTGGCACCGGCTACGGCTCCTGAGCTGCGGCGACAGCACATTCAAGTACGACCTGGGCAGCGAGGACAAGGACGGCGAACAGGACTCCACCATCTCCGTCTTCACCCGCGACGGCGACGGCACTGTCCGCCATTTCTACTCCGCCCACCCACGCATGGCCGACGACATCGACGAGCGCGGCATCGACCTTCTGACCCCCGTCTGGCACTTCCTCGACCTGACCCCGCAGGGCCGCGGTGAGTGGTACCCGAGCGTGGACTACTGACGGCTCCTGAAGACCGAGGTTCCTGAAGACTGAGGTTCCTGAAGACTGAGGTTCCTGAAGACTGAGGTTCCTGAAGACCGAGCGGACAGGGCACCGCAGCACGTCCCGTCGCGAACCCGCCCGCCCCGGTGACTGTCACGGCATCGGCCGGGATCCTGGTAGCGCGAACGCCCGTTAACGCCCGCCACACACCGAGGAGACTGATGACCGAGACGCAGAAGGATGCAGAGCCGGACCGCCGATCGGCCCTCGAGGCGGAGCGGCAGCGCATCCGGGACCGGCACCTGCGACCGAGCGGCGAGCGGCCCGCCTCGTCCGCCCGGGGACTGCACCACACGGCGCTGATCAGCAGCGACGTCGAGCGGACCATCCGCTTCTACCAGGACGTGCTGGAATTTCCGCTGACCGAGCTGATCGAGAACCGCGACTACCCCGGCTCATCGCACTTCTTCTTCGACATCGGCAACGGCAATCTGCTCGCCTTCTTCGACTTCCCCGGACTCGACGTGGGCCCGTACGCCGAGGTGCTGGGTGGACTGCACCACGTGGCGATCTCCGTGGAGCCGGACCGCTGGCGCCACTTGGTCGGCAACCTCGAGCAGGCCGGCGTCGACCATGCGGTGCACAGCGAGGTCTCGGTGTACTTCCGGGATCCCGACGGCGCCCGCATCGAACTCATCGCCGATCCGCTCGGCGAGATGTACGGAAACGAGGTGCTGTAACGAAGCGGTCGGGCGAGGAGTCCGGTGCGGCCGCTGCGCTCTCTTACGAAGTCAGTCCGGCTTCGTCGCACGCCGACCTGACGGCCGGGGTGCAGATCTGATCGATCGTGTACAGGCCGTCCTTGACGACGGTGTCCTTGATGTTGTCCCGCGTCACGGCGACCGGGGCGAGCACGACGGCGGGGATGTCGCGGTCGGTGGGGCTGTCGACCGTCTCGTTCGGGGTCTGGCCCAGTCCTTCGCCGCGGCCCAGGCTGACGGCCATCTCCGCCGCAGCGTCGGCCTGGGCCTTGTAGGACTTGTAGACGGTCATGTACTGCTCACCGCTGACGATGCGCTGCACGGCCGAGAGAAGAGCGTCCTGGCCGACGACCGGCGGCATCGGCTTGATGCGGGCGGCCTTGAGGGCCGAGATGACTCCGGAGGCGAGCCAGTCGTTGGCGGCGTAGACACCGTCGATCCGGTCGGAGCCGAGGGCCGCGATGGCGCCGACCATGTTGGCGTGGGCGGTGTCCATGCTCCACCCGGGCGTGTCGTAGGACTTGCCGATCGTCACCTTGCCCTTGAGGACGGAGAGCGCACCGGCCTTGAACTCTCTCGCGTCCGGGTTGATGGGGTCGCCGTTCATCATGACGATCTGGCCGTCATGAGCCTTGTCGCCCAGGGCCCGGAGAAGTGCCTCGCCCTGGAGCTCACCGATGCGGTGGGCGTCGAAGCCGACGTATGCCGAGATCGGCCCCTCCGCGAGATGGTCGTAGGCGACCACGGGGACGTTCGCCGCGTGCGCCCTGTTGATCGTGGAGCGGATCGTCTCGGAGTTGACGGAAGCGAGGATCATGACGTCGACCCCCTCGATGATCATCGCCTCCGCTTGCTGCTGCTGGGTGGCCGCGTTCAGCGCGGCGTCGGCGTATTCCACCGTGCAGTCACGGCACAGGTCTGCGATCTTTCCCTCGACCAGGGGCTTGTCGAACTGTGCCCAGCGGGTGGCTCCCCCGTAGCCGGGGAGCAGCAGCCCTATCTTCAGGTCCTTGCCCGCGGCGTCCCCGCCGGAGCCGCCGGACTGTCCACAGGCGCCAAGGCCGACGGCCAGCGACACAGCGGCCACGACCCCGACAGCACGACACAGACGCCCATCCATGTCACCCGCCTCCGCTACCAGTGCACCGCGCGAGCGGCTCCGCCGCCAGCGGGCGCCCGCACCGGCAACGACGGGACGTGAGGGGCGCGCCAAGAGGCCCCTCACGTGCGGAGACTCAGCGGCGTCGACCGTCGTGACCGCCGCGCGTGCTCAGGTCGACGCCTGGTCGCTGTCCTTCATGGCACCCCAGCCGTGCCAGCGCTCGACCTCGATCCAGGCGCTGACCCGGGCGCGGACCCGGTCCGGGTAGGGCTTGCCCGTGTAGTGGCGGGCGATGCGGTCGATGTCGGCCAGGCCGTCGTCGTCGTGCATCTCGGTCACCCGGCCGATGAGCGTGACGTGCGTGTACCAGTCGTCCGTGTCGAGGACGGTGAGGGTCACGCGCGGGTCGCGGCGCAGGTGCTTCAGGCGTACGCGGCCTTCGTCCAGGCTGATCAGGACACGGCCGTCCTCGCACACGTACCAGGTGGGCGTGGAGACCGGGGTGCCGTCCGAGCGCAGGGTCGCCATCACACAGAGATTGGGGCGGCTCAGCAGCTCCACGGCCTCGGGCGGCAGGGCGGCTTTGACATGGCGGTCTCCCTTGGGGTCAGGCGGAGTTGTCGTCGAAGCTGGCGAAGTACGCGGCGGCCATGTCCTCGTCGGCGTGGCCCTGTGCGGCCGCGCGTTCCAGGCGGTCGGCGCTCGCGGCGGCCACGTCGAGGCGGAGGCCGTTCTTCTCGCCGGCCTGGACGATCAGACGTGCGTCCTTGGCGGCGGTCGCCACCGCGAACTGGGCCGGGGACAGCTGGTCGTTCAGGATGAGCCCGGACTTGACGCGCAGATAGCCCATGTCGAGCGGGCCGCCCGCGATCGCGTCGAAGAAGCTCTGCGGGTCCACGCCGAGGGCCTGGGACAGGGCCAGGACCTCGCCCATCGCGGCGGTGGTCGCGATGACCCAGCTGTTGGCGACCAGCTTCAGGCGGGTGGCGGTGCCGGCCGCGCCGTCCTCGCCGGTCCACACGGTGCGGGAGCCGACGGCGTCCAGGACCGGCGCGACCGCGTCCCGGCCTTCCGTGGGGCCCGCGGCCAGGACCAGCAGTTGACCGGCCTCGGCGGGCGCGCGGGTGCCCAGGACGGGGGCGTCGAAGAAGACGAGGTCGTGTTCGCGGGCGAAGTCGGCCAGTTCGGCGATGGCCTCGATGCCGGCCGTGGTCGACTGCACCCAGGCGGCGCCCGATCGCAGGGCCGGAGCGGCCTGCCGCATCACGTCGAGGGCGGCCGGGCCGTCGTAGAGCATGGTCAGGACGACGTCGGCGTCCCGCAGGGCTTCGGCGGGGGTGTCGACGACGTGTGCACCGTCCGCTGCCAGCGGCTCGGCCTTGGCACGGCTGCGGTTCCAGGCGCGGACGGTGTGTCCGGCCTTCACGAGGTTGCGGGCCATCGCGGCGCCCATGATGCCGGTGCCCAGAACGCTCACGGTGAGCTTGTCGGTCATGACGTCATCTTCCTGAAGTTTGTGGGTCGTTGCGTGGTTGTGGAGTGGTCCGGGTACGCCCTGAAGGTCGGAGGGCGCACCCGGGGCCTCGTGACGGTCAGCCGCCGTCACGAAAAGGATCTTCGCCATGTGCATTCTCCGTCGTCCTGGCTGCATGGTTGCCGCCCGCGGTTGCCGCTGCCACTCGGGGACGTCTCGAAGGCAGGCCCACACGCGGAGAGCGACAGCAAGCAGCTCCCGTCGCACGCCGACCTGAACCTGCTGCGTACCTTTTTGGCCGTCTGCCGCTCCGGCTCCTTCACCGCGGCGGCCCCGCTCGTCGGGCTCTCCCAGCCGACCGTGACGGCGCAGATCTGCACGCTGGAGCAGCAGACCGGCCGCGAGCTGTTCACCCGGCTGCCGCGCGGGGTGGAGCCCACTCCGCGCGCCCATGAGCTGGCGGGACAGATCGCGGGCCCGCTCGACGCGCTCGCAGCCCTCGAAGGCGGCAGCGGCCCCCTCGCCGGGCACACCGGGCACACCTCCCCCGTCCACCTCGCCGGTCCGTCGGAGCTGCTGTGCGTCCGGGTGCTGCCCGCTCTGGTCCCGCTCGTGGCCGACGGCGTCCAGCTGCGCGTTGCCCAGGGGCTCACGGAGCCCCTCCTGGAGGAGATGCGCTCCGGTCAGCACGACCTCGTGATCGCCACGCGCCGCCCCCGCGGTCGCGCCCTCGCCTCGGTGCCGCTCGCCGACGAGGAGTACGTCCTCGTCGCGAACCCCGACTGGGCCCGGCGCGCCGCCGACCTACCCGGAGGCCGACGACGTGTGCGCCGCACTCCGGGAGGTCCCGGTCGTCACCTACGCGGAGGACCTGCCCATCGTGCGGCGCTACTGGCGGACGGTCTTCGGCAAGCAGCTCACCGCCCGCGCCGCGGTCACCGTGCCGAACCTGTACGCCGTGCTGTCGCGGCTGCAAACTCCCGTGGAGTGTGGTCGTCTCGGGAATGCAGTCACCGCCCCTGCAATCCCCACCGCGGACACTCAGAGGTCCGCGGGCACGGTCGCGAAGGGAGCCCGTCGGTGGGCCCCGCGCCGTGGGCTGGCATGTGAACCATGCGCGATGACCAGAGGCTGCCGCCGGTGTGTTTCCCCCCGGAGTCAGGGCACTTACGCCCACGTAAAAGGGGTGCGGCGGCGATCAGCAGCCCCACGGCGGCATCGGTCAGCCCGCAGCGCACACGGAACACCCAGACCGTACTGGCTCACGCACGGCCCCGAATGGCGACGCCCCACATGAAGTGACGCGGTGCTGTGTGGATCACCGCCATTGTCCTTCGGCCCTGCACGGCACATGATCTTCGGCACCGCACGCACCCGGCCACGGGACCCCGGCGGCCCCAACCCTCTTCGGGAGGACACTCGATGACCAGTGCGCCCTCGCAGGAGGCGAACCCCGCGGTGAGCAGGGAGAACTGGCTGGCGCGCATGGCGCTGCGCTTCACCGCCTTCACCGAGAAGTGGCTGCCCGATGCCCTGGGGTTCGTGTTGGTGGGCACGTTCGCGGTCTTCGCGCTTGGCCTGGCCACCGGCGAGAAGCTGTTCGGCACCCCGGCCGATCCGGCGGCGACCACCGGGTACGGCCTCATCGACGCATGGGGGCAGGGATTCTGGTCCCTCATCACCTTCACGCTGCAGATGGCGATGATCATTATCGCCGGATACGCGGTCGCCGTCTCACCGCCGGTCGGCCGGCTGATCGCCAGGATCGCACAGGTGCCTCGTACCCCACGCGGCGCCATCGCGTTCACCGCGGCCGTCGCCATGGTGAGCTCCTACCTGAACTGGGCGTTCAGCCTCATCTTCACGGCGATCCTGGCCAAGGAGACAGCCCGCCGGGTCCCGGGCGTGGACTACCGGGCGCTCGGCGCGATGGCCTTCCTCGGCCTCGGCACCGTATGGGCCCAAGGCCTGTCCGGGTCGGCGGCGCTTCAGGTCGCCAGCGCCGCATCCAGTCCGCCCGCCGTCCAGAAGGTCATCGCAGAGGGTCGCGGCAGCGGTCTCATTCCTCTGACGGACACCATCTTCCTGTGGCAGGGCATGGCGGCCACAGCGATCGTCTTCGTCGTAGCGGTGGGGACGGCCTGGTTTCTGTCGCCCTCGCCCGAGCGTGCGAAGACCGCCGAACAGCTGGGCATCGACCTGGGTCCCGGTGTCGGTGAGGGACGCTCTCCGCTGCGCCGCAACAGGCCCGGAGAGTGGATCGAGTACAGCCCCGTGTTCGCGATCCTGCTGTTCGCGCTCGGAGTGTGGTACCTGGCACGGCACTTCGCCCGCGCGGAGGGCAACGCCCTCAACGCCCTCGATCTGAACACCGTCAACCTCATCCTCATCCTGCTGGCGCTCATCCTGCACTGGCGTCCGATACGCCTGGCGCAGGCGGTCAAGGACGGCACGCCCGCGGCCTCAGGTGTCCTGCTCCAATTCCCTCTGTATGGCGGCATCTTCGGGATGATCGCCTTCACCGGCCTGAGCAAGACCATCGCAGGCTGGCTGGTGTCGGTGTCGAACGAGTTCTTCTATCCGGCATTCATCGCCATCTACAGCTGCGTACTCGGCGTCTTCGTGCCCAGCGGCGGCAGCAAGTGGGTCATCGAAGCTCCCTACGTCCTGGACGCGGCCAACCAACTCCATGTGAACCAGGGGTGGGTGGTCGTGGTGTACGACCTCGGTGAGGCCAGTGCCAATCTGCTGCAGCCGTTCTGGATGCTGCCCACGCTGACGATCCTGGGACTGAAGGCGCGCGACATCATGGGGTACACCTTCGCGATGTTCCTGGTCTGCTTCCCCGTGGTGCTGATCCTCGTCACCCTGTTCGCGCGCACGCTCACCTTCCCCTGACCGGGACGCCGTCAACGGGGGTAGGGGCCGCGGTGCCGCAGCCGACGTCACTCACCGAGTGAGACGTCGAGCACACACGTCTGCGCGCGGCCGTCGGCCGGGCCGAACCGCACGATGAGCGGGGTTCGGTGGATCGGCCGGTAGAAGCGGGGTTGTCTGCGGTGCCTGCCGGAACTGTGCAGGTAGGCGGAAGGTGTCGAGCCGCACCTCCACTTCATGGGACTCCAGCCAGGCGCGGGCCTTGCGCCCGGCCCGCTCGCTGCCCGTGGAGTGGAGCAGCTCCGGCCCGGAGTGGGCGAGCGTGACCCGGGCGTCCGACCGGGCCAGGCGGATCTCGGCGCTAAGCTCGACGCCGGACGGTCCGCCGCCGACGACGAGGACGTGGTCGGCGGTGGCGACGCTCTCCTGGTGTGCAGCGAACGACTTGGCTGCCTCCTCGGTCGTGGCGGGTCAGGTCGCCGAAGCGGGACCGGGCGGCAGGTGGACCGTCATGATCAGGTGGCAGGTCTCGGTGCCCGAGCCGCGGTACGTATGAGAGGTGTCGCCGTCGAACGTGGCGGTCTGTCCTGCTTCGACGGTGTGCTCGATGCCGTCGACGACCAGGGTCATCCGGCCGGAGGTGACGCTGACGGTTTCCACGACCCCGGCCTGGTGGGGGTGACTGGGGTATTCCTCGTCCGGTTCCAGTCGCCAGCGCCAGACCTCGACCGGGGCCGGGCCTGACGTCGTCAGCATGAGCCGGGCCTCGCCGCCGCGTTCTCCAGTCCACAGGGGGGCCACCGTGTCGGCGGCCACGACGCGCACGCGGCCTTCGGGCGGCCCCTGCATCAGGGCGGACACCGAGATGCCGAGGGTGTCGGCCAGCCGGACGAGGGTGGCCAGGTTGGGGTTGCCCTGGGCTTTCTCCAGTCCCACCAGGGCACCCTTGCTGACCTGGGCCCTTCGGCTGAGTTCCTCCAGGGACAGACCCGCGCGGATGCGGGCCGCCCGGACGTTGTGCGCGACCGTCCGCAGGGCTGCGGCTGTCTCGGCCACCTGATCACCATCCTCGCAGCTGAACCAGTTGAATGCACCGCCCGGTCGTTTTGTTGAGCCGTTCGGTCGCTTTGTTGTACGGTTTGGTCGTTCCATTGAATCGTAAGGGATGTACCGTGATCGCTCTGCTGCTGGCCCTGGGCAGCTCACTCGCCTACGGATGCGCCGATTTCCTCGGCGGCCTCGGCGCCCGTAAGGCTCATGTGCTGCGTACCGTGATGATCGCGGCCCCGGCGAGTCTCGCGGTCGAGCTGCTGCTGTGGCCGGTGCTCGGCGCCTCGTTCAGCGCTGCGGCCCTCGGCTGGGGTGCGGCATCGGGCATCGCCTCGGCCGCCGCGTTCGCCCTGCTCTACCGCACCTTGGCGATCGGTCCGATGAACGTGCTGTCGCCCGTGACCGCGCTGGTGTCCGCCGCGCTGCCCGTGGGTGTGGGTCTGCTGCAGGGCGAGCACCTGGCCGCCGCCGGGCTGGTGGGTCTGCCGCTCGCGCTGGTGGCGGTGGTGCTGGTCAGCGCCGGACACGGCGCGGGCTCGGCGCGCCCCTCACGTACGGCGCTGCTGCTGGCCTTCGGCGCGGGCGCCGCCATCGCCCTTCAGCTGATCTTTCTGCACCAGGCGCCGTCCGACAGTGGCGTTGCTCCGCTGATCGTGGGCCGGGCAGTCTCCTCGGCTGTCACCCTGGCCGCGGCGGGTCTGCTGCACCGCAGGCTGGGTCCCGAGCGTCCCGCGTACGCGATGTCGGCCGCCGCGGGTGTGCTGGACTCTCTGGCGAACCTGCTGTTCCTGCTCGCCGCCCGCAGCGGGGACCTCGCCGTCGTCGCCGTGATCACCGCCCTCTATCCGGCCGGCACGGTCCTGCTCGCCCGCGGGGTGCTGGCCGAACGGATCCACCGCGGCCAGCTCGTCGGTCTGGGCACCGCCGCCGTCGCCGTCAGCCTCCTCGCCCTGACCTGAGCCCCCAACCAAGGAGTACGGCATGCTGGTTCAGCCCTGGGACGCCAACCTGGACGAAGCCGAATGGCAGACCTGGATCGCCGAAGGACACGACTTCGGCCTCCTGAGCGTCAACGGCCTGCCCGGCCAGGCGCCCGTCGCCGTCCCCACCCACTTCACCAGCAACGGCAACCACCTCCTGGTCCACCTCGCCCGCCCCAACCCCGTCTGGAAGGCGATCGAGAACGACCCGCACGTCCTCTTCACCGTGTTCGGGGACTACGCCTTCATCCCCGGCCCCTGGCGCGCCAAGGCCGGCACCCCGCCCACCGACGGCGTCCCCACCAGCTATTACACAGCCGTCCAGTTCACCTGCCGTGCCCACATCGTCGACGACGTCGAGGCCAAGGCCGAGCTGCTGCGCCGCCAGCTCGCCCACTTCCAGCCCGACGGCGACCACGCCCCCGTCGCCGTCGACCAGCCGCCGTACGGCCGGATGCTGCCCGGCATCCGCGGCCTGCGCCTGGAAGTCACCGAAGTACTGGCCAAGTTCACATACGACGACCACAAGCCCGTCGAGCACCGCACCGCCGTCGCCGACCACCTCACCGCACGCGGCCAGGGCCTCGACGTGCCCACCGCGCGACAGCAGCGCCGCCGCCTGGACCGCATCGGCCCCTGGAAGCCCTGACCCCCCGCCCCCTCCCACCCGCGGCCCTCCCCCGCCCGGACGCAGGAAACGGAACCCCGCCCATGACCGCCTTCAGCCTCACCCCCGCCGTCGCAGACGCCTTCCCCGACACCCTCGTCGCCCTGGTCACCGCCACCGGCCTGCGCGGCCGCGAGCCCTGGCCCCACACCACCACCGCCGTGGAGGAACTGGAGCAGCAGCTCGCCGACGGCTCCTGGCAGCCCGCCGACGAGACCGACCCCCGCATCGAGGCCTGGCACACCGCCTACCGCTCCTTCGGCACCAACCCCCGCCGCATCCGCCCCAGCGTCGACGCGCTCGGCCGCCGCCTCGCCAAGAAGGGGACCCTGCCGCGTATCAACCCGGCCGTCGACTCCTACAACGTCGTCTCCGTCCGCCACGGCCTGCCCGCCGGCGCCTTCGACCTCGCCCACGTCACCGGCGACGTCGTCATCCGCCACGCGGACGGCAACGAGTCCTTCACCCCGCTCGGCGAACCCGACACCGTCGAGACCCCCAAGTCCGGCGAGATCATCTACGCGGACACCACCGGCGTCCTGACCCGACACTGGAACCACCGCGACGCCCACCGCACCCGCGTCACCGAGGACTCCACACGCGTCGCCTTCATCCTCGAAACCCTCCACGCAGCCCGCGACGGCGACCTCCTCAAGGTCGCAGCGGAGGAACTGCAGGGCCTCCTCGCCCCGCACGCCGAACAGACCACCGTGCACTACCTCAGCCCGGCACAGCCCCGGGCCACCGCGATCGCCGTCAGTGGCGGGGGACCGGCGACGAACTCATCGATGACGCTGACGGAGGAAGCGGCGCCTCGTCGCCGCGTCGGCGAGCGGCCGACCGTGTCGGGCATCGTCAAGGCAGTCCAAGGCGGCCAAGGCGGTCCGGACGCCGGCGGCCGGAGTCACCTCCCATGGCTCCGGCCGGCCCGCGTGCTCTGGGCCTTGCGAGCGGCTATTGCCCCACCCGGCCGTCGATGCATTCGCGCAGCAGGTCGGCGTGGCCGCAGTGGCGGGCGTACTCCTCGATCCGGTGCACCCACAGCTCCCGGACGGAGTTGCCGTCCTTACCGACCCGCGCGCCCAGATCCGCATACTCGGCCAGCGCCGCATCGGTTGCCGCCTGTTCGCGTGCAAGATCGGCGAATGCGCCTTCTACCAGCTCCTGCTCCGCTACGGCTCCCTTGAAGTCGCCGTCATCCGCTCCGTACAGCTCCGGTGCCGGGTTTTCTGGCTGAATCCAGTTGCGCCAGTCCCGCTCCACCTCGGCAAGATGGCGGACCAACCCCAGCAAGGACATGGTCGACGGCGGCACCGACCGGCGCGCCAGTTGCTCCGGGTTCAACCCCTCGCACTTCATCCGCAGGGTCAGTCGATAGCCCGTCAGGAAATCCTGCAGCGTCGCCAACTCACCGTCGGGACTGACTCCGTCACTGTTACGGGGGTCCTCGTCGGGGTCCACCCACATGTCGGGATAGACGCTGGCCTGGCTCCACCGCTCGGGCATGTCGCTCACCGTGTGCATGATTCTGGGCAGCGGCCTGACAGGCAAGTGATTATGCAGGCTGCCGGGTCGACCTTGGGGCACTGCCCGGCCGCGACACAGGGTCTTCTCGGCGCAGGCGCCTATGCCCAAGGCCGGGGGCAGCTCAGTGCCGTGGATGAGCGTCAGCGCTGCCTGGCCCAGTGCTGGTCTGGCGGTGCGACTCGCTGGGCGCCCGTGACCGATAGCCCGGCCCGTGCTCCTGCATCGGGCCGGGGTGCGGAACGGCGCTCATCCCGTGGCGTTCAGGCGCGCGGCCGCGCGCAGGACGGCGGGTGAGATGCGGCCGATGAGGCGCGCGGCCTTGGCCTCGAAGGTGACGGGCACGACCGGACGGCGGCGGAGTACGGCGCGGACGATCTGGTCGGCGACCTTTTCCGGCGGGTAGTTGCGCTTGGCGTACAGGCCGGAGAACTTGGCCTGTTGGGCGGCCTGTTGTTCGGGAGTCAGTCCGGAGAAGGTGGCGGTCCGGGTGATGTTGGTGTTGACGATGCCGGGGCAGATGGCGCTCACACCGATGCCGGCTTCCGCGAGTTCGGCGCGCAGGCAGTCCGACAGCATGGAGACCGCCGCCTTGCTGGTGGCGTAGGCGGCCAGCACTTTGGAGGGCAGGTACGCGGCGGCAGAGGCGACGTTGACGATGTGGCCGCCCTCGCCCCGCCCGACCATCCGGGTGCCGAAGGCGCGGCAGCCGTGGATGACGCCCCACAGATTGACGTCGAGGACCCGCTGCCATTCCTTCTCGGTGGTGGCGAGGAACGTTCCGGAGTGGCCGATCCCGGCGTTGTTCACGAGGATGTCGGGGACTCCGTGCTCGGCGGCGACCTCGGCGGCGAACGCCTCCATGGCCGGGCTGTCGGAGACGTCGACCCGGTAGGCGTGGGCGGCGGCGCCCGTCAGGCGGGCGAGCTCCGCGGTGCGCTCGGCCGCGTCCTGGTCGATGTCGCAGACGACCACGTCCGCGCCGCGTTCGGCGAACGCGAGCGCGGTGGCCCGTCCGATGCCGCTGCCGGCCCCTGTCACGACGGCCAGCCGCCCGGCGAAGGAGCTGCCGCCTGACTTGCCCCGGCGACGCCCGGCCGGCCGGATGCGGCGGGACCGGTCGAGGCCGGGAGCCGCAGCGGCACCCTCGGTGTGGGCGGCGAATTCACGGACCAAGCGTGCCACGGTCGTTCCTTTCTCCAGCAGTGCCGACCAGTGGGTGGCGGGCAGGGTACGCCGCCACAGGTTCGGCACCCACCGCTCCAGGCCCTCGGCCAGTGCGGGGCTGACGTAGTGGTCCTTGGTCAGGGTGACGAGCTGCACCGGGACCTCGGTGTGCCGATGCCGTGGGCGGAGCACGCTGGGCAGCATGTTGGCCCGGTACAGGCCGATGCCACGTACCGCGTCGTCTCGGAGGGTCGGTTGCGGGTGCCCGGGCCGGGGTGTGACGCCTTCGATGCGGTGGAGCACCTGGTCCCAGCGGCGGGCGAGGCCGTGGCGCCAGACGGCTGGTGCGAGGAGTGGCAGGTGGAAGGCGGCGATGTACCAGGAGTGCGCGCCTTGGGCGAGGAGTTGGGCGAGGTGCCTGGGGGTGGGGCGGGTGAGCCGGCGCCGGATCCAGTTCCCGGCGTGGTCCAGGCAGGGGCCCGACATGGTGGTGTACGAGGCGATGCGGCCGGCCGCCCGTGGATCGGTGACCGCTTCCCAGGACTGGATGGAACCCCAGTCGTGGGCGACGAGGTGGACAGGCCGGTCGGGGCTGACCGCGTCGGCCACGGCGAAAAGGTCGTCGGCGAGCTGCGGCAGCCGGTATCCGGCACGGCGCGCAAGCGCCCCGGAGCGGCCGGCGCCGCGCACGTCGTACCGGACGACGTGGTGTTCCTCGGCGAGATCGGCGCTGACGTCGTCCCACACGCGGTGGGTGTCGGGGTAGCCGTGCACCAGCAGCACGGTGGGGTTGGCGGGGTCGCCCTGCTCGTACACGGCGAGGGCGACGCCACCGGAGATCACGGTGCGCTGGGGGGACTCGGCGTCGGTGGGAGCCTCGGACGTGCGGCTGCTGCCGGCGGATCCGGGTTCGGGAGTGGTGGTCATCAGGCCTCGTCCTTCGTCCAGCGGTGTACGTGGGGCAGGTCGTCGTCGAGCCAGTAGGCGTCGTCCTCGGTGACCACGAGGAGTTCCTCGAACTTCAGCCCTACGTCGTGGAAGCCGACGTGCGGCTCGACGGCCCACAGTCCGGGGGTGGGGGCGTGCCGGGATGAGCGTCCGCCGGCCCACAGGGGGGAGCGGCCGTGGAGGCGTTCGCTGATCAGCTCTCGGCCGAGGGTCTGCAGGGTGCGTACGCCGAAGCCGAAGACGGTGACCCCAGCCGGGCCCCGGGCCTTCATCCGGGTGACCTGGTGTCCGATGACGCGGCCCGGGTACACCTGGTGCCGGTTGTCGTAGCCGTGGTGGGCGATCAGCGCGTCGACGGCCTGGCAGATCTCGTTGAGCGGTGAAGTGCTCGATCGCCGCGATCAACGCGACTTGCTCGATGAGGTGTTCACGCTGCTGAGACGGCGTCAGGCCCTCGCGGTCGCCCAGCACCCGGTGGAAGAGCCACTCCATGTGCCGGACGTACGGGGCGGGGTCGAGCCCGTTGGAGAGGAAGTGGTCCAACACACCCTGGTGCGCTTCGGCGTGGACGGCCTGCCGTCCGACGAAGCCGAGCACGTCCTCCTGCAGCCGCTCGTCGGTGATCATCGGCAGGGCCTGCTTGAAGGTGCGCACGAACCACCGCTCGCCCTCGGGAAGCAGGAGATGCAGCACATTGAACACGTGGCTCGCCAGCGGTTCGCCCGGAATCCAGTGCAAAGGGAGCCGCGCCCAGTCGAACTGCACGTCCCGCGGTTGCAGGACCAGATGGTCGTGCTCGTCCTCACGGGGAGTCGGAGAAGTGGGGTTCTGTGCTGACTTCTTGAGCATGGCAGGCGGCATGGCAGGCCTCTCAGTCGCGCACAGGGGGCGGTGGCGGGCAGCGCTTACGAGGTCCTGGTACGCGGCACACCTGATGCGGGCCGCACACCCGGACCTCGGGCGCAACTATTGAGCGCTACTCAACAGTAGGTATTGTTGACTTGAAGTCAATAAGATGTGCACATGGCACGATCCGACTCGTCCGCACGACGTCTTTCCCTCGGCGACCGTAGGCAGCAGATCCTCGCCACCGCACGACGCCTGCTGGACCTCGGGACCATCGACGACATCTCGGTCGAAGCCGTGGCAAAGAGGCCGGGGTCTCCCCGGGGCTGCTCTTCCACTACTTCGGCTCGCAGCGCAAGTTCCGCCATGCGATCGTGCAGATGGCGGCGGAGGAGCTTGTCGGCCAGCTTGCGCCCGACCCTGCGCTCAGCCCCGCCGAGCAACTACGCTCCGGCATCGAGACCTTCGTCGCCTACGTCGCGCACCACCCGGCCATGTACCTCGCCGTGGTCCGCTTCTCCAAGAGCGGCAACGACCTGGGCACCCTGCACCGGACCGTACGCTCCACCCTCGGGGAATGGCTCCTCACCGGGCTCGCGGGGGCGGGGATGCCCATGACACCGGCCGTGACCCTCTCCGTCAGCGGCTGGCTGGCCTTCATGGAAGAGACCGTGCTCAGCTGGCTCGACCAGCCTCAGATGACCCGCGTGGAACTGGTCGGCCTGTGCGAACGCGCCGTCTATCAGCTCCTGGCCGGAGCCCTGGACGACCCACAGCAGTGGCAGGAGATCAGGACCGCCATCGAGCGGCGTCCATGAGCAGCGACGTCGATGACCGAACCCGAGTGTTCCCAGAACAGGCTGTCCAGCGGAAGCGGAACGGACGGCTCACACGTGCTGTGAGCGGGCCGAGTGCCGTTCACGCTCGGCGAGTTCGCGATGGCGAGCGGCCGGGTGGTCGTCGCGGACCCTGGGGTTGCCCGGCCCGTGGATGCGTCGCGGAGAGTCGTGCCGGTGTGGGCGTCCGGGACTCGGCCGCGGGTGCGCAGCTCGGGGACGACCAGGTCGACGAAGTCGGTGAAGGTGCCGGGGGTGGTGGCGTACGCGAGGTTGAAGCCGTCGATGTCGGCCTCCTCGACCCAGCCCTCCAGTTCGTCGGCGACCGTCGCCGCGGATCCGACCACCACGGGGCCGATGCCGCCGATGCCCAGGTAGCGGGCGACCTGGTCGGGGGTCCACCGGCGGGACGGATCGGCGGTGGAGAAGATCGCGAGCGCCGAGCGAACGGCATCGGTGTCCGTGTACTCCAGCGGCTGGTCCGGCGCGAGTCCGGACAGGTCGAGGCCGCTCCAGCCGCCGTAGAGCGCGAGGGCGCCCTCGTAGGAGGCGTACGAGATGAGGTCGGCGTACTTGGCCTGGGCCTCCTCGTCGGTGGGTGCGGTGATCGCGGTGAGGAGGATGAAGATCTTGACGCTGTACGGGTCGCGGCCCTCGGCGGCGGCCTTCGCCCGGATGTCGTCGACGATGCGCCGAGTGGCCCGCGGGTTGACCGCGTTGATGAAGACGCCCTCGCCGTGCCGGGCCGCGAAGGCACGGCCGCGCGGGGAGGCGCCGGCCTGGAAGATGACCGGGGTGCGCTGCCGGGACGGCTCGGACAGGAACACACCCGGGACCGTGAAATAGCGGCCTTTGTGGGCGATGTCGCGGATGCGGGCGGGGTCGGTGTAGACGCCCCGCTCACGGTCGCGGACGACCGCGTCGTCGTCCCACGAGTACTCCCACAGCTTGTAGCAGACCTCCAGGAACTCCTCGGCGACCTCGTATCGGTCGTCGTGGGCGACCTGTTCGCCCAGCCCCAGGTTGCGGGCGGCGCTCTCCAGGTAGGAGGTGACGACGTTCCACGCGATCCGGCCCTTGGTGAGGTGGTCGAGGGTGGTGAGGGTACGGGCGAGCTTGTACGGCTGCTCGTACGTGAGGGACACCGTGATGCCGAAGCCGAGCCGCTCGGTCACCGCGGCCATCGCGGAGACCGCGGGCAGCGGATCGGACAGGGGGATCTGCGCGCCCTGACGGACGGCCGCGTCGCGCGAGCCCTGGTAGACGTCGTAGACGCCCAGTACGTCGGCGATGAAGAGGGAGTCGAAACCGCCGCGCTCCAGAAGCCGTGCCAGGTCGGTCCAGTAGGCGAGGTCGGTGTAGCGGTGGGCCTGGTCGTCGGGGTGCCGCCACAGGCCGGGTGACTGGTGGCCGACGCAGGCCATGTCGAAGGCGTTGAGATGGATACGGCGGGGCGAGTGGTCAGGGAGAGAGGTCACTTGACGGCTCCGGAGGACAGGCCGGCGACCAGCCAGCGTTGGGCGGCGACGGCCAGGACGTAGACGGGCACGATGCCGGCGAGGGAGACGACGGCCTGCTGGCCGAACTCGACGTTCTTGTCGCCCTGGAAGAGCGAGAGCACCACCGGCAGCGTCTGGGAGCCGCTGTCCTGGGCGAAGCTGAGGGCGAACAGGAACTCGTTGTAGCTGAGGAAGAAGCAGATCAGGGCGGCCGCGGCGACTCCGGGCGAGATCAGCGGCAGGACGATGCGGCGCAGGCTCGTCCACGTGCCGAGCCCGTCGAGCCAGGCGGCTTCCTCGATCTCCCTGGGTACCTTGCGGATGAACCCGTCGAGCAGCCAGATCGCCACGGGGACGTTGGCCAGGCCGTCGACGAGGGCGAGCCCGGTGAGGGTGTTGTTCAGCCCCAGGTTCCGCAGCAGGAAGAACAGGGGAAGGATGGCGACGACCGGTGGGGCGCAGTAGCTCGACAGGACCAGCGAGGCGAGCCGCGCACCGCGGCGTCCTGCGCGGGCGGTGAAGTAGGCGCCCGGGACGGCGATCAGCAGCGTCAGGACGACAGAACCGGCGGCGACTGTCCAGGAGTTGACGAGGTAGCGGCCGAGGTCGACGGCGCGGAAGGCGTCCGGCCAGTTCTGCCAGAACGGATGTGAGGGCAGCAGTCCGCCGTTGAGCACGTCGTCGCGGGAGCGGATCGACAGGGTCACGACGTACAGCACCGGGACCGCAGTGAGCAGGACGATCACCGCGAGCAGAACGGTAAGTCCTGCCCGGTGGTGCCGCATTCCGCGGCGTCGGGCGCGCGCAAGGCCCGGCTCGGGTGCGCGAGGCGGGGTGTCCGTCACGCTCGGGCTGAGTTCGAGTTCGGCCGTAGTCATACGGCGACCTCCTCGTGGCGCTTGCGGCGCAGGGCGACGACGGCGGTGACCAGACCGATGAGCAGGGAGAAGACCACCGTCCCGGCCGCCGCGGCACCGACGTCGAACTCCTGCAGGGCGGTCCGCTGGATGTCGTAGGTACTGGTCGTGGTGGAGAAGCCGGGACCGCCCGCGGTGACGACGTACACGATGTCGAACACCTTGAAGCCGATCACGAGCTTCAGCAGGAGCACCGACAGCAGGGTCGGTTCGATGTACGGCAGGACGACCGAGCGAGCGGTGCGCCGGCGTCCCGCGCCGTCGAGGGCGGCGGCCTCCCGCAACTCGTCCGGGACGCCGAGCAGGGCCGCGTACGTCAGAAGCATCACGAACGGGGTCCACTGCCAGCTGTCGATGACGACGAGAGTGATGAACGCACTGGTGGCGCCGCCGAGTGGATTGACGCCGGGCAGTCCGAGCACGTGCAGGACGCCGTTGAGGGCACCGCCGACCGGTGCGAGCAGCAGCTTCCACGCCACCCCGACCATGACGGGCGGGGTGACCAGCGGTAGCAGCAGGAGGGTGCCGAGGAGTCCGGGGCGCCGGGCCCGTGCGCGCAGCAGCAGCGCGAGCGCGGTGCCCAGCACCAGTTGAACCGCGGCGGCGAGCACCGCGAACAGCACCGACCGCCACAGAGAGCCGGTGAACGACTGGCTCTCCAGCGCCGAGCGGAAGTTGTCGAATCCCGTCCAGCGCTGGAGCGGCTGGGCGAGGGTCGACTGGGTGAACGCCAGGCCGATCAGGTAGACCAGCGGGTAGGCGGCGAACACGACCAGGAAGGCCACCGCCGGCGCCGCGAGCCCACCGGGAACCCGCGCGCCGGACCTGCCCCGAACGGTGCGCGGACCGGCCTTCAGGGTGGGCGCGGTGGTCATCCCGTCGTCCCCTTGAGCTCCTTGACCCACGCCTGCTGCGTCTTCTCCAGGGCCTCCTTCGCGCTCTGCTTGCCCTGCAGGCCGAGCGCGAGCTCGTCCACCAGCGTCTGGAGCAGCTCGGGGGCCTTCGGCACGGTCGGCCAGGGCAGCGGATCGCCGGCCAGGCCGGTGCGGACGACGTCGTACGAGTCGGGGGACGCCTTCTTGAACTCCTCGGAGTTCAGTGTGCTGGTACGGATCGGGTCGGCGCCCGCGTCCGCCTTGCCCAGCACCAGAAGGTTCTGCTGGGCGGCGGTCGCCCACTTGATGAAGGCGGCGGCCGCCTCTTTCTGCTTCGACGCCTTGGAGACGGCGAGGCCGAAGCCCGCGTCGAGCGACGTGCGCGGCTTGGCGTTGTCACCACCGACGGGCAGCGTGGTGACGCCCCACTTGCCGGCGACCTTGGACTGCTTGGGGTCCTCGGCGCGTTTGGCGAAGTCGGTCCAGAAGTCGAGCATCGCGCCCTTGCCGTCGAGGAAGGCGGGCAGCGCCTGGTCGAAGCCGATCTGCAGCGGGGTGGGCAGCGCGGAAGGTGCTGCGTCGAACAGCGCCTGGGCGGCGGCGATCGCCTCGGGCGTGTCGAGGGTCGGGTTGCCGGACGCGCCCTTGTCGAGGAACGTTCCGCCGTATCCCGCGAGGCGGTTGGCGAAGTCGCAGCCGAGGATGACCGGGACCTGCTGTGCCTCGATGATGGTGCCGTAGTACGTGCCCTTGGCGTCCTTGGTGATCTTCGCGGCGATCTCGTTGTAGTCGTCCCAGGTCTTCGGCGGCTCCACCTTGTGACGCTCGAAGATCTCCGTGTTGTAGAAGAGGATGTGGGTGTCGCCGTCGTAGGGCAGGCCCCAGCGCTTCCCGTCGTACAAGGTGTAGGTGTCGTACAGGGACGGCAGGAAGTCGTCGGCGTCGATGTCCTTGTGGGCCTTGATGTAGGCGGTCAGGTCCTCGATGACGCCGCCCTGGGCGAGCGTGCCGACGGCCGCGTACCAGTACATGAACACGTCGAACTGGCCCGCGCCCGACTGCACGTCGAGCACGGCCTTGGCCGTGAGCTTGTCGTAGGGAACGGGCGTGACCTTCAGCTTGGCGCCGGTGGCCTCTTCGAAGGGCTTACTCAGGTACTGGAACGACAGGGCGTTGGGCTGGTTGGCGAGGATCTTGAGCGTGACGCCGTCCAGGTCGGGCTTGCCGGTCGGGTCGAGCGCGGCGCCCTCGGCGGAACCGCAGGCGGTGAGGAGGGGTCCGGCGGCGGCGAGAGCGGCGGCGCCGGTGGTGGCGCGGAGGAGTTGTCTGCGGGAGAGCGGGGACATGGGGGCGGATCTCCTGGCTTGTCAGGTGTACAGGGTGAAGGGCGGATGAGCGCCGTTGAGGAAGTGGTCGCCGACCTCGCGGAGCTTGTAGGCGACCGGGTCGTGCAGGGTGTGGGTGCGGGCGTTGCGCCAGAAACGGTCGAATCCGTAGGCGGATGCGGTGGAGCGGGCACCGGTGAGTTCGAGGATCCGGGCGGTGATGTCCAGGGCCGCCTTGGTGGACTGCACCTTGGCGGCGGCGACGGTGGCGGCGATCTCGCCGCGCTCGTGCTCGGTGAGGTCGTGGCCACGGTCCAGGCCCTGCTGGACCGCCTCGGCGGCATGGTCGGCGAGCGTGCGTGTGGCGCGGGCGGCGACGGCCAGTTCGCCGTAGGTGGCGAGGACGTACGGGTCCTGGGTGGCCGACTCGACGCCGGACAGCAGCCAGGGGCGGGTGGTGGAACGGGTGTAGTCGGCGGCCGCTGCGAGCGCGCCCTCGGCGATGCCCAGGTAGAAGTGGACGAAGACGAGCTGGATGGCGGGGGTCACCAGGGTGGCGAACGGGGACAGCACACCGTCGTCCTGGGACAGCGACCCGATGACGTCGTCCGCCGCGACCGGAACCGAGCGGAACTCCACGCTGCCGCTCGCCGACAGCCGCTGCCCGAAGTTGTCCCAGTCGTCGTTGCGTACGACTCCCGGGTGGGCCGGGTCGACGAAGACCACGAGCGGTTCTCCGGAGTCGGAGCGTGTTGCCCCGACGACGAGCCGGTCGGCGACCCGGGCGCCCGTGGCGAAGCTCTTGCGCCCGTCGAGCCGGAAGCCGTGGCCACCAGGTTCCGGGGTGAGGACGACGTCGGGGTCGCGGGGGTTGAAGGCCCCGCCCCACAGCCAGCGTCCTTCGGCTGCTGCACGGTCCAGCCGCTCGACGACGGCTGGGCCGCCGAAGAAGCGGGCGTTCCACGACAGCAGGTAGTGGTAGCCGATGAGCTGGCCGATCGAGCCGTCTCCCGCGGCGATCTCGCGGATGACGGCGTAGGCGGTCCGCCAGTCCGCTCCCCCGCCGCCGCGTTCGGACGGGATGAGAAGGGTGAGCAGTCCTGCCTCCCGCAGGCGGTCCGCCTCCTCGAACGGCGGTTTGTTGGCCTTGTCGCGCTCGGCGGCGTCCTTGGCGAGGTCGGCGGCGACCGTTCGTGCGACGGAGATCCAGTCGGTGGAGGCCGGGTCGGTGGAGGCCGGGTCGATGGAGGCCGGGTCGATGGAGGCCGGGTCGGTGGTGGTCATGCGTACGGTCCTTAGACGATGCCGTTGGCGGGCGGGTTGACGCCGTTCAGGGCGTGGTTGCCGAGGTGCTGGATCTTCCAGCGGCGCGGGTCGTGGAGGGTGTGGGTCCGGGCGTTGCGCCAGTGCCGGTCGAGGCCGAGGCCGCCGGTCACGGACCGGGTGCCGATCAGCGCGAACACGTCGCTCGCCACGGTGAGCGCCGCGGTGTCGGCCTGGGCGCGGGCGGCGGTGACCGCGAGCGACGCCTCCGCGGCGAGGTCCTCGTCGGCGGGTGCCTCGCGGGCGGCGTCGATGGCGCCCCCGGCCCGGTCGAGCAGCGCCTCGGCGGACCGCACGAGCAGGCTCAGCTCGCCGAACTTCTGGATGACCAGGGGTTCGTCACTCGCCCGATCGGCGCCCGACTCGCCCCAGGGCCGGGCGATCGTACGGATCAGCTCGCCGCCCTCCTCCAGGGCGGCCCGGGCGATCCCGGTGTCGACGGCCGCGTGGATGTACTGACCGAACGCGCCGAACACCTCGGGCCGTTCGAAGGTGAGGTGGTGCGGCACGACCCGGTCGGCGGGAACAGGGACGTGCTCCAGACGAACGGTGCCGCTGGCCGTGGTGCGCTGGCCGATGCCGTCCCAGTCGTCGACGACCGTGAGACCGGGTGCGTCGTGCGGGAGGAACGCGGCGGTGAGCCGGTCCTCGGGGTCGAGGGCGAAGACGGGGATCCAGTCGGCGAACAGGGCGCCGGTGGAGTAGTTCTTGGTGCCGGTCAGCACGTACGACCCGTCCGGCTGCGGTTGCAGGCGGGTGGCGAAGGCCAGGGCGTGCTGGGTGCCCTTCTCGGCGAGGGCGTTGCCGAAGCGCCGTCCGGCGAGCAACTCGGCGTAGAAGAAGTCGCGCTGCTCCGGCGTGCCGTTCTCCTTCAGCACCTCCACGAAGAAGAAGTGGTTCTGCGGGATCTGCCCGATGCTGGAGTCGGCTGCGGACAGCAGCCTGATGACCTCGCCGAGGGTGCGGGCGCTGACCTCCGCACCGCCGTGGGAGCGGGGCACGGTGATGGCGAGGAGCCCGGATTCGGACAGTTCGTCGAGTTCGGCGCGCGGCAGGATGCGTTCCGCGTCGCGCAGGGCCGCCTCACGGGCGAACTTGGCGGCCAGATGCGCCGCGGTCTCGATCGCCTCGGCGTCGGTGGCTATGACGTGGGTCATCGCACGCTCCCGGCGGTCGCGAACGGCACCTGGGCGGCAGGCTGTGCGTCGGCGGTAGTGGGCGACGGGTGGGACCACAGACCCTGCGCCGCAAGCTTCGGCAGGACGCCCTCGCCGAACCAGTACGCCTCCTCGAGATGCGGATAGCCCGACAGCACGAACTCGTCGATACCGAGCCGGTGGTACTCGGCGATCCGCTCGGCGACCTCGGTGTGGCTGCCGACCAGCGCCGTTCCGGCGCCGCCGCGGACCAGCCCGATGCCGGCCCACAGGTTCGGGTGGATCTCGAGGCTGCCCCTGGTGCCGCCGTGCAGGGCGAGCATTCGCTTCTGCCCCTCGGACTCGCTGCGGGCGAGCCCGCTCTGCACGGCCCGTACGGTCTCGGGGTCGAAGCCGTCGAGGAGCCGCTGCGCTTCGGCCCAGGCCTGCTCGGAGGTGTCATGGGTGATGACGTGGAGGCGGATGCCGAAGCGGATGCTGCGGCCCTCCTTCTCCGCCAGGGCCCGGATCCAGGCGATCTTCTCGGCGACAGCGGCGGGCGGCTCGCCCCAGGTGAGGTAGACGTCCACGTGGCGGGCGGCGACCTCGCCGGCGATGGGTGAGGAGCCGCCGAAGTAGATCTCCGGCAGCGGATCGGGCACCCGTGCCAACTTCGCGTCCTCGACCTGCAGGTGCTTGCCCGCCAGGTCCACGCTCTCGCCGGTCCACAGTCCCCGCACGATCTGCAGGAACTCGTCCGTACGCTCGTAGCGGCCGGTCTTGTCCAGGAAGTCGCCGTAGGCGCGCTGCTCGTGGCTCTCGCCGCCGGTGACGACGTTGAGGAGCAGCCGCCCGCCGGTCCCCCGCTGGTAGGTGGAGGCCATCTGCGCGGCGAGCGTGGGCGAGACGAAGCCGGGCCGGAAGGCGACCAGGAACTTCAGGCGTTCCGTCTGCTGGCTGACCATCGCAGTGGTCAGCCAGGCGTCCTCGCACCAGGCACCGGTGGGCGTCAGTGCGCCGGTGAAGCCCAGGTCCTCGGCGGCGCGGGCGATCTGGGTGAGGTAGCCGATGGTCGGCGGCCGGTCGCCGCCGGCC